>NZ_KQ970182.1:183487-191833 GCF_001579015.1 Streptococcus oralis
GCCTACTCAAGTGAGTCAAGCTATGCGGCTAACTTGGAAATGGCAACAAATGAATACAAACCAAGCAACCGTGTTGTCGCTGAAGAAGAAGTGACTCGCGTTGCAACACCAGATGTTAAATCCATCAATGAGGTTGCAGCCTTCCTCAATGTTCCAGAAGAACAAACGATTAAAACTCTCTTCTACATGGCAGATGGTGAGCTTGTTGCAGCCCTTCTAGTTGGGAATGACCAACTCAATGAAGTCAAGTTGAAAAACTACTTGGGTGCAGATTTCTTTGATGTTGCTAGCGAGGAAGAAGTCGCAAGTGTCGTCTCAGCAGGATTTGGTTCACTTGGTCCAGTTGGTTTACCAGAAAATGTAAAAATCATTGCTGACCGTAAGGTGCAAGATGTTCGCAATGCGGTTGTAGGTGCTAACGAAGATGGCTACCACTTGACGGGTGTGAACCCAGGTCGCGACTTTACTGCTGAGTATGTGGATATCCGCGAAGTGCGTGAGGGTGAAATCTCTCCAGACGGACAAGGTGTCCTTAACTTTGCCCGTGGTATCGAGATTGGTCACATCTTCAAACTCGGCACCCGCTACTCAGCAAGTATGGGTGCGGATGTCTTGGATGAAAATGGTCGCGCTGTGCCAATTATTATGGGCTGCTACGGTATCGGTGTCAGCCGTCTTCTCTCAGCAGTGATGGAGCAACACGCTCGTCTCTTTGTCAACAAAACGCCTAAGGGCGAATACCGTTACGCTTGGGGAGTTAACTTCCCTAAAGAATTGGCACCATTTGATGTGCACTTAATCACTGTCAATGTCAAGGATGAAGAAGCGCAGGCCTTGACAGAAAGGCTTGAAGCAAGCTTGATGGGAGCTGGTTACGAAGTCTTGACAGATGACCGTAACGAACGTGTCGGGGTTAAATTCAGCGATAGCGACTTGATCGGTCTTCCAATCCGTATCACTGTTGGGAAGAAAGCGGCTGATGGTATCGTAGAAGTTAAGATCAAGGCGACTGGTGACACCATTGAAGTTCACGCAGACAACTTGCTCGAAACCCTTGAAATCCTCAGCAAGAAATAAAAACTATAATCAGAAGAAAAACAAGGCAAAAATGTAACTAGTTTTTACCTTGTTTTTTCTATATAATGGAAGTGAATAAAGACATCATCAAGTTAAGAGGTAAAGCTATGCTAAAATTTCCAAAGGATTTTGTCTGGGGTTCCTCAACTTCTGGACCACAGACAGAAGGCCGTGTGCCTGGTGACGGCAAGGGAGACAATCTCTGGGATTATTGGTTCCAAGTAGAGCCAAATCGCTACTACAATGGGATTGGACCTGACAAAACATCGACCTTTTACGAAAACTGGGAAAAGGATATTGAGCTTCTAGTAGAAACAGGTCATACAGCCTTTCGTACTTCTATCCAGTGGTCACGACTTTTCCCGCAAGGTCGTGGAGAAGTCAATCCTCAAGGTGTGGCTTTCTACCGTCAGGTCTTTGAAGCGATCAAGGCCAAGGGTATTCGCCTTTTAGTCAATCTCTATCACTTTGATCTGCCTTTTGCCCTTCAAGAAGATGGGGATGGTTGGGAAGATAAGGCCACTGTCTCAGCCTACGAAGACTATGCTCGTTTCTGTTTTGAGACTTATGGTGACTTGGTGGACCAATGGATTACCTTCAATGAGCCTATCGTTCCTGTTGAGTTTGGTTACTTCTATGATGCCCATTATCCTCACAAGGTAGATGCTAAAGCGGCGGTTCAGGTAGCCTATCACACACAACTGGCTAGCAGTCTTGCAGTCAAGGCTTGTCATGAGATTTTGCCTGATTCCAAGATAGGGATTGTCCTCAACTTGACACCAGCCTATCCACGTAGCCAGCATCCTGCTGATGTGAAAGCTGCTCGCATTGCGGATCTCTTTCAAGCTCAATCTTTCCTAGATCCATCTGTCTTGGGAGCTTATCCAGAAGAATTAGTGGAAATTTTAGCTGAGCATGATTTGCTACCAGCCTACACAGCAGAGGAGTTGGAAGTCATTCGTCAACATACAGTGGACTTTCTTGGAGTCAACTACTACCAACCTTTGCGTGTGATGGCGCCACGATTTGCCAAGCATCCAGACAGTCCCCTCTTGCCTGAACATTTCTATGAGCCTTACGTCATGCCGGGTCGTAAGATCAATCCCCACCGTGGGTGGGAAATCTACGAGCAAGGGATTTATCACATCGCACAAAACATCAAGGAAAACTATGGCAATATCGAGTGGATGCTGACAGAGAATGGCATGGGTGTTGAAGGTGAGGATAAATTCCGTGAGAATGGCATGATTCAGGACGACTATCGTATTGACTTTGTCAAAGGGCATCTGCGTGAACTCCATCGTGCCATTGAAGACGGTGCTAACTGTAAAGGTTACTTAATCTGGACCTTTATCGACTGCTGGTCATGGCTCAACAGCTATAAAAACCGCTATGGTCTGGTTGAGCTTGACTTGGAAACACAAGAACGTCGCCTGAAGAAATCAGGCCACTGGTTCAAAGAACTTAGCGATAATAATGGATTTTAAAAAGAGATTCTGACCGATTATCTTAATTGGTCAGAGTTTTCTTTTATTCGTTAATATTTTCGATGCTCTCCCATCGAAAATAAGTTTTTAGCTATAAAAAGAATAGAAATAGGAAGGCAAAGAATATTTTGACTAGAAACCTGCCACATTTTTGGTATAATATTACTTATTCACATTTTATTTTGATTATGAAAGTGTTGGTGTTTGATGTCTCGTTCGGTTGACTTGCTTAAGAAGCGCTACTTAGAAAATATAAAAGAGAACCCAGATTTATTTGTTGGGGTTGAGCTGGAGTATCCTGTTGTAAATTTAGAGGGCAAGGCTACGGATATTGAGGTTGTTAAGGAACTCTTTCGATATTTACCATCAGTTCTGGGGTTTACTATCGAAAAAGTAGATGAGTTTGGAAATCCAATTCAGTTGCTAGATCCCGTAAGTCAGGATACTATCTTGTTCGAAGTCTCTTATACAACTATCGAGTTTGCTTTTGGTAGGGCTAAATCCATCCAAGAGGTTGAAGAGCGTTTTAGAGACTACATGGATTTGATTCAGAAAAAATTGGGTGAAGCAAATCATGCCATTATTGGTTCTGGAATACATCCATACTGGGAGAAGAATGAAAATCAACCGGTTGCTTATGCACGCTATCAGATGTTGATGGCTTATTTGAACTTAAGTAGAAGTAAGATTAATGTGGATTTACACGATTATCCGCAATATGGTGCTTTTATCTGTGGCAGTCAAGTTCAATTAGATGTTTCAAAGTCCAACTATCTGCGTGTTATCAATGCTTTTACTCAAATTGAAGCGGCTAAAGCTTATTTATTTGCAAATTCTGAGTTTTCAGGGGCGGATTGGGATACTAAAATTTCAAGAGATATTTTTTGGGAAGAGTCTATGCACGGGATTTATCCTGAAAATGTAGGTGTCAATGCCAGACTCTTTAAAGATGAGGATGATTTTTTTGATTATCTGGATCACTCTGCGATCTTTACTGCGGAACGTGATGGACAGACCTATTACTTTAATCCTATTCAGGCTAGAGATTATTTGACTACACCTGAAATCCAGGCATTTACCCTGAATGGGGATGAGGTATTGATTTATCCTCAGGAGAAGGACTTCCAAACTCACCGTAGTTACCAGTACCAAGATTTGACAACTCGAGGTACTATTGAGTTTCGTAGTGTATGTACGCAACCCTTGAATCGTACCTTTGCTGCGACGGCTTTTCATTTGGGTTTGTTGCTTAATTTAAACAAGTTAGAAGCTTACTTGCAATCTGCACCATTTTTTACTACATTTGGTCGTGATTACAAGGCATTGAGGAGACAATTTTCTAAGAAAATGCTCACAGATGAGGAAGAAACTGCAATTGTCGAGTTTTCAAAAGACTTACTCCTTCTAGCTGAGGAAGGACTGGAGAAGAGAGGCAAGCAAGAAATGACCTATTTACAGCCTTTGAAAGAAGAATTGGGTTTATAATTTCTCTTATAAAGGGAGAATTTTCTGAAAAATCATGATATAATGGAATAGACTATAGATAAAGGATAGAGATTATGACATTAGTTTATCAATCAACGCGTGATGCGAATAATACAGTAACTGCCAGCCAAGCTATTCTGCAAGGTTTGGCGACGGACGGTGGTCTCTTTACCCCAGTTACTTATCCAAAGGTCGATTTGGACTTTGACAAATTAAAAGATGCTTCTTACCAAGAAGTGGCTAAGTTAGTTTTGTCAGCATTTTTAGATGACTTTACGGCTGAGGAGTTGGATTACTGTATCACCAATGCCTACGATAGCAAATTTGATACTCCAGCTATAGCACCATTGGTGAAACTAGATGGGCAATACAACTTGGAACTCTTCCATGGTTCAACGATTGCCTTTAAGGATATGGCCTTGTCCATCTTACCGTACTTTATGACAACAGCGGCTAAGAGGCATGGTCTAGAGAACAAGATTGTCATTTTGACAGCTACATCTGGTGATACAGGGAAAGCGGCTATGGCGGGGTTTGCAGATGTGCCTGGTACTGAAATTATCGTTTTTTATCCAAAAGACGGTGTCAGCAAGGTTCAAGAGTTGCAAATGACTACTCAAACAGGAGACAATACCCATGTTGTAGCTATCGATGGAAACTTTGACGATGCGCAAACAAATGTGAAGCATATGTTCAACGATGTGGCACTACGTGAAAAATTGGCTGCTAATAAGCTACAGTTTTCATCAGCTAACTCTATGAATATTGGTCGTTTGATACCACAGGTTGTTTATTATGTCTATGCCTACGCTCAGTTGGTTAAGTCTGGTGAGATTGTGGCTGGTGAAAAAATCAACTTCACAGTACCAACTGGAAACTTCGGTAATATCTTAGCTGCCTTTTATGCCAAACAAATCGGTCTACCAGTTGGCAAATTGATCTGTGCTTCAAATGATAATAATGTCTTGACAGACTTCTTTAAAACACGTGTCTATGACAAGAAACGTGAGTTTAAGGTTACAACTAGCCCATCTATGGATATCTTGGTATCTTCAAACTTGGAGCGCTTGATTTTCCATCTTTTAGGTAATAATTCTGAAAAGACAGCTGAACTTATGAATGCCTTGAACACGCAAGGACAATATGAGTTGACTGATTTTGATGCAGAGATTCTGGACCTATTTGCAGCTGAATATGCGACTGAGGAAGAAACTTTGGCAGAAATCAAGCGTGTTTATGAGTCAGATTCGTATATCGAGGATCCACATACGGCGGTTGCCTCAGCAGTTTATAAAAAATACCAAGTGGCTACTGGCGATGTAACAAAGACCGTGATTGCTTCAACAGCTAGTCCATACAAGTTCCCAGTGGTTGCAGTAGAAGCTGTAACAGGGAAAGTTGGCTTGACTGACTTTGAAGCCTTGACTCAATTACATGACATTTCAGGAGTGGCAGTGCCGCCAGCAGTTGATGGGCTTGAGACAGCTCCTGTTCGTCACAAGACAACAGTGGCAGCTGCTGACATGCAAGCAGCGGTTGAGGCTTATCTAGGGCTTTAAGACAGAGGAAGTAAACTCGGTTGGGAAACCAACTGAGTTTCTTTTCATCAGGAGGACAGATTGTTTAGGAAAAATAAAGACATTCTTAATATTGCATTGCCCGCTATGGGCGAAAACTTTTTGCAGATGCTCATGGGGATGGTGGACAGCTACTTGGTCGCCCACTTGGGTTTGATCGCTATTTCGGGTGTTTCAGTGGCTAACAATATTATCACGATTTACCAAGCGATTTTCATCGCTCTAGGAGCTGCTATTTCTAGTGTTATTTCAAAAAGCATGGGGCAGAAAGATCAGTCGAAATTAGCTTATCATGTGACTGAGGCGTTGAAGATTACCTTGCTACTGAGTTTGCTTTTAGGGGCCTTGTCTATCTTTGCTGGGCAAGAGATGATAGGACTTTTGGGGACTGAGCAGGCTGTGGCCGAAAGTGGAGGACTCTACCTTTCTTTAGTGGGTGGTTCGATTGTTCTTTTGGGCTTGATGACCAGTTTGGGAGCCTTGATTCGTGCAACGCATAATCCGCGTCTACCCCTCTATGTTAGTTTTTTATCCAATGCCTTGAATATTCTCTTTTCGAGTCTAGCTATTTTTGTTCTTGATATGGGGATAGCTGGTGTTGCATGGGGTACTATCCTGTCTCGCTTGGTTGGTCTTGTAATTTTATGGTCGCAATTAAAACTGCCTTGTGAGAAGCCGTCTTTTGGTTTAGATAAGGACTTGTTGACTTTGGCTATACCGGCAGCAGGAGAACGTCTCATGATGCGGGCTGGAGATGTCGTCATCATTGCCTTGGTTGTTTCTTTTGGGACGGAGGCAGTAGCGGGAAATGCAGTCGGAGAAGTCTTGACTCAGTTTAACTATATGCCTGCCTTTGGCGTCGCTACGGCAACGGTCATGCTGGTGGCTCGAGCAGTTGGAGAGAATAACTGGAAAAGAGTAAACGAGGTAAGCAAGCAAACCTTTTGGATTTCTTTCGTCCTTATGTTGCCCTTGACACTTGGCATCTATGCCTTGGGAATACCGTTGACACATCTCTTTACGACGAATCCTGTAGCGGTTGAAGCTAGTGTTTTGGTGGCGCTTTTCTCACTACTAGGGACTCCTATGGCGATAGGGACAGTGATTTATACGGCAGTTTGGCAGGGGTTGGGGAATGCTCGTCTCCCCTTTTATGCGACAAGTATCGGGATGTGGTGTATCCGCATTGGGACAGCCTATCTGATGGGAATTGTGCTTGGTTGGGGCTTGCCAGGTATTTGGGCGGGAACCCTTTTGGATAATGGTTTTCGTTGGTTATTTCTACGCTACCGATACCAGCGTTATATGAGCTTGAAAGGATAGGAAATGCAAAAAACAGCTTTTATTTGGGATTTAGATGGGACCTTATTGGACTCTTATGAAGCGATTTTGTCAGGGATTGAGGAAACCTTTTGTCAGTTTTCTATTTTATATGATAAGGAGAAAGTGAGAGATTTTATCCTCAAGTATTCGGTGCAGGATTTGCTGGAGCAGGTGGCAGAAGAGCGAAATTTGGATGCGAAAGCGCTTAATCAGGTGCGTGCCCAGAGTTTGGCTGAGAAGAATGTCCAGGTAGTTTTGATGCCAGGTGCGCGTGAAGTGTTGGTTTGGGCAGACGAAGCAAAGATTTTGCAGTTTGTTTATACACATAAGGGAGACAATGCCTTTACTATTCTAAGAGACTTGGGATTGGAATCCTTTTTTACAGAAATTCTGACCAGTCAGAGTGGCTTTTCACGGAAACCAAGTCCAGAAGCGGCTACCTATCTGCTAGACAAATATGAGTTGAATCCTAGGACTACCTATTATATGGGGGATCGGATTTTGGATGTGGAATTTGCCCAGAATAGCGGAATTCAAAGCATTAACTTTTTAGAGTCATCTTATGAAGGGAATCAGAGGATTCAAGCATTGGCAGATATTCCCTACATTTTTGAGGATGAGCAATAAAAAGATTGTGTCAGTTTTATGACAGAAGGCTAACAAACTATTTCAACTGATCTAGTTTGTTACAAGGAATGGACAGTTCTGTTAAATAGGCCCGAGAGGGCTTTTTTTCTGCTTTTTTTGTGTTATGATAGACAGGTACTCATTTGAAAGGATAGGAACGAATGAAGAAAAGAATTATTTTAGCCTCAACAGTAGCCTTGTCTTTTGCGCCAGCATTGACAACTCAAGCGGAAGAAATCGCTTGGACAGCGCGTACCGTTGAGCAAATCCAAAATGACGTGACGAAAAACGAGAACAAAAACAGCTATACAGTTCAGTATGGTGATACTCTGAGCACCATTGCAGAAGCTTTGGGAGTAGATGTGACAGTTCTTGCTAATTTGAACAAGATCACCAATATGGACTTGATTTTCCCAGATACTGTCCTCACTACAACTGTCAATGAGGCAGAAGAGGTGACGGAAGTTGAAATCCAAACTCCTCAAGCAGATTCTAGTGAAGAAGTGACGACTGCGACAGCTGATTTGACGACCAACCAAGTAACAGTTGATGAAGAGACTGTTCAAGTGGAAGATCTTTCTCAACCAATTGAGGAAGTACCAAGTGCAACAGAGACTGAAAAACCTACAGAAGTAACACCAAGTTCAGAAGTTTCTGAGACAGCGACCGCTACTGAAGAGACACCATCTACAGAAGCACCTGAGGTAGAAGAAACAGCAGAAACAACTCCAGCGGGGGCACCGGTGGCAGAAACAACTAGTCCAGTTGAA
>NZ_KQ970182.1:191853-207034 GCF_001579015.1 Streptococcus oralis
CTCCTCAAGCAGAAACTTCAGCTACCGAAGCAACGGAAGCGACGACTTCGGCGGAAACATCAGTAGCAGCTGCGCCAGCAACTGAAACACCTGCTGATACAGCAGGAACAAGTGCAACAGAAGAAACAGCAACATCAACAGCAACTTCTGACACTGCAACTTCGACTTATCAAGCAGAGCAAAGTCAAACTCCTTCAAGAACTTATTCAGCTCCAGCGGCTCCTGACTATGCAGGGCTTGCTGTAGCCAAGTCTGAGAATGCTGGTCTACAACCACAAACTGCAGCCTTCAAAGAAGAAATTGCCAATTTGTTTGGAATCACATCCTTTAGTGGCTACCGTCCTGGTGACAGTGGGGACCATGGTAAAGGTTTGGCCATCGACTTTATGGTTCCAGTGAGTTCAGCACTCGGAGATCAAATCGCTGAATATGCAGTCCAAAACATGGCTAGCCGTGGTATCAACTACATCATCTGGAAGCAACGTTTCTACGCTCCATACGATAGCAAATATGGACCAGCCTACACGTGGAATCCAATGCCAGACCGTGGTAGCGTAACCGAAAACCACTATGACCACGTTCACGTTTCAATGAACTAATCATTAAAATGGAAGTTGGGAACTGATTCAGTTCTCGCTTCTTTTTTGTGTGTGATCGTTTCAGAATAAAAAGAACAAATATGAGGAAACGACTAATATTTCAAGAGGATTGAAGCATATTACTTGATTTATTGTTGAGCTTATATTATACTTGATAAATCAATTATTGATAAATCATATATTAGGAGGAAATGATGGTAGCAATCCAAGATTTACTGTATCAGCTACGGTTGGCAGATCAGTCTATGACACAACTATTCGAACGACAATTGGGAATTAGTCTCACTCGTTATCAGATATTATGTTTCTTGATTGAACAGTCTCCTTGTAATCAAATTGCGGTTCAGGAGCGTTTGAAGATTGATCAGGCTGCCTTGACACGGCACTTTAAAATTTTGGAAAAGGAAGGTTTGGTCAAGCGACGTCGGAATCCTGAAAACCAGAGGGAGGTTTTGGTGGAAGTAACAGACTTTGCAAGAGAACAACTAGTAACCAACTCTCCCCAACAACATATAAAGGTAAAGAGTCAGATGGAAAGCGTACTTACAAAAGGAGAGCGAGAAGAGTTCAGTCGCTTGTTAGAAAAGTTGCTATCTGGCTTAGAAGAGATAGAAATTTAAGGAGAAGAATATGTCTATTTTTACAGTTGTTTTAGCAACTATCGTTGCTTTGGAGCATTTTTACATTTTTTATCTGGAAAGTGTAGCTACGCAATCAGATACTACTAGTCGCGTATTTAATATGGACAAGGAAGAGTTGACTCGACCCTCTGTCACCTCACTGTTTAAAAACCAAGGGATTTATAATGCTTTGATAGGGGTCTTTCTCTTATATGGAATCTATTTCTCACAAAGTTTAGAAATTGTTACCATATTTGTTTTATTTGTACTTGGTGCATCGACCTACGGTTCTCTAACAGCAGACAAGAAGATTATTCTGAAGCAAGGTGGGCCAGCTATTTTGACTTTGCTGAGTATTTTGTTTTTGAAATAAGAAAGTAGCGTTTTTTTGTTACCTACAAAAGTTAGATTTTTCTATCTAGCTTTTGGCTTTTAGACATAAATCTCTCATTTTTCTAGATTAAACTGTCAATGTCAGCTTGTCAGCCATTAGATGAAATTGCAATTTTAGGTACTCTATAAAAGTTATACCAATTTTTATCCTTGACAAGTGAGAGAAACAAGTATATACTGTTTTTGCTGATTCTGTAAAAGGGAAATCAGACTATACCAATTTAAGGAGAAAGCACAGCTGGTCTGTGTCGTATATACTATGTGTGGAATTGTCGGTGTTGTTGGAAACACAAATGCAACTGATATTTTGATTCAAGGGCTTGAAAAACTTGAATACCGTGGCTATGATTCTGCGGGGATTTTTGTCCTAGGTGGTGCTGAAAATCACCTAGTCAAGGCTGTAGGTCGTATCGCAGAATTGTCTGCTAAAACTACTGGTGTTGAGGGAACAACTGGTATCGGACATACGCGTTGGGCAACTCATGGGAAACCAACCGAGGACAATGCTCACCCACATCGCTCTGAGACTGGACGTTTTGTTTTGGTGCACAATGGGGTCATTGAAAACTACCTTGAAATCAAGGAAGAATACCTTGCAGGTCACCACTTCAAGGGGCAAACAGATACGGAAATCGCAGTGCACTTGATTGGAAAGTTTGTGGAAGAAGATGGTTTCTCAGTTCTTGAAGCCTTTAAAAAAGCCCTTCACATCATCCGTGGTTCTTATGCCTTTGCCTTGATTGACTCTGAGAATCCAGATGTCATCTATGTCGCTAAGAACAAGTCACCGCTTTTGATTGGTCTCGGAGATGGTTACAACATGGTCTGCTCGGATGCTATGGCTATGATTCGTGAGACCAACCAATACATGGAAATCCATGACCAAGAATTGGTAATTGTCAAGGCGGATAGTGTCGAAATTCAAGACTATGATGGCAATCGTCGTGAGCGTGCTAGCTACACTGCTGAGCTTGATTTGTCAGATATCGGTAAGGGAACTTACCCTTACTACATGCTCAAGGAAATTGACGAGCAACCAACGGTCATGCGTAAACTCATCCAAGCCTACACAGATGAGGCTGGTCAAGTAGTGGTAGATCCAGCTATCATCAAGGCTGTTCGAGAGGCAGACCGCATCTACATCCTTGCAGCTGGGACATCTTACCACGCAGGATTTGCTTCTAAGAAAATGCTGGAAGAATTGACGGATACACCTGTTGAACTTGGAATTTCATCTGAGTGGGGCTACGGTATGCCACTTCTCAGCCAGAAACCACTCTTCATCTTTATCAGCCAGTCTGGTGAAACAGCGGATAGCCGCCAGGTTTTGGTTAAGGCTAATGAAATGGGCATCCCTAGCTTAACTGTAACAAACGTGCCAGGATCAACTCTTTCACGTGAAGCCAACCATACCATGCTCCTTCACGCGGGTCCTGAAATCGCAGTGGCTTCAACTAAAGCTTATACAGCGCAAATCGCAGCTCTTGCATTTCTTGCAAAAGCAGTCGGAGAAGCAAATGGCAATGCTAAAGCTCAAGACTTTGACCTGGTTCATGAGTTGTCAATCGTGGCTCAGTCTATCGAATCAACTCTTTCAGAAAAAGAAACAATCGATGCTAAAGTTCGTGAGCTTCTTGAAACAACTCGCAACGCCTTTTACATCGGACGTGGTCAAGACTACTATGTAGCCATGGAAGCCAGTCTCAAGCTCAAAGAGATTTCTTACATTCAATGTGAAGGTTTTGCGGCAGGAGAACTCAAGCACGGAACCATTGCCTTGATTGAAGAAGGAACACCTGTATTGGCCCTCTTGTCAGATCCAGTCCTTGCTAATCATACTCGTGGAAATATCCAAGAGGTCGCAGCCCGTGGTGCCAAGGTTCTCACTATCGCTGAAGAGAATGTTGCTAAAGAGACAGATGATATCGTCCTTACGACCGTACATCCTTACCTCTCACCAATCTCAATGGTCGTACCAACGCAATTGGTCGCTTACTTTGCAACCCTCCACCGTGGTCTTGATGTGGACAAACCACGTAACCTTGCTAAGTCAGTAACAGTAGAATAAGCTAAGAAAGTCTAGTCCTCCTAGACTTTTTTGCTCTTCCTTGTTATACTTGAGATAGGAATCCTTGTGTTCCAAAGGCAGTTTTTTATAAGGAGAAGAAAATGAAAAAGCAAAAAAATATTATTGCTATGCTGATTGGTATCGTCTTATCTGGTTCTTTCTTGATACGAACGGTCTTGATCCATCAGGCGAGACAAGCGAAAAAGCAAAACATGGAACGGATTGCTGCTGTGCAAGAGACGGTTCAGTCTCAAGATCAAAAGAAAGCTGAAGAGCAGAGAGAACAATTTAAAAAGGCATTTGATAGTGTAGATAAAACTTCCATTCTAATGAAAGACTATGATAGCCACACACCGATTAATGAGGACTACAGTTTTGGTATAAAGGATGGCGTGTACTATCTAGTAAAATTAAAAACAGGGGAGAAAGCAGCTCTGGAAGGTGTGGACAAGGCCTTTCCTTTGTCTGTCAAAAACGAGGACACAAATAGTACGGAGCTTGCCCTGGTTGTCCGTAAAGACCAAGCCTGGTATATGATTGATACAAAGGGTGAGACGATTTACACTTTTGAACAAACAGAATTGACAGAAAACTCGAAGTTGACTTTGAAAGACAATAAACTAAGAAAGTCTAGTTGATCTAGGCTTTTTCTAATGAGCAAATTTATTGAAGGTAAAACTAATTAGTGATAAAATGTCCTGAAAACTAAATAATATAACGAGGAAACAGGATGGTAGAATTGGGAATTTCAACATTTGGGGAAACAACGGCGCTTGAGGCGACTGGGCAGGCTTACAGTCATGCTGAACGCATTCGTCAGTTGGTGGCAGAGATGGAGCTTGCTGACAAGGTTGGTTTGGATGTGTATGGGATTGGTGAGCACCATCGAGCAGATTTTGCGGTATCTGCGCCAGAGCTTGTCCTTGCAGCTGGTGCGGTTAATACCAAGAAGATTCGTTTGACCAGTGCGGTCAGCATTCTCTCGAGTATGGATCCAATCCGTTTGTTTCAACAGTATGCCACTATCGATGCTTTGTCAAATGGACGTGCGGAGATTATGGCTGGAAGGGGTTCTTTCACGGAATCTTTTCCCCTGTTTGGTTATGATTTAAAGGACTACGAAACTCTCTTTGATGAGAAATTAGACTTGCTCCAGTTGGTCAATGAAAAGACTAAGATAGACTGGCAAGGTCGATTGACCCAAACAATCTCTGGCAAAGAAGTTTATCCTCGTCCAGTTCAGGACAAATTGCCCTTGTGGATAGCGACAGGTGGTCATGTCGAATCAACAGTGAAGATTGCTCAGGCAGGCCTACCGATTGTCTACGCCATTATTGGTGCTAACCCTCGTTATTTTAAAAAGTTGATTCAGGCTTATCGTGAGATTGGGAGCGAAGCGGGCCATACCAGTCATGAACTAAAGGTCGGAGCCCATTCTTGGGGGTGGATTGCGGAGGATGGCGAGCAGGCGGTGAAAGATTATTTCCATCCGACCAAGCAAGTAGTGGATGCTATTTCCAAAGACCGTCCCCACTGGCAGGAATTGCGTTATGAGCAATATTTGGAGCAAGTAGGGCCAAATGGCGCCATGTTTGTTGGAAATCCAGATCAGGTGGCAGAAAAATTGATTCGCATGATTGAAGATTTAGGTTTGGACCGTTTCATGCTCCATCTCCCGCTTGGTTCCATGCCTCATGATCAAGTTCTGAGAGCTATTGAACTCTTCGGCACACAAGTGGCACCTAAAGTCCAGGCTTACTTTGCCATGAAAGAAGCTTAATAAAAAATCCTAATCAAGCTGATAAAAAATCTATATAACAACTATTTTAAAAAAGTAATAAATAGAAAAGAATCTCTGAAAGGCCAGTAAAATCAAGCTTTCCAGAGATTTTTTTCTTTATAGATATAAAAATTTTCAATTGAGTTGATAGTCAATATATATTGGGAAAAGGGAAAAAGGAGTGGTAAGATGGTTTCAATCCAAATGGAAGGAGAAAGGTATGGCAAGTAAAAGAGATCTAGTTTTTAGAGCGATTCGAGGCGATGAAGTGGAAAGAGTTCCTGTGGGATTTTGGTTTCATTTTGTAACACTTGAAGAAAAGGGACAGGGATTAAATAATCCACGTATCTTTCAAAAAAGTGTTGATGGGCATCGCAACTATGTGGAAAGGATTCGTCCTGATTTTGTCAAAATCATGAGCGACGGTTTTTTCCTTTATCCAAGTAATGTCTACAGTCCTAAGGTTGCAAGCATTCAGGAGCTGGCTTCTATTGAATCGATTGGTGAGGGACACCCGTGGATTCAGCAACAGGTGGAAGTGGTACAAGCGATTCGAGAGACCTTTACTGAAGAGATTGCTTCTTTCTACAATATCTTTTCGCCTATCTCCTACCTCAAGCGCTGGTTCCGTACAGAAACTTCACGGGGAGATAAGGAAGTGGCTGATCTATTGCTTGAAAATCCTGAGCGATTCAGAGCTGTTCTAGATGTGATTGCAAAAGACATTGCTTTCTTAACTCAGAAAATCATCCAGGAAGGTAGTGCTGACGGGATTTACCTAAGCACCCAGGAAATTCAAGATGAGCGTATCACACCAGCACTCTATCAAACCTATATCGAACCGAGCAATATAGCTGTTTTAAAGGCGGCTAATCAGGTTGGTGGGACTAATATCCTCCATATCTGTGGTTTTGAAGGTGCGAGTAATGATGTGACGATATTTAAGGATTATCCAGCTCAGGTTGTCAATTGGGCGACTCACCATGAGGATGTTAGTTTGACACGGGGTCAGGAGTTGTTTCAAGGCAAGGCTGTTTTAGGTGGATTTGAAAATGGTAAGAAAAGCTTGCTTTATCGAGGTTCTAAAGCGGAATTGCAACATGAAACAAGGCGGTTGCTGGCTGAAGCTGGTAGTAAAGGAGTTCTTCTGGGAGCTGACTGTACTGTTCCAGATGATTTTGACTTAGAGAGGTTGGACTGGATTCGACAGGCAGCGGTTCTCTAAAAGGGAGGAGCTATGAAAAGTAAAAGATGGGGTATCTTCATTGTCGTTGTCGGTTTGCTGGCCTTGGTCGCCATAAACGTCGTAAAAAATGAGCACTGCAAAAATGGAGAGAGATGTCGTGGAGTTCAGGATTTTTCCAAGTCCAGTCTCCCCTTTCTACGCTCGAATGATATCGCAAGCAGTTTATTAGTTGAAAAAGTAAGAAATGGAGAATAAGAATGTCAGAAAAAAGAGAATGGGTTTTAAAAGCATTTAGAGGTGAGAAAGTTGATCGTGTGCCAGTAGGATTTTGGCACCATTTCACATCAGAAGACGAATGGCTACACGGTTTCTCAAATCCAGCCATTATCGAGAAGAATATCGAGGGCCATAAGCGCTTTATCCGAGAAGTTCAGCCGGACTTTATCAAACTCATGAGTGATGGGTACTTTGCTTATCCAAATCCAGCGATTGCCAAAGGAAAATCACTTCAAGAATTGGCGACCATTCAACCACTCGGACCAGATCACGCTTGGATAAAAGAGCAGGTGGACTTGGTTAAGAAAATCAAGCAAGAATTTACAGAAGATATCGTTGCGATTTACAATATTTTTGCTCCTGTGACCTATCTCAAGTGGCTACTAGGGGAAGTATCTGCTGGCGATGACCTTATCGCGGACTTTCTGGTGGAAGATCCTGAAGCCCTTAAAAAGGTGTTGGATGTGATTGCAGAAGATATTGCGAGTCTCAGTCGAGCTGTCATCGAAGAGGCTGGTGCAGATGGGATCTATCTCAGCGTGCAAAGCATCCAAGATCGACGAGTGTCGGCAGCAGATTATCAAGCTGCCATTGCACCTAGCGAGATAACTATTCTAGAAGCGGCTAGTGCTGTTGGTGGTGTCACAGTTCTTCATATCTGTGGCTACGAGGGAGCGCGAAATGATATTCACCTTTTTGCAGACTATCCAGCCCAAGTCTTTAACTGGGCTGTAGGACCAGAGGGAATCACTCTCAAGGAAGGTCGTGAGATTTTCAAGGGACGTACGGTTCTTGGAGGATTCGAAAATGGCAAGACGGGCTTACTGTATACTGGTAGCAAGGATGCCATTCAGGCTGAGGCAAAGAAACTAGTTGCAGAAGCTGGGAAACAGGGCTTGGTACTTGGTGCAGATTGTACCATTCCAAGTGATATTGCAGTTGAACGTATCCAGTGGGTGAGAGAAGCACTTGAAAACTAAAGGAGAAAAAGATGAGTAAAAAAGCATGGATTATTGGAGGTGTAGTAGTTGTTGCAGTAATTGGGGCAACGATTATCGGGAGAAGTTTAGCTGGCGCTCCAGCCAAGGAGGGGGAAACAACTTCATCTGGTGAGGTCATAACCTTGAAGGTTGCCCATACACAAAACTACGTACCTTATGACTTTGTCAATGAAAAAGGGGAGTCAGATGGTTATGAAGTAGCTGTTTTGAAGGCTGTTGATGAGAAGTTGGCAAACTATCAATTTGAATATACGGGTACCAGTGATGATGACCTCTTGATCGGTCTGGAATCAGGCAAGTATGACATCGGAACCAAGGGAGCTTGGTACACAGATGAACGAGCTAAAAAGTTTGTCATTCCATCTGAACCAGTCGGAGCAAGTATTATCGGATTTACTGTCAGAAAAGAAGACGAACAGAAATACAAAACCATTGATGACTTTGCCAAGAATAAAGGGAAATTGGTTCCTATCTCTCCACAGAATGCTCAATGGAATGTCATCACAAGCTACAATGAAAAACATCAAGATGCACCAATTGAGCTAACTGCAGCGGAATCCTTTAAGGTAGCAGATGCCTATGCCTGGGTCTTAGAAGGACGTTATGATGCCTTCTTTGATATCAAACTGTCCTTTGAAAAAGCAGTTACCGCAGAAGATGGCCCTTACCACCAATATGCGGACAAACTCAGCTGGTTCCCATATAAGGGCATTCCAACTTATCCCTTGATTCACCGTGATGAAAAGGGTGAGAAATTTGCTAAAGAATATGAAAAAGCAATCAAAGAGTTGAAAGAAGATGGCACGCTTGCTAAGCTATCTCAGCAATATTTCAAAGAAGATGTCTTTAGTTACGTAGACAAAGACTAGACCAGAAATTCCAAGACTAGAAAGGGTTTTGCATGGTTTCTTATGATTTTTCCAAGGTCTTTCAGTTTTTGCCGACCTTATTGCAGGCACTTCCTATGACCTTGTCCATTCTCTTTTTTACCACTCTTCTTGGTTCCCTTTTTGGAGGACTCTTGGCCTGGGCGCAAGTAGGAGAAGACAAGAGTTTTGCAGCAATTTCTAAAGGTTATATCTTTACCCTTCGTTGTACACCGCCGATTGTCTTGCTTTTTTTAGTCTTTTATGGCTTGCCAGAATTTCTGAAATGGTGGCTGGGTTTGGATATCAACAACTGGTCTAAAACTATTTTTGTTCTCCTTACGATGATTCTCTTGTTTGCAGCTATTGTTGCTGAGGTTTTCAAGGCAGCCTATCAAGCTATTCCAAAGGGGCAGACAGAGGCTGGGCTTAGTATTGGTTTGACTCCAAGTCAGACCTTTTGGAGAATCATTTTTCCTCAAGCTGTTCAGGTTGCTCTTCCCAATATAACGACCGCTATTCTCAATCTCATGCGGGATGCTGCCTTGGCCTATACGATTGGTTTTGTTGATGTTATGGGGGCAGGCAATCTCTTGATCAGTCGCAATTTAGGGAACTACTCTTTGGAAACCTATACGGCAGTTGCGCTTCTTTACTGGGGGATTGCTTTGGTTATTTCTGGCTTGAGTCGTTTGCTTGAGAAGTCTTTGGAAACAAAAGGGAGGTAAGAAATGGACATAGACTATATTGTAAAGACCTTTCTGGAGACCTTAAAAGGTGTGCCAATCACCTTGGCCATCATGATTGTGGCTATGGTCTTAAGTTTTTTACCTGCTCTATTTTTAGCCTTGGGGCAGATTTACAAGGTTCGAGGGGTGAGAAGTTTTTCTCTAGTCTATCTAGCTTTTATCCGAGCGACCCCTCCGATTTTATTAATTCTCTTCTTTTATAGTTTGTTTCCAAGTCTGCTGAATCAATTTTTCAAAAGTATAGGAAGTGACTTTGATATTTTCAAGCTTGATCCTCTCTACTATGCTTTTATCATTTATAGTCTGATGACGGTCGGGAGTTTGTCAGAGATTTTGCGTTCAGCTATCTTGACGGTGGACAAGGGACAATTAGAGGCGGCGCATGCGATTGGCTTGACCACGACACAGGCCTATTTAAGGATTGTTTTTCCTCAAGCTCTGCGCTCAGCCTTACCTAACCTGGCCAATCTGGTAATCAATATCGTCAAAGGGACTTCCCTGGTCTTTGTCATGACTATCAAGGATATTACTGCTATTGCTCGTGTAGAAGCGTCCTACGGTTACCAGTATTTTGAGTCTTATTTTGTGATCTTTTTGCAGTATATTTTGATCTGTGGTTTGATTCAGTGGAGCTTCTCCCTACTGGAGAAAGGCTATGTGAAAAAAGAAAAGAGAACAGAAGCATCTAGCGCGCGTTTTGTATAGGAGGACAGGATGTTACAAGTAGAACATATCGCAAAAACATTTGGTGAGAGGCAGGTACTAGAGGATGTCAATCTTCAGGTCAACCAAGGGGATGTCGTCGTTATTTTAGGACCATCAGGTTCGGGGAAAACGACCTTTCTCCGTTGTCTCAACCACTTAGAAAAAGCTGACAGTGGTCGTTTGACTTTGGCAGGAAAGACCTATGACTTAGCCAAATTAAGCAAGAAAGACATTCTAGAAATTCGCCAAAAAACAGCCTTTGTTTTCCAACACTACAATCTCTTTGCGAATAAAACTGCTCTGGAAAATATTCTAGAAGGCCTAATCGTGGCTCGTAAAGTTCCCAAGGAAGAAGCGGTCAAACGTGCAGAATCTGCCTTGGAAAAAGTTGGTTTACTAGCCTATAAAGACTACTACCCTTCCCAGCTATCTGGGGGGCAACAACAACGAATAGGGATTGCGCGTGCCATTGCCGTCAAGCCCGAGGTCATTTTGCTAGATGAACCAACTTCTGCACTAGACCCTGAGTTGGTTGGAGATGTTTTGGATGTTCTGAAACAGTTGGCGGGAGAAGGTGTGACCATGGTGGTTGTCACGCATGAGATGGGATTTGCTAGAGATGTTGCCAACCACGTTATTTTCATGGATGGAGGCCGTATCGTAGAGGAGAACAATCCACACGATTTCTTTAGTCGTCCACGAGAAGAACGAACCAAGCAGTTCCTGGCTCGTATCTTATCAGACGCTAGCTATAGTGTAGAATATATGATTTGATAGATAAGCCTACCATAAAATAACAACACCCCATTGGCTAGAAGATTCTTCTGACCATGGGGTGTTATTTCTACAGGAGGGCTAGTTTATACTCTTCGAAAATCTCTTTAAACTACGTCAGCTTCGCCTTGCTGTACTCGAATATAGCCAGCGGCTAGCTTCCTAGTTTACTCTTTGATTTTCATTGAGTATTATTGCTTTTTCTTGTTTTTCACCAACCATCCAAATCCGAGAAGGGCAAGGATGCTGAACCCAGCAAGGGCAAGAAGGGATTTGCTCTCAGTTCCTGTGTTTGGAAGGACTTTCTGAGAAAGAGATTCTGCAGCAGTTTCTTTAGTGTCAGGATTTGCTGCTAGGTTTTGGGCTTGGTCCTGTTCTTGTTCAACTTCCAAGCTAGAAAGATCAAATTCTGGCTTTTCTTCCACAGCTGGAGCAACGATGGCACCACCTTGAGACAAGCGGAGAACAACAGCAGTTAGGGCATTCAATTGCAACCCTTTTTCAGTCCATTTAAGACCTTGAGGTTTAGCGATTCCTACTGGTCCGGCTTGATTTTCATCTGCCAGGACTTCAGCCTTTCTCAAGTGAGCAAAGGCAGTTCCTAAGTTGAATTCACGAGCCTTATCATCTGCATTGACAAAGACTGCGTAGATATCACCGTTTGGAGCAGTGATTTGATAGCCAATTACTACGTCCTCTTTTTCCACACCATTTTGGCCTGGGACTGTAATGAGCTGGACGCGCTCTTTGATATCTTGTAAACTCTTGAGTCGGAAGGCGTCTGTAGATTGACGAAGGGCAATCAAGCCTTTCATGTAGTCACGGCTCTTGACATTTTCAGGGAAAGCTTTACCATCTGTAGCCTTGGTCCAATCAAATTTGTTGACAGCATCACTAGAGTCGTAAGAGTCGTGGATAAAGTAAGGATAGACAAATGGCTTGCCGTCCTTATCACGCAACAAGTGAGACTTGTTTGGCACCTTATCCTCTGAGACAGGAGTCTTGTAGGCTGGATCTAGGAATTGTTTGGTACGTCCGTATTCCTGCCCAGAGTGGATAAACGGAGTTCCTTGAGCAGTCAAGACCATGAGGTTTCCAAGTCGCAAACGGCGATGGATTTCAGCGTAGTTCTCAGCCTTGCTTGGGTCTTTTTTGATAGACTGAGCGATGATATCAAAGAGGGTCAAGTTATCATGGGCTGCGATATACTGGATAACATCTCCAGGACTGTCTGCTTCAAAGTTAGTTGGTTGAGCAATGAGATTTTTGAAGATGGTATTGATATCGCGTTTTCCACCTGTGATAAAAGCAGGTTGACCTTCGTTTGGATAGCCAGACTTGAGGTTGTTGCGGATATCGTCTGAAAAGACCGCAACCGTATCGGTATGTTTCATCCAATCTTGGTCAGCAGCTTTAGTAGGCGTGTTTTCGTCTCCAGCATAGGTTCTCCAACCTTCACCTAGCATGATCAGATTTGGATTGAGGGCGCGTGCAGCCTTGTAAGCTTCTTCGATCGAAGCCGCATCGTGATCTCCCATCATATCGAAACGGAAACCATCAACTTTGTAAGTTTCAACCAGATACTTGATAGAGTCTACCAAGACACGTTTAGACATGTAGTGGGTTGTTCCCAAACGACCGCCTCCAAAGCTAGTACGTGGAGTTCCGTCTGCGTCCATAAAGTGGTAGTAGTTTGGCTCAATATCTTCAAAAATATCAACATTGGCAGTATGGTTGTAGACCACGTCCAAGATAGCTCCCATCCCACGTTTATGGATTTCGTTGATGAGATTTTTGAATTCCGCGATACGTTTTTCTGGATCCTTGGGATTGCTAGAGTACATACCAGTCAAGGAGAAGTAGTTTTGAGGGTCATATCCCCAGTTGTAGTTGCTGTTGCTTGAAGCATAATCAGACAAGCGTTCTTGGTTCTTCAATTCATTGACAAAGTAGTAGGACAAGACTGGAAGGAGTTGGATATGGGTCACACCCAAGTCTTTGAGATAGTCTAGCTTTTCGATAAAGGCTTCAAAGGTACCAAATGGCTTGGTCAAATCTTTTGCGATGGCAGGATCTGAGGTGAAGTCACGAACATGAGCTTCATAGATGACCGCATCTTCGCGCGATTTGAAGTTGCGAATCTTACCGTAGGTCAAGTCTTGTGGGCCTAGTTTTGCTGGATCGACAAAGGCAGCTTTAGCGACCTTATGAGCTGCATCTGTTTTTGCTAGATCACTGTTCCAAGCCGCTAGTGATTTGGCATAAGGGTCAAGAACGAGAACGGTTTTACCTTGACGCTCGATCTGGTAGTGGTAGTAATAGCCAGTGTAGTTGCTGATACCTAGACCTGAGTTTGCGTCCAAAGTTTGTTTCCAGGTTCCTTTTTCTCCTTTTTCAAGAGCGACAGTTCCGACCACTTTTTCAGGGTCTTTCTTGTCGTAGACGACAACTGAAACCTTATCAGCACTTGGAGACCAGAGGGTAAGGTCGACCCGCTTGCCATCTTCTTTTAGGGTTGCGCCGAGTGGGCCATCGTAACTGTAGGTCTCATCCTTGAGGCGCCAGCTTGAACGTGTGGTAAAACGGTCTGAATTGTAGCTGACAGTGTATGGGTGTTGGGTGTCAGAGAAGTCGCCGATGTAGGTCACTTTCTTACCAGCCTCATCCACTTCCACATCTGTGATAGCTACTTTGTTCCCTTGATGGTCAGTGATATTGGAGTGTTTAAGAATGTCTTCTTTCTTAGCTCCAACGAGGGTAGAAAAACTGCTTTCGATACGAGACTTGGCCACGTGTTGGGCACCAGTCATGCGGATGTCGTGCACATAGTAGGGGTTAGTGTAGATGGTTTCGTCATCATCTTTGAGGAAGATTTGACTGTGATTTTTTAGATCTGTGAACTTATAATCTTCTTTTCTGATTTTCACATCATCTCCTTTCTTGCTTTCGTCTAGTAATAAAAATCCAAATTCTCTAGCAGCTTCATTGAGTGGAATGTCAATGTAACGGCCATGCTTTCCAGTTGCAGTGAAGTCTGTTCCGTCAGGCCATTCTCCACTGCTTGGATTCTTGACATCGCCCCAATACCAGAGAGATTTCTTGTCATAGTTTCCGTCGGTACGGTAGTAGTTGACACGGACTGTTCCCGCCGGCTGAGGACGGTAGTTATATACCTTGTAGTTTTCATCTAGCCATGCCTCATTCATTTTTGGAGAAAGGCGCTCTACTGAACGGTCTCCAGTAAGGTTATCTCCTTTGGTGTTGTTTATGAGGAAACTGACCTTCTTGGCTTGATCATTCTTGAGTTTGACGTCCAGGTAATAACCGTAGTCATCTTGCTTGGCATCCTTGAAGGACTTGGCTCCATTGGGCCAGTTTTCAGAAGGTTTTTCAACATCGTCCCATGTCCAAAGACCTTGAGAATCCTTGTTTTCTTCAGGGAGTTTTTTTACATGGATGCGGAAGTAGTTATCCTCGATTGGTTCTTCAGAACTAGTTTCTGTTCGTGGTTTTTGATTAGAACTTGGCGTCGAAGTGCTGGTATCCACTTTCTCTTCCTTGCTGTTAGGTTGGCTTGGAGTAGCGTCATCTTTTTTAGGTGTCTCGGCTGTTAGAGCCGTTTCAGTTGCTGGGGTTTCTTTTTTAGCATCAAGGGAAGCGTTTGCATTATTTTGTTCAGAAATAGGCGTTTCCTTTTGAGTTTGACTAGTTTCAGTCTCAGTAGGAGCCTTGGTCACAGCGCTAGTATTTTCCTGGGTTTGAGGAAGGTTTTCGTTAGCCGAAATAGTTGGCATTGCAGCAGAAAGTAGGACAATACTGGCACCAATAAGGACAGAACCAGTTCCGTTCTTCAAGGAACGAATACCGTAAATCATTTTTTTCTCAGTTTGAGATGGGATCTTTTTCATCACAATTCTCCTTGTGTAGTTGTTCTCTATCAGTATAGCACGAGGTAAACATTAGTGCAAGCGTTTTCCTAAATTTTAAGAGAAAATATAATGCTTCATTCTCTTGAAATTTTAAAATAATATATAGGAAAAGATTGTTTGAAAAATGGTAAAAAAACCTTGAAAAATCTTGTCCAATAAGGTATAATAAGAGTAATCATTTGTCGTAGGTTTTGTCTGAAATATAGTCCAGACAGGACTCACAGCAGTTAAATCT
>NZ_KQ970182.1:207054-207645 GCF_001579015.1 Streptococcus oralis
TCTTTTTGTGCTTTTTTTCGGCTTTTTGAGTCTTTGTAACGAAGATTTAAAGATTCTGAAAATTTATCAAAAGGACGAGGTGATAGAGGTTTAACAACCATTTGACGATAATCAATAGCCTGATTGATAAGGCTTGGAACTTTATTTACAAAGGAGAATCATCTTGGCAGGACATGACGTTCAATACGGGAAACATCGTACCCGTCGTAGTTTTTCAAGAATCAAAGAAGTTCTTGACTTACCAAATTTGATTGAAATTCAAACGGATTCATTCAAAGCTTTCCTAGACCACGGTCTTAAGGAAGTGTTTGAAGATGTATTGCCAATTTCAAACTTCACAGACACAATGGAGTTGGAATTTGTTGGATATGAAATCAAGGAACCAAAATACACGTTAGAAGAAGCTCGTATCCACGATGCTAGCTACTCAGCACCTATTTTTGTAACCTTCCGCTTGATCAACAAGGAAACTGGCGAAATCAAGACCCAAGAAGTTTTCTTTGGTGATTTCCCAATCATGACAGAAATGGGCACCTTCATCATCAATGGTGGTGAACGTATCATCGTATCTCAGTTGGTTCGCTCACCAGG
>NZ_KQ970182.1:207665-209230 GCF_001579015.1 Streptococcus oralis
CTCACCAGGTGTTTACTTTAACGATAAAGTTGATAAAAACGGCAAAGTGGGCTACGGCTCAACGGTTATCCCCAACCGTGGAGCTTGGTTGGAACTGGAAAGCGACTCAAAAGACATCGCCTATACTCGTATCGACCGTACTCGTAAAATTCCATTTACGACCTTAGTTCGTGCGCTTGGTTTCTCAGGTGATGATGAAATCTTTGATATCTTTGGTGACAGCGAATTGGTTCGCAATACTGTTGAAAAAGATATCCACAAGAA
Source organism: Streptococcus oralis (assembly GCF_001579015.1). Lineage (GTDB taxonomy): Bacteria > Bacillota > Bacilli > Lactobacillales > Streptococcaceae > Streptococcus > Streptococcus oralis_K. The sequence goes on from NZ_KQ970182.1 coordinate 207,930, forward strand.
CCCAATGGACTCTCGTACAGACGAAGCATTGAAGGAAATCTACGAACGCCTTCGTCCAGGTGAACCTAAGACTGCCGAAAGCTCACGTAGCTTGCTTGTGGCTCGTTTCTTTGATCCACGTCGTTACGATTTGGCAGCCGTTGGTCGCTACAAAATCAATAAAAAACTCAATATAAAAACACGCTTGCTCAACCAAACCATCGCTGAGCCATTGGTAGATCCTGAAACAGGAGAAATCTTGGTCGAAGCTGGAACCGTTATGACTCGTAGCGTGATTGAAAGCATCGAGCACCACTTGGATGGCGACTTGAACAAGATCGTTTATATTCCAAACGATGCAGCTGTTCTGACAGAACCGGTTGTCCTTCAAAAATTCAAGGTTGTTGCCCCAACGGATCCAGACCGTGTTGTAACCATCATCGGAAATGCCAATCCAGATGACAAGGTTCGTGTTGTCACTCCTGCGGATATTCTTGCAGAGATGAGCTACTTCCTTAACTTGGCAGAAGGTATCGGACGTGTGGATGATATCGACCACCTTGGAAACCGTCGTATCCGTGCAGTTGGTGAATTGCTTGCCAACCAAGTACGTCTAGGACTTTCTCGTATGGAACGTAATGTCCGTGAACGCATGTCTGTTCAGGACAATGAAGTTTTAACACCACAACAAATCATCAACATCCGTCCTGTAACAGCTGCAGTTAAAGAATTCTTTGGTTCATCACAGTTGTCACAGTTCATGGATCAACACAACCCGCTTTCTGAGTTGTCTCACAAACGTCGTTTGTCAGCCTTAGGACCTGGTGGTTTGACACGTGACCGTGCAGGATATGAAGTACGTGACGTGCACTATACTCACTATGGCCGTATGTGTCCAATCGAGACACCTGAAGGACCTAACATCGGTTTGATCAATAACTTGTCATCTTACGGACACTTGAATAAGTATGGATTTGTTCAAACACCATACCGTAAGGTTGACCGTGAAACAGGTGTCGTCACAAACGAAATCGTTTGGTTGACAGCCGATGAAGAAGATGAATTTACTGTAGCGCAGGCCAACTCTCGCCTCAACGAAGACGGTACTTTTGCTGAGAAAGTTGTCATGGGACGTCACCAAGGGGTCAACCAAGAGTATCCAGCAGAAGTCGTTGACTACATGGACGTGTCACCAAAACAGGTAGTTGCCGTTGCGACTGCATGTATTCCATTCTTGGAAAACGATGACTCCAACCGTGCCCTCATGGGTGCCAACATGCAACGTCAGGCTGTGCCTTTGATTGATCCAAAAGCGCCTTACG
>NZ_KQ970182.1:209356-210141 GCF_001579015.1 Streptococcus oralis
TTGGTACAGGTATGGAATACCAAGCAGCTCATGACTCTGGCGCTGCTGTTATTGCTCAGTATGATGGTAAAGTTACATATGCAGATGCTGACAAGGTAGAAGTACGTCGTGAAGATGGTTCATTGGATGTCTACCACATCCAAAAATTCCGTCGTTCAAACTCAGGTACTGCCTACAACCAACGCACGCTTGTTAAAGTTGGCGATGTCGTTGAAAAAGGCGATTTCATTGCTGATGGACCTTCTATGGAAAAAGGGGAAATGGCGCTTGGACAAAACCCAATCGTTGCCTACATGACTTGGGAAGGTTACAACTTCGAGGATGCCGTTATCATGAGTGAACGTTTGGTCAAAGATGATGTCTATACATCTGTCCACCTCGAAGAATACGAATCAGAAACGCGTGATACAAAGCTTGGGCCTGAAGAAATTACTCGTGAAATTCCAAACGTTGGTGAAGATGCCCTTAAAAATCTTGACGAAATGGGAATTATCCGTATCGGTGCTGAGGTTAAAGAAGGCGATATCCTTGTAGGTAAAGTAACACCTAAGGGTGAGAAAGACCTTTCAGCTGAAGAACGTCTCTTGCACGCTATCTTCGGAGACAAGTCTCGTGAAGTGCGTGATACTTCTCTTCGTGTACCACACGGTGCCGATGGTGTCGTTCGTGATGTTAAGATTTTTACACGTGCAAACGGTGATGAGTTGCAATCTGGTGTCAACATGCTGGTTCGTGTCTACATCGCTCAAAAACGTAAGATCAAGGTCGGAGATAAGATGGCCGGA
>NZ_KQ970182.1:210603-211470 GCF_001579015.1 Streptococcus oralis
CGTCACGGAAATAAAGGGGTTGTCTCTCGTATCGTACCTGTAGAAGACATGCCTTACCTTCCAGACGGAACTCCAGTTGATATCATGTTGAACCCACTTGGGGTGCCATCACGTATGAATATCGGTCAGGTTATGGAGCTCCACCTTGGTATGGCAGCTCGTACTCTTGGTATTCACATCGCGACACCGGTCTTTGACGGAGCAAGCTCTGAAGACCTTTGGGACACTGTCAAAGAAGCAGGTATGGATAGCGATGCCAAAACAATCCTTTACGATGGACGTACAGGTGAGCCGTTTGACAACCGTGTATCAGTTGGTGTCATGTACATGATCAAACTCCACCACATGGTTGATGATAAGTTGCACGCGCGTTCAGTCGGACCATACTCAACCGTTACTCAACAACCACTCGGAGGTAAAGCTCAGTTTGGTGGACAACGTTTCGGTGAGATGGAAGTTTGGGCTCTTGAAGCCTATGGTGCATCAAATGTTCTTCAAGAAATCTTGACCTACAAGTCTGACGATATCAACGGACGTTTGAAAGCTTATGAAGCTATTACAAAAGGAAAACCAATTCCAAAACCAGGTGTTCCAGAATCCTTCCGAGTTCTTGTGAAAGAATTGCAATCACTTGGTCTTGACATGCGTGTCCTTGACGAAGATGATCAAGAAGTGGAACTTCGTGACTTGGATGAAGGAATGGACGAAGATGTCATCCACGTAGATGACCTTGAAAAAGCCCGCGAAAAAGCAGCTCAAGAGGCTAAAGCAGCCTTTGAAGCTGAAGAAGCTGAGAAAGCGACAAAAGCGGAAGCAACAGAAGAAGCTGCTGATCAAGAATAAGCAGTTCACTTAAAATAGAAAGGG
>NZ_KQ970182.1:212363-214299 GCF_001579015.1 Streptococcus oralis
TTGTTTGTGACCGCTGTGGGGTTGAAGTAACGCGTACAAAAGTTCGTCGTGAGCGTATGGGGCACATCGAATTGAAAGCTCCTGTATCTCACATCTGGTACTTCAAGGGGATTCCAAGTCGTATGGGCTTGACCCTTGATATGAGTCCTCGTGCCCTCGAGGAAGTTATCTACTTTGCGGCTTACGTGGTGATTGATCCGAAGGATACACCACTTGAGCACAAATCTATCATGACAGAGCGCGAATACCGTGAGCGTTTGCGTGAATATGGTTATGGATCATTCGTTGCCAAGATGGGTGCCGAAGCCATCCAAGACCTTTTGAAACAAGTAGATCTTGAAAAAGAAATTGCTGAACTCAAAGAAGAGTTGAAAACAGCTACTGGACAAAAACGTGTCAAAGCTATCCGTCGTTTGGATGTTTTGGATGCCTTTTACAAGTCTGGAAACAAACCTGAATGGATGATTCTCAACATCCTTCCAGTTATTCCACCAGATCTTCGTCCAATGTTGCAGTTGGATGGTGGTCGTTTTGCCTCATCTGACTTGAACGACCTTTACCGTCGTGTTATCAACCGTAACAACCGTTTGGCTCGTTTGCTTGAGTTGAACGCACCAGGTATCATCGTTCAAAATGAGAAGCGTATGCTTCAAGAAGCGGTTGACGCTTTGATTGATAATGGTCGTCGTGGTCGCCCAATCACAGGACCAGGTAGCCGTCCTCTTAAATCATTGAGCCATATGCTCAAAGGTAAACAAGGACGCTTCCGTCAAAACTTGCTCGGTAAACGTGTTGACTTCTCAGGACGTTCTGTTATCGCCGTTGGTCCAACTCTTAAGATGTACCAATGTGGTGTACCACGTGAAATGGCGATTGAGCTCTTTAAACCATTTGTCATGCGTGAAATCGTTGCCCGTGACATCGTGCAAAACGTCAAAGCAGCGAAACGCTTGGTAGAACGCGGAGATGAGCGTATCTGGGACATTCTTGAAGAAGTGATTAAAGAACACCCAGTGCTTTTGAACCGCGCACCGACCCTTCACCGTTTGGGTATCCAAGCCTTTGAACCTGTCTTGATTGATGGTAAGGCCCTTCGCTTGCACCCACTTGTCTGTGAAGCCTACAATGCCGACTTTGACGGGGACCAAATGGCCATCCACGTACCACTTTCAGAAGAAGCCCAAGCAGAAGCTCGTATCTTGATGTTGGCTGCTGAGCATATCTTGAACCCGAAGATGGGAAACCCGTTGTTACTCCATCTCAGGACATGGTCTTGGGTAACTACTACCTGACCATGGAAGAAGCAGGTCGTGAAGGCGAAGGCATGGTCTTCAAAGACCGTGACGAAGCTGTTATGGCTTACCGCAATGGTTATGTTCACCTCCACTCACGTGTCGGTATCGCGACAGACAGTCTCAACAAACCATGGACTGAAGAACAAAAACACAAGGTCTTGCTGACAACGGTTGGTAAAATCCTCTTCAACGACATCATGCCAGAGGGTCTACCTTACTTGCAAGAACCAACAAATGCTAACTTAACAGAAGGTGTTCCAGCTAAGTACTTCTTGCCACTAGGTGGAGATATCAAGGAAGCTATTCGCAACCTTGAACTCAACCCTCCATTCAAGAAGAAAAACCTTGGAAATATCATCGCTGAAATCTTCAAACGTTTCCGTACGACAGAAACTTCTGCCCTACTTGACCGTATGAAGGACCTCGGTTACCACCACTCAACTCTTGCAGGTTTGACGGTGGGTATCGCCGACATTCCAGTGGTTGAAGACAAGGCTGAAATCATCGAAGAATCACACAAACGTGTAGAACAAATCACCAAACAATTCCGTCGTGGTATGATCACAGACGACGAGCGCTACAATGCAGTTACCGCTGAATGGCGTGCAGCTCGTGAAAAATTGGAGAAACGCTTGGTTGCC
>NZ_KQ970182.1:214858-215864 GCF_001579015.1 Streptococcus oralis
ACCGTAGCCAAGGGGTAGAAATCGGTGACAAACACATCGAGGTAATGGTTCGTCAAATGATCCGTAAAGTTCGTGTCATGGATCCAGGAGACACAGATCTCCTCATGGGTACCCTCATGGACATCAATGACTTTACAGATGCCAACAAAGATGTTCTTATCGCAGGTGGAGTTCCAGCGACAGGTCGCCCAGTTCTTATGGGAATCACCAAAGCCTCACTTGAAACAAACAGTTTCTTGTCAGCGGCTTCCTTCCAGGAAACAACTCGTGTCCTTACAGATGCGGCCATCCGTGGTAAGAAAGACCATCTCCTTGGACTCAAGGAAAATGTTATCATCGGTAAGATCATCCCAGCAGGTACTGGTATGGCTCGCTACCGTAACCTTGAACCACAAGCTATCAATGAAGCAGCCTATCTGGCTCCAGAACAAGAAGAGACAGAAAATGCTCCAGTAGAGGAAGCTGTGGAAATCCAAGTTGAAGAAACAGTAGAATAAAGACTTTTTATCAACTGTAGTAGGTTGAAGAAGAGTCACACTTTGGAGAGGACCGGCTAGGTCTTCTCCTTTTTGCTGTCAAAAGGTTGGAGAGTAGTCTCTTTTTTTCTGTATCAATCAAAATTTTGAATAGGAGCTCTTTTACTTTATAAGGATTCTCAGTTTAGAATGGTCATAAACATTACGGAACTGACGACCTCACTAACCAATCTTCTTGTTGAGGAGTCATGGTACTATCGATAAAATTGTCTTAATTATGGTAAAATAGTAAGAGAATAATGTGAGGAAAATGAATGTCAAGTAAGTTTGAAATTTTGATGAATCAACTAGGAATCTCTGAACAATTGAAACAGGATTCTTCTCTTGTGGATGCAAGAATCGAGCGTGTCGTGGTTCATAAAATTAGTAAGGTTTGGGAATTTCATTTTGTATTTTCTAAGATTTTACCGATTGAAATCTTTCTAGAATTAAAGAAAGGGTTGAGTGAGGAATTTTCTAAGACAGGGAAT
>NZ_KQ970182.1:216447-226238 GCF_001579015.1 Streptococcus oralis
ATCAAGGCGCTCTCTCAAGAATTTTCTAATGAACTCTTACAGGCCTACTACAAGGAGGCTTTTTCTGAAGGTCCATGTGCAAGCCAAGGATTTAAATCTCTTTACCAGAATCTGCAAGTTCGTGCGGAGGGAAATCAGCTCTTTATTGAAGGGTCAGAGGCGGTTGATAAGGAACACTTTAAGAAGAATCATCTTCCTAATCTAGCAAATCAACTTGAAAAGTTTGGTTTCCCAGCTTTTGTATGCCAAATTGAAAAGAACGATGCCCTTACACAAGAACAGGAGGAAGCCTTTCATGCTGAAAATGAGCAGATTGTTCAAGCTGCCAATGAGGAAGCGCTCCGTGCTATGGAGCAACTGGAACAAATGGCTCCTCCTCCAGTAGAAGAGAAACCATCCTTTGATTTTCAGGCAAAAAAGGCTGTGGCCAAGCCAAAATTAGATAAGGCAGAAGTTACCCAGATGATTGATGTGACGACTGAGGAAAATCGTTTGGTCTTTGAAGGGGTAGTTTTTGATGTCGAGCATAAAGTGACCAGAACAGGGCGTGTCTTGATTAACTTTAAGATGACGGACTATAGTTCGAGTTTCTCAATGCAAAAATGGGTTAAGAATGAAGAAGAGGCTCAGAAATTTGACCTCATCAAAAAGAATTCTTGGATCCGTGTTCGTGGAAATGTAGAGATGAATAACTTCACACGTGATTTGACTATGAACGTGCAGGATGTGCAGGAAGTGGTGCATCATGAAAGAAAGGATCTCATGCCAGAAGGTGAGCGTCGGGTTGAGTTTCATGCTCATACTAATATGTCGACCATGGATGCTCTTCCTGAGGTAGAGAAAATCGTTGAGACAGCTGCAAAATGGGGACACAAGGCGGTAGCAATCACGGACCATGGAAATGTTCAGTCCTTCCCACATGGCTATAAGGCAGCCAAGAAAGCTGGAATCCAGCTGATCTATGGAATGGAAGCCAATATCGTGGAGGACCGTGTTCCTATCGTTTACAACGAAGTGGAGATGGACTTGTCAGAAGCAACCTACGTAGTCTTTGACGTGGAAACGACAGGGCTTTCAGCTATCTATAATGACTTGATTCAGGTTGCGGCTTCTAAGATGTATAAGGGAAATGTTATTGCTGAATTTGATGAATTTATCAATCCCGGGCATCCCTTGTCAGCCTTTACAACCGAGTTAACTGGAATTACAGATGACCATGTCAAAAATGCCAAGCCACTGGAACAAGTTTTGCAAGAATTCCAAGAATTTTGCGAGGATACGGTCCTAGTTGCTCACAATGCCACCTTTGACGTTGGCTTTATGAATGCGAATTATGAGCGTCATGGTTTGCCTAAGATTAGCCAGCCAGTTATTGATACGCTGGAGTTTGCTAGGAACCTCTATCCTGAGTACAAACGTCATGGTTTGGGACCGTTGACCAAGCGTTTTGGTGTGGCACTAGAACATCACCACATGGCCAACTACGATGCGGAAGCTACTGGTCGTCTGCTTTTTATCTTTATCAAAGAGGTAGCAGAAAAACATGGTGTGACCGATCTAGCTAGACTCAATATTGATTTGATTAGTCCAGATTCTTATAAAAAAGCTCGGATTAAGCATGCGACGATTTATGTTAAGAATCAGGTAGGTCTAAAAAATATCTTTAAGCTGGTTTCTTTGTCTAATACCAAGTACTTTGAAGGGGTACCACGGATTCCGAGAACGGTTTTGGATGCCCATCGGGAAGGTCTGATTTTAGGTTCAGCTTGCTCTGAAGGTGAAGTTTTTGATGCGGTTGTTTCCCAAGGTGTGGATGCGGCGGTCGAGGTGGCCAAGTATTATGACTTTATCGAGGTCATGCCACCTGCCATTTATGCTCCATTAATTGCCAAGGAGCAGGTCAAGGATATGGAGGAACTCCAGACCATCATCAAGAGTTTGATAGAAGTTGGAGACCGTCTTGGCAAACCTGTTCTGGCTACGGGGAATGTCCACTATATCGAACCGGAAGAAGAGATTTATCGTGAAATTATCGTCCGTAGTTTGGGACAAGGAGCTATGATTAACCGAACCATCGGTCATGGGGAACATGCCCAACCAGCACCACTTCCAAAAGCTCATTTCAGAGCGACTAATGAGATGTTGGATGAATTTGCCTTCTTGGGAGAGGAACTGGCTCGGAAATTGGTAATTGAAAACCCCAATGCTTTGGCAGAAATCTTTGAACCCGTTGAGGTCGTTAAGGGTGACTTGTACACGCCTTTTATCGATAAGGCTGAAGAAACGGTCGCTGAGTTGACCTATAAGAAGGCCTTTGAGATTTATGGAAATCCACTGCCAGATATTGTTGATTTGCGGATTGAAAAAGAATTAACTTCCATTCTGGGGAATGGATTTGCCGTGATTTACCTGGCTTCCCAGATGCTGGTACAACGTTCCAATGAACGGGGTTACTTGGTTGGTTCTCGTGGATCTGTTGGCTCCAGTTTTGTTGCGACCATGATCGGGATTACAGAGGTCAATCCGCTCTCTCCTCACTATGTCTGTGGTCAGTGTCAGTACAGTGAGTTTATCACCGATGGATCTTACGGTTCAGGTTTTGATATGCCAAATAAAGACTGTCCAAACTGTGGTCACAAACTCAGCAAAAATGGGCAGGATATTCCCTTTGAAACCTTCCTTGGTTTTGATGGGGACAAGGTTCCCGATATTGACTTGAACTTCTCGGGAGAAGACCAGCCTAGCGCCCACTTGGATGTACGTGATATCTTTGGTGAGGAATATGCCTTCCGTGCAGGAACGGTTGGTACAGTTGCGGCTAAGACTGCTTATGGATTTGTCAAGGGCTATGAGCGGGACTATGGGAAGTTTTATCGTGATGCAGAGGTGGAACGCCTCGCTCAGGGTGCGGCTGGTGTCAAGCGGACAACAGGACAACACCCGGGAGGAATCGTTGTTATTCCGAACTACATGGATGTCTATGATTTTACGCCTGTCCAGTATCCAGCAGATGACGTGACGGCTGAATGGCAGACCACTCACTTTAACTTCCACGATATCGATGAGAACGTCCTCAAGCTTGATGTGCTGGGGCATGATGATCCGACCATGATTCGGAAACTTCAGGACTTGTCTGGTATTGACCCCAATGAAATTCCTATGGATGACGAAGGTGTGATGGCACTCTTTTCTGGAACGGAAGTTTTAGGTGTGACACCTGAGCAAATCGGTACTCCGACAGGCATGCTGGGAATACCAGAGTTTGGAACCAATTTCGTACGTGGGATGGTCGATGAAACCCATCCGACAACCTTTGCGGAATTGCTTCAGCTATCTGGTCTGTCCCACGGTACCGATGTCTGGTTGGGAAATGCTCAGGATTTGATTAAGCAAGGGATTGCTGACCTATCAACCGTTATCGGTTGTCGGGACGACATCATGGTTTACCTTATGCACGCAGGTCTAGATCCAAAGATGGCCTTTACTATCATGGAACGGGTACGTAAGGGATTGTGGTTGAAGATTTCTGAAGAGGAACGAAATGGCTACATCGAAGCCATGAAGGCCAATAAGGTGCCTGAATGGTATATCGAGTCCTGTGGAAAAATCAAGTACATGTTCCCCAAAGCCCACGCGGCAGCCTACGTTATGATGGCCCTTCGCGTAGCCTACTTCAAGGTTCACCATCCCATTTATTATTACTGCGCTTACTTCTCTATCCGCGCCAAGGCCTTTGATATCAAGACCATGGGTGCGGGCTTGGATGCTATCAAGCGCAGAATGGCAGAAATCGCTGAAAAACGGAAGAACAATGAAGCCTCTAATGTAGAAATTGACCTTTACACAACACTTGAAATCGTCAATGAAATGTGGGAACGTGGTTTCAAATTTGGCAAGCTCGATCTATACCGTAGTGATGCGACCGAATTCCTCATCGATGGCGACACCCTCATTCCGCCATTTGTAGCAATGGATGGTCTTGGAGAGAACGTTGCCAAGCAACTGGTACGTGCGCGCCAAGAGGGCGAATTCCTCTCTAAAACGGAACTCCGCAAACGTGGTGGACTTTCCTCAACCTTGGTTGAAAAGATGGATGAAATGGGTATTCTGGGCAATATGCCAGAAGATAATCAGTTGAGTTTGTTTGATGAGTTGTTTTAAGAAGGTAGATTAGCCCCAATTTTACAGAGATGTTTGATAGTAAAAAATAACAGGACATCAGATAATCCTGTTATTTTTTAAATGTAAGCATAAATATACAATAGTTACAGATTACTAATCCTCTAAGACTATATCCTCTTCTTTTAGGTCTTCTATCAGCTTCTGCTTATAATGAGTCAGAGAGAGTGTATGTCGGCCGACCCAAGATTCTCTAAATAAGTCCAATAATTCTTTGTTTTTAATGAGGTGTTTTGGTTCTATAATTTCTCCTACTAAATAATTATCTTCACAAAATGATATTAGGGGACTATCATCTATTGTACGGTAGGATGTATAATCAATAGTATTTTTGAAAAAATAATAAATAAAACGCTGAAGTTTATCATGTGGTTCGTAAACTACTAATCTAAGAGATGGGGTTCCAGAATCTAGAGAAATTTCAATTTTTACGGGAAAATTGAGAATGTAATATTCAAATAAGTCTTCTTCACCAGATTTAGATTCTTCAAACTTATTTAATAAAGGAATTAAGATATTATTATTAAAGCGCTGAGTACTTATATCCTCTAACATAGGAAATACTGAATCTGCACTAGTGCTAAATTTTCCTGATTTTATTAAACGAAAACTATAGTCACGCATTTTACTATCCGTTTGTATATTTAGGAAATAAGCAACAAAATATTCTTGGAAGGAACGATGGGTGAATTTATAACGGTTACCTTCTCTGTATAATACACACAGAGCGTTTTCTAAATCGTCAATAAAATCGTCTATATTGAGAACGTTTTTAATTCGAGGAGGAAATTTTTTAAAAATTTCGTCAATCTCTGGGAAGGTAAACTCTGTTTTTGCTTTTTGGTATGTCAGAATACAGAAGATTGAAAAACATTCTTTAAAAGTATCTGAACTTAAATCTGATAGCAGTTTTCGTCGATAACTTTTCGTAGCATCGTGCTTCGAGAGCATGGTATCAAAGGCTTGATAGTAGAATAGGTGTAGTTTTTGCGGGATTTCTGCATAGTCATTGTAAGTGGAGAGCATAATATTTAGTAAGAGAGGATTTGAAGCAAAGGATTTATGTCTATCATATAAACCACTCTCTAGATCACGAATAAATTTATCTTTTAGTTCCTCATCTGGATATTCAATTTTTGTAATAAGACTTATAGCTTGTTCCTTAGTAAAAGGAACAGCTTTTAAAACTGTGAAACGTTGAAATTCAATGAATTCGGATTCGCTATAAGGTCTGGAAGAAAGGATATAATGGTTTTCAGGATATTTGTCACAAAAATCATTTAACTTCTTGAAAAATTCTTTTTGGTTTTCGCTATACAATTCATCATAGCCATCCAATAGGAATAAAAAACATCCAGATTGAAGTGCATAATCTAAATATTCTTCTTGGAATGTATTGTGAAATTGATTTAGTTTTTTTAACAGTAATTTCTCAAGATCTAAATGCTCCTCGTCGTTAAAATCTTTTAATTCAATAAAAATAGGAATATAGTCTTCCAATTTTAATTCACTTAGAAAAAGGTGTTTCATGAGAGTGGATTTGCCAATTCCACCAGAACCTTCAATGATCAAAAATTTTGAGAGATCAGTTAGTACTCTTGTTGTAGTGGGCTTGATGATGTCTGAGCCTTTTCTTAAAAATGGGATTTCAAAAAAATCATACAGTCTTTTGGGTTCGATTCCATAGATAATCGTTTTGATTTTACTGTATTTTTCATAAGAGTTTGTTAAATAAGCTTGGAAAGGAATCTCTAGATAAATTTTTGCCTCATTGTAGAGCGTTTTAAATTTGTCAGTCGTTTTGGAAATAATAGGAGAAAAGCATTTATTCAGAATAGCACTAGTAACTTGTTTTGCAATTTCATTGTTAAAGATTTCGTCCATTATCTTTTTGCTCCTGTGGATTTTTTAGTGTATATCTATAGAATATCACCTCATCTTTTTTATGTCAATATAATCATAAGAAGAACGTCAATATAGTTGTATATTGCATTTTCAATTCTTGGATAGGTAGTTAAAAACAAGCTTTAGTTGGCTTGTTTTTAAATTTACCGTTTATATATGATATACTAGAAGAGGAGGTTGTTATTATGAAACTAAGAATTTTTGCGGAAGACAAACCTGCTGAAAAGGTGTTTGAGTATCAATTAGACCTTGCTGATCAGACAATTCTTCTATCAACAGCACTCTTGTCAGGTGCTATTGCTTTAGCAGGATTATTTTCTGCTTTGAAAGAAAAATAAAAATAGAAAAGAGAAACAAAAATGGTTTTACCAAATTTTAAAGAAAATCTAGAAAAATATGCGAAATTGTTGGTTGCGAACGGAATTAACGTGCAACCTGGGCACACTTTAGCCCTCTCTATCGATGTGGAGCAACGTGAGTTGGCGCATTTAATCGTCAAAGAAGCATATGCACTTGGAGCACATGAGGTTATCGTTCAGTGGACAGATGATGTCATTAACCGTGAGAAATTCCTCCACGCGCCAATGGAGCGTTTAGACAATGTACCAGAATATAAGATTGCTGAGATGAACTATCTCTTGGAGAACAAGGCTAGCCGTCTCGGGGTCCGTTCATCTGATCCAGGTGCCTTGAACGGAGTGGATGCTGACAAGCTTTCGGCTTCTGCCAAAGCTATGGGACTTGCTATGAAGCCAATGCGTATCGCAACTCAGTCCAACAAGGTTAGCTGGACTGTGGCAGCCGCTGCTGGACTTGAGTGGGCTAAGAAAGTCTTTCCAAATGCTGCAAGTGATGAAGAAGCAGTGGACCTTCTTTGGGATCAAATCTTCAAGACTTGCCGTGTCTACGAAGAAGATCCTGTTAAGGCTTGGGAAGAACATGCAGCTATCTTGAAGAGCAAGGCTCAAATGCTTAATAAAGAGCAATTTTCAGCCCTTCACTATACAGCGCCAGGAACAGATTTGACACTTGGTTTGCCAAAGAACCATGTTTGGGAATCGGCTGGTGCTGTCAATGCTCAAGGCGAAGGCTTTTTGCCAAATATGCCGACAGAGGAAGTCTTCACAGCTCCTGACTTCCGTCGCGCGGATGGTTATGTCACTTCTACAAAACCACTTAGCTATAACGGAAATATCATTGAAGGGATTAAAGTAACCTTCAAAGACGGACAAATCGTGGATATCACTGCTGAAAAGGGCGATCAAGTCATGAAAGACCTTGTCTTTGAAAATGCTGGAGCGCGTGCCTTGGGTGAATGTGCCTTAGTACCAGATCCAAGTCCAATTTCTCAGTCAGGCATCACCTTCTTTAATACCCTTTTCGATGAAAATGCCTCAAACCACTTGGCTATCGGAGCTGCCTATGCGACCAGCGTCGTTGGTGGAGCAGAGATGAGCGAAGAAGAGCTTGAAGCTGCAGGACTTAATCGTTCAGATGTTCACGTTGACTTTATGATTGGGTCTAGCCAAATGGATATCGATGGTATCCGTGAGGATGGAACACGCGTACCCCTCTTCCGTAATGGAGACTGGGCAATTTAAGGAGAAGCTATGCTTGGAAGTATGTTTGTTGGTCTCCTAGTGGGACTCTTGGCAGGTGCTTTGACCAATCGTGGAGAGAGTATGGGATGCTTTGGAAAAATGTTTCTCGGCTGGATTGGTGCCTTTCTGGGCCACTTGCTCTTTGGAACTTGGGGTCCAGTTATAGCAGGAACGGCCATTATCCCTGCTGTTTTAGGAGCCATGGTTGTCTTAGCTATTTTCTGGAGACGAGGAAGTTAGTTTCCTAAATCTGAAACGAAAAGGAGGTTGGTCACTTGGGCCAGCCTCCTTTTGAGTATGATATAATAGTTCTATGAGATTAGATAAATTTTTAGTTGCCTGCGCTGTAGGAAGTCGGACAGAGGTCAAAAACTTGCTCAAGGCTGGACGTGTGACGGTAAATGGTAAAAAAGAAAAATCAGCTAAATTGCAGATTGATGAGGGAAGAGATGAGATTCGCTTTGATGGGCAAGTGCTGGAGTATGAAGAGTTTGTCTATTACATGATGAACAAGCCCCAAGGTGTCATTTCGGCGACTGAGGATCCCAAGCATAGAACCGTTCTGGACTTGTTGGACGACTATGGACGTGCCAAAGAGGTTTTTCCAGTTGGCCGCTTGGATATTGATACGCATGGTCTTTTGCTCTTGACCAATGATGGTCAGCTTGCGCATGCCCTTCTTTCACCTAAACGTCATGTGGATAAAACTTATCAAGCTCAGGTCAAGGGAATCATGACACAAGAAGATGTGGAGACATTTGCCAAGGGTATTCCGCTTAAGGACTTTACCTGCCAGCCGGCCAAACTGGAGATTTTGTCAGTGGATTCAGATAAGGATGAGAGCCAGATTCGTGTGACCATTTCGGAAGGGAAGTTTCATCAGGTCAAACGCATGGTGGGCTACTGTGGTAAGGAAGTGGTGGACCTACAACGTTTGACAATGGGAACTTTGGCCTTGGATGAGAACTTAGAACGAGGAGAATGGCGCCGCTTGACCAAGGAGGAGTTAGAAGTTCTCCTTGCTAGCGTGGCTTAAGTTAATTTATTTTAGTAAAAGGGTGAGTCTATTTGGCTTGCTTTTTCATTTTTCAGTTGCTTCCTTTGTGAAAAGAGTTATAATAGACAGTAGAATAAAAGGAGGAATTTATGAACGCGATTCAAGAATCATTTACGGATCAACTATTTGCCAACTATGAAGCAAATGTAAAATACCAAGCTATTGAAAACGCAGCTAGCCACAACGGAATTTTTGCAGCCCTAGAACGTCGTCAAAGCCATGTGGATAACACACCTGTTTTCTCATTGGATTTGACCAAGGACAAGGTGACTAACCAGAAAGCATCTGGTCGTTGCTGGATGTTTGCAGCCCTTAATACCTTCCGTCACAAACTCATCTCTCAATACAAGCTCGAAAACTTTGAACTGTCACAAGCCCACACTTTCTTCTGGGACAAGTATGAGAAATCAAACTGGTTCTTGGAACAAGTCATTGCGACTGCAGACCAAGAATTGACGAGTCGCAAGGTTAGCTTCCTACTCCAAACACCACAACAAGACGGCGGTCAGTGGGATATGGTAGTATCACTTTTTGAGAAATACGGTGTCGTTCCTAAGTCCGTTTACCCTGAGTCTGTTTCATCTAGCAGCAGCCGTGAGCTAAATGCTATTCTCAACAAATTGCTTCGCCAAGATGCTCAAATCTTGCGTGACTTGCTCACTTCTGGTGCAGACCAAGCGACTGTTCAGGCCAAGAAAGAAGAACTCTTGCAGGAAATCTTTAATTTCCTTGCTATGTCTTTGGGGCTTCCACCACGTCAGTTTGACTTTGCTTATCGTGACAAGGATGATAACTACCAAAGTGAAAAGGGTATCACACCACAGGAATTTTACAAGAAATATGTCAATCTTCCTCTAGAAGATTACGTTTCTGTTATCAATGCTCCAACTGCTGACAAGCCTTACGGCCAATCTTACACAGTTGAGATGTTGGGAAATGTCGTTGGTAGCCGTGCAGTTCGCTACATCAACGTACCGATGGAGCGTTTGAAAGAATTGGCGATTGCCCAAATGCAAACAGGTGAGACCGTTTGGTTTGGTTCTGATGTT
>NZ_KQ970182.1:226420-229425 GCF_001579015.1 Streptococcus oralis
ATGGGATCCAATGGGTGCCTTGGCAGAGTAAAGCATAACGAAAAGAGGTTAGGGGAATCCTAACCTCTTTTTAAGCTCTTCTTAAAGTAGCGATAGATGATGCTTGCCAAGGGAGTTTTTCTTATTTTGAGTCTTTAAGTGACAGAGAAAAGGATATGTGTTACTATAGTAGTACAAAAGGATATCGGAGTAGAAATGAAGTATTTAAGTAGTCAAGACATCAAGGGTCGTCAACGAAATATCAGCGACATTAAACCTTATAAAACAACCAAGGAAATAGTCGTTTCAAATATCTTTACCTTTTTTAATGCTATGAACTTGGCTCTGGCAGTTCTGGTAGCCACAACCTTGCGATTTGAAAATATGCTCTTTTTAGGTGTGATTGCTATCAATACAGCCATTGGTATTTTCCAAGAAGTGCGTTCAAAAAATGCCTTGGAAAAGCTAAGTTTGCTTGGTAAAAGTAAATACAAAGTCAATCGAGATGGTCAAACAATTGAGATTGATCCAGAGGACATCGTTCTGGGGGAGTATCTGCATCTCAATCTGGGTGATCAGGTGCCTGTCGACGCAGAAGTCCTTGAAGGGAATATTGAAGTGGATGAGTCCTTGCTGACTGGTGAGAGTGATTCGGTCTTTAAAACGGTTGGTGACAAGCTGATGAGCGGAAGCAATGTCGTCAGTGGCACGTGCCTGGTCACGGCAACGGCTGTGGGGCAGGATAGTTATATCAACAAACTCGCAAAATCTAGCAAGGAATTCAAAAAATACCCTTCTCAACTGCGCGATTACATGGATAAGATTTTAAAAATCGTCTCTATCTTGTTGGTGCCAGTTGCCATTCTGCTCTATGTCAGAGGTCTTAGTCTAGGACGGTCTTATGTTGAGATTGTCTTGGGAAGTTCTGGTGCCTTGGTCGGTATGATTCCAGAGGGCTTGATTCTCCTAGTCAGCGTATCCCTAGCAGTAGCTGCCATGAAGCTAGCTAAAAAGAAGATTCTAGTGCAGGAGCTATACTGTGTAGAGACCTTGGCGCGTGTAGATGTTCTTTGTTTTGATAAGACAGGAACTATCACGACGGGTAATATGAAGGTCCAAGAAATGGATGCGAAGCTAGCAGAGAAATTGTCTTCTTATCTGGCTTATTTCGAGGATGAAAATGCGACTTCGCGCGCTCTGAAGACTTACTTAACCTGTGAGAAAAAGTGGGAAGTTCAAGAAGTCGGTGCCTTTTCAAGCAAAAACAAGTATTCCTTTATCAAAGTAAAAGATGGTGGAACCTATTTCTTTGGGGCCTATGAATTTCTAGGCTTTACCCAGCCGATGGATGCCTACTACGAGCATCTAAAGCAGCAAGGTTTCCGAATCTTGACACTTGCTCATAGTAAGAACCACGTCACGCGTCCAGAAAGTATGGAACTACTAGGTCATGTCGTTCTGTCAGATGAGATTAAGGACAATACCAAGGACACCTTTGACTATTTCGAATCTCAAGGTGTTGAGGTGAAGATTATCAGTGGGGATAATCATGTGGCTGTATATGGGGTGGCTCGTAAAGCAGGATTTAAGGAAGAAGCACGAGCGATTGATATGACCAAGGTGAGCGATGATGACTTTGAAAGAGTGGTCTTGGAACACGATATCTTTGGACGTGTGACACCCGAACAGAAACAAAAGATGGTGACTATTTTGCAAAATGCTGGTAAAACAGTTGCCATGAGTGGCGATGGGGTTAATGATGTTCTGGCTCTCAAGAAAGCAGATATTAGTCTTGCAATGAAGGGAGCAACGAGTGCAGCCAAAAGTGTATCCAATATTGTTTTCCTGACAGATGATTTTGCAGTATTTTATGATATCTTGATGGAAGGACGTCGCGTTATCAATAACATCCAGAAGGTAGCCTCTCTCTTTCTAACAAAGACTTTCTTCTCTATCGTGTTTGCGATTTTGAGTGTGGTATTTGGTTTGGAATTTGCCTTTATCCCCATTCAATTTACAATCATTTCAGCCATTACGATTGGGATTCCATCCTTCTTCCTAACTTTTGAGTCCAATAAAGAAAAGGTCAGCACACATTTTATGCGAGATATTTTGACCAATGCTGCGATTGGGGGTGGCATTCTGGTTGCTAGTGTTTTCCTGACTAACTTCTTTATCACTGTCCCAGGTCAGGTCAAATTTATTTGCTTCCTCCTTGCTTTGGTCAATGGTCTGTTTCTCGTTGCCAAGGTCAGCCTGACTTTTAATCGATACAAGATGCTCTTACTCGTTTTTTTGAGCCTTGCAGCCCTAGTAGGTGTGCTTGCCAATACCTTTATCCTGCAAGGAGCATTTGTGCCTTTAGAAGCCAATCAGATGCTCTATGTTGCCATCCTAACAGTAATAATTGGGGGCCTGCATTATCTGACTAGGAGAAAAAGTTGATACACAAAAAGAGTTGGGTCGAATCTCCCTTATTTCACATGTTTGGATAGACATTTTTAAGTTTTGGGAGCACTTAGAATTTAGAGTAAGTACTTGATTTTAAAGCGAGAAACTAGTTAATTGAAAGAATTTGTTTTAAAAACACTATTTTGATGAAATTGTTTTGACAGATAGTCTACAAGCCTTTATAATAGTATTATCATTAAAATTAGGGAGAAAATATTTATGCCAAACAATGAAAACGCTAAAGGTACGTTTCGTAAATTTTTAGATGGTTTTAAGCGTCTCATAAAAAGAGGAAATAAAGAAGAGTTGTCTACTGCAAGAGAAACTGAGGGCGAGGAGACAGGAGTAGCAGGAGGAAGTCTATCTCCCGAAGAAAGTGAAACTTTTCTTATTGATAAGGCTTTAGAGTCTATTCAGTACTACGATCGTTTGGATGTGATGAATATAGGTGAGGAAAGCAGTTCCGAAGAATCTCCATTGCCAGAAAGTGACTCTAGTCTTTCTCAAGAAAAAGAACTAGCTAAGAGTCAAACAGTTAGTGCATCGCATTCTTTGGAAACTAGCCTCTCTAAAAC
>NZ_KQ970182.1:230540-238983 GCF_001579015.1 Streptococcus oralis
CAGCTTCACAATCTCATAGTCTGTCGGTTTCAGAGTCAGTTTCAGCAAGCCTTTCTGTTTCAGCCTCAGCTTCGCACAGTGTATATGTAGAAGAGTCTCTAAGTCAAGAGGTATCCTTATCACATAGTTTCTCTGTATTGGAGTCGGTGTCTCACAGTCTGTCATTTGAACACTCCCTTAGTCTATCTGCTTCTGAATCGTCTTCTCAAAGTTTGGTGATAACAGAATCTCTCAGCGCTAGCCAAGCAGTTTCAAGTGATTTAGTGGCTTCAGAGTCAGCAACTGACAAAATAACTGTTGACTTTAGTAGCACTACACAAGACTTATCAAAATTAACATTGATAAACAAAAGAAACAAGTAGACGCTGAAGAGATAGACTTCGGTCTATATCCGAATGAGGAGATTGTACATGAATCCGTATCATTCATCCTTTCGTTTTATTTGAAAGGAGATGCTCTTATTTTCTATCGAAACCTTGGGGAAGACCAGACTGGTCTTCCTCTTTTTGATAGTCTAGGAGGCAGGCTTACAAATGATATGCTTGTTAAAGTTACGAAAATACGAGGGAATTTCAGAAAGTTGAGAGAATGTAGTATCTGAACAGAGTTGATTGAACGGTTGAATCTTTATCGTAACTATTTAACTAGAAAGCTAGAACAACTAGCTTAATGACTTGCTTTTTCAGATTTTTGTCAGTTGAGCGTTAAAATAGGACATTTGAGAAGAGGGGAGGGATTTTATCTTTCTTGCAGAGTATAATTATGTATACGAAGGGGGTACTGAAAATGATGAAATCAATTCGCATCTTATTGTTACTGGTTTTGATCCAGATTAGTCTGAGTAGTTGCTTGCTGTGGAAGGGAACCATCTTAACCTTAAAGCAGTCAAGCGCTTATTTTCTAGTGTTTATCGTATTGGCATCAGGTCTGTGTGCGGGCATGAATTTCTTTTATACTCGAGATCAGGATGTCCATAGCATTATAAACAGTCAGAAAAAAGTGAAACTATTTTATAGTACCTTGTTGATCTTAAACCTAGTAGGTGTCTGTCTTGTGTTGTCGGAGACTATCTTAACACAGACAGCTTTTCAGCAAGAGTTGGTAGACCTTTTCTTGCCCTCCTTCTTTTTCTTGTTTGGCATTGATTTACTTGTCTTTTTGCCGTTTGAAAAATACGGCCGAGATTTGGGAGCCGCTCTCAATAAGAAAAAAACAGTTGTCCTGACAGTTCTGGCAACCTTGCTGTTCTTGAGAAATCCAATGACAGTTTTATCCATTGTTTTTTATGTTGGTTTAGGCTTCATTTTTGCTCGGTTTTTATTTCCAAAATCTATGAGAAGAGAATTTTCCTTTTACGGCCACGTAATCCGAGATATTTTACTTGTTAGCGCTATGTGTATATTTTTTTAAAAACACTTTTCTATCAATAAAAATCCCTTATTTACCAAAATTATTATAGTAAATTTGTAAAGAAAATTCACACAAAAGAAAACTTTTTGGTATAATAGTAACATGTACACAAAAAATGAAGAAGAGCTGATCAATCTGGGAGAACGCCTAGGGACATTGCTCCAAAAAAATGATGTTTTGATCTTGTCTGGAGAACTGGGTGCTGGTAAAACAACCTTTACCAAGGGTCTTGCCAAGGGCTTGGGTATTCGTCAGATGATCAAAAGTCCAACTTACACCATCGTGAGAGAGTATGAGGGTCGCCTTCCGCTCTACCACTTGGATGTCTATCGGATTGAGGGGGATGCTGATTCGATTGACTTGGATGAGTTTCTCTTTGGTGGTGGTGTGACCGTTATCGAGTGGGGACATCTTTTGGGTGAGGATTTACCAGATTCCTACTTGGAGTTGGAACTCTTGAAAGAGGCTGAAGGTCGTCGCCTCTATTTTTCCGCTCAAGGTCCTCGTGCTGAACAATTGATTAAGGAGCTTCAAAATGGAGTATGAACTTTGTATTCGTGAGGCTGAAGCTCAGGATGCAGCTGCTTTGGTTGCATTTTTGGATTTAGTTGGACAGGAGACAGATTTCACCAGTCTGGATGAAAATGGTATCCTGATGACAGAATCTGAAATGGCGCTTTTTATTGAAAAGCAAGCGACTTCAGATAACCAAATCACTCTCCTAGCCCTCCTGAATGATGAAATTGCAGGTGTTTTGAACATCACGGCAGAGCAACGTATACGGATTCGTCACATCGGGGATATCTTTTTGGTCATCCAAAGGAAGTTTTGGAATCACGGCTTAGGAAGCATACTCCTTGAAGAGGGAATTGAGTGGGCTAAAACCAGTGGAGTTCTGCGTCGTTTGCAGCTCAGTGTACAAAAGCGCAACGAGGCAGCTATCCACCTCTATTCAAAATTTGGATTTGTTACAGAAGGCTTACAAGAAAGAGGAGCCTATTTAGAAGAAGGGATATTTTTAGACGTTTACCTGATGGGTAGACTGATAGATAAATGATAAGATGGTAAAAAAAATAATCGGAATGCTATTAGCTTTTCTGGCAGTAACAGCTTTAGGTGTGGGTGCTTATGCCTATACTATTTATTATCAAGGAACTGAAACCTTAAGTAAAAAAACTTATAAGAAAATTGGTGAAGAAACCAACGTTATCGAGGCAACGGAGCCTTTAACCATTCTCTTGATGGGGGTGGATACGGGAAACGAGGAACGTCTGGATCCTTGGGTAGGAAACAGCGACTCCATGATTCTCTTGACAGTCAATCCAAAAACTAAGAAAACAACCATGATGAGCTTAGAGCGTGATATTTTGACCAAGATTGAAACAGGAAATGGCCAAGTTCAGGAGGCAAAACTCAATGCGGCTTATGCAAATGGTGGTGCAGAGTTGGCTATTTCAACCATTCAAAAAATGATGAACATCCATATCGATCGTTATGTCATGGTTAATATGAAGGGATTGCAACAGCTAGTTGATGCAGTTGGGGGTATCACAGTAAATAACACACTTGGTTTCCCAATTTCAATTACTGACCAAGAGGAGTTTAATAAAATCTCAATCGGAGTCGGTGAGCAAACCTTGAATGGTGAGGAGGCTCTGGTTTATTCACGGATGCGTTATCAGGATCCTGAAGGGGATTATGGTCGTCAAAAACGTCAACGTGAAGTGATTCAAAAAATCGTAGAAAAAGTCTTGAGTTTGAATAGTATCAGTCATTATCAGGCAATCCTAAAAGCGCTTAGTGAAAATATGCAGACTAATATAGACCTTTCAGCGAAAAGTGTACCTCAATTACTTGGTTATCAAGATTCTTTTAAAAATATTGAGACACTTCAACTTCGTGGTGAAGGTGAAGAATTGCAGGGTATCTCTTATCAAATCGTAACGACAGAGCATATGCTGGAAATGCAAAATCTCTTGCGTCGCTCCCTAGGGAGAGAAGATGTGACAGAGTTGAAGACCAACGCTGTTCTGTATGAGAGTCTTTATGGTCGAACAGCGCCTTCAACAAATGCTTCGGGCGAAGAATCTGAATAAAATGAAGAATCAAATCGTGGGAAACTTCCTGCGATTTTTTCAAAAAGAATCCGAATAGATAGGTAGGAGGAAAGATGAAAGCAGAAATTATTGCTGTAGGAACAGAAATTTTGACAGGGCAGATTGTCAATACCAATGCCCAGTTCTTATCAGAAAAGCTAGCAGAAATTGGAGTAGATGTCTACTTCCAAACAGCTGTCGGAGATAATGAAGCGCGTCTCATGTCTTTGCTAGAAATTGCGAGCTCGCGTAGTAGTATAGTCATTTTGACAGGAGGATTGGGGCCAACTGAAGATGATTTAACCAAACAAACGTTGGCGAAATTTTTGGGAAAAGCCTTGGTATTTGATCCTCAAGCTCAGGAAAAACTTGATCACTTTTTTGCTCAAAGACCAGACTATGCTCGGACACCGAATAATGAAAGGCAAGCTCAAATTGTGGAAGGAGCAACTCCATTGCCAAATGAAACAGGATTAGCTGTCGGAGGAGTGTCGGAAGCTGACGGTGTGACTTACGTGGTCCTTCCAGGACCTCCTAGTGAGTTAAAACCCATGGTCTTAAATCAACTTTTACCCAAGCTGATGACTGGCACCAAACTGTATTCACGAGTGCTCCGTTTCTTTGGGATTGGTGAAAGCCAGTTGGTGACCGTTTTAGCTGATTTGATTGACCATCAAACCGATCCGACCTTGGCACCTTATGCCAAAACGGGAGAGGTGACCTTGCGCTTGTCTACAAAAGCAGTCAGTCAAGAACAGGCTGATCAAGCCCTGGATATCTTAGAAGATCAAATCTTGAATCGCCAGACTTTCGAGGGAATTTCTCTACGAGACATCTGTTATGGATATGGGGAGGAGACCAGCCTAGCAAGTGTCGTTGTAGAAGAGCTTAAGAAGAGAAAGAAAAGCATTACCGCAGCAGAAAGCTTGACGGCAGGCCTCTTTCAAGCTACTTTAGCAGACTTTTCAGGCGTTTCAGCTATCTTTAATGGCGGTTTTGTTACCTACAGTTTAGAAGAAAAGTCCAAGATGCTGGATATTTCCGAGCAGGAGCTGAAAAAACATGGTGTCGTTTCAGAGTTTACGGCTAAAAAGATGGCAGAGCAGGCACGACTCAAGACTCGGTCTGACTACGGAGTCAGTTTGACGGGGGTCGCTGGACCAGACAGCCTAGAGGGGCATCCAGCTGGGACAGTCTTTATCGGCTTGGCACATGCAAAAGGGACAGAGGTTATCAAGGCTAATATCGCAGGACGGAGCCGAGCAGATGTTCGTCAGATTGCGGTTATGCATGCCTTTAACCTAGTTCGCAAGGCTTTATTAAGTGACTAACTTTTGATATAATAGTAGATAGGTCTTAGGACTATTAGAATACAGGAGAATAGAATGGCGAAAAAACCAAAAAAATTAGATGAAATTTCAAAAAAATTCGGAGCAGATCGTGAAAAAGCCTTGAACGATGCCCTTAAATTGATTGAGAAAGATTTCGGTAAAGGCTCAATCATGCGTTTGGGTGAGCGTGCAGAGCAGAAAGTTCAAGTCATGAGTTCAGGGTCTTTGGCTCTTGATATTGCTCTTGGTTCAGGTGGTTATCCTAAGGGACGTATCATCGAAATCTATGGACCAGAATCATCTGGTAAAACAACAGTTGCCCTTCACGCTGTTGCGCAAGCGCAGAAGGAAGGCGGTATCGCAGCCTTTATCGATGCGGAGCATGCCCTTGATCCAGCCTATGCAGCAGCACTTGGGGTGAACATTGACGAATTGCTTTTGTCACAACCAGACTCAGGTGAGCAGGGTCTTGAAATTGCAGGGAAATTGATTGACTCAGGTGCAGTTGACCTTGTCGTTATTGACTCAGTTGCAGCCCTTGTGCCTCGTGCGGAAATCGATGGGGACATTGGAGACAGCCACGTTGGTTTGCAGGCTCGTATGATGAGCCAGGCCATGCGTAAACTGGGTGCTTCTATCAATAAGACCAAAACGATTGCCATCTTTATCAACCAATTGCGTGAAAAAGTTGGAGTCATGTTTGGAAACCCAGAAACAACTCCAGGTGGACGTGCTCTGAAATTCTATGCTTCAGTCCGTTTGGATGTACGTGGAAGCACACAAATCAAGGGAACGGGTGACCAAAAAGATACCAATGTCGGTAAGGAAACCAAGATTAAGGTTGTTAAAAATAAGGTGGCTCCACCGTTTAAGGAAGCCTTTGTTGAAATCATGTACGGAGAAGGAATTTCTAAGACCGGTGAGCTCTTGAAGATCGCAAGTGATCTCGATATTATCCAAAAAGCCGGAGCTTGGTACTCTTACAAGGGTGAAAAAATTGGACAAGGATCGGAAAATGCTAAGAAATACTTGGCAGATCACCCAGAGATCTTTGATGCCATCGACCATCAAGTTCGTGTTCAATATGGCTTGATTGAAGATGAAGAAGCCTCAGATGTTAGTCCAGTAGCAGAGACGACTTCTAACCAAGAAGTAACACTTGACCTTGGCGATGAACTTGGAATCGAAATTGAAGAATAACATAAAAAGTAGCAGATAGGAACTGCTACTTTTTATGTTTGTTTAATTGTTTAAGATGAAAGAACTAATGGTCACTGAAACGGCGATACTCGATATGAAAGTCAAAATAATGTTCATCTTGCAATTTCTGGAAGATGTCACGATAGGCTTCTTCGTCAAAGTGATCGCCACGGTAGAGAATTTCAAAACTCAAACCTTCGTACTCTAGAAAAGCGTTGGCTGTTTTAAAGCCATTTTGTCGATAGAAGTCCATTCTAGCCTTTCTTTGCTCCAAGTTATCGCATTCTTCATCCAATCGCTCGACTTCCAGCAACATGGTTCGCTGGTAAAAATCAGTCAGCTTTTCGATAATTTCCTTTCCGTACCCGTGGCTTCTCAGGTGGGGCATGATGGCAAAAAAGCTGATATAAAAGGCTTTTTGATTGGAGATGGCAAAAGCAAAGCCGACAAACTCTTCCTGGTTATAAAAGGCAAAGAAGTGGGCGTCGTCTCGGTCCTGATAGCGTAAAAATTCGGATAAAGGAACGCGTTCTTCCTCGGGAAAAGCTTCATTGTTTAGCTTTTCAACCTTATCAAGATCCAGAAATGCATCGGTTATTAATTGACTGGTCAAACTCATAAATGACCTCCTTTCCTTGATTATAGCAAATTGTCTCTCGGTAGGCAATTGATTGCAAGAAAACCAAGCAATTCTTGTCGCTCCTCTAGAAAGCTGATATAATAGCCTTATGAATAAAAAACGAACAGTGGACCTAATACATGGTCCAATCCTTCCTTCGCTTTTAAGCTTTGCCTTTCCAATTTTGCTGTCTAATATCTTTCAACAGCTTTATAATACAGCTGACGTCTTGATTGTTGGGCGCTTTCTTGGCCAAGAATCCTTGGCTGCAGTTGGAGCGACAACGGCCATTTTTGACTTGATTATAGGCTTTACGCTTGGTGTTGGAAATGGCATGGGGATTGTCATTGCTCGCTATTATGGGGCTCGTAATTTCACCAAAATCAAAGAAGCGGTTGCTGCAACCTGGATTTTAGGAGGGCTTCTAAGTATTTTAGTTATGCTGATGGGATTTGTCGGCCTGTATCCACTCTTGCAGTACTTAGATACTCCTGCAGAAATCCTTCCCCAGTCCTATCAATATATTTCCATGATTGTGACCTGTGTTGGCGTCAGCTTCGCTTATAATCTCTTTGCAGGCTTGTTGCGGTCTATTGGTGATAGTCTGGCTGCGCTTGGTTTTCTGATTTTCTCTGCCTTGGTCAATGTGGCTCTGGATCTCTATTTTATTACGCAACTGCAACTGGGAGTTCAATCTGCGGGACTTGCTACTATTATTTCACAAGGATTATCAGCGGTTCTTTGCTTTTATTATATCCGCAAGATCGTTCCGGAACTGCTCCCTCAACTTAAGCATTTTAAATGGAACAAGGCCCTGTATGCAGATCTCTTGGAGCAAGGTTTGGCTATGGGATTGATGAGTTCGATTGTGTCCATTGGTAGTGTGATTTTACAGTCGTCTGTCAATACTTTTGGAGCAGTGATTATTAGTGCGCAAACAGCGGCGCGACGCATTATGGCTTTTGCTCTTCTTCCCATGACGGCTATTTCTTCTGCCATGACGACCTTTGCCTCTCAGAATCTTGGGGCTAAGCGACCAGATCGCATTGTTCAAGGTCTTCGAATCGGCAGTCGCCTGAGTATGTCCTGGGCAGGCTTTATCTGTATCTTTCTCTTGTTTGCTAGTCCGACCTTGATTTCCTTCTTGGCCAGTTCAACGGATGGTTACTTGGTTGAAAATGGTAGCCTCTACCTGCAAATTAGTTCAGCCTTTTATCCGATTTTGAGCCTTTTGCTGATTTATCGAAATTGTTTGCAGGGCTTGGGTCAAAAAGTCCTGCCTCTGGTATCTAGTTTTATCGAACTAATCGGTAAAATTGCTTTTGTGGTCTTGATTATCCCTTGGGCAGGCTATAGGGGGGTCATCCTTTGTGAACCTCTTATCTGGGTTGCCATGACTATCCAACTGTACTTCTCGCTTTTCCGTCACCCCTTGATAAAAGAAGGCAAGGAAATCTTGGCAACAAAAGTGCCATCCTAGCTTGATTTGCTAAATAAAATCCATTTCCTCTAGTGAAAATCGAAAAAACTTGTGTTATAATAAGAAAGATTAAAATGTGAAAAAAGGAGATTCCTTATGGGACGTAAATGGGCCAATATCGTAGCCAAGAAAACGGCTAAAGATGGAGCTAACTCTAAAGTATATGCAAAATTTGGTGTAGAAATCTATGTAGCAGCTAAAAAAGGTGATCCAGATCCAGAATCAAACACTGCTTTGAAATTCGTTATCGACCGTGCTAAACAAGCCCAAGTGCCAAAGCACGTTATCGATAAAGCGATTGATAAAG
>NZ_KQ970182.1:239746-248721 GCF_001579015.1 Streptococcus oralis
GGTACCACCTTTTCCTTTGTTATCAAGGTCACCTTCAATTAAAGCGTCGAACTGTTCTTGTGTCCAGGAGAAAGTATCTTCTTCCTCCTCAGGGATAGAATAGGTGCTATCATCTGTCAAGTCGCTTTCTTCTTCGCGTTCCATTGAGGCACTTGCCTCTTTATAGGAACGGTTAAACTCCCTGACAAACTCTTTGTAGACATTAGCGTACAGTATCTGGGTCGTAAAGAAAAGTACAACTGAAGCAATTGCAAGGGATGTTCCGATAATGGCTATTGTTTTTCGTTTTTTGAGATTGACGATAAGGCCGATAATTCCCAAGATAAATGCGACAATGGCGATGAAAAATGACAGATAGTTAACAAATGGGATCCAGGACCCTAAAAGTGCGATGGCTCCAAAAATGGTTGCTAAAATCCCTAAAACTTTTTGTTCTTCTGGTTTCATTTGAAAATTTTCTCCCTTCATCGAGTGAATGGATCTCAATCCACAGCAGTTAGTGCTTATTATAGAGAAAATATCTGCTAATGTCAATTCTGACTAAGATAGTTCTCAAGGAAACTTTTTTCTTGACATTTCTTCTGGAAATGATAAAATAGTTCTCATGAGAACCGATATAGTTCCCCAGAGAACTATATGAAATTGTGAGAAAGGAGCAATTATGGACAAACCGATGTTGATTTTTAAACGCTTTGGGCACCAGGTTCATCTGATGGTACAGAAAGAAGCCAAGCGATGTGGCATTGAATTTATGGGTGGACCGCAAGGACAGGTCCTACGGATTTTAGATCGTCGTGAGCATGATCAAGAATTAACGCTTATCAAGGATATTGAACAAGAACTCAATATTACTAAATCGGTGGCCAGTAACTTGGTTAAACGCATGGTGCAAAATGGTTTGGTAGAGTTGGAGGCCAGTCCAAGTGATAAACGAGCAAAATTTGTTCGTTTGACCGACAAATCACGATCTCAGATGCAAAAAGTTAAGGCATTTTTTGATCGGATTGATCAGAGTCTGCTAGAGGGTGTTTCAAAGTCGGATTTGGAAATCTTTGAAAAGGTTCTCGGTCAGTTGCAAGAAAATGTTGAGAAGATAGGAGGAGAGGATGAAGAAACTCGCTAAACGTATTACAGGAAAAGAGTGGGGGATGATCGTTCTTACGATTTTATTCACTTGTTTCTCGGTCTATCTCGAGTTAGAGGTACCGACCTACATTTCACAAATTACAGAGTTACTCGGAACGTCTGGAACGCAGTTGGATGCACTCTGGTCACCAGCTGCGAAGATGATTGGTTTGTCTTTATTGGCTTTCTTTTCATCTGTTATGGTTGGTTTCTTTGCCGCTCGCGTTGCAGCATCCTATACAACCCATCTACGCACTGATGTATTTCATCAGGTTTTGGATTTTTCGCAGACAGAGATCAAACGTTTTTCAATCCCAAGTCTTTTGACTCGGACGACCAATGATATCACTCAGATTCAGATGCTCTTTACCATGGGCTTGCAAGTGGTTACTCGTGGACCTATCATGGCCATCTGGGCCATTGGAAAAATCCTTGGGAAGTCGGAATACTGGCTTTGGGCAGTCGTTGTGGCTGTTATTGTGAATGTCTTGATGACTACTGTTCTCATGACTCTAGCCTTTCCAAAACAATCGGTCATCCAAAAATTGACAGATAAACTCAATAGTATCACTCGTGAAAGTTTGACGGGGATTCGAGTTGTTCGTGCATACAATGCGGAAGATTATCAAGATGAAAAATTTGAAGCAGCCAACGATGAGGTAACACGTCTCAATCTCTTTGTCAATCGATTGATGGCGATTATGAACCCGATTATGATGGCGATTTCGAGTGGATTGAGTTTAGCTATTTACTGGATTGGTGCCTATATCATCAACGACGCAAGTTTGACAGAACGTCTGCCACTCTTTAGTGATATGGTGGTCTTCATGTCCTATGCTATGCAGGTCGTAATGGGCTTCCTGCTCATGGGAGCACTCTTTATCGTTCTTCCCCGTACCTTGGTTTCGGCAGGACGTATCAATCAAGTATTGGATCTGCATTCTTCTATTGAAAATCCTAGTCATGCACAGACAGCGGATCCTTCAGTTCAGGGACAAGTGGAATTCCGTGATGTGACTTTCCGCTACTCTAAAAATTCTGAAGCAGTCGTGGAACAGGTCACCTTCAAAGCAGAAGCGGGTCAAACCGTGGCCTTCATTGGATCGACTGGATCAGGTAAATCCACCCTCGTCAACCTCTTGCCTCGTTTTTACGACGTTTCTGATGGAGAAATCCTAGTGGACGGAGTTAATGTGCAAGATTACGATTTGGAAGATTTGCGCAATAAGGTCGGCTATATCCCACAAAAAGCTGTTCTCTTTTCTGGAGATGTTAAGGGAAACTTAGACTTTGGTAAGAGCCAAGAAACTCCTCTAAGCGAGGCTGCTATGTGGCAAGCTCTGGAATTGGCTCAATCTAAGAACTTTATCGAGGATAAGGAAGCAGGCCTGGCCTCAGAAGTAGCCCAAGGTGGGACCAACTTCTCAGGAGGTCAAAGACAACGTTTGGCCATTGCACGCGCATTGGCTCGGAAGCCTGAAATTCTCATTTTTGATGATTCCTTCTCGGCCTTGGACTACAAGACAGACCGGATCTTGCGCCAAGAACTTGCTGAAAAAACACAATCCATGACCAAGCTCATCGTAGCGCAACGCATCTCAACCATCATGGATGCTGACCTAATCATGGTTTTGGATCAAGGTAAAGTCGTGGGACAAGGCACCCACAAGGAACTTCTAGCTACCAATGAAGTTTACCAAGAAATTGCCTATTCACAACTATCGAAGGAGGAATTGGAACATGGAAAATAAAAAAGTTTCAGTCTGGAAACAGTGCAAACCTTATATGGCAGGCCTCCAACTCCCTCTCCTAATAGCAGTTGTGGCTGCAGTCATTTCAAGTATCATCACCGTTTATGGGCCAACTAAGATTAAAGAAATTACTAACTTGATTTCAGATGGTTTGGCTACAGAAATCGACTTGGTAGCTGTGTCAAACATTGCTAGCTTTTTAGTGATTCTCTATGTATTTGGCGCCATCCTTAACTATACACAGGCCTATATCTTTTCAACGAGCATTCAGCATTTTTCAAAACGCTTGCGGACGGCTATCGCTGAAAAGATTAATCGTTTGCCACTTGGCTATTTTGACCGTCATTCACAAGGAGATACCCTTTCGCGCGTGACCAATGATGTGGATACAGCAGCGCAATCTCTCAACCAAAGTCTAGGGACAGTTCTTTCAGCTAGTTTCTTGTTGATTGCTGTCTTGGTGACCATGTTTGGGATGAACTGGATTTTGGCTCTCGTAACAGTGGTCTCTACGCTTGTTGGTTTTGCAGCGGTTTCCGTAATCATGGCCAAGTCACAAGGATACTTTGAGGCACAACAAAATAATCTGGCAGCCGTCAATGGTTATGTAGAAGAAATGTACTCTGGACACAATGTTGTGACCATCTACAACGCAGTAGACACCTCCAAAGCGAGATTCGCAGGTTTAAACCAAGACTTGCATGATAGTATCTGGAAATCTCAGTTTATCTCTGGTATCATGATGCCAGCCATGTTCTTTGTTGGGAACTTTAGTTATGTCTTAGTCATCATTGTTGGGGCCGCGCTGGCGTTAGAAGGGCATATCACAATAGGGATTATTGTAGCCTTTATGGTTTACGTACGGACCTTCTCCCAACCTCTGTCACAGATTGCCCAAGGGATTACGAGCTTGCAACAAGCGAGTGCAGCCATGACTCGTGTATTAGAATTTCTAGCTGAAGCAGAGATGCAGGATGAATCTCATAAGGAAAGACAATTGAGCAACATGAAAGGGGAAGTAGTCTTTGATCACGTGTCCTTTGGTTATACACCAGAGCGCACCATCATCCATGACTTTTCTGCGACAGCTCATGCAGGTCAGAAGGTCGCTATCGTTGGACCGACTGGGGCTGGTAAGACAACCATTGTCAATCTTTTGATGAAGTTCTATGAGATAGATAAGGGAAGTATCCGCATCGATGGTGTGGATACCAAGGACATGAAGCGCTCGGAAGTACACGATGCCTTTTCAATGGTCTTGCAAGACACTTGGCTCTTTGAAGGAACGATTCGAGAGAATCTGATCTATAATCAGATGGGTATCAGCGATGAGCGAATGATGGAAGCGAGCAAGGCTGTGGGAATCCACCACTTTATTATGACCTTGCCAGATGGCTATGATACCGTCTTGAATGACACTGTGACCTTGTCTGTTGGACAAAAACAACTCTTGACCATTGCTCGTGCGCTTCTCAAGGATGCGCCACTCTTGATTTTGGACGAGGCGACATCCTCAGTCGACACACGTACAGAGGAATTGATCCAAAAAGCCATGGACCGTTTGATGGAGGGTCGAACTTCCTTTGTCATCGCCCATCGCTTGTCAACTATTCGTAATGCCGATTTGATTCTTGTCATGAAAGATGGAAATATTATTGAGCAAGGAAATCATGAGGAGCTGATGGCGCAAGGTGGCTTCTACGCTGACCTGTACAACAGTCAATTTACAGAAGACGAAGCAGAAGAATAAACTAAAAGAAGGCTTGACGGCCTTCTTTTTCTGCACTATACTAGAAGGCAAGCGCCTCACATAGAGACAAAAAAGTAATGAATGAGAAGAATAAATGAAAAATTATCAAAAATGGTATAGAAACATCAGCTCCAAACTAACTAGCCATCCCACCCTTTTATTTCTGTTACGCAGTTTCAATCGTTTGATGACAGTAGCTATGCCCATGGTCTATCTGGCCTTTCTAGTCACCACTTACCTGCAGCTAGGACTTGGTCAGCAAGTCGGGGTCTATTTGCTTGTCCCCGCCTCGGGATTTGTTATCTTGTCCCTGTTTCGTAAGAAAATCAATCACCCGCGCCCTTACGAAACTTGGGACATCGACCCATTACTTGACAAGGATAGTTCGGGACAGTCTATGCCCAGTCGCCACGTCTTTTCAGCAACTATCATCTCTATGGCCTGTTTCCACGCTTGGACTTTGATCGGAACTATCTTGCTTATTTGTTCAGGACTCTTAGCCTTGGTCCGAGTGCTAGGTGGTGTTCATTATCCCAAGGATGTGCTCGTTGGTTACGCTTGTGGTCTTGCGTGGGGAGGTCTTTTCTTCCTATTCTGATATGTAAGTCAAGCTAGTCTTACAACCACTTGCTACTTTAATTTTACCACTTGCTTTTTTGCCCTTGTAAAGTCTTCTAGCCTTTGGTATAGTAGATGCAGAAAGGAGATAGGATGAAGTTACGAATCGAGATTGATAGTGAACTAACTGAGACAGAGATTGTCATCAAGGCTGCAGCACTGACAGATGAAATAGCTGATTTGCAACGACTCTTGCAGGAAAGCAAGGCTCCTAGGTTAATCTTTTATAAGGGGACGGGTGAGTATTACTTAGACTTGTCGGAAATTCTCTTCTTTGAGACAGAAGGCAACAAGATATATGCCCATACCCAGAAAGAAGCCTACGAGGTTCGACTCAAGCTTTATGAACTGGAGTCCATCTTGCCTCGCTATTTTAGCCGAGTATCCAAGTCTACCATCGCCAACATCCGTCAGATCTACTCAGTGGACAAGTCCTTTTCAGGAACGGGCACCATTTCCTTTTATCAGACCCACAAGGAGGTTCATGTCTCGCGGCATTACCAATCCCTCCTAAAAGAAAATCTAAGAAACATGAGGTAAAAAATATGAAAAAGAAAGCATTCGGTATTGTTTTATTGGTTTTAGCAGCCTGGATCTTGCTGCAAGGAAATTTTGGAATCCCTTCTTTGGATGGCAAGATATGGCCTTTACTTGGTATTGTCTTTTTTGCCTACCAATCAGTTGAGGCCTTGCTTCGTCGTCATCTAACATCGGCAGTTTTTACCGCTCTAGTAGCCTTAATGATTGCGAATCATTTTTATAACATTTTTCCTATTCCAAACCAGTCTTTGTTTTGGGCTAGCATCTTAGCAGTGCTTGGTGTTGGTTATCTGACGCATTCAAGTAAGTTCTGGAATGAAAAAAATGGTGGTACAAGGGTGAACGAACAGTCATCACGGATAAGGAAGTCGCTTTTGGTAGCGGAACCTTCTATAAACAAGATCAAGATCTTGTAGATGACCAAGTGGAAGTCG
Organism: Streptococcus oralis; assembly: GCF_001579015.1. Lineage (GTDB taxonomy): Bacteria > Bacillota > Bacilli > Lactobacillales > Streptococcaceae > Streptococcus > Streptococcus oralis_K. The sequence continues at coordinate 245,965 of NZ_KQ970182.1, forward strand.
CTTTTGGAGATGCTAAAATCTACTATGACAACGCAGAGATGTTAGGTGATTTTGCCACTCTGAATATCGAAGTCGCTTTCGGGAATGCAACCGTCTATGTTCCACAACACTGGCGTGTCGATTTGAAAGTGGAAACATCCTTTGGTGCAGCTAAGGCAGATGCTCCTGTAGCTCCAACCAGCAAAACCTTGATTATCCGTGGGGAAGTCGCCTTTGGTAAACTTGGCGTTGTCTACGTCAAATAAAAAAATCTTTTAATTCTCTTGATAAATTCAAGAAAGTGTGATAACATAGTACGGTATGTGGTGCTAGCACATCCGCTATATTAGATCTAATAGGAGGAAAACACAATGGCTAAAGTATGTTACTTTACAGGTCGTAAGACTGTATCAGGAAACAACCGTTCACACGCGATGAACCAAACAAAACGTGCCGTAAAACCAAACCTTCAAAAAGTTACTGTTCTTATCGATGGTAAACCTAAAAAAGTTTGGGCTTCAGCTCGTGCTTTGAAATCAGGTAAAGTTGAACGCGTTTAATAAAAATGAAAAGACCGCCTAGGTCTTTTTCTTTTACTCTATAGATAAAACCATTTGAAAACTAGAGTAAATATCCGCCGATACAGCATTCTGCTTTTACACTTGGAATGAAATATGATAAAATAGAGTATCAACTAGTTGAGGTAAAAAAAATGACTGTAAAAATTAATACAAAAGATGGTCAAATCGAACTAACAGATGAAGTGATTGCAACCGTTGTAGGTGGTGCAGCAACTGAGATTTTTGGTGTGGTCGGTATGGCTAGTAAAAATGCCCTCAAAGATAATTTCCAAGCCCTTCTTGGTAAGGAAAATTATGCAAAAGGCGTTGTTGTGAAGGCAGCCGAAGATGGTAGCATTGCAGTTGATGTTTATACCGTCTTGAGCTACGGAACAAAGATTAGTGAAGTCTCAAAAAACATCCAAGAGCGTGTTCGTTTTAGTTTGGAAAACCAACTAGGAATCACTGCTCAGACTGTGAATGTCTACATTCAAAATATCAAAGTTGTAGGAGAATAATCGTGTCAAAAATTACTACCAGCTTATTTCAAGAGATGGTGCAGGCGGCATCAACTCGCTTGAATAAGCAAGCAGAATATGTCAATTCATTAAACGTCTTCCCAGTTCCAGATGGAGATACTGGGACAAACATGGGAATGACCATTGAAAATGGTGCCAAAGAAGTAGCAGATAAGCCAGCTTCTACAGTCGGAGAAGTGGCGAGCATTCTTGCTAAAGGGCTCTTGATGGGTGCGCGTGGAAACTCAGGAGTTATCACGTCTCAACTTTTCCGTGGCTTTTCTCAAGCTATCAAAGATAAAGACGAGTTAACAGGTCAAGATTTGGCCCTTGCTTTCCAGTCGGGTGTCGAAGTAGCCTACAAGGCAGTTATGAAACCAGTCGAAGGAACTATCTTGACAGTTTCTCGTGGAGCGGCTATCGGTGCCAAGAAAAAAGCTGAGCAAACAGATGATGCCGTTGAGGTCATGCGTGGGGCCTTGGAGGGTGCTAAGAGAGCTTTAGCTAAGACTCCTGATATGCTCCCAGTCTTGAAAGAGGTTGGTGTCGTGGACTCAGGTGGTCAAGGATTGGTCTTCATCTACGAAGGTTTCCTTTCAGCCCTTACTGGAGAATACAGTGCGTCTGAGGACTTTGTAGCAACTCCAGCGAATATGGGTGAAATGATCAATGCAGAGCACCACAAGTCAGTTGCGGGACATGTCGCAACAGAAGATATCACTTTTGGTTACTGTACTGAGATTATGGTTGCCCTTAAACAAGGTCCAACTTATGCCAAAGATTTTGATTATGATGAGTTCCGCAACTACTTGAATGAGCTAGGCGATTCTCTACTTGTTGTCAACGATGATGAGATCGTCAAAGTCCACGTCCATACCGAAGATCCGGGTCTTGTCATGCAAGAAGGACTTAAATATGGTAGCTTGGTCAAGGTTAAAGTAGATAACATGCGCAACCAACACGAAGCTCAAGTAGAAAAAGAAGCTCAAGTCAGCAAGCCAGCTGAAGAAAAGGAATATGCCCTTATCGCAGTAGTAGCAGGTCAAGGTTTGGCAGATATCTTCCGTGCCCAAGGTGTGGACTATGTCATCGAAGGTGGACAAACCATGAACCCTTCGACAGAGGACTTTATCAAGGCTGTTGAGCAAGTCAATGCTCGCAACATCATCTTCTTGCCAAACAATAAAAATATCTTCATGGCGGCTCAATCTGCAGCTGAAGTGCTAGAACAACCAGCAGTAGTGGTAGAAGCTCGTACCCTTCCTCAAGGGTTGACAAGCCTCCTTGCCTTTGACCCAAGTAAATCAATCGAAGAAAACCAAGAACGCATGACTGCAGCCCTTGGTGATGTTATCAGCGGTAGTGTAACAACAGCCGTTCGTGATACAACTATCGATGGCTTGGAAATTCATGAAAATGACAATCTTGGTATGGTAGATGGGAAAATCCTTGTGTCGAATCCTGACATGCACCAAACCTTGACTGAAACTTTGAAACACATGTTGGACGAAGATAGTGAAATCGTGACTTTCTATGTTGGCGAAGACGGAAGCGAAGAACTTGCCAATGAAATTGCCCAAGAAATCGCAGAAGAATTTGAAGATGTTGAAGTAGAGATTCACCAAGGTCAACAACCTGTATATCCGTATCTTTTCAGTGTGGAATAGAAATTTAATAAATAAAAAAAGAAAGTTGATTGT
>NZ_KQ970182.1:249685-252594 GCF_001579015.1 Streptococcus oralis
TCAGTACATTGTTCAACTTTCTTTTTTTATGACATTTGTCATATTTCCTAGTGACAGAAGCATCTAGCTCAGCTAACTTCAAAAGACTATAATTGAAGTAGGAAATGGAGGAAGAAGAGATGAAAAATAAAATGATTGTCGCAGTGAGTTTGGTAGCAGCAGGAGTGATGACCTATCTCATGTTTTCAGGATTGGATGAGGGTTTCTATCATTTTCCTTGGGAGCTATTTGCTGGCTTTGGGATGATATCTTGGCTTGTCATAGAAGGTTTGAAATTAGTCAGAGATGTGAAAAAGGAGTTTGAGGAATGAAAAAAACATCATCTATCTCTTTATCGACCTGTCATTCTTGGTATGGTTAGTAGAAATGTTTACAGGTTGGTTTGACCAAACCTTGCTTCGCCAATTTATTCTTGGTACTTGGGGTTTTGGATTTATGATTTTCGTCGTTTTCCCTATGGGAATGGAGTGGTTGAAAGGAGAATCTCATGACTGTAATTAAAGTTGAGAAATTGAGTAAGAAGATAAAAGACAAGGAGATTTTGCGGAACATCTCTTTTGAAATCCACCATGGTGAATGTGTCGCCTTGATAGGACCTAATGGAGCAGGAAAGACCACTTTGATTGATTGCCTCTTGGGCGACAAGTTCGTGAGTTCAGGTCAGGTTGTCATTCAAGGATTTGCGCCAACAGATCCTCGATTAAAGCAGCTTATTTCTGTCTTGCCCCAAGAAAATGCAGTTGTCCAAAGCTTGAAAGTGAAAGAACTTCTATCATTTTTCAAGTCACTTTATCCCGACAGTCTTTCAGACAAAGAAATTGATGATTTGCTGAGATTCTCAGACAAACAGAAAAATCAGCTAGCGGGCAAGTTATCTGGTGGGCAAAAACGTTTGTTCTCTTTCGTGTTGGCACTAATAGGTCGTCCGAAAATTCTATTTTTAGATGAACCAACTGCTGCCATGGATACCTCAACACGTCAGCATTTTTGGGAGATTGTCGATCAGTTAAAGAAAAATGGTGTGACCATTGTTTATTCTTCCCACTATATCGAAGAGGTAGAACATACGGCCGACCGCATCTTGGTGCTCCACAAGGGTGAATTGATTCGTGATACGACACCTTATGCCATGCGTGGTGAAGAACAAGAAAAACACTTTACCGTTCCTCTAATCTATCAGGATTTTATCAGCACTTTGGAGCAGGTTCAAGAGCTTGAAATCAAGCAAAATGCTCTTTCCTTCACAACCAAAGAAGCCAGCCAGGTATGGGAAGCCTTGCAAGAACAGGGCTGCACGATCGAAGAAATTGAAGTTCGCAATCGAACTCTCTTGGACAGTATCTTCGAAACGACTCAAGACTAAAGGAGATTGACAATGAAAAATATGACAAGTCTCATGAAAGTGGAAATCATTCTGATGAAACGGCAAGCAGTCTACTACTTGCTATCCATCGGACTTCCAAGTGTGTTTTACCTTATCTTTTCTGGTATGATGTCAGGGTCAGATGTTCCAGAAATTGTTCTTCAAGCCTATCTTTTTGCCATGACGCTCTTTAGTATCATGTCAAGCGCCTTTTTCAGTATCCCTAGCACACTCGAATCTGACAAGACAAACAACTGGCAAAAATTGATTCAACATTCTCCTGTTTCTATGGTAGAATATTATGTATCAAAACTGTTCAGTACTCTGCTAACTTTCTTGTTATCAATTATAGTTGTCTTTTCGGTTGGTCATTTTGTCCGTGGAGTGACCCTGCCTTGGCTTGATTGGTTGGTGATTGGAGTTATTTTGCTGGTCGGAAGTGTGGTCTTTATCAGTATGGGTGTCTTGGTGAGCTTGCTTCCCAGTGCTCAATTGATGACGGTTATTGGAAATATTGCCTATATTGCTTTGGCTGTCCTAGGTGGACTGTGGTTCCCCTTGAATTCCTTCCCAGAATGGCTCCAATCCATTGGAAAACTGACTCCAACCTATCAGCTGATGCAGGTCGTCTCTGCTTATTTGGAGCACCATGAGTTTAATATTCTTTCCGCCTTAGTTGTACTAGGCTATACAGTTTTCTTTGGTGTACTGGTAATCCAGCTGAAAAAACGGATCGAGGTAAAATAAATCTATGTTGGAAAAATTAAAAAACACTCATTATATGTTTCATATTTCAACAGTGTTTATCATCTTTCCTATAGCGGGTGTCATCAGTGGAGAGTACCCGCCTTTGATCTTGTTCTGGACATTATTATTTGTCCTAGCCTTTTATTCGATTTTATTAAGTCAAAACCGTACTGTGCAGTGGCTGGCTTGGTGGATCATGCTTGCTTACATTTTTTACAGTTCCATCTGGTTAAATGCGAGCTTCGCTTGGTTTATCTTTTATTTATCCAATCTCCTTATTTATGAGCTGGATGAGGTTTCTTTCCACTCTTGGCGTTTTGTCAGTTTTGTTGTCTTACAACCGATGATTTTAACTGGAATCTCTATGGTTGGTCAAGTTAGTCCCTGGCACCTCCTCTTTTTCTTGGTGACCTTTATCGTTTCTGATGCCTTGACCTTCGGTCTTTATCGGATTCAGGTATCTGAACAGATAAAAGAAGAAAAGATGAAACAAAATGCCAAGCTCAATCTTTTTTTGGCTGAAAATGAACGCAGTCGAATCGGTCAGGATCTCCATGACAGTCTGGGTCATACCTTTGCTATGCTGAGTGTGAAGACGGACCTTGCCCTCCAACTTCTCCAAATGCAGGCCTATCCTCAAGTGGAAAAAGAATTAAAAGAAATTCATCAGATCAGTAAGGAATCCATGAATGAAGTTCGTACGATTATCGAAAATCTCAAAACCAGAACCCTTGCCTCCGAATTTGCGACTGTTAAAAAAATGCTGGAAATTGCAGGAATTGAAGCCCAAATCGATCAC
>NZ_KQ970182.1:252976-254949 GCF_001579015.1 Streptococcus oralis
TTAGATACAGCTAGCCTAACTCAGGAATTGGAGTCAACGGCTTCCATGATTTTGCTTGAGTTAGTGACCAATATCATCAAACATGCCAAAGCGTCCAAAGCTTACTTAAAATTAGAACGGACAGAGAAAGAGCTCATTCTAATAGTGAGAGATGATGGCTGTGGCTTTGCTTCTATGAAAGGGGATGAGCTCCATACAGTTCGAGATCGTGTCCTTCCATTTTCAGGAGAAGTAAAGGTGATCAGTCAGAAGCAGCCGACTGAAGTGCAGGTTCGACTACCTTATAAGGAGAGAAACTAAGATGAAACTACTTGTTGCAGAAGATCAAAGTATGTTGCGAGATGCTATGTGCCAGTTGCTTGCCTTTCAAGCGGATGTGGAGTCTGTCCTACAAGCTAAGAATGGGCAAGAAGCAATCCAACTCTTAGGAAGAGAGACTGTAGATATCGCCATCCTTGATGTAGAAATGCCTGTTAAGACAGGCCTCGAAGTCTTGGAGTGGATTCGAGCAGAAAAGATAGAAACAAAGGTAGTTGTGGTGACAACCTTCAAGCGCCCTGGTTATTTTGAACGCGCAGTCAAGGCTGGAGTGGATGCCTATGTTTTGAAAGAGAGAAGCATTGCAGACCTCATGCAGACCTTGCACACCGTCCTAGAAGGACGCAAGGAGTATTCACCTGAATTGATGGAAGTGGTGATGACGCATCCCAATCCATTAACAGAGCAAGAAATAGCGGTTTTAAAGGGAATCGCTCAGGGTTTATCCAATCAAGAGATTGCAGAACAACTCTATCTATCAAACGGAACCGTCCGAAACTATGTCACCAATATTCTTTCGAAACTAGATGCTGGTAATCGAACAGAGGCAGCCAACATTGCAAAAGAATCTGGTTGGCTTTGATAAGAAGGGTTAAAAAATTCCGAAATGACAACTTGAATCAAAGGAAAACCATACTAGAAAGGAGGAGGCAAATTGCCTCCTTTTCTGGTTTAGAAAAGCGGTGAAAGCTAGTGTCAAAGAGTTAAAAGATCAGAATAAAAATGAAAAATATCTTGACAATGAAGGAAAAATTGTGTTACAATAACAGACGGTACTTTTTACTTTTGGTCTCTCAAAAGTGTACAGGGACGTGCTGACAAATGTTGCAAAAGTACACACAGATGGTAGCTGTCACCAAGTGTATCATCACCAAAAATAAAAAAACACAGGAGAATGTAGATGCCTACAATTAACCAATTGGTTCGCAAACCGCGTAAATCAAAAGTAGAAAAATCTAAATCACCAGCTTTGAACGTTGGTTACAACAGTCATAAAAAAGTTCAAACAAACGTTTCTTCACCACAAAAACGTGGTGTAGCAACTCGTGTTGGAACAATGACACCTAAAAAACCGAACTCTGCCCTTCGTAAATTCGCTCGTGTACGTTTGAGCAACCTTATCGAAGTTACTGCCTACATCCCAGGTATCGGACACAACTTGCAAGAGCACAGCGTGGTGCTTCTTCGCGGTGGACGTGTAAAAGACCTTCCAGGGGTACGTTACCATATCGTCCGTGGTGCACTTGATACTGCAGGTGTTAACGATCGTAAACAAGGCCGTTCTAAATACGGTACTAAACGTCCAAAAGCATAAGGAAAGGGGATAAAGAGAAATGAGTCGTAAAAATAGAGCTCCAAAACGTGAAGTATTGCCAGATCCGCTTTACAATTCACAACTAGTTACTCGTCTTATCAACCGCGTTATGCTTGATGGTAAACGTGGTACAGCTGCTTCAATCGTTTATGGTGCTTTTGAGCAAATCAAAGAAGCTACTGGAAATGACGCGCTTGAAGTATTTGAAACAGCTATGGAAAACATCATGCCTGTACTTGAAGTACGTGCACGTCGTGTTGGTGGATCTAACTACCAAGTCCCTGTTGAAGTTCGTCCAGAACGTCGTACAACACTTGGACTTCGTTGGTTGGTAACAATC
>NZ_KQ970182.1:254969-256559 GCF_001579015.1 Streptococcus oralis
TGTTGAAGTTCGTCCAGAACGTCGTACAACACTTGGACTTCGTTGGTTGGTAACAATCGCTCGCCTTCGTGGTGAGCACACAATGCAAGACCGTCTTGCAAAAGAAATCTTGGACGCTGCGAACAACACTGGTGCAGCAGTTAAGAAACGTGAAGACACTCACCGTATGGCTGAAGCTAACCGTGCCTTCGCACACTTCCGTTGGTAAAATCATGATGCTAGGAACGGTAAGGATGCACAGTAAAAATAGGAAACTGACGCTGTATTCGATGAATAAAAGGAAGTTTATCTTTTTTACCCAGCATCCCGTTCCAGCTCAAATAATGAGACTAAGAATTTTTAGCCCGGGTTCAATTGAACTCGGTACGCTCTTGAATTCAATTCAACTTCCCATCTCGTAAGTTGAAACCAACAAAAACATGAAAAGATTGAGAACGGGTAGGTCCTGCCTATCCGTTTTTATTAAAATCGTGTTATAATAGAATAGAAATTAAAATAAATAGGAGAAACAAACCTCATGGCACGCGAATTTTCACTTGAAAAAACTCGTAATATCGGTATCATGGCTCACGTCGATGCTGGTAAAACAACAACTACTGAGCGTATTCTTTACTACACTGGTAAAATCCACAAAATCGGTGAAACTCACGAAGGTGCGTCACAAATGGACTGGATGGAGCAAGAGCAAGAACGTGGTATCACTATCACATCTGCTGCGACAACAGCTCAATGGAACAACCACCGCGTAAATATCATTGACACACCAGGACACGTGGACTTCACTATCGAAGTACAACGTTCTCTTCGTGTATTGGACGGTGCGGTTACAGTTCTTGACTCACAATCAGGTGTTGAGCCTCAAACTGAAACAGTTTGGCGTCAAGCAACTGAGTATGGAGTTCCACGTATCGTATTTGCTAACAAAATGGACAAAATCGGTGCTGACTTCCTTTACTCAGTAAGCACACTTCACGACCGTCTTCAAGCAAACGCACACCCAATCCAATTGCCAATCGGTGCTGAAGATGACTTCCGCGGTATCATCGACTTGATCAAGATGAAAGCTGAAATCTATACCAACGACCTTGGTACAGATATCCTTGAAGAAGACATCCCAGCTGAATACCTTGACCAAGCTCAAGAATACCGTGAAAAGTTGGTTGAGGCAGTTGCTGAAACTGATGAAGACTTGATGATGAAATACCTTGAAGGTGAAGAAATCACTAACGAAGAATTGAAAGCTGCTATCCGTAAAGCGACTATCAACGTTGAATTCTTCCCAGTATTGTGTGGTTCTGCCTTCAAGAACAAAGGTGTTCAATTGATGCTTGATGCGGTTATTGACTACCTTCCAAGCCCACTTGATATCCCAGCAATCAAAGGTATCAACCCAGATACTGAAGAAGAAGAAACTCGTCCAGCATCTGACGAAGAGCCATTCGCAGCTCTTGCCTTCAAGATCATGACGGACCCATTCGTAGGTCGTTTGACATTCTTCCGTGTATACTCAGGTGTTCTTCAATCAGGTTCTTACGTATTGAACACTTCTAAAGGTAAACGTGAACGTATCGGACGTATCCTTCAAATGCA
>NZ_KQ970182.1:257622-259846 GCF_001579015.1 Streptococcus oralis
CTTAAAGAAGCTGCTAAGACTGCCCAACCAGCTATCCTTGAGCCAATGATGTTGGTAACAATCACTGTTCCAGAAGAAAACCTTGGTGATGTTATGGGTCACGTAACTGCTCGTCGTGGACGTGTAGATGGTATGGAAGCACATGGTAACAGCCAAATCGTTCGTGCTTACGTTCCACTTGCTGAAATGTTCGGTTACGCAACTGTTCTTCGTTCAGCATCTCAAGGACGTGGTACCTTCATGATGGTATTTGACCACTACGAAGATGTACCTAAGTCAGTACAAGAAGAAATCATTAAGAAAAACAAAGGTGAAGACTAATCAGTCCTCACTCTAGAAGGAAGTCACTTAGTGGCTTCCTTTTTTGTCTTTAACTATTCATTTTTGCTGGATATAGTATACGAATTTGGTTGTTAAGTGATAGAATCATAAACTCCATTCAGAAAGAAAATACATTAATTTGATAAATTAAAGTAAATAAAAGCTCCTGATTTCGTTTGGATGTTAATAAAAATGAGGAAAAAATCATAAATACACTTTTAGATAGAAAATTCAGAAAATTGACTCTTTTGTCTTGAAAATTTTTGAAAAAATGGTATGATAGTAACAAGCTATTTTTTAAGAGAAGAGAAAGGGGAACAATGGAGAAAATCAGTTTAGACGCTCCTAAGACGGGATCGGACCTAGTTTTGGAAACCCTCCGTGATTTAGGGATTGATACTATATTTGGTTATCCTGGTGGGGCTGTCTTACCTTTATATGATGCGATTTATAATTTTAAAGGCATTCGTCACATTCTAGGTCGTCATGAGCAAGGGTGTTTGCACGAAGCTGAAGGCTATGCCAAATCAACTGGAAAGTTGGGTGTCGCAGTCGTCACAAGTGGACCAGGAGCAACAAATGCCATTACAGGGATTGCAGATGCCATGAGCGATAGCGTTCCCCTTTTGGTCTTTACAGGTCAGGTTGCGCGAGCAGGTATTGGGAAGGATGCCTTTCAGGAGGCGGATATTGTCGGTATTACCATGCCCATTACCAAGTACAATTACCAAGTTCGTGAGACAGCTGACATTCCTCGTATCATTACGGAAGCTGTCCATATCGCGACCACAGGTCGTCCAGGTCCAGTCGTGATTGACTTGCCTAAGGATGTATCTGCCTTAGAGACAGACTTCATCTATTCACCAGGGGTAAATTTACCGAGTTATCAACCGACGATAGAACCGAACGACATGCAAATCAAGAAAATCTTGAAGCAATTGTCAAAAGCCAAGAAACCTGTCTTGTTAGCAGGGGGTGGTATCAGCTATGCGGAAGCTTCTAAGGAGCTCAATGAATTTGCTGAACGTTACCAGATTCCAGTAGTCACCAGTCTTTTGGGGCAGGGGACGATTGCGACAAGCCATCCGCTCTTTCTTGGAATGGGAGGTATGCACGGTTCTTTTGCAGCTAATATTGCGATGACCGAAGCGGACTTTATGATTAGTATTGGTTGCCGTTTCGATGACCGCTTAACTGGAAATCCTAAGACTTTTGCTAAAAATGCCAAGGTTGCGCATATCGACATTGACCCAGCTGAGATTGGTAAGATTATCAGTGCAGATATTCCTGTGGTAGGTGATGCTAAGAAAGCCTTGCAGATGCTACTGGCAGAACCAACTGTTCATAACAATACTGAAAAGTGGATTGAAAAAGTCACCAAGGACAAGAATCGAGTTCGTTCTTATGATAAGAAAGAACGTGTGGTTCAACCTCAGGCCGTTATTGAACGCATCGGTGAGTTGACGAATGGAGATGCCATTGTTGTCACTGACGTAGGGCAGCATCAAATGTGGACAGCTCAGTATTATCCTTACCAAAATGAGCGTCAGTTAGTCACTTCGGGAGGTTTGGGTACCATGGGATTTGGAGTTCCTGCGGCTATCGGAGCCAAGATTGCCAATCCAGAAAAAGAAGTAGTTCTTTTTGTCGGTGATGGTGGCTTTCAAATGACCAACCAAGAACTAGCCATCCTAAATATCTACAAGGTGCCCATTAAGGTCGTGATGTTGAATAACCACTCACTAGGAATGGTTCGTCAGTGGCAGGAATCCTTCTATGAGGGTAGAACATCTGAGTCGGTCTTTGATACCCTTCCTGACTTCCAGCTGATGGCACAGGCTTACGGCATCAAAAACTATAAATTTGATAATCCAGAGACGATAGAGAAGGATCTAGAGGTTAT
>NZ_KQ970182.1:259866-260495 GCF_001579015.1 Streptococcus oralis
ATGTGCCGATGTTTATCGAGGTGGATATTTCTCGTAAGGAACAGGTTTTACCAATGGTACCAGCTGGTAAGAGTAATCATGAGATGTTGGGGGTGAAGTTCCATGCGTAGAATGTTAACGGCAAAACTACAAAATCGCTCAGGAGTCCTCAATCGTTTTACAGGTGTCCTTTCACGTCGTCAAGTCAATATTGAGAGTATCTCAGTTGGTGCGACGGAGAACCCCAATGTATCTCGCATTACCATCATTATCGATGTAGCTTCACACGATGAAGTAGAGCAAATTATCAAGCAACTCAATCGTCAGATTGATGTGATTCGCATTCGAGATATCACGGATAAGCCACACTTGGAAAGAGAAGTTATCTTGGTGAAGATTGCAGCACCAGCTGAAAAGCGTGCAGAAATCTTGGCTATTATCCAACCTTTCCGTGCAACGGTAGTAGATGTGGCTCCAAGCTCAATCACCATCCAGATGACGGGAAATGCTGAAAAGAGTGAAGCATTATTGCGAGTGATTCGACCATACGGTATTAAAAATATCGCTCGTACGGGTGCAACCGGATTTACCCGCGACTAATGCTCCTTGATTTTCAGTGATTATAAAATCCAGTTTAAATTTGTTAAACC
>NZ_KQ970182.1:260610-265783 GCF_001579015.1 Streptococcus oralis
ATCGTTGACTTGATCTATGAAGGTGGATTCAAGAAAATGCGTCAATCTATTTCAAACACTGCTGAATACGGTGACTATGTATCAGGTCCACGTGTGATTACTGAGCAAGTTAAAGAAAACATGAAAGCTGTTTTGGCAGATATCCAAAATGGTAAATTTGCAAATGACTTTGTAAATGACTACAAGGCTGGTCGTCCAAAACTTACTGCTTACCGTGAACAAGCAGCTAATCTTGAAATTGAAAAAGTTGGTGCTGAATTACGTAAAGCAATGCCATTCGTTGGTAAAAACGATGACGATGCTTTCAAAATCTACAACTAATTCTTAAAAATAAGAACAGAAGGCGAGTTGGGGGGTACCTAACTCGCTTTTTATCTTGTAAAGTATTTGAGGAGGAGATATGCTAAGTGCAAAAGATGTGGTGAAAGCCCACAAAGTTTTAAGTGGTGTAGTGGTGAATACACCACTGGAATATGATCATTATTTATCAGAAAAATACCAAGCAAAAATTTATCTCAAAAAGGAGAATGCGCAACGAGTTCGCTCTTTTAAAATTCGTGGAGCTTATTATGCCATTTCACAGTTGACAAAAGAAGAACGAGAACGTGGTGTGGTCTGTGCATCAGCAGGGAATCACGCTCAAGGTGTCGCTTACACTTGTAAGGAGATGAAGATTCCTGCGACAATTTTTATGCCCATCACAACGCCCCAACAAAAAATTGGCCAAGTTCGTTTCTTTGGTGGTGACTATGTGACGATCAAATTGGTCGGAGATACTTTCGACGCTTCGGCAAAGGCAGCCCAAGAATTCACCGTTTCAGAAAATAGAACCTTTATCGATCCTTTTGATGATGCCCATGTTCAGGCAGGACAAGGGACTGTAGCCTATGAAATTCTTGAAGAAGCCCGTAAAGAGTCTATTGATTTTGATACAGTACTAGTACCGGTAGGTGGTGGCGGGCTGATTGCAGGGATTTCGACCTATATCAAAGAAACCAATCCCGCTATCGAAGTCATTGGTGTTGAAGCCAATGGTGCCCGTTCGATGAAGGCTGCTTTTGAGGCTGGGGGACCAGTTAAACTCAAAGAAATTGACAAGTTTGCTGATGGTATAGCTGTACAGAAAGTTGGACAGTTGACCTATGAAGCGACACGTCAGAATGTTGAAACTCTTATCGGAGTGGATGAGGGTTTGATTTCAGAAACCTTGATTGATCTTTATTCTAAGCAAGGGATTGTCGCCGAACCGGCTGGAGCTGCTAGTGTTGCAGCCTTGGAAGTTCTATCGGACTATATCAAAGGCAAAACAATCTGTTGTATCATTTCTGGGGGGAATAATGATATTAACCGTATGCCAGAGATGGAAGAGCGTGCCTTGATTTATGATGGCATTAAGCATTACTTTGTGGTAAACTTCCCACAGCGCCCAGGAGCTCTTCGAGAGTTTGTAAATGACATTTTGGGACCAAATGATGATATTACTCGTTTTGAGTATATCAAAAGGGCCAGCAAGGGAACAGGACCAGTCTTGATTGGGATTGCTCTTGCTGATAAGCATGATTATGCTGGTTTGATTCATCGGATGGAAAAGTTTGACCCATCTTATATTAATTTGAATGGTAATGAGACTTTGTATAATATGCTAGTCTAAAATAAATTTGCTATCATATTATTTGCATAATGAATATAATGATGCTATAATGATGGTGACGAAAGGGGGGGATTCCCATGGTTTTACATGTTTTACTTGTTCTATTTTTTCTAGTGCTGATTGCATCAATGATTATTATCAGCTCTGTATATGTTGTAAGGCAACAGTCTGTCGCTATTATCGAGCGTTTTGGTAAATACCAAAAGTTGAGTAATAGTGGTATTCATGTACGAGCACCTTTTGGAATTGATAGAATTGCGGCCAGAGTGCAATTGCGCCTATTGCAAAGTGAGATTGTCGTGGAAACAAAAACACAAGATAATGTATTTGTGACCATGAATGTGGCGACTCAGTATCGAGTGAATGAGAACAATGTCACAGATGCTTACTATAAACTAATGAGACCAGAAGCTCAAATCAAATCCTATATTGAAGATGCCTTGCGTTCGTCCGTTCCGAAATTGACCTTGGATGAACTATTTGAGAAAAAAGATGAAATTGCATTAGAAGTTCAAAAACAAGTAGCAGAGGAAATGTCTACATATGGTTACATCATTGTAAAAACACTGATTACGAAGGTTGAGCCTGACGCTGAAGTGAAACAATCAATGAATGAAATCAATGCTGCCCAACGTAAGAGAGTCGCTGCGCAAGAACTTGCAGAAGCAGATAAGATTAAAATCGTGACAGCGGCGGAAGCAGAGGCAGAAAAAGATCGCCTACACGGTGTAGGGATTGCAGAACAGCGTAAGGCTATTGTTGACGGACTTGCTGATTCTATTCAAGAATTAAAAGGAGCCAATGTTGAACTCACGGAAGCCCAGATTATGTCCATTCTATTAACAAATCAGTATTTGGATACTTTGAATAATTTCGCCGACAATAAGGGCAATAACACCATCTTCCTACCAGCAAATCCTGATGGAGTTGAAGATATACGAACAAGCATATTATCAGCTTTAAAAGCTAAGTAATAACAATTCATTATTTGTTTTCAATAAGTAGATGTTTTTTGGATAATCCTAAAAGAATGGATATATTTCAGTATCGTAAAGAATAAAATAGGAGAAGAACATGGCTAAGTCAAACTTTGAAAAAGTAGAATCAGTTGTTGGCTGGGTTCGTGATAAGAAAATCACAGGTTACCGTATCTCTAAGGAAACAAATGCACGTGAAATGTCAATTATTGCTTTGGCACAAGGTCGTGCAAAAGTGAAAAATATTTCATTTGAAACAGCCCTAGGTTTGATTGAGTTTTATGACAAGAATCATGAAAAATTTGAAGATTAAACTAGGCTTAAAGGCAGATTCTTAAAATGGATTTGCCTTTTGTTTTGCAAACAGTTATCGGCTCTTTGTCAACTGAAATAGGTATTGGAAAGCTTAGAGTAAGGGGGTGAGATAAACTTATCTCTCCTCAAATTTGAGAAAATAGTTTTAAAAAGCGAATAATATAGGTTTATGAGTGTCAGATGAGTGAATATTAATCGGAAATACGCCTGAATCCCATTCTATCAAGCTTTAAAGGCTAGTCCAATTTGACAATTACCGAATTTTGGAGTAAACTAGTAATTAAATGTGGTCTCCTCTTGCTCTCATAAATGCCAAAAATGGTGGCCTTGAAAATTTGTACAAGGGAAATGTGAGCAGATTAACTAGTAACTCAAAGAATTTGAGAATATAAAAGTTGCGATCAACGCGAGGAGATGTAGGAAAAGGGGAGGAAAGACTTAGCTTTATTTAGTATCAGATGTTCTACCGTATAATGTTTTTTTAGCCCACCTTGGCTAGATTGCTCATCGTTAAAAAATGAAAAGTAAAAGTGAGGTTTATGTAAAATGATTAAATATAAAGGACATGGCTCTATTCGTAAAATGAAAAAAGGTGCTACGGGAGTCTTATTTGTAAGTGCAGCGCTTCTTTTTGGTGCAGTGAATGCGGTAACAGCTAGTGCGGATGAGGTTTCAACTCCTGCTCCAGCAACAGTAGCTACTGAATCAACTGCTCCTAAGGCAGAAGAGCCGAAAGTTGATGTAGAAAGTCCAAAAACAGATGTAGAAGCAGCTCCAAAAGCTGAAACTCCAGCTCCTAAGGTAGAGGCAGAGAGTCCAAAAACAGAGGAACCAAAATCTAAAGAAGCGACACCTAAAGAAGAAGCTCCTAAGACAGAGGCAGATCTTTCTAAGTCCTATCAAGATTTAAAATCACTTCTTAATGAGAATAATCTAAGATATAAGGAAGAAAAGGCAGAGTACGATACGATTCAGGAAGCAACTGAAGCGATGGATAAGCAAGTTAAAACGGCTAAAGACTTGATTGCAAAACGTGACCAACTTGAAAAATCTATAGCTGATAAAGTAAAAGAAGCTGAAGCGCTCAGAATGATAGCTTATCGTGAGGATGAGGTGGTTTACAAGACAGTAGAAGAAGCTAAAAAAGCTACTGAAAAACAATTAGCAGATCTTCAAAATGATATTCAGTTAGTTGCAAAAACAAAGAAAATCGTAGAAAAATTGAGATTTGATTTAACGAATGCAGGTGTTACAATCGAACCACAAACGGAGTTTTGGAAGAATAGTGGAAAGTCTAAGGCAGAGTTTAACTCTGAGGTAAAAAAATTTATTAATTATACCAATAGTGCCTTGAAGGCTCAACGTGAGGCCAAGCAAGCCTTTGAGCAAGTCATAGCAGACTACCGTGCAAAAGGTCTGGATATCACAGTAGATGGTATAGAAGGTTATCGTTATAGCGCAGTCGAGGACGAGGTGCTAGACATCAAGATTAAGCTGGATAAAATTTATAATAAAAAGCTCATCAATGATCGCTACAATATGCCAACTGATCCAAGTTTTCTCAAAGTAACAGTAAAAAGACCTAATGTTGATTTATATGAACCCTATTTACCAAGATTGTTTGCAGTAGTTCCTAAAATCAACTTAGAGGCAAGCATTCAAGAGGTTTCGGTTAAGCATGCTGTGTCTGATATTACTAGTGATGTGAAAGATGTGAAGGGAGACGAACCAGTAGCTCCTCAAGCTCAAGAGTTAGCTTATTCAGCACCAGCAAAAACACTTCCGAATACAGGAGAAAAAGATTCGGTTGCTTTAGCAAGCGCAGGTGTAGTGATGGCAGTAGCAGGCTTGCTAGGTCTATCTCAAAAACGTAGACAAGAGGATTAATATATAAATTCTTTGTCAACTGTAGTGGGTTCGTATCGACTATAATCTGGAGAGGACGATCGCTATCCTCTCCATTTTTGCTGCGCTTATTAGTGGATTCAAGGTAAGATCACTCTAAAGCATGGATAATGTACTTCTTACTGACGCTATTGTTTCTCATACTAGTGAATATTTTCTTATTATTTTCCTTAAAGTCAATGTTTGACGGGGTATGTTGAAAGTCGTATTTGATTATTTTTTGAAGAGGAAACAAGATAACCGAATTTTGCACAGCTCTGTATTGATTCCAAAATGCTAGATAAATAATGATTGAAAGGATTTAGTTCTGTATTGCACAGGGCTA
>NZ_KQ970182.1:266910-280852 GCF_001579015.1 Streptococcus oralis
CCCCTTTTTAACGATTTCTATTCCATAACGGTCAATCAATTTAATCATGTACCTAAGATTAGAATTGTTTATTCCAAATTTATTTGAAAGCTTCTCTAAGCTATATCCTTGTTTTCTAAGTTCATAGATCTGAACTTTATCATCATAAGTTAACTTCATAATAAAAACACCCCAAAAGTTAGATTTTTTCTGTCTAACTTTTGGGGTGCAGTTCAATATTTTATGCAGTCTTTTCTTTTTATTTGAGATAGCGCTGAAGAAACTCTTTTGTTCGCTCTTCTTTTGGATTGGTGAAGAGGTCTTCGGGATTGCCTTCTTCAGCGATGACGCCCTTATCCATAAAGATGACACGGTGAGAGACATCGCGGGCGAACTCCATTTCGTGGGTGACGACGATCATAGTCAGGCCTTCTTGAGCTAGGTCTTGCATGATTTTGAGGACTTCACCGACCATTTCAGGGTCAAGGGCAGATGTTGGTTCGTCAAAGAGGATGGCATCAGGATTCATGGAGAGGGCGCGAGCGATGGCTACACGTTGCTTCTGGCCACCAGAGAGTTGTTTTGGTTTGGCTTGCCAGTAGCGTTCTCCCATGCCAACTTTTTCAAGATTTTCTTTGGCAATTTTTTCAGCTTCAGAGCGTTCTCTTTTGAGGACAGTCGTTTGGGCGACAATAGTGTTTTCGAGAACATCAAGGTTTTCAAAGAGGTTGAAGGATTGAAAAACCATACCGAGTTTTTCACGATAGTGAGTAAGGTTATAGCCTTTTGCAAGGACGTCTTCTCCTCGGTAGAGAATTTCCCCTTCAGTAGGTGTTTCAAGTAGATTGATCGAACGTAGGAAGGTTGATTTTCCGCTTCCTGAGCTCCCGATGATGGAGATAACCTCTCCTTTGTGGACTGACAGAGAAATGTCTTTTAAGACTTCGTTTTGTCCATAGGATTTTTTGAGGTGTTTAATTTCAAGAATGGGTTGATTCATTATTTAAAGTCCTCCGTTTGCATTTGATTAGCACCTGTAGTGTATGTATCCATGTCCATACGTCTTTCGATGAAGCGGAGAATACGGGTCACTGTGAAGGTGAGGACAAAGTAAATCACGGCGATGATTGTAAATGTCTGGAAGTATTGATACGTTTGGGTGGCCACAGTATTACCGGAGAAGTAGAGTTCTACCACAGAGATCACATTCAGTACAGAGGTATCTTTGATATTGATGACAAACTCGTTACCGGTTGCAGGTAGTATATTGCGGACGACCTGAGGTAGGACAACCTTGTGCATGGTCTGATTATGGGTCATACCAAGAGCAGTTGCAGCTTCAAATTGTCCCTTGTCGACTGCTAGGATACCTCCACGGACGATTTCTGTCATATAGGCACCCGTGTTGATTGAAACGATGAAGATGGCTGCCAGTGTACGATCGAGATTGATTCCGAAGGCTTGTGCTGTACCATAGTAGATAACCATAGATTGAACGATCATTGGTGTACCACGGAAAATTTCAATATAGACATTGAGGATCCAGCCAAGTAGCTTTTGCAAGCCATAGATGGCCTTGTTTTCAGATAGAGGGGCTGTACGGAAGACTCCAATTGCAAGCCCGATAATGAGCCCTGTGATGGTTCCGATAATGGAGATCAAGAGTGTGATACCGGCACCACGCAAAAGTTGTTGCCAGTTTTCAGAAAGGATCTTAACGACTTGGCTAAAGAAACTACTTTCTTCCTCCGTTGTTGTCGCCTCCACTGGTTGTTCTTTGATCATCCGATCCATGAGGGCTACTTGTTCGTCCTTAGAAATGGTTTCGATGCTGGCATTGATTTGGCTGATGCGACTATCGTCCTTGCGAAGACCAATGGCAATAGCTGTATCTTCTTCGCCAGTTTTGAAACCTGGTTGGGGTTGGATCATTTTGAACTTAGCGTTGGCAGATTCAGCGGTCAGGGCTTCAGGGCGTTCTGAAACATAGGCATCGATAACACCAGCTTCAAGTGCTTGGCGCATCTGAGCAAAATCACCCATGGCTGTTTCTTTCTTGGCGCCAGGGATTTGGGAAATCAAGTCATAAAGGTAAACGCCTTGTTGTGATGTGATTTTTGCTCCGCCAAAGTCGTTTAAAGATTTGGCGTTGGCATAGGCAGAGTCCTTTTTGACCAATAGAACCGGTTCACTAGTGTAGTAACTGCTTGAAAAGGCAATTTCTTGTTTGCGTTCAGCCGTTGGGCTCATACCTGCAATGATCATATCGATTTTGCCAGAAGTAAGGGCTGGAACAAGTCCTTCCCACTTGGTTTTAACGATCAAAGGTTCCTTGCCTAGGTCTTTGGCAATCTTTTTAGTGATTTGTACATCGTAGCCATTGGCATATTGGTTGGTACCGTCAATTTTGACAGCGCCGTTACTATCATCGTCTTGGGTCCAGTTGAAGGGGGCGTACGCTGCCTCCATCCCGATGCGTAAATATTCGTCGGCTTGGACCTGGCTAACTAGTCCCAGTGTAAGGACTAGGCTAGCAAGGATAGATAAGCATAATTTTTTCATGTTTTCTCCTATTTCTAGTCTAAAAATGACTTCTCTCTATTGTATCTAAAAATGGTGAGATTTTCAATACAAGTAAGCCTTTACTTATAAAAAATGATATAATGATAGCAAAGATAAAAAGGGGGATTGTGTTGTGAAAAAGATTTTTTTCTTGCTTTTATTTAGCTTGTTTTGTATTTTACCACTCTCTGTTTTTGCGGTTGATTTCAAGATTCGCTCTTATCAAGGTGATTTGTATATTCATGCAGATAATACAGCAGAATTTAGGGAGAAAGTAGTCTATTATTTTGATGAAGACTTTAATGGACAACTAGTAGGACTTGGCCATGCTGGTAAGATGCCAAAGGGCTTTGAAATAGATTCCAGTCCGAAGATTCAGGTATGGAAGAATGCTGCTGTCATTGAAAATGTCAATAGTGAAGTGATAGAAGAATCGGAAGGCTATACTGTAAAAGTGTATAATCCAGGCCAAGGGGGGGATACCGTTGAAGTGGTAATCACATGGCAACTAAAAAATCTTCTATTTCTATATGATGATATCGCGGAACTTAATTGGCAGCCCCTGACGGATAGTTCAGAACCTATCGAAAAATTTGAGTTTCGAGTAACGGGCTTTAATGGAGCAGAAAAATTGTTCTTTCATACAGGGAAACTCTTTACAGAGGGCAAGGTAGAAAAGATAGATGGTGATTATCGTGTTCATTTACAGAACCTACCTCGTCAGCGTGGGGTTGAGTTGCATGCATATTGGCCTAGAAAAGATTTTGGAACAGCTTTGGATCAGGGATTGAAGGGTAATCGTTTAGCAGAATTTGAACAAATAGAGGAATCCATTACTGCTGAAAAAGCTCAAAGAAAAGTTCTGGTTATGTGGATCATCCCTTTGCTACTCTCGCTTTCTTTAGTCTTTAGTGTTATTTTATACGGCATTTACAGAAGAAAAACCTCCCCATCGAAGAAATATGCTAAAAATCACCGTCTCTATGAACCGCCAATGGACTTAGAACCGATGGTTTTATCGGAAGCTGTTTACTCCACTTCTTTAGAGGAAGTCAGCCCCTTAACCAAGGGAGGAGGGAAGTTCACCTTTGACCAACTCGTTCAGGCAACTTTATTGGATGTGATTGACCGTGGAAATGTTTCAATCATCTCAAATGGAGATGAGGTCCGTTTAAAAGTCGTAAAAGAAAAAGGATTGGCAAGTTTTGAAAAAGATTGCCTTAATTTGGCCTTTTCAGGAAGAGAAGAAGTGCTTGTTTCAGATTTGTTTGCAGATTACCAAGTGTCAACTAGTCTTTACCAAGGTGCAAAAGCAGCTGATGAAAAACGGATTCAGAAAACGGGACGTAAGCTTAAGTCGTCTTTCGAGCAAGCACTGAAGCAGATGCAGGATGGGGTGAGAAAGCGGGTTTCCTCTTTGCAACTTCCAGATTATTATCGTCCACTGAGCAATGGAGAAAAAATCTTGCGATTGATGATAGGTGTCTCTACGCTTCTACCTGCTTTCGTTGGTTTTGGCTGGTTCTTGTATAGTTTGGATGCTCACGGGTACCTTTCTCTGCCACTTCCTATCCTTGGGTTTGTGAGCTTGATGTTAGCTGCCGTCTATTATTGGACGACCCGATTTGATACTCGTGATGGCGTTTTAAACGAAGAAGGACTAGAAGCATACTATCTCTGGACTAGTTTTGAAAACATGCTTCGCGATATTGCTCACCTAGACAAGGCAGAATTAGAGAGTATTGTTCTTTGGAATCGCCTCCTTGTCTATGCTACTTTATTTGGTTATGCGGACAAGGTGAGTCATTTGATGAAATCTTATCAGATTCAAGTTGAGAATCCAGATATCAATCTTTACGTAGCTTATGGCTGGCACAGTATGTTTTATCATTCTACTGCTCAAATGAGCCACTATGCTAGTATTGCAAACACAGCTAGCACCTACTCCGTATCTTCTGGAAGTGGAAGTTCTGGCGGGGGATTCTCAGGAGGTGGAGGCGGTGGTAGCATCGGCGCCTTCTAAAAAATCTATCGCAACATCCGAAATTATGTTATAATAGAGGACAGAAAAAGGAGTAATGCATGTATTTTATTGAAATTTTGAAGTCAATCTTTTTTGGGATTGTTGAAGGGATTACCGAATGGTTGCCAATTTCGAGTACAGGTCACTTGATTTTGGTTGAAGAATTTGTACAATACAAGGACCAAAATGAAGCCTTCATGTCTATGTTTAATGTTGTCATTCAGCTCGGTGCTATTTTAGCAGTTATGGTAATTTACTTTAACAAGCTCAATCCCTTCAAACCTGGTAAAAATAAGGTCGAAGTTCGTCGAACTTGGCAGTTATGGTCAAAAGTTTTCGTCGCAACCTTGCCTTTGCTATTGGTTTTTAAGTTGGATGATTGGTTTGATGCCAACTTCCACAACATGGTTTCAGTTGCTATCATGTTGATTATCTATGGAGTTGCCTTTATCTATCTTGAAAAAAGAAATAAGGCGCAAGCTATTGAACCAACAGTGACAGAGCTAGACAAGTTGCCTTATAAAACAGCTCTTTACATCGGACTCTTCCAAGTCCTTGCCCTTTTCCCAGGAACAAGTCGTTCAGGTGCCACTATCGTTGGTGGTTTGTTGAATGGAACAAGTCGCTCTGTCGTAACGGAGTTTACCTTCTATCTCGGAATTCCTGTTATGTTTGGAGCTAGCGCTTTAAAGATTTTCAAATTTATTAAAGCCGGTCAACTTTTGAGTTTTGGTCAACTATTCTTGCTCTTGGTTGCTATGGGAGTAGCCTTTGCGGTCAGCATGGTTGCTATTCGTTTCTTGACCAGCTATGTGAAGAAACACGACTTTACACTCTTTGGTAAATACCGTATTGTACTCGGTAGTGTCTTGTTGCTCTATAGTTTTGTGCGTTTGTTTGTATAAGTTAAAAATAAAATAGGATAGTTCGCCAAAAAATCATTCGGGGAACTATCCTATTTTTTTATAATCGTTTAGTTTATTTTTTTCACCTTATTATGTCGCCTTGTCCTACGTTTATCCAAGGCTTTAAAAGTAAACGAAAAGGTTGTATTTAATTTGATTGACTTAAAATTTCTTGGATCAAAGATTCATCAAAAATATCTAATCCAATGGATTGAAGCATAAATTGTAAGAAATAGATACGATCAACTATTTTTTCGGAAGAATTTTCAAAAATACTCCCTTCAACCCAAAAGTTAGTCAAAAGCAAGATTGTCTCGGCCGCTTCATTAGGGAAGGGGATGGGTTTGATGGACTGATCTTCTATTCCTTTTTTTATAATATCTGCAATAAGGGGAGTTCCTATACGCAGATTGTAACGGATAATAGTCAGCATGAACTCTGCATCAAGAGGCGCGTGATTCAACATTTCGTAGTTAGTTTTCTGACTTTTTAAACTAAACTGAAAGGTTTCTTTGAGCTGTTCTCTTCCAGTTAAATGACTGGTGGATTCAAGCCAGTCTAGCAATTCCTTTTCCATCAATTGATAACGCTGTTTTAAAACTGCAAAAAAAATTTCATCTTTTGATTGAAAATGGTGATAAATCGCCCCTTTTGAAATGCTAGCTGTTTGCGCTATGTTCTGTACACTTGTTTTTTCATAGCCATTGTGAATAAAAAGCTGTGAAGCTGTTGATAAAATTTTTTCAATCATTGCTTGAGATTTTTCTGTTTTTGCGACCATTAAGTTCCTTCTCTCTGTTTTATTAAATTTATTTTATCAAAAAAAGAAGAAAAGGTAATATTTGAGCGTCTAACAAGCCTCCTTCTTAAGAAAACCACTCTACTTTTTTAATTTTGCTTCTATACGTTTGATGTGATACAAGTTTGAGAGAACTGAAATCCCACCGATGGCCATTATTCCTAAACCATTCCAAGGACTAAACAAAGTAGTGATGAGCCCACCAGTGATTGTAGCATACCCACATTTCACTCCCAAACGAGAATGTCGGATACCACTCTCTCCTTGTGTTAATCGATAAAATTGTTCTTTTTGCTGAATTATTTGCTTTTTAATGGCTTCGTGATGACGTATTTGTTGTTGACGTACTCGTTGATTTTGTTTTTCAATAGAATCAATTGTTTTTTCTAGCATAGATTTTTTCATGTTAAGTCCCTTTTGTAAAAACCGACCGGTCGGTACTTTTATATTTTCTAGTTTAACAAATAAAAATGAAGGTATCAACCCCTACCACTTATGAGAAAAAGTTTTTTTACTAGAAACTATTTGAAATCTATCTCACATTTTTAGTTTTAAGTGTTGGAGTTAATACTTAATTAAAACCAACTGTTCCTTTTCATTAATAAATTGTCAAAAAATATTGTAGTCCAAGTATATGCGTTGGAATGTCCCTTGAAAATTATAGCACATATCTTAGTACAAATGCGGTAGGACATCAAACTAAACTATATTTCCCAAAAACATTCAGTTTTCTAGCAAAAGAGTGTGGAAACTAAGGGAAAGAAGTTTTCTTGAATTAGGATTTTTTAGAGTCTAAAATGTGAATAACAGCCTGTTGAATGCTGGCCAGCGATTTAAGATAGTTCCTCGAACTATTTTAGTGATTAGCTATCACGCTCTGAGTATTATTTCTAAAACAGAATGAGGCTGAAACACTGTTGTTCCAACCTCATTTGATTCAAACTAATGAAACTCCCCTCAAGGGTTTAAAATCCTGTCACTGTAATTCCTAGTAGACGAATGCCTTTCTCTTTTTCAGCTAGTTCTTCGTAGAGTTGAAGGGCGGTTTGCGCAATTTGGCTAGAGTCCTGTGTTGCTTGTGGGAGGCTTTTCCGCCTAGTTAGAGTGGAGAAGTCAGCGTAACGAATCTTTAGGATGATGATTTTTCCAGTTTTGTCTTGTTTACTGAGATTGAGAGCAACTTTTTCAGAGAGAAGAGTCAGCTCTTTTTTAATATCTTCTTCTACTTGTAGGATCTTACCATAGGTTTTCTCCTTGCCGATAGACTTACGAATACGATTGGACTTGACTGGAGAATTGTGAATACCACGAGCCTTTCGATAAAGATCAAAACCGAGTCTGCCAAACCGATCAATCAAAGTAATTTCAGAGACCTTCAATAAGTCTGCGCCAGTATAAATGCCCATTTCATGAAGCTTTTCCACTGTTTTCTTGCCCACTCCATGAAATTTAGCAATGTCCATTTGTTTGAGAAAGTCTTGGGCTTGGTCAGGTAGAATTACTGTCAAACCATGTGGCTTCTGATAATCACTGGCCATTTTAGCTAAAAATTTATTGTAAGAAACACCAGCAGAAGCAGTCAAGTGCAGTTCCTGCCAGATATCTTGTTGAATCAATTGGGCTATTTTGACAGCTGACTTGATGCCGAGTTTATTTTCCGTCACATCCAAATAGGCTTCGTCAATGCTCATAGGTTCAATCAGATCGGTGTAACGTTTAAAAATGGCTCGAATCTGAAGTCCCACAGCTTTGTATTTTTCATAATTTCCAGAGATAAAGACAGCTTGGGGACAACGCTCATAAGCTTCTTTAGAACTCATGGCAGAGTGAATACCAAAGGCCCGTGCCTCGTAGCTACAAGTAGAAACAACTCCCCGTCCGCCTGTTTGTCTAGGGTCGCTTCCAATGATGACAGGTTTTCCTTTTAACTGAGGATTATCTCGTATTTCCACCGCGGCAAAAAAGGCATCCATGTCGATATGGATGATTTTTCTGGACAAATCATTAATCAATGGAAATATGAGCATTTTTGTTCCTTTCTACCATCATTTTCTATTTATTATACCCTTTTTTCTGAAAAAATGGAAAAGAGTAATTTTACTTTCAAATATATAATACAGATTGTGTAAAAAAATAGACTGTATTAGAAAAGAAAGCAACAAAAAAGCCGTATATCACTTGTTGAAATCGGTTACTGTATGGTATACTTGACTCATGAATGTAACAGATGACTGTTACTAGAAAGAAAAATGAGGACATTAACATGGTTGTTAAGACAGTTGTTGAAGCACAAGACATTTTTGACAAAGCTTGGGAAGGCTTCAAAGGCGTAGATTGGAAAGAAAAAGCAAGCGTTTCTCGCTTCGTTCAAGCTAACTACACACCTTACGATGGAGATGAAAGCTTCCTTGCTGGACCAACAGAACGTTCACTTCACATCAAAAAAATCGTAGAAGAAACTAAGGCTCACTACGAAGAAACTCGTTTCCCAATGGACACTCGTCCAACATCTATTGCTGATATTCCTGCTGGATTTATCGACAAAGAAAACGAAGTTATCTTCGGTATCCAAAACGATGAACTCTTCAAATTGAACTTCATGCCAAAAGGTGGTATCCGTATGGCTGAAACGACTTTGAAAGAAAATGGATACGAACCAGACCCAGCTGTTCACGAAATCTTTACTAAATACGTAACAACAGTTAACGACGGTATCTTCCGTGCCTACACTTCAAACATCCGTCGTGCTCGTCACGCTCACACTGTAACTGGTCTTCCAGATGCCTACTCACGTGGACGTATTATCGGTGTTTACGCACGTCTTGCTCTTTACGGTGCAGACTACTTGATGCAAGAAAAAGTAAACGACTGGAATGCAATTAAAGAGATTGATGAAGAAACAATCCGTCTTCGTGAAGAAGTAAACCTTCAATACCAAGCATTGCAACAAGTTGTTCGCTTGGGTGACCTTTACGGAGTTGATGTTCGCAAACCAGCGATGAACGTTAAAGAGGCGATCCAATGGGTTAACATCGCTTTCATGGCTGTCTGCCGTGTTATCAACGGTGCTGCAACATCTCTAGGACGTGTGCCAATCGTATTGGATATCTTTGCAGAACGTGACCTTGCTCGTGGTACATTTACTGAATCCGAAATCCAAGAATTTGTTGATGATTTCGTTATGAAACTTCGTACAGTTAAATTTGCTCGTACAAAAGCTTATGACCAGTTGTACTCAGGTGACCCAACCTTCATCACAACTTCTATGGCTGGTATGGGTAACGACGGTCGTCACCGTGTTACTAAGATGGACTACCGTTTCTTGAACACTCTTGACAACATCGGTAACTCTCCAGAACCAAACTTGACAGTTCTTTGGACTGACAAATTGCCATACAGCTTCCGTCGCTACTGTATGCACATGAGCCACAAACACTCTTCTATCCAATACGAAGGTGTAACAACAATGGCTAAAGACGGATATGGAGAAATGAGCTGTATCTCATGCTGTGTGTCACCACTTGACCCAGAAAACGAAGATCAACGCCACAACATCCAGTACTTTGGTGCTCGTGTAAACGTTCTTAAAGCCCTTCTCACTGGTTTGAATGGTGGTTACGACGATGTTCACAAAGACTACAAAGTATTTGACATTGATCCTATCCGTGACGAAGTTCTTGAATTTGAATCAGTTAAAGCGAACTTTGAAAAATCACTTGACTGGTTGACTGACACTTACGTAGATGCTTTGAATATCATCCACTACATGACTGACAAGTACAACTACGAAGCTGTTCAAATGGCCTTCTTGCCAACTAAACAACGTGCCAACATGGGATTCGGTATCTGTGGATTTGCAAACACTGTTGATACATTGTCAGCGATCAAGTACGCTACGGTTAAACCAATCCGTGATGAAGATGGCTACATCTACGATTATGAAACAATCGGTGAATACCCACGTTGGGGTGAAGATGACCCACGTTCAAACGAATTGGCAGAATGGTTGATCGAAGCTTACACAACTCGTCTACGTAGCCACAAACTATACAAAGACGCAGAAGCTACAGTATCACTTTTGACAATCACATCTAACGTTGCATACTCTAAACAAACTGGTAACTCACCAGTCCACAAAGGTGTATACCTCAACGAAGATGGTTCAGTGAACTTGTCTAAACTTGAATTCTTCTCACCAGGTGCGAACCCATCTAACAAAGCTAAAGGTGGATGGTTGCAAAACTTGAACTCACTTGCTAGCCTTGACTTTGGTTACGCTGCTGACGGTATCTCATTGACAACTCAAGTTTCTCCACGTGCTCTTGGTAAGACTCGTGATGAACAAGTGGATAACTTGGTAACAATCCTTGATGGTTACTTCGAAAACGGTGGACAACACGTTAACTTGAACGTTATGGACTTGAACGATGTTTACGAAAAGATTATGTCAGGTGAAGATGTTATCGTACGTATCTCTGGATACTGTGTAAACACTAAATACCTCACTCCAGAACAAAAAACTGAATTGACACAACGTGTCTTCCACGAAGTTCTTTCAATGGATGACGCATTGAGCTAAGATTCAATTAGAGTGGAAAGAAAGCTAGTCGATATGACTGGCTTTTTTTGTACTTCAAAAAATTTTCAAAAATAGTCAAATTTGGTCAAAAAGTTATTGACTTTTACTGACCAATGTGATATAGTAGAAACATAAGGAAAATAAATTCCTTAAAGAGCTCATTTTCAAAAAATTAGTCTTTGAGAATGAGGTATAGAATCCCAAGGAAGGGGTGAGGCCTATGTTTAATCTAACAAATTTTGAAAAGAAGATGATAAAAGGCTTATTTAAAAAAGAAAAACCAGAAATTATACGTAGAGTAGCCAACAGCTAGTCTAAATTTTTTAAAACAAAGGTCAGATAAAGTCAAATTGTTTTGACTAAGTAAATTTTTAATTAAACGAGGTATGAAATATGAATAACAATTTTAATAACTTTAACAATATGGATGATTTATTTAACCAATTGATGGGTGGTATGAGAGGATACAGTTCTGAAAATCGCCGTTACTTGATTAATGGACGCGAAGTGACACCTGAGGAATTTGCTCATTATCGTGCAACTGGGAAATTACCAGGAAATGCAGAATCTGATGCGCAAATGCAACAACACGCTTCAGGTATGAAACAAGACGGTGTCCTTGCTAAACTAGGTCGTAACTTGACAGCGGAAGCTCGTGAGGGCAAGTTGGATCCTGTTATCGGGCGAAACAAGGAAATTCAAGAAACATCTGAAATCCTCTCACGTCGTACCAAGAACAACCCTGTTCTAGTCGGAGATGCAGGTGTTGGTAAGACAGCAGTTGTTGAAGGACTAGCGCAAGCCATTGTGAACGGAGATGTTCCAGCTGCTATCAAGAATAAGGAAATCATTTCTATTGATATCTCAGGTCTTGAGGCTGGTACCCAATACCGTGGTAGCTTTGAAGAAAATGTGCAAAATCTAGTCAATGAAGTGAAAGAAGCAGGAAATATTATTCTCTTCTTTGATGAAATTCACCAAATTCTTGGTGCTGGTAGCACTGGTGGAGACAGTGGTTCTAAAGGGCTTGCAGATATTCTCAAGCCAGCTCTTTCCCGTGGCGAGTTGACCGTTATTGGGGCAACAACTCAGGATGAATACCGTAACACGATTTTGAAGAATGCAGCTCTTGCTCGTCGTTTCAACGAAGTCAAGGTCAATGCTCCTTCAGCAGAGGATACCTTTAAAATCCTTCAAGGAATTCGTGATCTCTATCAACAACACCACAATGTTATCTTGCCAGATGAAGTCTTAAAAGCAGCAGTGGACTATTCTATCCAATACATTCCTCAACGTAGCTTGCCTGATAAGGCTATCGACCTTGTCGATGTAACTGCGGCTCATTTGGCAGCTCAACATCCAGTAACAGATGTTCATGCTGTTGAACGTGAAATTGAGGCAGAAAAAGACAAGCAAGAAAAAGCAGTTGAGGCAGAGGACTTTGAAGCAGCTCTCAATGCCAAAACACGCATTGCAGAATTAGAGAAAAAAGTCGAAAACCACACAGAAGATATGAAAGTGACTGCCACTGTCAATGATGTGGCCGAATCTGTGGAACGAATGACAGGTATTCCAGTATCTCAAATGGGAGCGTCAGATATCGAACGTTTGAAAGATATGGCCCATCGTTTGGAACACAAGGTTATTGGTCAAGATAAGGCGGTAGAAGCAGTGGCTCGTGCTATCCGTCGTAACCGTGCTGGTTTTGATGAAGGCAATCGCCCAATTGGTAGCTTCCTCTTTGTAGGTCCAACTGGGGTTGGTAAGACCGAGCTCGCTAAGCAATTGGCACTCGATATGTTTGGAACCAAGGATGCAATCATTCGTTTGGATATGTCTGAATACAGTGACCGCACAGCCGTATCTAAGCTGATCGGTACAACAGCCGGTTATGTGGGGTATGATGACAATAGCAATACCTTGACAGAACGTGTTCGTCGCAATCCTTACTCTATCATTCTATTGGATGAGATTGAAAAGGCTGATCCTCAAGTTATTACCCTTCTCCTCCAAGTCTTGGATGATGGTCGTTTGACTGATGGCCAAGGAAATACCGTTAACTTTAAAAACACTGTCATTATCGCAACATCAAATGCTGGATTTGGCTATGAAGCTAACTTGACAGAAGATGCGGATAAACCAGAATTGATGGATCGCTTGAAACCATTCTTCCGTCCAGAGTTCCTTAACCGCTTTAACGCAGTTATCGAGTTCTCACACTTAAATAAGGAAGACCTTTCTAAGATTGTGGACTTGATGTTGGCTGAAGTAAACCAAACCTTGGCTAAGAAAGATATTGATTTGGAAGTCAGCCAAGCAGCTAAGGACTTTATCACAGAAGAAGGTTATGACGAAGTCATGGGTGTTCGTCCTCTCCGACGCGTAGTCGAACAACAAATCCGTGATAAGGTGACGGACTTCCACTTGGATCACCTAGATGCTAAACATCTGGAAGCAGATATGGAAGATGGCGTTTTGGTCATTCGAGAAAAAGCCTAACTCGAGATTTTGATAATAAAAAAGAACCAGTTATTGTAACTGGTTCTTTTGCGTTTAGATGACATGGCGTTCAAAGGCATCATCTGAAATACCTTGTTCCAGGATGAGTTTAGCCCATTCTTTAGCAGAAAAGAGGCTGTGGTCCTTGTAGTTTCCACAAGATTCGATGGTTGTTCCAGGCACATCTTCCCAAGTAGTGGTCTCAGCGATTTCCTTGAGCGAATCCTTGATAACAGCTGCAATCTCGGCGCTGGTATGACGTCCCCACATAATCATGTGGAAGCCTGTACGGCAACCAAACGGTGAACAGTCAATCATACCGTCAATGCGGGTACGGATGAGTTTGGCCAAGAGGTGTTCGATAGTGTGAAGGCCAGCAGTAGGGATAGAATCCTCATTTGGCTGCACCAAGCGAATATCAAAGTTGGAGATGACATCTCCCTTTGGTCCTGTTTCTTCCCCAATTAAGCGAACATAGGGTGCTTTAACAATGGTGTGGTCAAGTTCAAAACTTTCAACAATAACTTCTTTTGACATAGTAGTTCCTTTCAGTTTTCTTCTTTCATTATATCATAAAGCCTGTTCTTGATGGAGTT
>NZ_KQ970182.1:280872-284441 GCF_001579015.1 Streptococcus oralis
ATGGAGTTTGATAAATGACTTTTTGGTACTAGAATGATAATAAAGTCTCCATACATAAACCTCAGAATTATAAAGAAAGAATGGAGAGAAGAATACCTTGTGAGAGAAAAGCTTAGTTTTTTCTAGTGGAACTAAGGTGATTTTTGAAAAGTGGATCAACTTTTTCTGAAATTTCTGTTTAATCTCTGAACTAATTCTGAACTAGATTGGATATACTGGAGAAAATAAAGATAAAGGAGTTCAGTATGGAACATATGATGAAAATAGAAGGAGTCTGCAAAAAGCAGGGCAACAAGCAGATTTTAGAAGATATTTCTTTTACAGCTAGAAGTGGTAGGATTACAGCCTTTCTAGGCCCAAATGGTGCAGGGAAAAGTTCGACCTTGAGGATTCTCTTGGGGTTAGATCGGGCGACAGCAGGAACTGCGACTTTTGATGGGCGAACTTATCAGTCAATGACTTATCCGCTCAGAACAGTAGGTGCATCCTTTGATGGCATTGGCGGTCTGCCAAATCGAAAGGTCTATGACCACTTGAGAATTATTGCGGCGAGTAATGCTATTCCCAAGTCTCGGATTGATGAGGTTTTGGAGATGACTGGAATCGTTCATAAGAGGAAGGACCTCTTGTCAAGCCTGTCTCTGGGGGAAGGTCAGCGGTTGGGTTTAGCAGCAGCTTTGCTGGGTGATCCTCAGTTTCTTATATTAGATGAGCCGACCAATGGCTTGGATCCAAGTGGGATTAAGTGGTTTAGAAAGTTCATCCGTCAGCAGGCTGATTTAGGGAAAACGGTACTTCTATCTTCCCATATCCTGTCAGAGGTGCAAATGGTGACAGATGATGTAGTCTTGATTCATCATGGGCGAATTATTGAGCACGGACGATTGGAAGAGGTGCTGCAAGATTCAGACAGTCTAGAAGATCTCTTCTTTGACTTGACAGAGGAGGTTTAAGATGAAAGAATCGATGTCCTTATTGCATTCAGAATGGTTGAAAATTTGCTCAACCAAGGCTTTCAGAGTGAGTATGGCCTTCATGCTGCTATTGGTGCCTGCCGTATCCTGGCTGGAGGGTCGACAGTATTTGTCTATTGGCTTGGATGCCACACCTGAGACGGTTCCCGGCCTGGCAGAAGCCATTGACCCGCTGGAATATCTGGGTCTCAACGGGGCCTCTATGGCGGGCATGGTTTTGGTCATTTTAGCTGGAATTTTGGGAGCAATGGAATTTCAGTCTCATAGCTTGAGAACCAGTCTTTTGACATGTAATAACCGCCTGAAGCTGCTTGTGGGGAAACTTATGACCTTTGCTTGCTTTTCTCTTGCCAGTAGCTTTTTATCAATTTACTTTAGTTATATGGTCATGCATCTTGCTTTAGGAAAGGAAGGGCTTGATCCGATTCTGCTCAATCAGGCAGCTTGGAGTCTGATTTTGTGGAAAACCTTATCTCTGATCTTATTGGGAATCCTTTCGTTTTTGTTAGGTTTATTGGCTCGGACCATGTTAGTTCCTCTGCTTTTTCTCGTACCACAGATCTATAATCTGGGAAACTACCTGGCAGTTCACACGAGTTGGGGAGCTTATCTGCCACAGCCAGCTGGAGAGTTGTTTGCGGCAACGCCAACTTCCCAATATGCCAACAATCCCTTGCAAGGGCTCTTGATACTAGGCGCATGGATCCTAGTCATCGGTGGCATGACCTCTCTGCGCTTTTTGAAGACGGATTTAGGAGGGCGCTACTGATGATAAAAGCTCTGCTTAAAAGTGAATGGATTAAGTTCCGTTCTTACTATCTCGCTCTTGGTGCCGCCTTGGTGGTTCTGGTAGCTGTTCCTTTTTTTCTGATGAATCTTGACTATAGTCAGACAGCAGTTGGCCAGACAAAGGCTCTGAGTGAGGCTTTGCATGCCCTCTATCTGGCGCAGCCTGTCATTGTCATCTTTACTTCGCTCTATTTTGCCCAGGAGTTTGTCAAGTCTGGGATGCGAACGAATTTTCTAACCGTATCAAATAGAAAGGTTTGGTTGGCAGGGAAAATCTCATTTTTGAGCTTGTTGCTCTTGGTTCTCTATAGTATCATGATAAGCAGCTGTTTCTTTGTTATGCTGGCTCGTTTTGACCTAGACTTTAGCTGGTCCTTGCTGGGGAAATTCCTCTATTACAGTTCTTTTGGTCTTCTCAGCAATCTTTTTCTGGCTCTTTTAGCTGCTGGACTCGCTTTGCTCTTTCAATCTTGGGTTGTGCCGGTGTCGGTGCTCTTTCCTCTCTTGATTGGTCTCAGTCGTTTATTGGCGACTTTCATCAAAGAAGCAAAATACCTGCCCGATCTGGCTACGCTAAATCTTTTTGAGTATGAAGGACTTCAGCATTCAATAGATCTCTCAGGGCTGGGAATACAGCTTTTATGGCTAGCTTTGGTTTGGAGCTCTGCTATATTCTTAACCTTGAAACGAGATGTTCGCTAGAGGTATGCTATAATGGAAATCATGAGACAGTATCGTATTTTGGTGGTTGATGATGACCAAAGCATTTTGAAGCTGGTAAAAAACGTCCTAGAGCTCGATGCTTATGATGTGACGACGCTTGATCGGATAGAAGACCTAGAGCTGACACATTTTGTCGGATATGACTTGATTCTGCTGGATGTGATGATGGAGCCTGTTAATGGTTTTGAGCTGTGTTCCTACATTCGTCCTCATCTTTCGTGTCCGATCATCTTTCTGACGGCTAAGGAGTTGGAGGCGGACAAGGTGGAAGGCCTCTTTCGCGGAGCAGATGACTATATTGTCAAGCCTTTTGGGACCAAAGAATTGCTGGCGCGTGTCAGAGCTCATCTTCGGCGGGAGGAAAGACGGGAGGAGCGCTATTCTGAAATTGCTTCTTGTCAATTTTATCCAGAGCGCTATGAGGTTGCCTGTTTTGGTAAAGTCTTGAAATTTTCAGAGCGAGAGTTTAACTTGCTGCATTTACTAGCTAGCAATCCCAAGCAGACCTTTTCAGCTGAACGCCTGCATACCTTGCTTTACCCAGAAAGCTCAGAAACACAGCTTCGCTCCATCTCAGAATACGTGTATCAGATTCGTCAAAAATGCAAACAAGAAGGGCTGCAAGCAATCGCAACAGTGAGAGGAGTAGGCTATAGATGGCAATTAGAACCCGAAATTTCAAAAGCCTAGTCTGGACAACCAGTTTAAAAATCGTCTTTTTTCATGTTTTGATTTTTGTGCTTATAGGCTATGAATTTACGCAAGGAAGTGATTACGTTCTTTTCACCTTGTTCTTTTGGGCAGGGAGCTTGCTACTGATTACTTTTTATCATATTTTGAAATTGCTCCGAAAAATTGACAGGGAAATAAAAATGCTAACGAGCGAGAAGCTTTTAGAAGAAAATCAAAGCCAGCTTTTTCGGATCGAGGAAATGCTCGAAGTTTATAGCGATTTACGAAGCAGCCATCAAGAAAATGCTCGTCTTCTAGAAAGAGAGCAGCAGCATAATCAGGAGTTGATTTTACAGCTATCAGCGACATCGCACGATTTGAAAACGCCCCTAACTGTGATTAAGGGGAATG
>NZ_KQ970182.1:284461-286969 GCF_001579015.1 Streptococcus oralis
TTGAAAACGCCCCTAACTGTGATTAAGGGGAATGCTGAGCTCTTGGAATTGGCACAGTTGAGCCAGCCACAGGCAGACTATGCTGCTGAGATTTTGCAGGCCAGTCACAAGATGGAAGAGTATTGTGGCTCTTTGATTGATTATGCTAAGACTTTTCAGATTGATGCTAATCAGTTCAGTCAGCTTTCCTTAGGGGACTTTTTGGCTGATCTACAGGACGACTGGGCACTGTTCAGCAAACAGGAAAGCTATCGTTTTTATCTCCAAGAAGATTGTGATCTTAGTCTGATTTTATCAATTCATTTGGGTTATCTCAAGCGTGCTCTGCTCAATATTTTACTGAATGCGCTTGAACATGCTAATCAGGACCAAAAGGAAGTGAAGCTGACGGTATCAGTGCAGCAGGATCAGTTGGTTTTTGCTATCTGGAACAACGGTCCAGCATTTTCAGAGGAGATGCTGCTGGGAGCGGAACAGCTCTTTTACCAGAGTGACCAAAGCCGTAATTCAGCTAATCCCCATCATGGTATCGGCTTAGCCTTTTCTAAGCAGGTAGCTCTCTTGCATGGTGGCCGTCTGACCCTGCTCAATCCAGATCAAGGAGGAGCCTCTGTTGAGTTGACAATTTCATTAAAATAAATAAGGATGGAAGATTATAAAAACGCATAATACCAAGTGTCCAAAAGACTTGATATTATGCGTTTGATTTTTTTATTATGTAAAGATTTACTGGATTTTCCCTCAGATTGAGTTTTTGCCCAGCCTTGTTCATTTATTTCCGATACAAGCGATCGTATTGGTAGTAAGGGTCAAAGGTCACGTTGATACCTAGTTTGCGAAGGACATTCTTGTCTTCATCGGTCAAGATGATGGTTGAGTGAGCTTCGCTTCCTTTGAGGTTGCCAAGTTCCTTCATGGCGCGCGCAGCATCAGGATTTTCCATAGCTGTGATGGCAAGAGCAATCAGGATTTCATTTGAGTGTAGGCGCGGATTACGGCTACCTAGATGGTTGATTTTAAGACCTTGGATTGGTTTGACAACTTCAGGCTCGATTAGTTTCACTTCTTTAGCGATGTTAGCGGATTTCTTGATGGCATTGATTAAGGCAGCGGCTGTTGGGCCAAAGAGTTCTGAGTTTTTGCCAGTGACAATGTCACCAGATGGTAATTCGAGAGCTAGGGCAGGTCCGCCAGTTTCTTCAGCCTTTTGACGTGCTGCGACAGCAACTTTACGGTCTGCAGGTGTGATACCGAGGTCGTTCATGAGCAACTCGATTTTTTTGACAGCAGATTCACCTACTTTTTCGGCTTTGAAATCAAGAACGGTTTGATAGTAACGACGGATGATTTCTTGCTTAGATGCTTCGATAGCGGCTTCATTATCTGTAATAGCAAAACCAACCATGTTGACACCCATGTCTGTCGGTGAAGCGTATGGAGATTCACCTAGAATACGTTCTAGCATGCGCTTGAGCACTGGGAAAATTTCGATATCACGGTTGTAGTTGACAGTGGTTTCTCCGTAGGTTTGAAGGTGGAAGGGGTCAATCATGTTGACATCATCTAGGTCTGCTGTAGCAGCCTCGTAGGCCAAGTTGACTGGATGATGAAGGGGCAGGTTCCAGACTGGAAAAGTTTCAAACTTAGCGTAGCCAGACTTGATACCGTTGATTTGGTCGTGGTACATATTGGACACACAGGTTGCCAATTTTCCAGAACCAGGTCCAGGAGCCGTTACGACGATTAATTTACGACTGGTTTTGATGTAGTCGTTTTTCCCCATGCCTTCTGGAGAAATGATGTGATCCATATCCGTTGGGTATCCTTTGATTGGATAATGAAGATAAGAATCAATTCCGTTTTTCTCTAGCTGGTTGCGGAAGGCATCTGCAGCGGGTTGGCCAGCGTATTGTGTGATAACAACGGAGCCAACAAAAATCCCCAATTCATTGAATTTGTCAATCAAACGAAGAACTTCTTGGTCATAGGAAATGCCCAAGTCACCTCGTGCTTTGGAATGCTCGATATTGCTCGCATTAATGGCGATAACAACCTCAACCTGCTCTTTCAATTCTTGCAAGAGCTTGATTTTATTATCAGGCTCATAACCAGGAAGGACACGAGCAGCGTGGAAATCTTCTAACATTTTGCCGCCAAACTCTAGGTAAAGCTTGCCGTCAAATTGGTTAATCCGCTCCAAAATGTGGTCGCGTTGTAGATTCAAATATTGTTCAGAACTAAAAGCTTGTTTTTTCATTTTTTTACCTCTGACCTCCATTATAATAAAAAATTGGAAGTTAGGAAACTATAAAGGTAAAAAAGAAATCAAAAAGATTAGGCAAACGCTTGCATAAAGTTTTAAAAAGCGCTATCATAGACTGTAGAATATTAAAATAATGAGGTAACAAGATGCAAGAAAAATGGTGGCACAATGCCGTAGTTTATCAAGTCTATCCCAAGAGTTTTATGGACAGCAATGGAGATGGAATTGGCGATTTGCCAGGAATT
>NZ_KQ970182.1:287310-291004 GCF_001579015.1 Streptococcus oralis
ACTATCTAGCCAAGTTAGGGATTACAGCGATTTGGCTTTCTCCCGTTTATGACAGTCCTATGGATGATAATGGCTATGACATTGCTGATTATCAAGCAATTGCGGCTATTTTCGGAAGCATGGAGGATATGGACCAACTGATCGCAGAAGCTAAGAAGCGTGATATCCGTATCATCATGGACCTGGTGGTCAATCATACCTCGGATGAGCATGCCTGGTTTGTAGAGGCCTGTGAAAATCCTGACAGCCCTGAGCGAGACTACTATATCTGGCGGGATGAGCCTAACGATCTGGATTCTATCTTTAGTGGGTCTGCTTGGGAATACGATGAAAAATCTGGTCAATACTATCTCCACTTTTTCAGCAAGAAACAGCCCGATCTCAACTGGGAAAATGAAAAACTTCGCCAGAAAATTTATGAGATGATGAACTTCTGGATTGATAAAGGCATTGGTGGCTTCCGTATGGATGTCATCGACATGATTGGGAAGATTCCTGATGAGAAAGTAGTCAATAATGGTCCTATGCTCCACCCCTATCTCAAGGAGATGAATCAGGCGACTTTTGGGGATAAGGATCTTTTGACAGTAGGGGAAACGTGGGGGGCAACGCCAGAAATTGCCAAGCTTTACTCTGATCCGAAGGGTCAAGAATTGTCTATGGTTTTCCAATTTGAACATATTTGTCTTCAGTATCAGGAAGGGCAACCTAAGTGGCACTATCAAAAAGAGCTGAATATCAGTAAGTTGAAAGAAATCTTCAACAAATGGCAGACAGAGTTAGGAGTTGAGGATGGCTGGAATTCCCTCTTTTGGAACAATCATGATCTCCCTCGTATCGTCTCTATCTGGGGAAATGATCAGGAATACCGCGAAAAATCTGCCAAAGCCTTTGCAATCTTGCTTCATCTCATGAGAGGGACTCCATATATCTACCAAGGTGAGGAAATTGGGATGACCAACTATCCGTTTGAAACACTGGATCAAGTAGAAGATATTGAATCCCTCAACTATGCGCGTGAGGCTCTTGAAAAAGGCGTTCCGATGGAAGAAATCATGGACAGTATCCGTGTTATTGGACGTGACAATGCCCGTACGCCTATGCAATGGGATGAGAGCAAAAACGCTGGTTTCTCAACTGGTCAACCGTGGTTGGCAGTTAATCCAAACTACGAAGAAATCAACGTTCAAGAAGCACTGGCAAACTCAGATTCTATTTTCTATACCTATCAGAAACTCATCCAAATCCGTAAGGAGAACAGCTGGTTGATTCGAGCTGATTTTGAATTACTCGATACGGCTGATAAGGTCTTTGCTTATATCCGTAAGGACGGCGACCGTCGCTTCCTGGTCGTGGCCAATTTGTCCAATGAAAAACAAAACTTTTCAGTAGAAGGAAAAGTTAAATCGGTCTTGATTGAAAACACTGTGGCTCAAGAAACAGTTGAGAAACAGACCTTGGCTCCATGGGATGCCTTCTGTGTGGAAATGACTGACTAAAATGAGCAAACCTCAAGCTTTTGAAGCTTGAGGTTTTTTACTAAAAATTGTGTAGAAAAATCTTTAAAAAATATTTGTTAGAATTTTCTAAAAAATTATCCGAAAATCCTTGCTTTTATAAAAAATAGGGTATAATGGTGAAAATACTATCTTAAAGGAGATTACTTATGAAATCGAAAAAGTGGCTCTTAGGAGCAGGTGCTGTTTTGAGTGCAGCCCTACTGTTAACTGCTTGTGGGCAAAGTGAAAAGAAGGCTGATGCTCCCAAAACGTTCTCTTATGTCTACGCTATGGACCCATCTTCTTTGGACTATAGTGTGACGAGCAAGAGCTCAACCTCTGACGTTATAGCCAACGTTGTCGATGGACTTTTGGAAAATGATAAGTATGGGAACTTAATTCCATCACTTGCAGAAGACTGGTCTGTTTCAAAGGATGGTCTGACTTACACCTACAAACTTCGTAAGGGTGTAAAATGGTATACTTCTGATGGAGAAGAATACGCTGAAGTCAAGGCAAAAGACTTCGTTACTGGTCTGAAACACGCAGCTGACGGCAAATCAGACGGCCTCTCTCTCCTTCAAGATTCTATTAAAGGCTTGGCGGAGTATGTCAGTGGTGAGAGCAATGATTTCTCTACAGTAGGAGTTAAGGCTGTTGACGATTATACGGTTGAATATACGCTCAATAAACCAGAAAGTTTCTGGAACTCTAAAGTTACAACTGCTACTATGCTTCCAGTTAATGAAGAATTCTTGAACTCTAAAGGGAGCGACTACGGTGCACCAACACCATCAAGTATTCTTTATAACGGACCTTATTTCTTGAAATCATTGACTTCAAAATCAGTCATTGAGTATGAAAAGAATCCAAACTACTGGGATAAGGACAATGTTAAGATTGACAACATCAAACTAACCTTCTATGATGGTTCTGACCAAGAATCCTTGATTCGTAGCTTTACACAAGGTGCCTATACAACAGCTCGTCTCTTCCCAACAAGCTCAAACTTTGAGTCAACTAAGAAAGAGTACGGAGATAAGATTGTCTACAGTCCACAAGAAGCGACAAGCTACTACCTCACTGTTAACGTAAACCGCCAGTCTTACAATAAAACAGCTAAAACAGACGAGGCTCAAAAAACATCAACGAAAGAAGCTCTTCTCAACAAGAACTTCCGTCAAGCGCTGAACTTTGCCCTTGACCGTCATTCTTATACTGCTCAGTTGAATGGTGAAGAAGGTGCGAACAAGATTATCCGTAATAGTCTAGTACCTCATGACTATGTTCAAGTAGGTGAAAAAACCTTTGGAGAGTTGGCACAGGCAGAGCTCGTTTCATATGGAGACCAGTGGAAAGATGTAGCCCTTACAGATGGCAAGGATACGATTTACAGTCCTGAAAAAGCTAAGGCAGCCTTTGCTAAAGCTAAGGAAGAATTGCAGGCCAAAGGTGTTACCTTCCCAATCCATTTGGATATTCCGGTTGAACAAACAGATGTAATCGCCGTCCAACAAACCAATTCACTCAAGCAGTCTATCGAATCATCACTTGGTACTGAGAATGTCATTGTCGATGTCCTTCAAATGACCGATAATGAAAAATTGAGCATTACTTCTCAAGCTAAGGTTCCAGCACAAAAAGACTATGACTTGAATGGAACTGGTTGGGGACCAGACTATCAAGATCCAGCTACCTACCTCAACATTCTTGATGCTAAGAAGGGTTCTGCCCTTAAGCACTTGGGTATCACTCGCGGAAAAGATCCAGAAGTGATGGCTCAAGTTGGTCTAGATGAATACAAGAAACTCTTGGATGATGCCGCTGCTGAAACAAGCGACCTCAATAAGCGTTATGAGAAATATGCTAAAGCGCAAGCCTGGGTATCTGATAGTTCGCTCTTGATCCCAGTTGCTTCTTCAGGTGGTTCTCCAACTGTTAGCCGTACTGTACCATTTACAAAAGCTTACTCTCAAGTCGGAATCAAGGGAGATCCATTTGTATTCAAAGGCTTGGAGTTGCAAAATGATGTTGTGACTGCAAAAGAATACGAAGAAGCCTTCAAGAAATGGCAACAAGAAAAAATCGAAACAAATGCCAAATACCAAAAAGAACTTGAAAAACATGTCAAGTAATCTATAAATAGAAAAGGAAGTTGCAGGAAATCTCTACTTCCTTTTTTGTTTTTGAGACAC
>NZ_KQ970182.1:291115-304470 GCF_001579015.1 Streptococcus oralis
GCAGTAACTTTACATTTTTGAATAAATTTGATAAAATATAGTTATGTTATAAAAAGTGACATAAAGGAGTGAATGATGATCAAAATGAAAAAAAGACTGATTGGGACAGGTCTTGTCCTAGCGACAGGGATTTTGCTTTCAGCATGTGGACAGTCCAATACAGATACAAGCACCTTCTCATCAACATTTAGTGCAAATCCGACGACATTTAACTATCTTTTAGACTATTATGCAGATAACACTGCAGTGATTACCAATCTTGTAGATGGTTTGCTAGAAAATGATAGCTATGGGAACCTCGTGCCAGCTTTAGCGGAAGACTGGTCAGTTTCGACAGATGGTTTGACCTATACCTACAAACTCAGAAAAGATGCCAAGTGGTACACTGCTGATGGTGAGGAATATGCTCCAGTCAAAGCCCAAGACTTTGTCACTGGGATCAAATATGCCGCTGACAACAAGGGGCAAGCCATGGATCTGATCCAAAATTCAATCAAGGGATTGAATGACTATGTGACGGGTGTGACCAATGACTTTTCAACTGTTGGTGTCAAAGCCTTGGATGACTATACGGTTGAGTACACTTTAACTCGACCAGAACCGTACTGGAACTCAAAAACAACCAACAGTATCCTTTTCCCAGTTAATGAAGAGTTCTTAAAATCAAAGGATAAAGATTTTGGGACTTTGACGCCAGACAGTATCCTTTATAATGGTCCATATCTGTTAAAAGATTTCACATCAAAATCTTCGATCGAGTATGTGAAGAACCCGCACTATTATGATCATGATAAAGTGACCATTGAAAAAGTTAAGTTAGCCTACTTTGATGGATCAGATCAGGAGATGACCATTCGAAACTTTGAAAGTGGTGCTTACTCGATTGCAGGAGTCTATCCAAATAGTTCCAACTATGCTAAGACAAAAGAAAAATACCAAGACAATATCGTCTATAGCTTACAAGACAAGACATCTTGGTACTTTAACTTTAACGTCAACCGCAAAACCTATAATCATACCGCTAAAACAACGGACGAACAAAAGAAATCAGCTCAAACAGCTATCTTAAATAAAAACTTCCGTCAGGCTATCAACTTTGGAATTGATCGAACAGCCTACTCTGCTCAATCTAACGGTGAAGAAGCAGCGAGCAAAACCCTTCGTAATACTCTGGTTCCCCCAACTTTTGTCCAGATTGGAGATAAGACTTTTGGAGAAGTGACAGCTTCTAAGCTTGTCAACTACGGAACAGAGTGGTCAGGCATCAACTTGGCGGATGCCCAAGACGGTTACTTTAACAAGGAAAAGGCCCAAGCAAAATTTGCAGAAGCTAAAAAGGAATTGGAAGCCCAAGGGGTGACCTTCCCGATTCATTTGGACGTCCCAGTTGACCAAACCAATAAAAATGCAGTTTCTGGTATGAACTCGGTTAAACAGACACTTGAAACAGTACTAGGTTCTGATAATGTCGTCATTGATGTTCAGCAACTTTCAACAGATGACTTTGGGAATGTGGCTTTCCTAGCACCAAACCCAGCAGCTCGTGATTACGATTTAAATTTTGATGGCTGGGTTGGTGATTACCAGGATCCATCAACTTATCTAGATCCCTTCAATGCTGAAAGTGGCTTCTATCTCAAGATTTTTGGTCTTGATGCCAAGGAAGACCAAGAACTCATCAAAAATCTAGGGTTAGATACCTATACAAAACTTCTGAAAGAAGCAGACGCTGAGGACAAAGATGTCGCTAAACGTTATGAAAAATATGCTGAAGCTCAAGCTTGGATGATTGACAATTCTCTAGTCATGTCTGCTATGTCAAATGGTGGTACAGCCTCTGTAACTAAAGTAACTCCGTTTACACGTGCCTACTCTCTAGTGGGAATCAAAGGTGATGGAAATAACTACAAGTACATGAGACTCCAAAAAGAGCCTGTTACCAAGAAACAATTTGATGAAGCTAAGGCTAAGTGGGAAGAAGAAAGTAAAAAGGCTATCGAAAAGAGTCAAAAAGAATTTAAAAATCATGTCAAATAAAAAGTTGAAATAAGGTCTCTTGTAAGGGATCTTATTTTTCTTGTCGAGACTCTCTATATTGAATCGTCTAATCGGAAGCTACACATAGAAATAAAAACGCTTAACTCGACCGAATGAATGGAATTTATCTTGTATCTATGATATAATGATTCTAACTATTGACGTATAGAGGAGTATCATGAGTAGACCTTCAAAGAGAGCTCGTTCGAGCAACATGAAGCGCAATATTAATATATTTTTACTAACTATTTATCTGATTTTGGGTGGTTTTTTGTTGTTTCTAATCTTTCGACACAACATACTTGCTTTCAGATATCTCAACATAGTCGCGGCAATCTTGGTTTTAACGGTGGCTGTTATCGGTTTTCTTCTGATTTTTTATAAAAAAGCTGAGAAGTTCACCATTTTTCTATTGATTTTGTCTATTCTTATAGGGTCTGTTTCTTTATTTACAGTCCAACAATTTATTGGCTTAACCAATCGTTTGAATGCGACGTCTAATTATTCAGAGTATTCGATTAGTGTTGTGGTTTTGAAAGACAGCGATATCAATAATGTTAGCCAGTTAGACAGCGTTATGGCTCCAACCGAAACGGATAATGAAAATATTCAAAAATTACTTACAGATATTAAATCAAATCAAGGTAAGGATCTGACAGTAGAGCAGAGTGCTTCTTATCTAGCGGCTTATAAGAACCTGCTTGCAGGTGACACAAAGGCGATTGTTTTAAATAGTGTCTTTGAAAATATCATTGAATCAGAATATCCTGACTATGCTGCAAAAATCAAAAAAATTTATACCAAGGAGTTGACTAAAAAAGTGGCTGCTCCGAAGGCAACCAAGAATCAATCGTTTAACATTTATGTGAGTGGGATTGATACCTACGGGCCGATTAGTTCCGTTTCGCGATCAGACGTCAATATCCTGATGACCGTCAATCGCGACACCAAAAAAATCCTTTTGACAACAACGCCACGTGATTCCTATGTTCCGATTGCAGATGGGGGCAACAACCAAAAGGATAAGTTGACCCACGCAGGAATCTATGGAGTGGATGCTTCTATCCACACTTTGGAAAATCTCTATGGTCTAGATATTAACTATTACGTTCGCTTGAATTTCACATCATTCCTGAAATTGATTGACCTTTTAGGTGGAATTGATGTTTATAATGATCAAGAATTTACAGCTCACACTAATGGGAAGTATTATCCTGTTGGCAATGTGCATCTTGACTCAGAACGAGCTCTTGGTTTTGTTCGAGAACGCTATTCTCTAGCAGATGGTGACCGAGATCGTGGACGCAATCAGCAAAAAGTGATTGTGGCCATTATTCAAAAATTGACCTCAACTGAAGCCTTGAAAAATTATGATCATATCATTCAAGGCCTACAAGACTCTCTCCAAACCAATATGCCACTTGAGACCATGATGGACTTGGTCAATACACAGTTGGAGAGCGGTGGCAACTATAAGGTTAACTCTCAAGACCTAAAAGGAACAGGACGAATGGATCTTCCTTCTTATGCCATGCCAGATAGCAACCTTTACATGATGGAAATTGATGATAGTAGTTTAGCTGCTGTCAAGTCGGCAATTCAAGATGTGATGGAGGGTAAATGAGATGATTGATATTCATTCGCACATAGTCTTTGATGTAGATGATGGACCAAAATCAAGAGAAGAAAGCAAGGCTCTTTTGGCAGAAGCTTATCATCAGGGAGTACGGATGATTGTTTCCACCTCTCACCGTCGCAAAGGTATGTTTGAGACTCCAGAAGAGAAGATCGCTGCTAATTTTCGTCAGGTGCAGGAACTCGCCAAGGAAGTGGCAGATGACTTGGTGATTGCATATGGAGCG
The DNA here is from genome assembly GCF_001579015.1 of Streptococcus oralis. Lineage (GTDB taxonomy): Bacteria > Bacillota > Bacilli > Lactobacillales > Streptococcaceae > Streptococcus > Streptococcus oralis_K. The sequence goes on from NZ_KQ970182.1 coordinate 295,015, forward strand.
GAGATTTATTATACACGAGATGTCCTTGATAAACTAGAACAAGGGCTACTCCCCACTCTCAATGCTAGTCGTTATGCCTTGATTGAGTTTAGTATGGATACACCATATCGTGACATTCATAGTGCCTTAAGCAAAATCTTGATGTTGGGTATTACCCCAGTCATTGCCCATATCGAGCGCTATGATGCTCTTGAACAAAATGAAAAACGTGTTCGTGAACTGATTGCAATGGGGTGTTATACACAAGTAAATAGTTCACACGTCCTTAAACCCAAACTTTTTGGAGAACGCTACAAGTTCATGAAAAAAAGAGCTCAGTATTTTTTAGAGCATGATCTGGTCCATGTGATTGCAAGTGACATGCACAGTCTAGATGGTAGACCTCCTCACATGGCCGAAGCTTATAGCATAATTGCCAAAAAGTATGGGGAAGAGAAGGCGAGAGAACTCTTTGAAGAAAATCCTCTACAAATTGTAATGAATCAACTAATTTAGGAGAAATGATGAAAAAACAAAATACTATGGAAATTGATGTATTTCAATTGTTAAATACCTTGTGGAAACGGAAATTGATTATTGCTTTGGTTGCTATCGTAACGGGAGCGATTGCCTTTGCATATAGTAGCTTTATTATAAAACCAGAGTATACCAGTACTACGCGTATTTATGTAGTCAACCGTAACCAAGGAGACAAGACAGGCTTGACAAATCAGGACTTGCAGGCAGGGTCTTATCTTGTTAAAGACTACCGTGAGATCATCCTTTCCCAAGATGTGTTAGAAAAGGTTGTAACCGACTTGAAACTAAATATGTCAACAAAGGGTCTTGCTAGTAAAGTACAAGTGACGGTGCCAGTTGATACACGTATTGTTTCTATTTCCGTCAAGGATAAACAGCCAGAGGAAGCTAGCCGTATCGCTAACTCTCTGCGTGAGGTTGCTGCTCAAAAAATCATTAACGTAACTCGTGTATCTGATGTGACAACGCTTGAAGAAGCGCGACCAGCCACTTCCCCATCATCTCCAAATATCCGTCGTAATACTTTGATAGCTTTTCTCGGAGGATTAGGGGTAGTAGTTGTCGTCGTTCTCTTGGTTGAGTTGCTAGATGTCCGTGTCAAGCGACCAGAGGATATCGAAGACGTTATGCAAATTCCACTCTTAGGGGTCATTCCAAATTTGGATAAATTGAAATAGGAGAGAACGATGCCAACATTAGAAATCACACAGAAAAAATTGGAACTCGTAAAAAAGGCAGAGGAATACTACAATGCCTTGCGTACAAATATACAGTTAAGTGGAGATAATTTGAAAGTCATCTCTATTACTTCAGTTAATCCGGGAGAAGGGAAGTCTACAACTTCTACTAATACTGCTTGGGCTTTTGCGCGTGCAGGCTATAAAACCCTATTGATTGATGCGGATATTCGTAACTCGGTCATGTCAGGTGTTTTTAGATCTAATGAGAAGATTACTGGCTTAACAGAGTTTTTATCAGGTACAACAGACTTGTCACAAGGTCTATGTGATACCAATGTTGAAAATCTCTTTGTCATTCAGGCGGGCTCAATTTCACCAAATCCCACAGCCCTTTTACAAAGTGAAAATTTCAGAACAATGCTAGATACCTTGCGTAAATATTTTGACTATATTATCGTGGATACCGCTCCCGTAGGTATTGTGATCGATGCAGTTATTGTGACACAGAAATGTGATGCTTCTGTTTTGATTACGGCAGTTGGTGAAACACATCGCCGTGATGTTCAAAAGGCGAAAGAACAGTTGGAACAAACAGGAAAGCCGTTTTTGGGTGTTGTCTTAAATAAATTGAATATCTCAGCGGAGAAATATTCTTCTTATGGAGGATATGGAAACTATGGAAAGAAATAAATAGTCTTGTAGTACCAAGATTATTTGAGATGATTATCATGGGAGGGGGAGTTTAAGGTGAAACAGAATGGCATCATCTATATTTGCTTTAAAAGAGTTATGGATGTTTTTATCGGCTTATTTGGAACAATATTCATAGTCTTGCCTAGTTCTTTAATAATCTATATTATCTATAAAATAAAAGGTTACAAAGGAAGTATATTCTTCACACAATATAGAGTAGGGCTAAAGGGGAAAAAATTTAAAATTATTAAATTTAGATCAATGGTTGAAAATGCTGAGGAAGTTTTGACCGCAAATAAAGCACTCTATGAAAAATATATAAATAATAGTTATAAATTACCTCCAAATGAGGATCCTCGTCTTACCAATATCGGAGATTTTATAAGAAAAACGAGTATTGATGAAATTCCTCAATTTATAAATTTAATGTTAGGTGATATGAGTCTTATTGGACCTAGACCTATTTTGGAGAATGAGTTAGAGGAGTATTCTAAGGAAGAACAGCAAGTTTTGTTATCTGTACGACCAGGTATTACAGGGATGTGGCAAGTTTCTGGTAGGAGTGAGGTACATTATCCTGAACGCTGTGAAATGGAACTGTACTATCCTCGGAACCAATCCTTTTTGTTGGATGTCAAAATCTTCTTTTTGACAATAAAAAAAGTTCTGTCTGGAGAAGGGGCTCATTGATGTATGAGCTAAATCATCTAGCAAAAAAGATAGAAAAATGAAGTTGAATACGAATAACGTTTCTTGGGTATTCGTATTCATTTTTTCAAGTGAAGGAAGCATTATGAATAAGTGGATTTAATCTAGTATTTTTTGCTTGAAAAAATGAATGGGGATTCAATCCAAAGAATTGTCCAGTGAGGCAAGATTTTAGGAATTGGAGTTAGGATGTAGAAATGTCAAAAAAGTATAAAATTATAGTAGCGACTCATAAAAGATTTCAAATGCCAGAAGATAAGGACTTATATGTTCCTGTTCAGGTTGGCAGTGAAGGAAAGGAAAATCTAGGCTACCAACGAGATAATCAAGGTAATCATATCTCACACCTCAATCCTTATTATTGTGAATTGACAGGATTATACTGGGCTTGGAAAAATTTAGACTGTGATTACCTAGGATTAGTTCATTACCGACGTTATTTTACAGATAAGAACCGACCTTATCATGATAAGATTGACATGAATGAAGTTATTCTATCGGCAGATCAAGTTAAGGAGCTCATGTCTGAAGTAGATGTCGTTGTTCCCAAAAAGAGAAAATATTATATAGAAACTCTCTATTCTCATTATGCCAACACTCATGACTCCAGTCATTTAGATGTAACACGAGAAATTATAAAAGAAGTCTCGCCAGAATATTTAGCAACATTTGACAAGGTGATGGACTGTCGTAGTGGCTACATGTTCAATATGTTTATCATGTCCAAAGAAAATGTATCATCTTATTGCGAGTGGTTGTTCCCTATCATTGATGAGTTGTACAGAAGATTGGATATAACAGGATACTCTGCTTTTGATGCAAGATTATTTGGGCGTGTTAGTGAGCGTCTCTTTAATGTTTGGATAGACTACCAAAATCTACGTGTTAAAGAAGTTCCGTTTATGTATATGGAAAAAGTGAATTTGTTTGAGAAGGGCAAATCTTTCTTGAAAGCTAAGTATTTCGGGAAAAAATATGGACAGAGTTTTTAAATTATGGTTTATTTGATACTTGTTTATGATTTGTCAAATTCACTACTTGTACAACACACTGTATAGCTATATGACACTATTTTTATTTTTGGAGGATTATATGGGACTATCTACCGTGACACTGTTTAAAAATTTAAAGTTCTCAGACAGTAAATTTATTAAATTAGAAGGAGAACTCCTTTTAAAATATCAAGAGTATTTATTAAAAATCATGGAAGATATTGTAACAGTTTGTGAGGAAGAAGGATTGTACTATTCTCTTTCTGGTGGGAGTGCGTTAGGAGCATATCGACACAAAGGGTTTATTCCATGGGATGATGATATGGATATATTTATGCTAGGAAGTGAACGGGAGATTTTCTTTCAAAAATTTTCTCAGAAATTCTCTGATAAGTATTGGATACATAATTCACAAACACCAAACTATGGCATGCCGATTGGTCGTATCAGACAAAAAGGAACAGTTCTACGTGGTCGAGAGGATGTTGGAGTTGAAGAATGTGGATTTTTTATTGATATTTTTTGGCTTGAAAATGTTCCTAATTCAAAAATTTTGAGACAACTTCATGGTTTTCTATGTATGGGAATTGGATTGTTGCTATCATGTAGAAATTTTTATAAAAATCGTCAGCTGATGCTGGAGATTATGAAGGAGCATAAAGAAGTAAGGCTTGTTTTTCGAATAAAATTAGTTTTGGGATTTCTAACTAGTTTTATATCTTTGAGACAATTTACAAGACTTACGGAAAGCATCTACTCATTGTGCAAGAATAATAAGTCGAGATACCTTAGCGTTCCTTCAGGTAGAAAACATTATTTTGGTGAGATGTTTATAAGAGAAGATATGCAGTTAACTAGGAAACTAAGTTTTGAAGGACATAAGTGGAATGTTCCAAATAATATTGAGCATTATTTAACTGTAATGTACGGTGATTATATGAAAATACCTGCAGTTGAAGATAGGGAATCACATATCATTTTAGAAATCTCTTTCCCTAACGAGTAAACAGTACTTTCATTTTTTATATGTAAGGAATTAATTTAATGAAAAAAATAGCAATTGTTAGATATAATCTAAGTAAAATTGGTGGAGCGGAAAAAGTAGCTATTAATATGGCTAATGAATTGTCACAATACTATGATGTAAAACTGTTATCTATTCTATTGGATGAAGATGGCTTTATAAATTATGATATTAACCCTAATGTGACATTAATAAATTTTCACAAGGGTGATCTTAGAATTAGAACTGCTACATTAAAATTAACAGGTAAATTAAGGGACTATATTAAAAGAGAAAAAATTGAAGTGATTTTTTCTATAACCCCATTAACAAATACTATGGTTAGATTAGCTACTCTAGGATTAAATGTGAAAATAGTTTTCTGTGATCATCATAGCTTAGAATTTCGTGATTTTAGAAGTAGGGAAGTGCAGAGATTTGTAGGAGCTAAATTTTTTGACAAGATTGTCACTTTAACAGAAGAAGATAGAATAAAATACTCCGATAAATATAATATACCTATAAATAAAGTAAATGCTATTTATAATTGGATTGATGAAGAAGATTCTGAAAATACTCCATTTGATAATGAGATAAATAAAATAATAACGGTAGGTCGATTTCACAGTCAAAAGGGATATGATTATCTTGCCGAAGTAGCTATAAAAGTATTATCACAACATCCAGACTGGCAATGGGATATATATGGTTCAGGGGATAAACTTATTGAACAGGAGCTAAAAAGAAAACTAGAAGAAGGCTGTGTTTCTTCACAAGTTAATTTTAAAGGAAATGTAAAGGGAACTGAGAATATTTATCCCAATCATAGTATCTACGTCATGACTTCTCGCTATGAGGGCTTGCCTTTAGTCCTATTAGAAGCACAACAATACAATCTTCCTATTGTTAGCTTTAGATGTCCGACGGGACCTAATGAGATTGTTGAAGATGGAATCAACGGATTTCTGATTGATTGTTATGATACGGATCAGATGAGTGAGAAATTGCTTGAATTGATGAAAAATGATGATTTGCGACAATCTTTCTCAGAACATGCCAAAGACAATATGGATAAATTTGATAAAAATAAAATTCTTAATCAGTGGATATATTTAATAGAAGAAATAGGAGCGGATAATCGTTAAAATGAGAAAAATGTTAATTTGCATAACTAGCTTAACAGGAGGCGGAGCTGAAAAATCACTGGTAAATTTTATACAGCAGTTCAAGTATAAGTATGATATTTCTTTACTTGTATATAGTGAAAAGAATAATTATTATGCACAAAAACTCAAAGACATAAAAATAGATTATTTCATAAAAAAAGATTCACCATATCTTATTGAAAAACTTTTGAATAAGGTAGTGAAATTTTTTCCTAGGACATTGGTTTATAAATTTATTCTTAATAAAACTAGATTTAAAAAAGAAAAATTCGACATAGAATTTGCGTATATAGAAGGAAAGCCGACTAAAATTATTTCAGGCTCATACAATGAAGATAGTCTAAAATTAGCGTATATTCATTGTGATTTTTCTAAGAATTGGTACTCTCGTAAATCGTTTAGAAGTGTCAGAGATGAGAGTGTGTGCTATCAAAAATTTCATGATGTTTTAGCTGTTTCTTTAGGTCAGAAAGAAAGTTTTGAAAAAATATTTCCATCATGTAAATTGGATATAGTTCCCAATTTAATAGATCGAAATGAAATAGAAAGATTAAGCAAAGAATCAAAGGTTCAAAAGACATTTCCTTATTTTTGTGCAGTAGGAAGATTGGCAGAAGTGAAGAATTATTCATTATTAATAAATGCATTTCACCAATTTAGAAAAAAATATCCTGAATTTCATTTATTAATTTTAGGTGAAGGAGATCTACGGCAAACACTGCAAAATCAGATTGAGATTCTAGGTGAGCAAAATTACATTCAATTAGTCGGTTTTCAAAGTAACCCATACTCTTATATAAGACAAAGTAAAGGGTTGGTTCAAAGCTCGATTTCAGAATCATTTAGTTATGTTTTAGCTGAAGCATCAATATTAGGAGTTCCCACGATTTCGACTAAAACCCAAGGATCAGAATTAATGAGGAAATATTTTGATGTTATAGAAGTTGATCATGATAGTGAGGCACTGGCTAGAGGAATGGAATTTATTCTCCAGAAGGAAGTTCTTAGGAAAAACACGGATTTTAATGAGGAAGCAGTGAAGAAGCTTGAAGCAATATTTTCAAAAATAAAGGAGAAATAATTTGTGAAACATGATAGAGTATATAATCTAGTTTTTAATATATTGTTCTCCATATCAGCAGTTCTATATATGTTAAAATTTGTAAATATTGCGAAAATTGATAGTTTAAATATCTTAATTTTAGCTAGTTCAGTATTTTTATTGACACTCCATACAGTAATTTACGGATTTAATCAATTGAAACTGCTTTGTTTATCTTTTACGCTATATTTATGTTTTTTAGTTTACTTTCAAGGATTGGCTTTTTTTGATTTAATGAATTTTTTTCTACTTTATCCAACAGTTATAGAAAGTAATAAGGGATTAAACAAGATTCACTTATTAATACTCGTGATTTTTTTAGTAAGTGTAGTTGTACTTTCTCATATAGGAGTTATTGGCAACATCCTTGTTTTTAGAACTGGTGGAGTATCTAGAGGTTCCTTAGGATTTATTCACCCCAATTCACTGGGACTTATGGCTTATGCAATTACTTTGAATGCATTATATGTCTTTAAACTCAAAAGAAATAAATTTATTTTCTACGGCAGTCTTCTTATATTTAATTATTTTATATTTGCCATAACTGACTCTAGAACTTCTTTCTTAATAAGTTTATTGATTATTTTAAGTTGTTTTATTTTTGATTTTAGAGGTACTCTATACAAAGTTGTTAAAAGCTCATTTATTTATATAGTAATGGTAGTAAGTTCGCTATTTATTATTTTAGCAACTACCTATTTTGAAGTGAGGGAACCTTTCATTTTTTTGAATAAACTTTTTACCAATAGAATTTACAGTGGTAATGTTTTTGTAGCTGAATATGGATATAATCTTTTTGGGAATGTTATAAAGGGAGCACTACCTACTTTAGCAGGAGATGTAATTATTGATAGTGGTTATGTGGGTTTAATTCTTCGTTTAGGTGTATTATTTTTTATAGGTTACTTGTTGTTTATGTTGTTAAGAATAAAACAAAATATATTTTTATTAAAGGAAGCAATCTTGATTAGCAGTGTCTTTATTTCATTAATGTTTGAATCCTATGGGTTTTCTGGTTTTATTTTCCCAGTTTTATTTGTGGATTTTGTAGGTAGAAGAAAGGAATTATAATGAGTTTAAAAGTTACAGTATTTACAGCTACATATAATAGGATGAACTTATTAAAAAAATTGTATGACTCTCTGGTGAAGCAAACTAATAAAAATTTTGAGTGGATAATTGTAGATGATGGTTCAACGGATGATACCTCAACGGTAGTTCAGAAATTTTTATCAGAAAATGAATTAGATATAAGCTATATTTATCAAGAAAATGGTGGGAAGCATAGAGCAATTAATCATGGTTTGGATTTAGCTAGAGGGGAGCTATTCTTCATCGTTGATTCCGATGATTCATTGACAGATGATGCTATTGAGAAAATTTTTAATAACTATTCTGGAATTGCCTTTGATAAAAGTTTTGCAGGCGTAGCATTTAATAAAGGTTTCTCTAAAAAAAGAATAGTTGGAGAGACCTTTGAAGGAACATATATAGATTGTGACAATTTACATCGAGCTAAACATAATATTTTAGGAGATAAGGCAGAAGTATATCGAACAGATATTTTAAAGAGTATTAAGTTTCCAGTGATAGATGGAGAAAACTTTATGAGTGAAGTTGTTTTATGGAATGAAGTTGCAAGAAGAGGTTATAAATTACGTTGGTTTAATGAGATAATTTATTTATGTGACTATTTAGAAGACGGTTTAACCAAAAATAGTGAAAAAATTTTATTTAATAATCCAGTTGCACATCAAATGATGACCAAGGAATTGTTACAAATTGATTTTACATTAAAGAGAAAATTTGGGATGATTTATAACTATCATAAAATTAGAAACCAAAGCATTAAGCAAACTGCTATTAATCTTGAACAGCCTCTAATTTTAGTATATATGGTAGTAATGATGGCTAGAATTAGAAAAATTGTTAAGAGGGTGAAAAATGAGTAACTTATATTATATTCATGAAGAGTTTGGTAGCGACTCAACAGCAGCTACAAAAGCACCAAATGATTTACAGAAAATATTTCAAGACTATAAAATTAAACCATTGGTAACATTAAAAAAAAATAGTAAGCTAGTAAGAATATTTGATTATGCATTTAAATTACTGTTGTGTCTTATTAGAATTAGAAGTAATGATATTGTGATATTTCAATTTCCTTTTGCTACTCATGGGAAACTAAAAAATTTTTTAATGAAATTATTACAATATAAAAAAGCTAAAATGATCTTTTTAATAAACGATTTAGAGTCATTAAGGTATTCGGGAAATAAAAAAATCTAATTTCTAAGGAACAGTATATTAAAAATGCTGATGTGATTATTTGTCATAACCAACGGATGAAGGAGTTCTTAATAGAAAATAAGATTGATGGTGAAAAAATAGTTGTACTCGGTATTTTTGATTATTTACTGGATAATTTTAATAAAGAAAAAGCATCTTTTGATAAAACAGTTGTAATTGCAGGTAACCTTTCACCCCAAAAAAGTGGTTATTTAACTGAGTTATTAAAAAATGAAAATAGAATAAAATTTAATTTATATGGACCTAATTTTACTTCATCGACTAACAATAATGATTATGTGTC
>NZ_KQ970182.1:304826-309814 GCF_001579015.1 Streptococcus oralis
TTTCTTGTTCTATGAGAACTCTCTATCGACTAGCAGACTGTGGTATTCTAAAGAAAGAGGATCTACCTTGGAAAGGCAAAAGAAAACCAAATGGTCATAGCGAAAAACGAGGAAAACAAGCATTGCGCAGAGATTTACGTGAGAGAGCAGACAGTTATCCTAATTTTAAGACGGAATTTGGTCATCTAGAAGGGGATACAATTGTGGGAGAAAAACACAAAAGTGCAGTCATTACCTTAGTAGAACGCCTCTCAAAAGCCATCATCACACTGAAAACCAATGGACGCAAAGCAAGTGATATTGAGGCCTCCATCAATCAATGGTTGTCTCAAGTTCCCAGTCATCTCTTTAAGTCGATAACGTTTGATTGTGGGAAAGAATTTTCTAATTGGAAATCTATTTCGAATGCACATGACATTGATATTTTCTTTGCGGATCCAGGATGTCCTGGTCAACGAGGTCTCAATGAACATTCTAATGGCTTATTAAGACGGAATGGATTACCGAAACAAATGGATTTTACTACTATTTCTCAAAATTATTTATCAGCTATAGCTGATAAAAGAAATAGAATTCCTAGGAAATCATTGAATTATCAATCACCCTACCAAGTTTTTCTGAGTTACTTGAAAAGTCTGGCTTAATTTGACAATTTAGGATTTTAAAAAATACAAATGGCTAGTCAACTAGGTAGAGACAGTAGCTATTTAAAAAGTTAAATCTAGATATAATGGAGAAAAAGTAATGAAAGTATTAAAAAACTACGCCTACAATCTTTCTTACCAATTGTTGGTGATTTTACTCCCGATTATTACGACTCCCTATGTAACACGGGTCTTTTCTTCAGATGATTTAGGGACGTATGGATACTTTAATTCCATTGTCACCTACTTCATCCTCTTAGCAACGCTAGGAGTTGCTAACTATGGGACCAAGGTCATTTCAGGACATCGCAAGGAAATTCAAAAAAACTTTTGGGGAATCTACTCCCTGCAATTAGGTGCAACAGTTCTTTCTATGTCCTTGTATACTCTTCTTTGTCTGACTCTTCCCTTTATGCAAAATCCGGTAGCCTATATTCTTGGCTTGAGTTTGTTTTCTAAAGGATTAGATATATCCTGGCTCTTTCAAGGTTTAGAAGATTTTCGAAAGATTACTGTTCGAAATATTACGGTTAAACTAGTTGGGGTGATCTCCGTCTTCCTCTTTGTCAAATCTGCAAATGACCTATACCTCTATGTCTTTTTACTAACTATGTTTGAACTCTTGGGACAGCTAAGTATGTGGTTGCCTGCTAGTGAGTTTATTGGTAAACCGCATTTTGACATAGAATATGCTAGGTATCATGTGAAGCCCGTCATATTATTGTTCCTGCCGCAAGTGGCTATTTCCTTGTATGTTACGCTAGATCGTACCATGCTCGGAGCGTTAGCTTCGACAAAAGATGTAGGGATTTATGACCAGGCTCTAAAGTTGGTAAATATACTTTTGACCTTGGTAACTTCCTTGGGAAGCGTTATGTTACCTCGTGTCGCTCATTTGTTAGCGACAGGTGATCATAAGGCAGTCAATAAGATGCATGAGATGTCCTTTTTAATTTATAATTTGGTTATTTTTCCAATTATGGCAGGAATGTTGATTGTTAATGATGATTTTGTCCAATTTTTCCTTGGTCAAGACTTTCAAGATGCACGCTATGCAATTGCCATTATGATTTTCCGTATGTTCTTTATCGGTTGGACTAATATAATGGGAATTCAAATCTTGATTCCGCACAACAAAAATAAGGAATTTATGGTTTCAACGACGGTCCCCGCTATTCTGAGTGTGGGATTGAATTTGTTATTTCTCCCTAAGCTTGGTTATATAGGGGCGGCAATTGTATCTGTCTTAACAGAGGCGCTAGTATGGGCAATTCAACTGTTCTTTACTCGCAAATATATAAAAGATGTTCCGATTATCGGATCGATGATGAAGATTATTCTAGCATCAGCTATTATGTATGGCCTCTTGCTAGTTTCAAAAACAGTCATACATTTTTCACCAACCGTAAATGTTCTAGCATTTGCTGTGATTGGTGGAATCATTTACCTTTTTGCGATTCTATCTCTAAAAGTGGTAGATGTGAAAGAATTAAAACAAATAATTAGGAAAAATTAGAATGCGCAAATATCGAAATATTAACTTAGATCTACTAAAAGTACTTGCATGTGTTGGGGTTGTTCTACTCCATACAGCGATGGGAGGATTTAAAGAGACAGGTTCATGGAATTTTTCAACATATTTATACTACTTAGGAACCTATTCTATCCCTCTATTTTTTATGGTCAATGGTTATTTATTGTTAGGAAAGAGAGAGATTACCTATTCTTACATACTGCAGAAAGTAAAATGGATTCTAATCACAGTGTCGTCATGGACCTTTATCGTTTGGGTGTTCAAAAGAGACTTCACAGAGAACCTAATTAAAAAAATTGTAGGTTCTTTAATACAAAAAGGTTATTTTTTTCAGTTTTGGTTTTTCGGAACCTAATACTTATTTATATATGTTTGCCGATTTTGAAAAAATTTCTAAATTCAAAAAGAAGATATTTCTATATTTTATCTTTATTGGTAGTTATTGGTCTGATTTTTGAGTTGGCCAATATTGTACTTCAAATGCCAATACAAACATATGTAATACAAACTTTTAGATTATGGACTTGGTTTTTCTATTATCTTTTAGGTGGCTTTATAGCTCAATTTGACAAAGATATTATCAAAAATAGGTTTAAGAGATGGATGAAAATAATCGTAGTACTTTTGTTTCTGGTTTCGCCTTTAATATTATTTTTCTTAGCAAGAACCACTTACCATAATTTTTTTGCTGAATATTTTTATGATATTTTATTTGTAAAAGTTGTAAGCTTGGGAATTTTTCTAACTATCCTCACGCTTACTGTGAATGAAAAACGGAGCGAATCTATTGTTTCCCTTTCTAATCAAACTATGGGAGTTTTTATAATACACACATATATTATGAAGGTATGGGAAAAACTAATTGGTTTTAGTTTCGTAGGATCATATTTACTTTTTGCTATATTTACTTTAAGTGTTAGTTTTATTATTATTGGAATGCTAATGAAAATTCCTTATTTCAATCGAATCGTTAAATTATAAAAAGGAGATTTAATATGTACGACTATTTAATCGTTGGAGCTGGTTTGTCTGGAGCAATTTTTGCTCATGAGGCAACCAACCGTGGTAAAAAGGTAAAAGTGATTGATAAACGTGATCACATCGGTGGGAACATCTACTGTGAGAATATAGAAGGGATTAATGTCCATAAATATGGTGCCCATATCTTCCATACGTCTAATAAAAAAGTTTGGGACTATGTGAATCAATTTGCTGAGTTTAACAACTATATCAACTCACCTGTCGCAAACTACAAAGGAAGTCTTTATAATCTTCCTTTCAATATGAATACCTTCTACGCTATGTGGGGAACTAAGACACCACAAGAAGTCAAGGACAAGATTGCTGAGCAGACAGCTGATATGAAGGATGTTGAACCTAAAAACCTTGAAGAACAAGCCATCAAGTTGATTGGTCCAGATATCTATGAAAAGTTGATCAAGGGTTATACTGAAAAGCAGTGGGGACGTTCTGCGACAGACCTTCCTCCATTTATCATTAAACGCCTTCCAGTTCGTTTAACCTTTGATAATAACTATTTTAACGACCGTTACCAAGGAATTCCTATTGGTGGTTACAATGTCATTATCGAAAACATGCTTAAAGACGTTGAAGTTGAGCTTGGAGTGGACTTTTTTGCTCATCGTGAGGAGTTGGAAGCATCAGCTGAAAAAGTTGTCTTCACAGGAATGATCGACCAGTATTTTGACTACAAGCACGGAGAGTTAGAGTACCGTAGCCTTCGCTTTGAGCATGAAATTTTGGATGAGGAAAATTATCAAGGGAATGCTGTAGTGAACTATACAGAGCGTGAAATTCCTTATACTCGTATCATCGAACACAAACATTTTGAATATGGAACGCAGCCAAAGACAGTTATCACGCGTGAATATCCAGCTGACTGGAAGCGTGGGGACGAGCCTTACTATCCGATCAACGATGAGAAAAATAATGCTATGTTTGCTAAGTACCAAGAGGAAGCTTCAAAGAATGATAAAGTTATCTTCTGTGGGCGTTTAGCAGATTATAAATATTACGATATGCATGTGGTGATTGAACGGGCACTTGAGGTTGTGGAGAAAGAGTTTGAGCATGGCAAAAAATAGAATTAACTGGATAGATTTTGGAAAAGGTTTTTCCATCTTTTTAGTCTTAGTAGGACATGTGTTGCTTGGACTGTATCAATCAGAAAAATTCCCCACAGCGGACAATATATTATCACTATTAGTAGCACAAGTCTATATATTTCATATACCCGTATTTTTTGCCCTATCAGGATACTTTTTCAAACCCATATCTGATTTGAAAGAGTTCTGGCAATATGCTAAAAAGAAGACAATTGTTTTTGGTCTGCCATATATTTTCTATTCAATCATTCACTTTGGTCTTCAAAAAATTGCGGGGGCATCTGTTCGTGTTCCTACAACCATATCTGATTTGCTAAATATCTATAAAGATCCTCTTGGGGTTTCATGGTATTTATATATACTATGGTCTATTTTGATAATCTATGGATTAGTATCTATTTTAATCAAAAATCGTAGAATGTTATTTTTAATAAGTGTTTTTGCTTATTGTTTAACCCTATTTATTCGAACTGACATTTTTATTATTCAAAGAACATTAGTGTGGGGTATTTGTTTCTTTCTTGGTAGTGTGTTGAGTGAAGTTCACTTTGATAAAATTAATTTGAAAAAGTTTCTGCTTTTCTTTGTGCTATTTGATTTTATTTATATGTTCGCTTGGTTCTTGTTTTATGAAATTGATTCGAAGAAGGAACACGTAAACTATAGTAATCCGGGTTTGTGGGG
>NZ_KQ970182.1:310020-312307 GCF_001579015.1 Streptococcus oralis
GCTTTTATTGTCTGTGTATTAGCTGCTTTTGTGATTTTTCCTAAAATGGAGAAAAATTTTCCTAAAACTTTCCTATATTTCACTAAATACGGGAAAGATAGTTTAGGTATCTATATTCTTCATGCACCAATTTGTAGCATGATTCGGATTCTAATGTTGAAAGTGGGAGTAAACTCAGTTTTTCTTCACGTTGTTGTTGGGATTGTCTTAGGCTGGTATTTATCCATACTAGCAACTTATATATTGAAAAAGATTCCATTTTTGAATATTGTTTTATTACCACAGAAGTATATTAAGTTTTAATGAACTATTATCGTATATATTCTACAAATAATAAAAAACAATATTAATCCAATCACATGAACTTGAACTAAGGTATTCTACCAAACTACCCACACTAAAAGATTGGAACATATCCCTCTCATGCTAGAGAGTCACAAGAACTATTTGCCAATAGCTAAAACCTCCTGAGAAAGAATATTCTCAGGAGGCTGTTTTTATTATGGCTGTCCTGTTTGAGGAGCCTGATTTTGTTGATTAGGATTTGTATTTTGTTGAGGTGAATTTGGTTGCTGACTGTTGCTCGTGTTTGGAGTTGTATTTGGGGGAGTCGTAGTAGTTTGCGATGTACTTTCAGAAGTAGAGGTTTCAGGGATAGAACGCTGTGGGGGAGATGGATTTGTCCATGTAGAGCGTGTTCCATTTTTAAAGATGAATTCTCCGCTTCGATAGAGACCCTCCGGCATGGTCCAATCACCAGGGGAGTCATCTTCAGAAAGATAAGTCATCATCGAACGATAGACCTTAGCAGCGACGTAGAAACCATCCCCAACGATAGGAGTGAGACGGTTAGAATAACCAGTCCAAACAGCCATTGAGTATTTACGAGTATAGCCGACAAACATTTCGTCAGGAGCTACATATCCAGAGTTCTTAATGTATCTCTCAATCTCGTCATCTGTGTAGTTTGATGTACCAGTTTTACCAGCTTGTGGTAGCCATGAGAGGTAGGCACCACGACCAGTTCCATAGGTTAGGACAGTTTTCATCATCTCCGTCATCATGTAGGCAGTAGTTTCTTTCATAGCCCGTGTACCAGGGTCAGAAAATTCTTTTGAACTACCATCACTAAAGACGACCTTGTTGACATACATTGGTTTACGGTAGATACCACCATTAGCAAAAGCCGCGTAAGCAGCAGCCATCTTCTCACTACTTGCTCCATACTTTTTATCAGATTCGGTTGTATTACTTGAAATAGCATTAGCATAGTGTATGCTTGGGTAGTCAATGCCTAGTCCATTTAGAAACGTCTTGGCACGATCTAGTCCAACCTTATCGAGCGTTTCTACAGCTGGCACGTTTCGTGACTGTTGTAGGGCGTACTGTAATGTAATATTTCCAAAGTAACTCTTATCCCAGTTGTAGACAGGGGTGTCAGTTCCAGGATAGTTATAGGGAACATCGCGAACCATCGCAGCCGTAGAGTCATAAATACCATACTCCAAAGCAGGAGCATAATCAGTGATAGGCTTCATAGTAGAACCCCAGTCACGGTTGGTTTCAACAGCCTGATTGATGCCAAAGGAAACATTGCTTGATTGGTGGCGAGCACCTAGCTGGGCAATCACCTTTCCGTTTGTGACATCAACGATGGTAGAAGCTACTTGTAACTCATCATCTGGATAATTAACGTATTCGTCGGTATTGTAGATATCCCAGAGACGTTGTTGGACATTGGAATCAACGTTGGTATAAACTTCCATACCTGTAGTTAAAAGGTTGTAGCCCGTTTCCTGTTCAACTTGGTCAATTACTTCTTTGAGGTAATTATCCATGTGAGGTGGATAGGTATTGGCTGACTTCAGACTTTGGAGACCATCAGTAATAGGGGTGTTGATAGCTTTTTCGTATTGCTCGGCAGTAATATAATGTTCCCCTTTCATCTCAGAGAGAACGAGATTTCGGCGTTCTTGAGCAGCTTCTGGATGTGAGTAAGGGTCATACTGATTTGGAGCTTGAGGCATTCCGGCTAAGAGGGCCAATTGGGGCAAACTTAAATCTTTGAGGTCTTTACCGTAGTAATTTTGAGCAGCTGTCTGCATTCCGTAATTACCGTTTGACATGTAGACCTTGTTGATGTAGTAAGTTAGAATCTCTTGTTTGGTTGCTTTTTGTTCGAGCTGAACGGCAAGCCATGCTTCCTGAGCCTTACGTGAAAGGGTCTGATCAGAAGTTGAAGTAGAGAAATAGGTCAATTTAATCAACTGCTGTGTCAGGGTTGAAG
>NZ_KQ970182.1:312683-318072 GCF_001579015.1 Streptococcus oralis
CTTCGATTGAGACGATAGCATTTACCAACTCAGTTGGAATCTCATTTGCTTGTGCATTGACACGACGTTCTGATCCAAGGTCGGCAATAAGCTCGTCATTGCTGTCATAAATCTTACTAGACGTTGTAGCGACTAGTTTACTTTCGGATAGGGCTGGAGCCTTGCTCACATAGTAGAGGAAGAGACCTCCGCCTAGCATAATAGCTGCGATAAATAAGGTCAAAAGGCAGATACTTACATACTTAGCTATTCGTAGGATAGTTTGTTTGTTCATCTTATTTTACCACCTAGTAAGTGTTCTTTGATAACGTCGAGATAGGGAATCTGAGGAAAAGCACCTGGCTCAATTGCATATCCAAATTCTCGAATATATCCAAGTGGCATTGACTTTTGTCCCTTATCCTTATGATAGAAACGAATGAGGTCAATGGCCGGCAATAAGTAGGTTTCTTGCTGAGAAGAAAAGTGAAGGAGGACAAAGCAGATACCTTGTTGGGCAAGGACTTGTTCCATATGACGAATCTGATGAGGATGAAAATTCTTCATCGGAATCGCATATTTTTGTCTGGTTTCCTTGGCTTCAAAGTCGATGTAGTATCCATCATAAACCCCTGAATAGTCTGTGGTTGAGGCTTGTCTGAAGTAGGCTTCAACGATCTTGGCTCGACTTCTTTGGGGATAATCAACACGTACGATTTGGATGGGGGTAGGTTTTTTGTGGATAACAGCCACTCCCTGTGACAGATAGTAGTCGTTGGTAGCATTGATCATCTTTTCAAAAGACATTCCCCGATTTGCGAAATTTTTTGTTTGTGAAGGGGAGACCTGCTTTTTCTGTGATGAAATTTTATGTGGATAGTTGACCATAGTTCTCCTTATTGGTACAATAACATCACTTCATTATATCATAAAATTACAAAGAAAGGTTAAAAATGGTAACGGTTTTAATTTTGGGCTACTCTGCCTTTGATTTGGGTTTGTTTAATGATAAGGATATCCGCCTTGAAATCATAAAAAAGGTTATCCGACGAGACTTAGAACGCCTAGCTGAGGATGGAGTAGTTTGGCTTGTCTTTACAGGTGCTCTGGGTTTTGAATACTGGGTGCTAGAAGTTGCTCAGGATATGAAAGCAGACTATGGATTTCAACTTGCAACGATTTTCGATTTCGAAACTCATGGAAGTAATTGGAATGAGGCTAATCAGGTCAAACTAAGTGAATTTAAACAAGTTGATTTCGTTAAATACGCCTATCCACACTATGAGCATAAGGGACAACTGCGTGATTATCAGAAATTTTTGCTGGAAAATACGGACGGATGCTATCTCTTTTATGACGAAGAAAAGGAAAGCAAGTTAGGCTATTTTTACCAAATGATGAAAAATCAAGAAAACTATGTTACAAGAAGATTAACATTTGAGGACTTAAATGAATTGGCAGAAAATTTTCCCGAAAATTGAGGCTTTGACCTTGATTTTTGTTTGTTTTTTTATATAATAATACTAGCAACTGATAATGGAGATAGAGATGGCAAGTATTATTTTTTCAGCGAAAGATATTTTTGAACAGGACTTTGGACGTGAAGTTCGTGGATACAGTAAGGCAGAAGTGGACGAGTTCTTGGATGATGTGATTAAGGATTATGAAACCTATGCAGCTTTGGTTAAATCTCTTCGTCAGGAGATTGCTGATTTGAAGGAGGAATTGTCTCATAAATCGCAGACAACGCCGACTCAGCCGGATTCTATCGAAATGACGAGCACTACCTCGATGACAAATTTTGATATCTTGAAACGCTTAAATCGACTTGAAAAAGAAGTATTTGGCAAGCAAATTTTAGACAATCAAGATTGATAATTGAGTGTTTATCAAGTGCATAAATGCAATTTTTGGATAATCGCGTGAAGAGAATCTCTTTTCATGAGGAAAGTCCATGCTAGCACAGGCTGTGATGCCTGTAGTGTTTGTGCTAGGCGAAACCATAAGCCTAGGGACGAGAGATCGTTACGGCAGTCGAAATGGCTAAGTCTTCGGATAGGTCAGAGTAGGCTTGAAAGTGCCACAGTGACGGAGTCTCTCTGGAAACGGAGAGAGTGGAACGCGGTAAACCCCTCAAGCTAGCAACCCAAATTCTGGTCGGGGCATGGAGTGCACGGAAACGAACGTAGTACTCTGACTGCTAGCAGCTTCATGCTGTTAGTGGTAGACAGATGATTATCGAAGGAAGTGGTCCTAGTCACTTCTGGAACAAAACATGGCTTATAGAAAATTGCATATAGGTTGGGGCTGAGAAATCTTTCTCAACCTCATTTTTTAAAGTGAACAAAAGAAAGGTCTTGCAAGACTGTAAAATGAAAAAAGAATTTAATTTAATCGCAACTGCTGCAGCGGGTCTTGAAGCTGTCGTTGGGCGTGAGGTGCGAGAGCTCGGTTATGACTGCCAGGTTGAAAATGGCCGTGTCCGTTTCCAAGGAGATGTGCGGGCAATCATTGAGACCAATCTTTGGCTTCGAGCAGCTGACCGCATCAAGATTGTAGTCGGGAGCTTTCCTGCAAAGACCTTTGAAGAACTCTTTCAAGGAGTTTTTGCTCTAGATTGGGAAAACTATCTTCCGCTTGGAGCACGTTTCCCTATCTCAAAGGCTAAATGTGTTAAGTCTAAACTTCATAATGAGCCTAGTGTTCAGGCGATTTCCAAGAAGGCTGTTGTGAAGAAACTGCAAAAACATTATGCTCGCCCAGAAGGTGTTCCCTTGATGGAGAATGGTCCTGAATTTAAGATTGAGGTGTCCATCCTTAAAGATATGGCAACTGTCATGATTGATACAACAGGATTTAGTCTTTTCAAGCGTGGCTATCGTACGGAAAAGGGTGGAGCACCTATCAAGGAAAACATGGCAGCAGCCATTTTACAACTCTCTAACTGGTATCCAGACAAGCCTTTAATTGATCCGACCTGTGGTTCAGGAACTTTCTGTATCGAGGCGGCTATGATAGCTAAAAAGATGGCTCCTGGCCTTCGCCGTTCCTTTGCTTTTGAGGAATGGAACTGGGTCAGCGATCGGTTAATTCAAGAAGTGCGTACCGAGGCTGCTAAGAAAATTGACCGTGAACTGGAACTGGACATTATGGGCTGTGATATAGATGCTCGCATGGTGGAAATTGCCAAGGCAAATGCTCAAGCAGCAGGTGTCGCAGGTGATATCACCTTTAAGCAAATGCGGGTACAGGACTTGCGCACTGACAAGATTAATGGCGTTATCATTTCCAATCCACCATATGGGGAACGTTTGTCTGATGATGCAGGAGTTACCAAGCTCTATGCTGAGATGGGACAAGTCTTTGCACCACTGAAAACGTGGAGTAAGTTTATCCTGACGAGTGACGAAGCTTTTGAAAGCAAGTACGGAAGTCCAGCTGACAAAAAACGAAAACTCTATAACGGGACCTTAAAAGTGGATTTGTATCAATACTTTGGTCAGCGTGTCAAACGCCAAGAGTTGAAATAGAAAGGAAGACAAATGAGTAACAAAACACAGGATCAGCAGAATCATGAGCAACAAGAAGCCCAATTTGATTTTGGAGAGGCTAAAGATTTGACAGTTGGTCAAGTCATTCGTAAAAATGAAGAAGTCGAAGCGGGTGTTCTGCCAGAAGACAGCATTCTGGATAAATATATCAAACAACACCGCGAGGAAATCGAGGCGGATAAGTTTGAAACACGTCAATTTAAAAAAGAAGAGCTACTAGCAGCTCAAGCTCAAGAAGAATTGACACAGGAAGTTCCAGAAATCACTGAAGAATCGGCGCCAGTCATAGAGAAACCCGAGACAGTTTCAGAAGAAACGGTGTCAGATTCAGCTGAAACTACAAGCTCAGACGTGATTTTGCCTCCTTTAGGAGAAGAAAACAAAGACTTGGAGTCGCTTGTGTTGGAAAAGCAAGCGCCAGTAGAGGTTGCTGATGAAAAAGAAGAGGAGACATCTATTCTTTCTCGTTCAGCCCAGTCAGAGCCTGAAAGTGATTCTAAGAAGAGAAAGTGGGTGGTTGCGGGATCAGTCTTGGCGGCAGCTCTCGTCTTGGCAGGAAGCTACTACGTCTATCGCCAAGTAACTCGCTCCAACCAAGCCATCCAGTCTTCTCAGTCGTCTTCTAACAATCAAGAAACACAAACGGACCTACAAGAGTTTAATACCCTCTATGATGCCTTCTATACGGATGCTAACAAAACAGCTTTGAAAAATAGTCAGTTTGATAAGCTGGATCAGCTAAAGACCTTGTTAGATAAACTTGAAGGTAGCCGAGAGCATACACTTGCAAAATCTAAGTATGATAGCCTAGCAACTCAAATCAAGGCTATCCAAGATATCAATGCCCAGTTTGAGACTCCTGCAATTACCGACGGTGTCTTGGATACCAATGCAAAAATCAAGGCAAATGCTAAATTTGCAGAAATTAAAACGGGAAATACAGAGCTAGATAAACTGTTAGATAAGGCCATTAGCCTTGGTAAGAGTCAGCAAACAAGTGCCTCTAGTTCAAGTTCAAGTAGCAGTAGCCAAGAAAGTTCAAGCACAACGACTGATAGTAGTACGAACAGCTCGTCTGCTTCATCTAGTTCTGCATCAAGTTCTCCAACTGCCCCAGCTAGTAATGATACAAACGGAGGCCTGTCTAGCGATGGTGTCAACCTTCAAAGAAGTGTCAGCCGTGTACCATACAACCAATCAGCTGTAGACGATAGCAACAACCCTGCCTGGACTTTTGCTGATGGTGTTCTGGAACAAATCCTAGCAACATCACGTGCTCGCGGTTATATCACTGGTAATCAATATATCCTAGAACGGGTCAATATCGTAAACGGAAATGGTTATTATAACCTCTACAAACCAGATGGAACCTATCTCTTCACCCTCAACTGTAAGACGGGTTACTTTGTCGGGAATGCTTCTGGTCACGCAGATGACTTGGACTACTAAGCAATCGTTACAAAATTCTTTCCTTTCATAGGTAAAAATGATAAAATAAAACATATTAAACAAGAGGAGTGTCACATGACAAAAGCTAACTTTGGTGTCGTAGGTATGGCCGTAATGGGTCGTAACCTTGCCCTAAATATCGAATCTCGTGGTTACACAGTTGCTATCTACAACCGTAGTAAAGAAAAAACAGAAGATGTGATTGCTTGCCATCCTGAAAAGAACTTTGTGCCAAGCTATGACGTGGAAAGCTTTGTAAACTCAATCGAAAAACCTCGTCGTATCATGCTCATGGTTCAAGCTGGACCTGGTACAGACGCAACTATCCAAGCCCTTCTTCCACACCTTGACAAGGGTGACATCTTGATCGACGGAGGGAACACTTTCTACAAAGATACCATCCGTCGTAA
>NZ_KQ970182.1:318122-339774 GCF_001579015.1 Streptococcus oralis
AATGGTCCACAACGGTATCGAGTATGGCGATATGCAATTGATCGCAGAAAGCTATGACCTGATGCAACACTTGCTCGGTCTTTCTGCAGAAGATATGGCTGAAATCTTCACTGAGTGGAACAAGGGTGAATTGGACAGCTACTTGATTCAAATCACAGCTGATATCTTGAGCCGTAAAGACGATGAAGGCCAAGACGGACCAATCGTAGACTACATCCTTGACGCTGCAGGTAACAAGGGAACTGGTAAATGGACGAGTCAATCAGCACTTGACCTTGGTGTGCCATTGTCACTCATCACTGAGTCCGTATTTGCACGCTACATCTCTACTTACAAAGAAGAACGTGTGCATGCTAGCAAGGTTCTTCCAAAACCTGCTGCCTTCAAATTTGAAGGAGACAAGGCAGAGTTGATCGAAAAGATCCGTCAAGCTCTTTACTTCTCAAAAATCATTTCTTACGCACAAGGTTTTGCTCAATTGCGTGTAGCTTCTAAAGAAAACAACTGGGACTTGCCATTTGCAGACATCGCATCTATCTGGCGTGATGGCTGTATCATCCGTTCACGTTTCTTGCAAAAGATCACAGATGCCTACAATCGTGATGCAGACCTTGCTAACCTTCTCTTGGATGAGTACTTCTTGGATGTTACTGCTAAGTACCAACAAGCAGTGCGTGATATCGTAGCTCTTGCTGTTCAAGCTGGTGTACCAGTGCCAACCTTCTCAGCAGCTATTACTTACTTTGATAGCTACCGTTCAGCTGACCTTCCAGCTAACTTAATCCAAGCACAACGTGACTACTTTGGTGCCCACACTTACCAACGTAAAGACAAAGAAGGAACATTCCACTACTCTTGGTATGACGAAAAATAAGTAGGTCTGCCATGGGGAAACGGATTTTATTACTTGAGAAAGAACGAAATCTAGCTCATTTTCTCAGTCTGGAACTCCAAAAAGAGCAATATCGTGTTGATCAGGTAGAGGAGGGGCAAAAAGCCCTCTCCATGGCTCTTCAGACGGACTATGACTTGATTTTACTGAATGCTCATCTGGGGGATATGACGGCCCAGGATTTTGCAGACAAGCTGAGTCGGACAAAACCAGCCTCAGTGATCATGGTCTTGGACCATCGAGAAGAATTGCAAGACCAGATTGAGACAATCCAGCGCTTCGCCGTTTCTTACATCTATAAGCCAGTGATTATTGATCAGCTGGTGGCTCGTATTTCAGCGATTTTCCGAGGTCGGGACTTCATTGACCAACACTGTAGTCAGATGAAGGTTCCAACGTCTTATCGCAACCTGCGTATGGATGTAGAACATCATACCGTTTATCGTGGCGAGGAGATGATTGCTCTTACGCGTCGTGAGTATGACCTCTTGGCTACTCTCATGGGAAGCAAGAAAGTCTTGACTCGTGAGCAGTTGTTGGAAAGTGTTTGGAAGTACGAAAGTGCGACAGAGACCAATATCGTGGATGTCTATATCCGTTATCTACGTAGCAAGCTTGACGTAAAAGGTCAAAAAAGCTACATTAAAACCGTGCGTGGTGTTGGTTACACCATGCAAGAATAGGAAAGCAGTTGCAGTTCATTTGGAACTGCTTTTTTGCGAATTCTTCTATATTGACATACAGTCAGGTCTTTGCTACAATCAATTATGGAGGAAAAATCTAATGAAATTTTTGAAAAAAATAATGCGAGTTGGACTAGCAGTCTCTTTCTTTTCTTTGTTAGCGACAAGCACCGTCTTTGCGGATGATGCTGATTCAGAAGGCTGGCAATTTGTCCGAGAAAATGGTAGAACCTACTACAAGAAGGGGGACCTAAAAGAAACCTACTGGCGAGTGATTGATGGTAAGTACTATTATTTTGATCCTCTATCTGGAGAGATGGTTGTCGGCTGGCAATATATACCTGCTCCACACAAAGGGGTTACGATTGGTCCTTCTCCAAGGCAAGAGATTGCTTTTAGACCAGATTGGTTTTACTTTGGTCAAGATGGGGTGTTACAAGAGTTTGTTGGCAAACAAGTGTTAGAAGCAAAAACTGCTACAAACACCAACAAACATCATGGGGAACAATATGATAGTCCAGCAGAGAAACGAGTCTATTATTTTGAAGATCAGCGTAGTTATCACACTTTAAAAACTGGTTGGATTTATGAGGAGGGTCATTGGTATTATTTACAGAAGGATGGTGGCTTTGATTCTCGCATCAACAGATTGACTGTTGGGGAGCTAGCACGTGGTTGGGTCAAGGATTATCCTCTAACCTATGATGAAGAGAAGCTAAAAGCGGCTCCATGGTACTACCTAGACCCAGAAACTGGCATTATGCAAACTGGTTGGAAGTATCTTGGCA
This sequence comes from Streptococcus oralis, assembly GCF_001579015.1. GTDB lineage: Bacteria > Bacillota > Bacilli > Lactobacillales > Streptococcaceae > Streptococcus > Streptococcus oralis_K. The sequence continues at coordinate 320,486 of NZ_KQ970182.1, forward strand.
ACAAGTGGTACTACCTCCGTTCATCAGGAGCTATGGAGACTGGCTGGTATCAAGATGGTTCAACTTGGTATTATCTAGATGCTCAAAATGGAGATATGAAGACAGGTTGGGCTTATGTCGGTAACAAGTGGTACTATCTCCGTTCATCAGGAGCCATGGCAACTGGTTGGGTGAAAGATGGTTCGACTTGGTACTATCTACATGCAAGTAATGGCGATATGAAGACAGGCTGGTTCCAAGTCAATGGTAAATGGTACTATGCTTATAGCTCAGGTGCTTTAGCAGTTAGTACAAGAGTGAATGGCTACTACGTCAATTATAATGGCGAATGGGTTCAATAATGAAAGAAGCGATTGTGAAGGAAACAATCGCTTTTTTTGTGAAAATATAATAAAATAGATAGGAAAGAATAAATACTTGTGTGAAAAATAAGACGGTCTTATCGTCTAGCAAAAGGAAAAAATGACAAAAAAAGTTGGTGTCGGTCAGGCACATAGTAAGATTATTTTAATAGGAGAGCACGCTGTCGTTTACGGTTATCCTGCCATTTCCCTGCCTCTCTTAGAGGTGGAGGTGACTTGTAAGGTGGTCCCTGCTGAAAGTCCATGGCGCCTTTATGAGGAGGATACCTTGTCTATGGCGGTGTATGCTTCGCTTGAGCATCTAAATATCAAGGATGCTTGCATTCGTTGTCAGATTGACTCAGCTATTCCTGAAAAACGGGGGATGGGTTCGTCAGCAGCTATTAGCATAGCAGCCATTCGAGCTGTTTTTGACTACTATCAAGCCGAACTGCCTCATCATGTATTGGAAATCTTGGTCAATCGAGCAGAGATGATTGCCCATATGAATCCAAGTGGTTTGGATGCCAAGACCTGTCTCAGTAATCGACCGATTTGTTTTATCAAGAATGTCGGCTTTACAGAATTAAACATGGACTTATCAGCCTATCTGGTGATTGCAGATACAGGCGTTTATGGTCATACACGCGAAGCCATCCAAGTGGTTCAAAGTAAGGGCAAGGATGCTCTCCCGTTTTTGCATGCCTTGGGAGAATTGACCCAGCAGGCAGAAGATGCGATCAGACAAAAAGATGCTGAAAAACTGGGACAAATCTTCAGTCAGGCGCATTTACATCTAAAAGAAATTGGTGTCAGTAGTCCTGAGGCAGATTCCCTCGTTGAAACAGCTGTGAGCTACGGTGCTCTGGGAGCCAAGATGAGTGGTGGTGGTCTAGGAGGCTGTATCATAGCCTTGGCAGTCAATCTAGATCAAGCACAAGAATTAGCAAAACGATTAGAAGAGAAAGGAGCTGTTCAGACATGGATCGAAAGCCTGTAACAGTACGTTCCTACGCAAATATTGCCATCATCAAATACTGGGGAAAGAAAAAAGAAAAAGAGATGGTTCCTGCTACTAGCAGTATCTCTCTAACTTTGGAAAATATGTACACAGAGACGACCTTGTCACCTCTACCGACGGCTGATGCCTTTTATATCAATGGTCAGCTCCAAAATGAGGCAGAGCATGCCAAGATGAGCAAAATCATCGACCGTTACCGTCCAGATGGTGAGGGCTTTGTCCGTATCGATACCCAAAACAACATGCCGACCGCAGCGGGTTTGTCCTCAAGTTCCAGTGGTTTGTCCGCCTTGGTCAAGGCTTGCAATACCTATTTCCAGCTTGGTTTGGATCGGAGTCAGTTGGCGCAGGAAGCTAAGTTTGCCTCAGGTTCTTCCTCTCGTAGTTTTTATGGACCACTAGGTGCCTGGGATAAGGATAGCGGGGAAATTTACCCCGTTGAGACAGACTTGAAACTAGCTATGATCATGTTGGTGCTAGAAGACAAGAAAAAACCAATCTCTAGCCGAGATGGAATGAAACTTTGTGTGGAAACATCGACGACCTTTGACGACTGGGTGCGTCAGTCTGAGAAGGATTATCAGGAGATGCTGGTTTATCTCAAAGAGAATGACTTTGCCAAGGTTGGGAAATTGACTGAGAAAAACGCCCTTGCTATGCACGCTACGACCAAAACTGCATCACCAGCCTTTTCTTATCTCACAGATGCGACTTATGAAGCCATGGACTTTGTTCGCCAGCTTCGCAAGCAAGGGGAAGCCTGTTACTTTACCATGGATGCTGGTCCCAATGTTAAGGTCCTTTGTCTAGAGAAAGACTTGGAACATTTATCAGAAATCTTCGGTCAACGTTATCGCTTGATTGTGTCGAAAACAAAGGATTTGAGTCAAGATGATTGCTGTTAAAACTTGCGGAAAACTCTATTGGGCGGGTGAGTATGCTATTTTAGAACCAGGGCAGTTGGCCTTAATAAAGGCCATTCCCATCTATATGAGGGGAGAGGTTGCCTTTTCTGACAGCTACCGTATCTATTCAGATATGTTTGATTTTGCAGTGGACTTGACGCCAAATCCTGCCTACAGTTTGATTCAAGAAACAATTGCTTTGATGAATGACTTCCTCGCTGATGGTGGTCAGACTTTGCGACCTTTTTCCCTAGAAATTCATGGCAAAATGGAACGAGAAGGGAAAAAGTTTGGTCTGGGTTCTAGTGGTAGTGTTGTTGTCTTGGTTATCAAGGCTCTGCTGGCTCTACATGATATTACGGTTGATCAGGAACTCTTATTCAAGCTGGCTAGCGCGGTCTTGCTCAAGCGAGGAGACAATGGTTCTATGGGAGACCTTGCCTGTATTGTGGCGGAGGATTTGGTTCTCTACCAGTCTTTTGATCGTCAGAAGGTGGCTGCTTGGTTGGAAGAAGAAAACTTGGCGACAGTTTTGGAGCGTGATTGGGGCTTTTCTATCTCACAAGTGCAACCAGCCCTAGAATGTGATTTCCTAGTGGGATGGACCAAGGAAGTGGCTGTATCGAGTGACATGATCCAGCAAATCAAGCAAAACATCGACCAGAACTTTTTAGCTTCCTCAAAAGCAACAGTAGCTACTTTGGTAGAAACCTTGGAACAGGGGAAAGCAGAAAAAATTATCGAGCAGGTGGAAAAGGCAAGCCAGCTTTTAGAAGGCTTGAGCACAGATATTTACACGCCTTCGCTTAGAGAGTTAAAAATGGCCAGCCAAGGTTTGCAAGCTGTTGCCAAAAGCAGTGGCGCTGGTGGCGGTGACTGTGGGATTGCCTTGAGTTTTGATGAGCAATCAACTGAAACCCTAAAAAACCGTTGGGCCAATCTGGGGATTGAGCTCTTATACCAAGAAAGGACAGGACATGACGACGAATCGTAAGGATGAGCACATCCGCTATGCCCTTGAGCAAAAAAGCTCCTATAATAGCTTTGATGAGGTCGAGTTAATCCACTCCTCGCTACCGCTCTATGACCTAGATGAGATTGATTTGTCTACAGAATTTGCAGGTCGCAAGTGGGAATTTCCTTTTTATATCAATGCCATGACGGGTGGGAGTGAAAAAGGTAAAGAAATCAATCAAAAACTGGCTCAGGTGGCAGAAACCTGTGGGATTTTGTTTGTGACGGGCTCTTATAGTGCAGCCCTCAAGGACCCAACAGATGACTCTTTTTCTGTCAAATCTAGCCATCCAAATCTCCTCCTTGGAACCAATATTGGATTGGACAAACCTGTTGAGTTAGGGCTTCAGACTGTAGAAGAGATGAATCCTCTTCTCTTGCAAGTGCATGTCAATGTCATGCAGGAATTACTCATGCCTGAAGGAGAAAGGAAGTTTAGAAGCTGGCAATCGCATCTAGCAGATTATAGCAAGCGTATCCCTGTTTCTCTTGTTTTAAAAGAAGTCGGCTTTGGGATGGATGTCAAGACCATCGAGAGAGCCTATGAACTGGGTGTTCGAACCTTTGACCTATCAGGCCGTGGTGGCACCAGCTTTGCCTATATCGAAAACCGTCGCAGTGGTCAGCGTGATTATCTCAATCAATGGGGGCAGTCTACCATGCAAGCCCTTCTCAATGCCCAAAACTGGAAAGACAAGGTAGGGCTCTTGGTTAGTGGAGGGGTTCGGAACCCGCTGGATATGATTAAGTGCTTGGTCTTTGGAGCCAAGGCTGTAGGACTGTCACGGACAGTTCTGGAATTGGTTGAAACCTACTCGGTCGAGGAAGTGGTTAGCATCATCCAAGGATGGAAAGAAGATCTGCGTTTGATCATGTGTGCCCTTAATTGTGCCACCATAGCTGATCTGCAAAACGTAGACTACATTCTATATGGAAAACTAAAAGAAGCGAATGATCAGATGTAAAGAGGTCGGGACAAGAATCCCGCCCTTTTTTGTATCTCTTTGTCAATCGCTTTTTTCCATCCTCAGACCGAGGTGACTTTTTTGAATTGTGATAAAATAGAAAAGAGAGGATGCAGCTATGAAAAAATTTCAAATCTTTCTATTTATTGAAGCCTGTCTGTTGACGGGAGCTCTGATTTTGATGGTGTCAGAGCATTTTTCGCGTTTTCTGCTGATTTTATTCCTCTTTCTTCTCCTGATACGCTATTATACAGGTAAAGAGGGCAATAACTTCCTCCTCCTTGTGGCGACCATTCTTTTCTTTTTCATCGTCATGCTCAATCCCTTTGTGATTTTAGCTATCTTTGTAGCAGTCATATACAGCCTCTTTCTTCTCTATCCAATGATGAATCAAGAGAGAGAGGAGACCGACTTGGTCTTTGAAGAGGTAGTGACGGTTAAAAATGAAAAGAATCGCTGGTTTGGCAATCTCCATCATTTCTCTAGTCACCAGACCTGCCAGTTTGATGATATCAATCTCTTTCGCCTCATGGGTAAGGATACCATTCATCTAGAAAGAGTTATCCTGACCAATCATGACAATGTCATTATCCTTAGAAAGATGGTCGGAACGACTAGGATTATCGTACCTGTAGATGTGGAAATCAGTCTCAGTGTCAACTGTCTCTATGGAGATTTAACTTTCCTCCACCAATCCAAGAAATCCCTACGCAATGAACACTATCACCAGGAAACCAGGGACTATCTCAAAAGTAACAAGAGCGTCAAAATTTTCCTAACCAGTATGATTGGAGATGTGGAGGTGGTCAGAGGATGAAAAAGCAATCGTATCTGTTAATCGGGCTGACTTCTCTCCTCTTTATCCTATTTTTGACCAATAGTCTGCTTGATATTTTTGAACTAGACTGGTCCTATTTGCTACAAGATATTGAGAAAACAGAGAAACTAATCTTCTTGATCTTTGTCTTTAGCCTTTCCATGACCTTCTTTTTTGTCCTCTTTTGGCGAGTGATAGAAGAAGTCTCTCGCAGAAAAATGCAGGTCAATCTCAAGCGCTTATTAGCAGGAAAAGAAGTGGTTCAGGTTGCAGATCCAGACTTGGATGCCAGTTTCAAGTCCTTGTCTGGCAAGCTCAACCTCTTGACTGAGGCTGTTCAAAAGGCTGAAAATCAAAGCCTGGTCAAGGAAGAAGCAATCATCGAGAAAGAACGGAAGCGGATAGCACGTGACCTGCACGATACGGTTAGTCAGGAGTTGTTTGCGGCCCATATGATTTTATCAGGTGTCAGTCAGCAGGCTTTGAAGCTGGATAGAGAAAAGATGCAGACCCAGTTGCAAAGTGTCGCGGCCATCCTAGAGACAGCCCAAAAGGATTTGCGGGTCTTGCTCCTACATTTGCGACCAGTTGAGTTGGAAGAGAAGAGTTTGGTTGAGGGGATTCAAATCCTCTTAAAAGAGCTTGAGGACAAGAGTGATCTCAAGGTTAGTCTCAAGCAAAATGTGTCTAAATTGCCCAAGAAGATTGAAGAACATATCTTCCGTATTTTGCAGGAGTTGATCAGCAATACCCTCCGCCATGCCCAGGCATCTTGCCTAGATGTCTACCTCTATCAGACAGATGTTGAATTGCAGCTAAAGGTAGTGGACAATGGGATTGGTTTCCAGTTGGGGAGCTTCGACGACTTGAGTTATGGACTGCGAAATATTAAGGAGCGGGTAGAGGATATGGCAGGGACTGTTCAACTCTTGACAGCACCTAAGCAAGGACTGGCGGTTGATATCCGTATTCCCCTGCTAGACAAGGAATCATAAAGGAGTAAAGATGAAAATTTTACTGGTAGATGACCATGAAATGGTCCGATTGGGCTTGAAAAGCTACTTTAACCTCCAAGACGATGTAGAAGTTGTGGGCGAGGCAGCCAATGGGGCTCAAGGGATTTCCTTGGCCTTGGAATTGCGTCCAGATGTGATTGTCATGGATATCGTCATGCCTGAGATGAATGGGATTGATGCAACCTTGGCCATCCTCAAAGAATGGCCTGAAGCAAAGATTTTGATTGTGACCTCTTACCTAGACAATGAAAAAATCATGCCTGTCTTGAACGCTGGTGCTAGAGGCTATATGCTCAAGACTTCTAGTGCGGATGAATTACTGCACGCTGTTCGTAAGGTTGCTGCTGGAGAGCTTGCTATTGAACAAGAGGTCAGCAAGAAGGTCGAATACCACCGCAATCATATGGAACTTCATGAGGACCTGACTGCGCGTGAGCGAGACGTGCTCCAACTCATCGCCAAGGGCTATGAAAATCAGCGCATCGCAGATGAACTCTTCATCTCTCTCAAGACGGTCAAGACCCACGTGTCCAACATCCTAGCCAAACTTGAAGTTAGTGATCGCACCCAGGCTGCGGTCTATGCCTTTCAGCACCACTTGGTAGGGCATGAGGACTTTTAGATGAGTCTTGCAGATTTACTTGAGGAGCTAGAAGCGGCAAAAGATCCGCATAAAGCAGGCCCCATGGAAGCCTATATGCGCCATCAATTTCCTTTTCTAGGTATTGCAGGTCCTGAAAGAAATGCACTCTATAAAAAATACTTTCCAAGTGCGAAAAAAACAAAGATCATCGATTGGAATTTTGTAGACACTTGCTGGGAAAAGAATGCTAGAGAATACCAATATGTGGGCGCCAACTATTTGAAGGCCATGCAGTCTTATCTAACAGAGAGCGATTTGCCTAAGCTTGAGCGTCTGGTCGTCACAAAATCTTGGTGGGACACGGTAGATATCCTAGACCGAGTAGTAGGAAGTCTGGTGTATGACAAACCAAAATTGGGAGAAATCATCCTCCAATGGAGCCTATCAGACAATATCTGGCTGAGACGAGTCGCCATTGACCACCAGCTCCTAAGAAAAGAGAAAACGGATGTTCATCTAATGGAAAAAATCCTGCTAAACAATCTGGACCAGACAGAATTTTTTATCAATAAAGCCATTGGCTGGGCTTTAAGAGACTACTCCAAAACCAATCCAGACTGGGTAGCACGTTTCATCGAAAAAAACAAGGAAAGAATGGCTGAACTTAGTATCAAGGAAGCTAGCAAGTACCTTTAGCATCATTGAAAAGCGCGTTCATGACTTGAAAAAAGTCGCCCGTTTATGTTATAATAGACTGTATTTAAAAAATTTTAAGGAGAAATGACAGAATGTCTGTATCATTTGAAAACAAAGAAACAAACCGTGGTGTCTTGACTTTTACTATCTCTCAAGACCAAATCAAACCAGAAGTGGATCGTGTCTTCAACTCAGTGAAGAAAACTCTTAACGTTCCAGGTTTCCGTAAAGGTCACCTGCCACGTCCTATCTTTGATAAAAAGTTTGGTGAAGAAACACTTTACCAAGATGTTTTGAACGCTCTTTTGCCAAACGCTTATGAAGCAGCTGTAAAAGAAGCTGGTCTTGAAGTAGTTGCGCAACCAAAAATTGACGTGACTTCAATGGAAAAAGGTCAAGACTGGGTCATCACTGCTGAAGTCGTGACAAAACCTGAAGTAAAATTGGGTGACTACAAAAACCTTGGAGTATCAGTAGATGTGGAAAAAGAAGTAACAGACGCTGATGTTGAAGAGCGTATCGAACGCGAACGCAACAACTTGGCTGAATTGGTTATCAAGGAAGCTGCTGCTGAAAATGGCGACACAGTTGTGATTGACTTCGTTGGTTCTATCGACGGTGTTGAATTTGACGGTGGAAAAGGTGAAAACTTCTCACTTGGACTTGGATCAGGTCAATTCATCCCTGGTTTCGAAGACCAATTGGTTGGACACTCAGCTGGCGAAACTGTTGATGTTATCGTAACATTCCCAGAAGATTACCAAGCAGAAGATCTTGCAGGTAAAGAAGCTAAATTTGTAACAACTATCCACGAAGTAAAAGCTAAAGAAGTTCCTGCTCTTGACGATGAACTTGCAAAAGACATCGACGAAGAAGTTGAAACACTTGCTGAATTGAAAGAAAAATACCGCAAGGAATTGGCTGCTGCAAAAGAAGAAGCATACAAAGATGCAGTAGAAGGTGCAGCAATCGATAAAGCTGTAGAAAACGCTGAAATCGTAGAACTTCCAGAGGAAATGATCCACGAAGAAGTTCACCGTTCAGTAAACGAATTCCTTGGAAACTTGCAACGTCAAGGTATCAACCCTGACATGTACTTCCAAATCACTGGAACTACTCAAGAAGACCTTCACAAACAATACGAAGCAGAAGCTGAGTCACGTACGAAGACTAACCTTGTTATCGAAGCAGTTGCCAAGGCTGAAGGATTTGACGCTACTGAAGAAGAAATCCAAAAAGAAATCGAACAATTGGCTGCAACTTACAACATGGAAGTTGCACAAGTTCAAAACTTGCTTTCAGCAGATATGTTGAAACATGATATCGCAATCAAAAAAGCTGTTGAATTGATCACAAGCACAGCAACAGTAAAATAATCTTAAAAGATAAAAAGCCCACCTAATCAGGTGGGCTTTTTGCTGCACTATTTTCCAAAAATCTCTTTGAGGTCTGCGTCTGTAATCCCAATCATAGCGGGAATATTAGACCAGTTTTCCTCAGTGAGGATGTAAGATAGAGGAGAATCCTCTTGATTTTTCGTTTCAGCTGGGGCTGGGCTGGTTTGGTCGGTCGAATCGACCAGATCTTTAAAGCGCTCAATCAGATAGGTCTTACGGGCAGTTCCAATATGTTTGACTGCATAGTCAAAGGCCTGTAATTCACCCAGTAGGATGAGCTTGCTCTTGGCTCGTGTGATAGCTGTGTAGATGAGATTGCGTTCCAGCATGCGCTTACTAGCACTGGTGATAGGCAGGATGACAACGGGAAACTCACTCCCCTGCGACTTATGGATACTCATGGCATAAGCCAGGCGAATCTTGTACCATTCATTACGAGGGTAGATAACCTCATTGCCATCAAAATCAATGACAATCTCGTCTTGTTTGGACTCGGTGTATTTTCCAGGAATCAAATCTGTGATGTAGCCTAGGTCTCCGTTAAAGACATTGACTTCAGCATCGTTGACTAGGTGAATGACCTTATCACCCTTACGATAGTAGCACTGGGGAGCTTCAAAACTGAGTTGGTCTTTTTGTGATGAGTTAAGCAGGTCTTGCATGAGTTGGTTGATGGCGTCAATACCAGCAGTTCCTCGATACATAGGCGCCAGCACCTGAATATCACGAGCCGGAATACCACTTCTGAGGGCAGCGCCAAGAATTTTCTCAATGGTTGCAGGGATATGGCTACTCATGATTTCAAAGTAGGAGCGGTCTGCCTTTTTCTGGGTAAAGTCAGTTGGCAAGATGCCTTGTCGAATCTGGCTAGCCAAGGTAACGATAGTTGATTCCTCGCTCTGACGATAAATCCGTTCCAAGCGAGTCTGCGGAATCAGGGGTATCTGGAGTAGGTCAGCTAGGACCTGACCAGGACTGACAGAAGGTAGTTGGTCGCTATCACCCACGATGAGGATTTTGCTGTTTGAAGAGATGTTAGAGAAGAGTTGGTTGGCCAGCCAAGTATCCACCATGGAAAACTCATCTACAATGATAAAATCGGCATCTAGATAATCTTCCAGATGGCTGGTATCATCGTCACCTGTCATTCCCAAATGACGGTGTATAGTAGCGCTAGGCAAACCTGTCAATTCATTCATGCGCCGAGCCGCTCGACCAGTTGGGGCAGCGAGAAGAATAGGTAAGTTGCTCTTTTTCCTGAGATCAAGCCCTTCTAAAAGGGCATAAACAGCGATAATCCCATTGATAACAGTCGTCTTACCAGTACCAGGTCCGCCTGTTAGGATAAAGACCTTGTTCTGGATAGCGTCGCAGATAGCCTGTTTTTGAATGCTATCGTACTGAATCCCCAGTTCTTGCTCGACAGTAGAGATATGCTTGTGAATGGTTTCCAAATCCTGATTTTTCTGCTTTTCCTTTTCAAGGATACGAACCAAGTGACTGCGAATGCCTTCTTCAGCGAAAAAGAGGCTGTTATCAAAGATTTTAGTATCCACCTGTTGAACCTTATCTTCTTCGATCAGATGAGATAATTCCTGAGCTACTTGGCTGGGGTCCAGTTCCACAGGACGGGAAGACTCGAGGAGAGTCAGGGTTTGTTCCAGCAAATCTCGGGCTTCCATATAGGTATCGCCCGTATCCATACAGCCTTGAAAGAGGCTGTGGACAAGACCTGCACGGAAGCGCTCAGGAGCTTGGCTTTCAATACCTAGTTCAGCAGCTAATTGGTCAGCAATGGTGAAGCCCAAACCCTTGATATCCTCAACCAGTTGATAGGGATAGTTTTCGACAATATCCAGCGTTTCGTCCTTGTAAAAGTCTTGAATCTGAAAGGCCAGTTTATTGGGAATGCCGTAGTTGGCCAGTTTAGCCAAGACCATTTCTGTCCCATAGTTGAGACGGAGGTTGGAGACAAAAGCCTCACGGTTTTTGGCAGAGAGTCCTGCAATACTTTCCAGTTTTTCAGGATGCTCCAGAATTTCGTCTATGGTATTTTCGCCATACGTATCCACGATTTTCTGGGCAGTCTTGAGTCCAATTCCCTTAAAATGGCTACTCGAAAAGTACTTGACTAGGCCTTTGCTAGTGGGTTTTGCTCGCTCATAACGACTGATCTGTAGCTGTTCACCATACTTGGAGTGCTGAACGATTTGTCCCCAAAAAGTGTACTCTTCGCCCTCAATCACGTCAGCCATGGTTCCTGTAACGATGATTTCAAAATCGTCAAAGTCCTCCGCATTGGTATCTTGGATATCTAGGAGGAGGATGCGATAGAAATTACTGACATTTTCAAAAATAATGCGTTCAATGGTGCCTGAAAAATAAACTTCCATAGGTTTCCTTTTTGATAGAAAAAGAGCTGGGATAGAGCTCTTAGTTAGGCTTTTCTTGGATCTGGAACTTGGTACAAGATATCGCCAAGTTGCAATCTAATCCTAAAAGGCTAACTCAAAAAGACTATCACAGCATCTGGTTGCTGGTTTTAAAAGATTCCGATACGGTTGAGTGGCCAGAAACGGAATTTGGCTTCCCCTTTGATTTGACTGGCCTTAAAGGTTCCAACATGGCGACTGTCGCTAGAAACCAAACGGTCATCTCCAAGGAGGAGGTATTCACCTTCAGGAACTGTAAAGCTGAAGCTGGTGTTGAAATTTACATCGACAGTAAAGGCCTGAGCTTTCTGAGCAAGGCTTCTAAAATAGACCCCCTTATCCCCTTCAAAGCCTTTCCCTGAATAGGTGCTCTGAAGTTTGTCATTTTTAAACTGTTGGAGGTAGTCTGCTAGGTAGGGTTCGTCCGTTTCTTTATCGTTGACATAAAGTTTATCGTTTTCGTAGCGAATGGTATCACCAGGCATGCCGATGACGCGTTTAACGATGTCTTTATTTCCATCATCTTCATGGGCAACTACAATGTCAAAGCGGTTAATAGGGAGGTGTTTGACGACAAAGAGAATCTCTCCATCAGCTAGGGTCGGATCCATAGAGTGTCCTTCCACACGGACATTGGTCCAGAGAAAGAGACGACTGAGACCAACTACTATAATGATGAGGAACGTAAGTCCCCACTCTTTTAGAAATGTTTTAAAATAATTCATAATTTACCTTTCTAGCAATGCTTTGGCTTTTTCAGTATTTTTAAAATGTAGTTTAGCACAGAAATGAAGTCCTTTCATGCCATAGGCCTGAAGGATTTTGCTAGCAACCTTATCAGAAGCAGTTCCTGCGCCACTTGGCAGTTGATAGCCTAGTTCTCGTCCAAGATTTTCCAAGTTTTCCAAGAAGAGATCACGCGCGATGATAGAGCTGACTGCGACAGCCAGGTATTTTCCCTCGGCTTTTTCTTCTAAGCTAATTTTGTTTGGAAAATGGTTGGCTTCTTGCGCCAAGTACTTGTCATAGTTTTTAGGACTTGTAAAAGCATCAATCACAATTTTTTCTGGCTGGACTCCTTTTTGGAGAAGGAGAAAGATAGCCTGATTGTGAAGAGCAACCTTTACAGAAACAGCATTGTAACGTTCTCCGATAACTTCGTTGTACTTACTCGGTGAGAGAAGGAGTGCTTGGTGCTGGATTTTTTCCTTTAGGATAGGGGCGATCTGACGAATCTTTTGATCTGTCAGGGTTTTAGAATCCCCCACACCCAGTTTTCGTAAAAAGTCATGCTGGTCAGCTGTCACGAAGGAAGCCACGACAGCAAGCCCACCAAAGTAGGAACCATTTCCCACCTCATCAGTCCCAATCATAGGAAAATCTTGTCCACTGTTTTCTTGTTGAACTTTATAGCCAAAGAAAGTGGCGTATTGCTCAGCAGCTTCACCTTGCAGGAGGACTTTTCCAGAAGTATAGATGGAAACTGTTGCCTGAGGCAGTCGCAAAAAATAGCGAATATAGGAATTTTTACTAGGATTGAGAGCCTTCTGATACTGACTCAAAAAGCTCTGAATTTCCTGTTCACTTGGTGTGAGTGTGATACTTGCCATAGTCTCTATTGTACCACAAAAGCAGGAGAATTGGTAAAAACTGACAAAGTTAGCGAAATTTGGTATAATATCGTGAGGTGAATTTTATGGCAAATCTAAATCGATATAAGTTTACATTCGGGAAAAAAACATTAACCTTGACAACCGAGCATGACAATCTCTTTATGGAGGAAATTGCCAAGGTTGCGACTGAAAAATACCAAGCAATTAAGGAACGAATGCCCGGGGCGGATGATGAAACTATTGCCCTCCTTTTAGCGATTAACAGCCTATCGACGCAGCTTAGTCGTGAGATTGAGTTTGACGATAAGGAGCAGGAGCTTAAAGACCTTCGAAATAAGTTAGTGACTGTCAAACAAGAGCAGAGCAAGATTGAGGATTCCCTATGATTTCAATCCTACTCTTATTGGTTCTTGCTTGGGGATTTTACATCGGCTACCGTAGAGGTTTGGTGTTGCAAGTTTATTATTTTCTCGTTGCAGTGATTTCAGCCTTTGTTGCTAGTCAGTTTTATAAATCGCTGGGAGATCAACTTCACTTGCTTGTCCCTTATGCCAATCCTCAGGAAGGACAGGGTACCTTTTTCTTCCCTTCAGACCAGCTTTTTCACCTAGACAAGGTCTTTTATGCGGGTCTGGCCTACCTTCTAGTTTTCGGAATTTGTTACAGTATCGGACGTTTTATCGGTTTGTTCCTACACTTGATTCCAACTAAAAAGCTCGATGTCAAATGGTTTCGTATCGGAGCAGGCATATTGTCGCTATTGGTAACCTTATTTGTCTTGCAAATGGCTCTGACCATTCTTGCAACGGTGCCTATGGTAGCTGTGCAAAATCCCCTTGAAAAGAGCGTGGTAGCTAAACACATCATCCAAAGTATCCCTTTTACGACAAACCTTATCAAACAACTTTGGGTGACAAATTTAATCGGATAAAAAGGGCGGGAGTTTTCCTAGCCCTTTGTTTACAGATTGGACGACTAAGGCGAGGCAAAGTCAAAAATCTATAGTTGCTACGATCTTGTAAACAAATACACAAGGAAAGAATATGAATACAAAAATACTAGAAACCTTAGAATTTAATAAAATCAAAGCCTTGTTTGAACCTCATATCCTGACAGAACAGGGACTAGAGGAGTTAAAAGTTTTGGCTCCGACTACCAAGGAGGATAAAATCAAACAGGCTTTTGCTGAGATGGAGGAAATGCAAGCCCTATTTGTGGAGCAACCTCATTTTCCATACTAGCGACGCGTGAGATATCAGCTGTTTACAAGCGTCTGGAGATGGGGGCGGACCTCAATGTTGAGGAGTTCCTGCTCCTCAAACGGGTCTTGCTTGCTAGCAGAGAGTTACAAAGTTTTTATGCCAATCTCGAAAACGTACGCTTGGCACAGTTGGCGAGATGGTTTGAAAAACTGCATGATTTTCCACACTTGCAAGGAAGTCTCCAAGCCCTAAATGACGCAGGTTTCATCGAAAATTTCGCCAGCGAAGAACTAGCACGCATCCGTCGAAAAATCCATGATAGCGAGAGTCAGGTCCGAGATGTCTTACAAGACTTGCTCAAGCAAAAAGCTCAGATGTTGACGGAAGGGATTATCGCTAGTAGAAATGGCCGTCAGGTCTTACCCGTCAAGAATACCTACCGCAACAAGATTGCAGGTGTTGTCCACGACATCTCTGCCAGTGGAAATACGGTCTATATCGAGCCACGTGAGGTCGTGAAACTAAGCGAAGAAATCGCGAGTCTGCGAGCTGATGAGCGCTATGAGATGATTCGTATCCTGCAGGAGTTATCGGAACGGGTCCGTCCTCATGCTGCAGAGATTGCTAATGACGCTTGGATTATCGGGCACCTAGACTTGATTCGTGCCAAAGTGCGTTTCATTCAAGAAAGACAAGCAGTTGTTCCTCAACTTTCAGAGAACCAAGAGATTCAACTCCTTCATGTTCGCCATCCTTTGGTCAAAAATGCAGTGGCAAACGATGTACACTTTGGTAAGGAATTAACGGCTATTGTCATTACAGGGCCCAATACAGGTGGGAAGACCATCATGCTCAAAACCTTGGGCTTGACGCAACTTATGGCCCAGTCAGGCTTGCCCATTTTAGCTGATAAGGGGAGCCGTGTCGGTATTTTCGAAGAAATCTTCGCGGATATCGGGGATGAGCAGTCTATCGAGCAAAGCTTGTCTACCTTCTCCAGCCACATGACCAATATCGTAGATATTCTTGGCAAGGTCAACAAACACTCACTTTTACTCTTAGATGAGCTTGGCGCAGGGACCGATCCGCAGGAGGGGGCTGCCCTTGCTATGGCTATTTTGGAGGATCTTCGTCTACGTCAGGTCAAGACTATGGCGACGACCCACTATCCAGAACTCAAGGCCTATGGTATTGAGACAGCCTTTGTGCAAAATGCCAGCATGGAGTTTGATACAGCCAGTCTGCGTCCGACCTATCGCTTTATGCAGGGAGTTCCTGGCCGAAGCAATGCCTTTGAAATTGCTAAACGCCTGGGCTTGTCAGATGTCATCGTTGGGGATGCCAGTCAGCAGGTCAACCAAGATAATGACGTCAACCGCATCATTGAGCAATTGGAAGAGCAAACGCTTGAGAGTCGCAAACGTCTAGATAATATCCGTGAGGTGGAGCAAGAAAACCTCAAGATGAACCGAGCACTCAAAAAACTTTACAACGAGCTCAATCGTGAAAAGGAAACTGAGCTCAACAAGGCGCGTGAACAAGCTGCTGAGATTGTGGAACTAGCGCTAAGTGAGAGTGATCAGATTCTCAAGAACCTCCACAGTAAGTCTCAACTCAAACCTCACGAAATCATTGAAGCCAAGGCTAAGCTGAAAAAACTGGCTCCTGAAAAAGTCGACTTGTCTAAAAACAAGGTCCTTCAAAAAGCCAAGAAAAAACGAGCTCCAAAGGTTGGAGATGATATCGTGGTTCTCAGTTATGGCCAACGTGGAACCTTGACCAATCAGCTCAAGGACAGGCGTTGGGAAGCCCAAGTTGGTTTGATCAAGATGACCTTGGAAGAGAAAGAATTTGATCTTGTTCAGGTTCAGCAAGAAGCCCCAGTCAAGAAAAAACAAGTCAATGTTGTGAAACGTGCTTCTGGTCGTGGTCCACAAGCTAGACTGGATCTCCGAGGCAAACGGTACGAAGAAGCAATGAATGAGCTGGACGTCTTTATCGACCAAGCCCTGCTCAATAATATGGCTCAAGTTGATATCATCCATGGTATTGGAACGGGAGTCATCCGTGAAGGTGTTACCAAATACCTACAAAGAAACAAGCATGTTAAGAGTTTCGGCTATGCTCCACAGAATGCTGGTGGCAGCGGAGCAACCATTGTGACCTTTAAAGGTTAGAAGGATTCCGTTATTTATAAAGTAAAGCTAAATCAAACAATAAATTATAAAGACAGTTCCAGTCAGTTTAAAATACAAATTCGAGGTTGAAGATAAGATTGATAAAGTCAGTAGTCAATATACGGTAAAGAGATAGCAATGAGGAGTGATTTTTGGGAATATAGGAGTACTGTTTTTACAAATTTCACTTTATAAAAGAGTCGAGAAATACAGGATAGCTTTTTAAGACCTAGTACAGTTAGTTGGAGATTATTATCATATTGGAGTTTTTAGATGATGAAAGTTTAAAAGTCGGTAATAGAGATTTTTTAATGATCATTGTTCAATCTGTTATATGTAAGAAATCACTATTGATCATGACTCAATGTTTGAAAATGGAGTGAGAGTTTTTGATTCTAATCATTAATCTAATAATTATCGTGTGTTTAAAACTGAATTGGGTATTAGCCACTGAAATGAGGTCGACGATATGATTGGTAGGATTTTAGTGATAAGGAAATCAAATATTTAGGCTAGAGGATAAAGAGAACTTGGTGATGTCTATTCGTCATCAACTAGAGAAAATTGATAGTGGAGAGTAGTAATGAAAATGTATCATAAAGTGATTGCTCTTGGAGCTGATATTCATTATCTTGATAAGGTAGAAACTGTAATAAAATCCGTTTCGGTTCATAATCACGAAGTGAAATTTTATGTGTTTAATGACGATTTACCTAGTGAATGGTTTCTTTTAATGAGAAATCGCCTTAAAATCATTGGTTCTGAAATTGTCAATGTTAAAAAAACGGCTCACAACCTTCGTGATTTTCGCTTGCCAAATGCAATTCTGTCCTATGCTACTTTCTTTAGGTATTTCATAGCAGATGAAGTACAAGAAGACAGAGTCCTCTACTTAGACTCGGATATGATCGTGAATGCAAGATTGGATGAATTGTTCTCCTTAGACTTACAAGGCTATGCCATTGCAGCTGTTCAAGATTTTGGACAAGATGGTTGGTTGACAACCTTTAATGCAGGTATGTTATTGATTGATGCGAAGAAATGGAGGGAAAATCATTCGACAAAAAGTTTACTAGAGTTAACTGTCCAACACCATGAGCATGTTTATGGAGATCAAGGCGTTCTTAACATGTATTTTGGTGACCAGTGGCTACATTTGGATAAAGAGTATAACTTTATGGTTGGTTTGGATCAATTTTTACATTTAACAGGCAACAGTAAATGGTATGAATCCGACTATTATGGAAATTCTGAACCTAAGATTATTCACTATACTTCAGAGTTTAAACCATGGACTCATTTAACTTTGACTCGTTTTCGTAAATTGTGGTGGTTTTATTATGGCTTGAATTGGAATGATGTATTATTGGGAACAGATATCATTAGACGTTCTTTTGATGAGCTAGTGAGAGCGCCGTTATATCATACTTGTATTTTTACAAATAGTGCTGTTTTAGAATCAATAGAGTATCTTTTGTCAGAATTATCGGAAGTTCATTTTACAATATTAGCGCCAACAAATTTTGCTGATAGTGTAGTTGACATGCAACGATTTTTAAATCTGTCAATTTATCCAAATTTTAATCCTTTTAATATGAAAGAAGCTTTGGATAGTATGGATTTTTATTTGGATATCAATCATGGTGGAGTTGTAGAAACGATTGTAGAAGAAATTGGTAATAAACATAAACCAATTTTTGCTTTTGACAATACAAGTCATGAATTGAGAGGAGATAGTCGTATTTTTTCGTCAACTGAACCAGAGAAAATGGTAGAAGCGATTCGAAAATTTTTAGGAGAAGCACAGAGTGGGAAATGAGTTTAGGTAGCGTTTTAAAATTTATCAGAAAGTTGTGATTTCTATTGAATTATGGCTCTACTTTTGGGGTAATAAGGTCATTTATACAATAAAAACTGGTGAACTAATTTCTATTTTATTCACAAACACATTGACAAATCCCCACTTTTCTTGTAGAATAATAAAAAATTAAATACCAACACCGAATGAAGTTTAATAGAAGTGGAGAAAGGTTTGTTTTCCATGACTGTAAATGGACGGAACTCTGGAGAGACCGTAAAGGCACCGAAGGGGCAAGGCAGGTAACTGCTCAAACTCTCAGGTAAAAGGACAGAGCTAAGATAGACCGCTTTTAGGCATTTATCTAGGCATTCCAGAGTACATGTATCTTGCATGTGCTCTTTCTTTTGGGGTTGAAAGATAGGAGTAGGACATGTTAGAATTGCTAAAAGCGCTTGATGCTTTCGTTTGGGGACCTCCCCTCTTACTGTTATTGGTCGGAACGGGTATCTATCTAACCATCCGACTAGGACTTTTACAGCTAGCTCGTCTACCCAAGGCCTTTCAATTGATTTTTACCAAGGACAAGGGACATGGAGATGTGTCCAGTTTTGCTGCACTGTGTACAGCCCTTGCAGCTACTGTTGGAACGGGAAATATCATCGGAGTTGCGACAGCTATTAAGGTTGGTGGGCCAGGTGCTCTCTTTTGGATGTGGATGGCAGCCTTCTTTGGGATGGCAACCAAGTATGCTGAAGGTCTGCTGGCTATCAAATACCGTAGCAAGGATGCAAATGGGGCTGTAGCTGGAGGGCCCATGCACTACATTCTTTTGGGTATGGGAGAAAAGTGGCGTCCCCTTGCAATCTTATTTGCCCTAGCTGGTGTGTTGGTGGCTCTTCTAGGGATTGGTACCTTTACCCAAGTCAATTCAATTACAGAATCTATCCAAAATACAGCTCAAATTGATCCAGCTATCACAGCTCTTATTTTATCCATTTTTGTAGGAATCGCCGTCTTTGGTGGACTCAAATCCATTTCCAAGGTTTCAACAGCAGTTGTTCCTTTTATAGCCATCGTCTATATTTTGGGAACTCTTACAGTTATTCTCTTTAATATCGAGAAAATCCCAGCCACACTTGCCCTCATCTTTACTTCAGCCTTTAACCCAGTAGCTGCGGTAGGTGGTTTTGCAGGGGCGACTATCCGTACTGCAATTCAAAATGGTGTGGCGCGAGGAGTCTTTTCTAACGAATCTGGCCTTGGTTCAGCTCCGATTGCAGCGGCTGCAGCTAAGACTAATGAGCCTGTC
>NZ_KQ970182.1:340087-340919 GCF_001579015.1 Streptococcus oralis
TATTGATACGTTGATTATCTGTACTCTGACAGGTCTGACAATCTTAGTGACAGGGGTTTGGAGCGATGATTTGAATGGTGTTGCTTTGACCCAGTCAGCCTTTTCAACAGTTTTTTCACATTTTGGCCCTACTCTTTTGACTATTTTCCTTGTTCTCTTTGCCTTTACGACAATTCTCGGTTGGAATTACTATGGAGAACGCTGTTTCGAGTTTCTCTTTGGGGTTCGCTTTATCTGGCTCTATCGAGTGGTCTTTGTGCTCATGGTCTTGTTGGGAGGTTTTATCGAGCTGGATATGGTCTGGATTATTGCAGATATCGTCAATGCCTTGATGGCTCTACCAAACTTGATTGCCCTTTTGGTCTTGTCACCAGTCGTTATTGCTGAAACCAAAAAGTATTTTAAACACTAACCCAATCACACTCTTAGTGTGATTTTTTTCTTTCATAAACATTTCCTATCATGGCAATTGAAAATATATATTATCCAAAGAAGAAATTCTATGATAGACTAAATGACAATAAAATGAAAAGAGGTTTTATGATGACAACATTTACCATCCACACAGTAGAATCAGCACCAGCAGAAGTGAAAGAAGTTCTTGAAACAGTACAAAAAGATAACAATGGCTATATTCCTAACCTGATTGGTCTCTTGGCCAATGCTCCTACTGCTCTAGAAGCCTACCGAACTGTCGGAGCCATTAACCGTCGCAATAGCCTAACCCCAGTTGAGAGAGAAGTGGTGCAAATCACAGCTGCAGTAACCAATGGTTGTGCTTTCTGCGTGGCTGGCCATACTGCCTTTTCGATTAAACAAATCCAAATGAATG
>NZ_KQ970182.1:341530-342858 GCF_001579015.1 Streptococcus oralis
CCAAATGAATGATGATCTTCTCCAAGCCCTCCGCAACCGTACCCCAATCGAGTCAGATCCTAAGCTAGATACTCTGGCCAAGTTTACCTTAGCAGTCATCAATACCAAAGGACGTGTAGGGGATGAAGCGCTTAGTGAATTTTTAGAAGCCGGCTATACGCAGCAAAATGCCTTGGATGTGGTTCTCGGTGTCAGCCTAGCCAGCCTTTGCAACTATGCTAATAACTTAGCCAATACGCCTATTAACCCAGAATTGCAACCCTATGCCTAGTTCGAATCAGAAAGAAAAAAATGAAGGCTGAGAAACCCAGTCTTCATTTTTCTATGCTATTTTAAGCGCTTTTATGCTATACTAATAATAATATGATTAATGGAGGTTACCATGAAAAAACTCCCCTTGGTATTTTCTGGTTGTTTGTTAGGTTTGGCAGGAGCTGGAAATCTCATTTTAGATACATTGCCGGTTCTGTCACATCTTTTTAGTCTGATAGGTTTGGTTTTGTGGATTTACTTTCTGATTCTTCATCTGTTTAATTGGAAGGAAACCAAGCAAGAATTGACCAAACCCTCTCTTTTGTCAGGAATGGCGACCTTTCCCATGGCTGGAATGATTTTATCAACTTATGTCTTTCGCTTGTTCCCTCATCTTCCCTTAGTAGCGCAAGGGCTATGGTGGTTTTCATTTCTCTTGGATTTGGTCTTGATTGCTGGTTTCACCATCAAGTTTGCTTGTCCGGGTCGGAGGGTTCATGCGACTCCAAGCTGGACGGTGCTTTATGTGGGGATAGCAGTGGCTGCCTTGACCTATCCTCTTGTAGGTATCATCGAAATCGCCTATGCGACCTTGATTTTTGGTTTTCTCCTAACCTTCTATCTCTATCCGCTTATTTATAGTGATTTAAAGAAACATCCACTCCCACTAGCCTTACTTGGACAAGAAGGGATCTACTGCGCTCCTTTCTCTCTACTCTTGGCTTCTCTGGTTCGAGTTGGAGGAGCCAGTTTACCGACTTGGCTCTTAATCGTCATGATTTTGGCTTCTCAATCCTTCTTTTTCTTTGTTTTAACTCGCCTGCCCAATATTCTAAAACAAGGCTTTCAACCAGCTTTCTCAGCCCTCACCTTTCCAACCATTATCACAGCTATCTCTCTCAAGATGACTCAGGGGATTCTGAAACTCCCTTTCCTAGATTATCTGGTACTGGCAGAAACCCTCATTTGCCTATCTATTTTGCTTTTTGTTTTAGTTTCTTATCTGATTTGGTTACGAAAAAAGGTCTAGCTATTATTTAGCTAGACCTTATTTTTTTATGGTTTGATAACTTCAG
>NZ_KQ970182.1:343078-351627 GCF_001579015.1 Streptococcus oralis
CCTCAGAACGGAATGATGGACTCATAGCAGTGAAGTAGATTGGCAGGTCTTTGCCGTCAAGGATTTCATCACGGTAATAGTTAGTTAGAGGAACTTCAGCTGTAGGAATAAGGACATAATTAGTGTCTTTCAATTCAAAAGTGTCTTCCTTGAATTTTGGATATTGACCGGTACCAAACATAGAATCATGATTAACTATGTAAGGTGTGATGACTTCTGTGTAGCCTTCTTTACCATGCTCATTCAACATAAAGTTGTAGATGGCACGTTCCAAACGAGCGCCAAGACCTTTATAGAAAAGGAATCGAGCTCCTGTTACCTTACCACCGCGTTCCCAGTCAAGGATACCGAGGTCTTCACCCAGATCCCAGTGAGCTTTTGGCTCAAAGTCAAATTCGCGCGGAGTTCCCCAACGACGAACTTCCACATTATCGTCTTCATCAGCTCCGACAGGAACGCTGTCAGCTGGGATGTTTGGAAGAGTAGTCGTAAATTCTGTCAACTTAGCATCGATTTCCGCCAATTCAGCATCCAAGGCTTTGACCTCAGCAGATAGGGTTTGCATAGCAGCAATCTTGTCATCTGCATTTTCCTTGTTGCGTTTGGCTTGGGCAATCTCAGCAGAAACAGTGTTGCGTTCTGCCTTGAGCGTTTCAACCTTGACCAAGATGTCACGACGTTTAGCGTCGATTTCTTTCATCTCATTCAAAACAGCAGCATCTACACCACGTGTAGCTAATTTTTCAGCGACAGCATCAAAATCTGTGCGAATACGTTTAATATCTAACATAAGAACTCCTTTATGAAAAAAGCACACCTGACAAAGCGTTGGAGTGGCAGGGCCACGGTTCCATCCAACTTCACAGGTGTGCACTTGATTGTGTATGTAATTGTTACTAACGGTAGAATTTCACCTATCCCCTCTATCTGCTCGCAGCACCCGCAGACTTTCTGAAAGAAGGAGATAACTTACTTATCCGTTGCTATGATTATACTAAAGTTTCTACTTTTTTGCAAATAGATTTTTAAGTTTTTGTCCAATGGTCTGGAGTAGAGTCGGAAGTTTCACAACTTTGTCATTGCCAAGTTTTTCCCGAGCGATTTTGAGGATAGCCCCAGAGTCTTTTGAGGCAAAGAGGAATTTTCCTTGATCAGTGAAGACTTCAAAGTGACGGCTAATCTTGCGACCACTTACGTTGGCTCCGATTTGCTGAATGCTAGACCAGGGGATCTGGATATATTGTTCGACATTGACATCAGGATAAAACTCTAAGGCTTGATCCCCAACTAGAAATTTTCCAACTTTTCCAGAGATAGAGAGGTAAGATGTCCCAGTAGTTTGGAGGTCAATGACTTTATTGAGAGATTGGGCCATGATTAGTCTTCCTTACTTTCTCCAAAAAAGGCATTGTAGAGAGCTTTAATAGCGGCCTTCTCTTGCTCTTTATTGACAACAAACATGATGGAAACTTCACTTGAACCTTGGGACATCATCTGGATGTTGATTTTATTCTCAGACAAAGCACGTGTTGCAGTAGCAGTTACCCCGATATGGCTCTTCATCTTTTCTCCGACAATCATAATGATGGAAAGGTCATGTTCGATTTCAGCATGGTCTACCTCAGCCTTTTGAACTAACTGACGTAGAATCTCTTCTTCCTTGATAGGAGTCAATTCACGAGAACGGAGAATGATCGAAAGATCATCGATACCTGTAGGCATATGTTCCCAACCGATATTGAGATCCTCAAGGATTTGTAGAACCTTGCGACCAAATCCAACTTCTCGGTTCATGAGGTATTTTGACATGTTGATGCTGACGAATCCTGAGTCACCAGCAATTCCTACTACTGGGAATTTATCATTACTGTGTTCCAAAACAATGCGCGTTCCTGGGTGGTCAGGATTGTTGGTATTCTTGATAACCAGAGGGATTTTTCCACGATAGGCAGGTAGAAGGGCCTCGTCATGAAGGACCGAGAATCCTGCATAGGCCAACTCACGCATTTCGCGGTAGGTCAACTCTGGGATAGAGTGGGGTTGGTGAATGATACCAGGGTGGGCGGCAAAAATCCCATCCACGTCGGTAAAGTTTTCATAGAGGTCGGCCTTGACACCTGCAGCAATGATAGAACCCGTAATGTCTGATCCTCCTCGTGAGAAGGTACAGATTTGATTTTCCTTGGTTACCCCAAAGAAACCAGGAATGACAAGGACTTCGTTGCTGTCAGCCAAGCCTTCAATCTTGTCATAACTAGATGGAATGATGCGGGCATTTCCGGGTTCGCTGGTCACGATAATACCAGCTTCTCTAGGATGAACATAACGTGCATCGATACCGTTTTGGTTAAAGTAGGCTGCAATCAATTTGGCATTGTTGTTTTCTCCAGCCGCTAGGAAGGTGTCATAGAGAAAGTCATTTTCCTCAATAGGAAGAGTCGCTAAGGCACGGATGCTTTTAGAAATTTTTTCTAAAACAGTTGGTTTTAAGCCTAGTTCGCTCACCATAGCCGCATAGCGGTCGATAATCCAGCTTTGACTAACGCTAATATCATTTCCCGCTACATAGTCACGATAGTATTTGATCAAGGCATCAGTTACCTTGGTATCCTCAGCATTGCGTTTACCCGGTGCGGAAACGACTACAAAACGGCGTTCTTTATCACTTTTGACGATGTTTAAAACTTTTTCTAACTGACCAGCAGAGGCAAGAGAGCTTCCACCAAATTTTACAACCTTCATAAGGACTCCTCAAGTAAGTATTTTATACGATTATAGCAGAAAGAGGGGCATTTTTCAATGAAGAAAATATCTTCCTATTACAATAGAAGTAAATGTTAATTTAATCTGAAAAGATACAACAGTTTAAAAATAAGTGACCAACTTTCACTCACATTCATAAACGATGGTAAAATAATCAGCTGAGACACTTTCCTTTAGTTTTTTCTTGCCTCTTTATCCAAAAAAAGATATACTTTGAAAATAAAATAATTTCATTGCCTTATAAAAGAAAAGGAGAAGCTATGAATCATATCTTATATCAGATTGTAGATGATCTTGCTATCATTACTTTGAATCGTCCTGAAGTGGCAAATGGTTTCCATATCCCAATGTGTGAGGAGATTTTAGAAGCTTTAATCTTAGCAGAACAGGATCAAGCTGTTCAGTTTATCTTGATAAACGCTAATGGGAAAGTCTTTTCAGTTGGGGGAGACTTGGTTGAGATGAAACGAGCAGTGGATGAGGATGATATCCCTTCTTTGAATAAGATTGCAGAATTAGTCAATACAATTTCTTTTAAAATCAAGCAAATTCCTAAACCCGTTTTGATGGAGGTAGATGGAGCAGTTGCTGGTGCTGCGGCAAATATGGCAGTAGCCGTTGATTTTTGTTTGGCGACTGATAAGGCAAAATTCATTCAAGCCTTTGTTGGAGTTGGATTGGCGCCAGACGCTGGTGGAATTCATCTCTTGAGTCGTAGTATCGGGGTAACACGAGCAGCACAACTTGCCATGACAGGAGAAGCCTTGACTGCGGAAAAAGCGCTAGAATGGGGCGTGGTATACCGTGTTTGTGAAGCTGATAAATTAGAAAAAACAAGAGAACAAGTTCTGAAGAAATTAAGACGAGGCTCAGCTAACTCCTATGCAGCTATTAAGAAGCTAGTTTGGGAAAGTCAATTTAAGGATTGGCAGAATTATACCGATTTGGAATTGAAACTACAAGAATCGTTATCTTTAACGGAAGATTTTAAAGAAGGAGTTCGAGCTCATTCTGAAAGAAGACGACCAAAATTTTCAGGAAAATAAAAAAAGACTTGCACAATTTTTTGAAGTTTGTTATACTTCTTTTATCAAATGTTTTGATAGTGAAAGTTTTTTTCTAAAGAGGAGGGATGAGAATTGGATTACCAACAAGTCAATGATTATTTAACATCCATTTTTAATAATGTCCTTGTGATCGAGGAGGTTAGCTTGAGAGGTAGTCGCTTCAAAGACATCTCCATCAAAGAAATGCACACAATTGATGTGATTGGTAAGTTTCCTGAGGCAACGCCTAGCAAAGTTTCCAAAGAACTGATGGTAACCTTAGGGACAGTTACGACGAGCTTGAATAACCTAGAAAGAAAGGGTTATATTGAGCGTGTTCGTTCAGACCAAGACCGTCGTGTGGTCTATCTGCATTTGACAAAGAAAGGTCGTTTGGTTCACCGCCTTCATAAACGTTTCCACAAGGCCATGGTCGAAAAAATTATTGATGGCATGAGTCCCGAGGAAAAAGAAGTCATGGACAGAGGCTTAAGGAACCTTTACCAATTTTTGGAGGATTTGAAATAATGGCTTTTGCAAAAATAAGCCAGGTTGCTCATTATGTTCCAGAGCAAGTGGTCACTAATCATGACTTAGCCCAAATAATGGATACAAGCGATGAGTGGATTTCAAGTCGTACAGGAATTAAACAGAGACATATCTCAAAAACGGAGTCCACAAGTGACTTGGCGACAGAAGTTGCCAAGAACTTGCTGGCTAAAGGGAGCATAGAGGCTGAGCAGATTGATTTTATCATTGTAGCGACGATTACTCCAGATTCGATGATGCCTTCTACGGCAGCTCGGGTTCAGGCCAATATCGGAGCTAATAGAGCTTTCGCCTTTGATTTGACAGCAGCTTGCAGTGGTTTTGTATTCGCTCTCTCAACTGCTGAAAAGTTTTTAAGCTCTGGACAGTTCAAGAAGGGGATTGTGATCGGGGCTGAGACCTTATCCAAGGCGGTTGACTGGTCGGATCGTTCGACAGCTGTTCTCTTTGGAGATGGTGCAGGTGGGGTTCTCTTGGAAGCGAGTGAAACACGGCACTTCCTCGTGGAAAGTCTCTATACGGATGGTTCTCGGAGCGAGTGTTTGACCTATGGTCAAACGGCTTTGACTTCGCCCTTCTCGGATCAAGAAGCAGTCCCTGCTTTTCTGAAGATGGATGGACGAGCAGTTTTTGATTTTGCAAATCGAGATGTTGCTAAATCAATCAAAGAGACCATTGAAAATGGTCCAATCGCAGCATCGGAATTGGATTATCTCTTGCTTCATCAGGCAAATATCCGCATTTTGGATAAGATGGCTAAGAAAATCGGTGTAGACCGAGACAAGCTTCCAGCCAATATGATGGAGTATGGAAATACCAGTGCAGCAAGTATCCCGATTTTGCTCTCAGAGTGTGTGGAGAATGGCATGATTCGTTTAGATGGTAGCCAGACGATTCTCCTATCAGGCTTCGGTGGAGGTTTGACATGGGGCACACTCATTCTTACAATCTAGGTAATCATGTGGTAAACACATAGTTATAAATTTTTTATATTTTAAAGGAGTCCTATCATGGCAGTATTTGAAAAAGTACAAGAAATTATCGTTGAAGAACTTGGGAAAGATGCATCAGAAGTAACACTTGAATCTACTTTTGATGATTTGGATGCAGATTCATTGGACTTGTTCCAAGTAATCTCTGAAATCGAAGATGCCTTTGATATTCAAATTGAAGCAGAAGATAACTTGAAAACAGTTGGTGACTTGGTTGCCTACGTTGAAGAGCAAACAAAATAATTAACATATTACTAGAAGGAGTAGGGGAAACCCACTCCCTCTTGTTTAGGTAATAGTTTGAAACTCAAACGATAAGCTCATCGAACTATTACGTAAGCAAGGAATGATGGAGGCACTATGAAAACACGTATTACAGAATTATTGAACATTGATTATCCTATTTTTCAAGGAGGAATGGCCTGGGTTGCTGATGGTGACTTGGCTGGTGCAGTATCAAAAGCTGGTGGTCTAGGGATCATCGGTGGTGGTAATGCGCCTAAAGAGGTCGTAAAGGCTAATATCGATAAAATCAAATCACTTACGGATAAGCCTTTCGGTGTCAACATCATGCTCTTGTCACCTTTTGTAGAAGACATCGTTGATCTCGTGATTGAAGAAGGGGTTAAGGTGGTTACAACTGGTGCTGGAAATCCAAGTAAATACATGACTCGTTTCCATGATGCAGGAATTACAGTTATTCCTGTTGTTCCAAGTGTTGCTTTGGCAAAACGCATGGAAAAAATTGGTGCAGATGCAGTTATTGCAGAAGGAATGGAAGCCGGTGGGCATATTGGGAAATTAACAACGATGACCTTGGTCCGCCAAGTTGCTGCGGCTGTCTCAATTCCAGTTATCGCAGCTGGAGGAATTGCAGACGGTGAGGGTGTCGCTGCAGGCTTTATGCTTGGTGCTGAGGCTGTTCAAGTCGGTACGCGTTTCGTAGTAGCTAAGGAATCTAACGCCCATCCAAAATACAAAGAAAAAATCTTAAAAGCACGTGATATCGATACGACTATTTCAGCTCAACACTTTGGTCATGCTGTTCGTGCCATTAAAAATCAGTTGACACGTGACTTTGAGCAGGCTGAAAAAGATGCCTTTAAACAAGAAAATCCAGATTTAGAAATCTTTGAACAAATGGGAGCTGGTGCTCTTGCTAAAGCCGTTGTTCATGGAGATGTAGAAGGTGGATCTGTAATGGCAGGTCAGATTGCTGGTTTGGTTTCTAAAGAGGAAACTGTCGAAGAAATCCTAAAAGATCTATACTATGGCGCAGCCAAGAAAATTCAAGAAGAAGCCTCTCGTTGGGCAGGAGTTGTAAGAAATGACTAAAACAGGATTTCTATTTGCGGGTCAAGGTGCTCAGTATCTAGGGATGGGGCGTGATCTCTATGATCGCTATCCTATCGTCAAGGAAACCATTGACCAAGCCAGTCAGGTCTTGGGTTATGACCTTCGTGACTTGATTGATAAGGAAGAAACCAAGTTAAACCAGACTCGCTATACGCAACCAGCAATTTTAGCGACTTCGGTTGCTATTTACCGGCTATTGAAAGAAAAGGGCTATCAGCCAGATATGGTAGCGGGATTGTCTCTTGGGGAATATTCTGCTCTTGTAGCAAGTGGCGCCTTGGACTTTGAGGATGCAGTTGCCTTGGTTGCTAAGCGCGGAGCTTATATGGAAGAGGCTGCGCCAGCTGGTTCTGGTAAAATGGTAGCCGTCCTCAATACTCCAGTAGATGTGATAGAGGAAACTTGTAAAACAGCTTCTGAAGTCGGTATAGTCACTCCAGCTAACTACAACACCCCGAGCCAAATCGTTATCGGTGGAGAGGTAGCTGCGGTTGATCGTGCAGTCCAACTCTTGCAGGAAGCAGGAGCCAAACGATTGATCCCCCTAAATGTGTCGGGTCCTTTCCACACAGCCCTTCTAGAGCCAGCTAGCCAACAGCTAGCTGGAGCTCTTGAGGGGATTAGTTTCTCAGACTTTAACTGTCCTCTAGTAGGTAATACTGAAGCTGCAATCATGGAAAAAGACCGAATCCAAGAGCTCTTGACGCGTCAGGTGAAAGAACCTGTTCGTTTCTATGAGAGTATCGCAGTGATGCAGAATGCTGGCGTGACCAACTTCATTGAAATCGGTCCGGGGAAAGTCCTGTCAGGCTTTGTCAAAAAGATTGATAAAACAGCTCAACTAGCCAATGTCGAAGATTTGGCAAGTTTGGATGATTTGCTGGGAAACTAGTAATCCCTTCTCCCACAAAATACAACAGGAAACCAGGAGAAATAGAATGCAACTTACAAACAAAAATGTCTTTGTAACAGGTTCAAGTCGTGGTATCGGACTTGCCATTGCTCATAAATTTGCCCAACTCGGCGCTAATGTAGTCTTGAACAGTCGCGGAGCAATCTCAGAAGAATTGCTGGCTGAGTTTTCAAACTACGGTGTCAAAGTGGTACCGATCTCAGGTGATGTTTCAGACTTTGCAGATGCCAAACGTATGGTAGATCAAGCGATTGCTGAACTCGGTTCTGTCGATGTCTTGGTCAACAATGCTGGGATTACTCAAGATACGCTTATGCTCAAGATGACCGAGGAAGACTTTGAAAAAGTGATTAAGATCAACTTGACAGGGGCCTTTAACATGACTCAAGCAGTCTTGAAACAGATGATTAAGGCGCGTGAAGGTGCGATTATCAATATGTCCAGTGTGGTTGGTCTGATGGGAAATATCGGACAAACCAACTATGCGGCTTCCAAGGCTGGTTTGATTGGTTTCACTAAGTCAGTTGCACGTGAAGTAGCCAATCGCAATGTACGTGTAAATGCTCTTGCGCCAGGAATGATCGAGTCAGATATGACTGCCGTTTTGTCTGATAAGGTCAAGGAAGCAACACTTGCGCAAATCCCTATGAAACAGTTTGGCCAGGCGGACCATATCGCGGATGCCACGGTCTTCTTAGCCCAACAAGATTATTTGACTGGACAAGTTCTCGCTGTTGATGGCGGACTTAGCATGTAGAAAAAGAAAGATATAGGTAAGACAGATGAAACTAAATCGAGTTGTAGTAACAGGTTACGGATTGACCTCTCCTATCGGAAATACTCCAGAAGAATTTTGGAACAGTTTGCAAACTGGGAAAATTGGAATTGGAGAAATTACTAAATTTGACCACAGCGAATTTGCTGTACACA
>NZ_KQ970182.1:351842-355313 GCF_001579015.1 Streptococcus oralis
GCAGAAATTCAAGATTTCCCATTTGATAAATACTTTGTCAAAAAAGATACCAACCGTTTTGATAACTATTCTTTGTATGCCTTGTATGCAGCTCAAGAAGCGGTTACTAATGCAAATCTTGATGTAGAAGCAATCGATAAAGATCGTTTTGGTGTCATCGTTGCTTCAGGTATTGGAGGTATCAAAGAAATCGAAGATCAGGTTATCCGTCTTCATGAAAAAGGTCCAAAACGTGTTAAACCAATGACACTTCCAAAAGCTTTGCCAAATATGGCTTCAGGAAATGTTGCCATGCGCTTTGGAGCAAACGGTGTTTGTAAATCCATCAACACTGCTTGCGCTTCATCAAATGACGCCATTGGGGATGCCTTCCGCTCTATCAAGTTTGGTTTCCAAGATGTCATGCTAGTTGGTGGATCAGAATCATCTATCACTCCTTTTGCTATAGCTGGATTCCAAGCTTTGACTGCCCTATCAACTACAGAAGATCCAACTCGTGCTTCTATTCCATTTGACAAAGACCGTAATGGTTTTGTGATGGGAGAAGGTTCAGGGATGCTGGTTCTTGAGAGTCTTGAACACGCTGAAAAACGTGGAGCGACTATCTTGGCTGAAGTTGTTGGTTATGGGAATACCTGTGATGCTTACCATATGACTTCACCTCATCCAGAAGGTCAAGGTGCGATTAAGGCGATTAAACTGGCTTTGGAAGAAGCAGAAATTTCTCCAGAGCAAGTAGCTTACGTCAATGCCCACGGAACTTCAACTCCTGCAAATGAAAAAGGAGAAAGTGGTGCGATCGTAGCTGTCCTTGGTAAAGAAGTACCTGTATCTTCAACCAAGTCTTTTACAGGACACTTGCTTGGTGCTGCAGGGGCAGTAGAAGCCATCGCTACCATCGAAGCCATGCGTCATAACTATGTACCAATGACGGCTGGAACAAGTGAGTTATCAGACTATATCGAAGCCAATGTCGTTTATGGACAAGGCTTGGAGCAAGAAATCCCTTATGCTATTTCAAACACTTTTGGTTTTGGTGGACACAATGCGGTTATTGCTTTCAAACGTTGGGAGAATAAATAATTATGAATTTAAATGAGATCAAGGACTTGATGGCTCAATTTGACCAATCAAGTTTGAGAGAATTTTCTTATAAAAACGGAACGGACGAATTGCAGTTCAGTAAGAATGAAGCAAGAATGGTTTCTGAAGCACCAGCTCAAGTTGCTCCAGTGCCAACTGCAGTAGCTGCAAGTCCAGTAGTTTCTGCCCCTTCAACTCCAGTAGAGAGTTCTGTGGAAGAAGCTCCAGCACCAGCTGAAACGACGGTTGCTCCGGAGGGTGATGTCGTTGAGAGCCCGCTTGTAGGGGTGGCTTACTTGGCTGCTGGACCAGATAAACCTGCCTTTGTCACAGTTGGAGACAGTGTTAAAAAAGGTCAGACTTTGGTGATCATTGAAGCCATGAAAGTCATGAATGAAATCCCTGCACCTAAGGATGGTGTGGTGACAGAAATTCTCGTTTCAAATGAAGAAATGGTTGAGTTCGGTAAAGGATTGGTACGTATCAAATGATCGATATTCAAGGAATCAAAGAAGCTCTACCCCATCGTTACCCTATGCTCCTAGTGGATCGTGTCTTGGAAGTGAGCGAGGATACCATTGTCGCCATTAAAAATGTGACCATCAACGAACCTTTCTTTAATGGTCATTTTCCTCAATACCCAGTTATGCCAGGTGTTCTTATCATGGAAGCCTTGGCACAGACTGCGGGTGTCTTGGAATTGTCCAAGCCTGAAAACAAAGGGAAACTGGTCTTCTACGCTGGCATGGACAAGGTTAAGTTCAAGAAGCAAGTTGTACCAGGTGACCAATTAGTCATGACGGCTACTTTTGTCAAACGTCGTGGTACGATTGCTGTGGTTGAAGCGAAGGCTGAAGTAGATGGTAAGCTTGCAGCGAGTGGTACTCTTACCTTTGCAATTGGAAACTAAGGAGGTTCTCCATGTTTCGTAAAATTTTGATTGCCAACCGTGGTGAGATTGCGGTTCGCATTATTCGAGCTGCGCGTGAATTGGGCATTGCAACCGTAGCAGTCTATTCAACTGCTGATAAGGAAGCTCTTCACACACTCCTAGCGGATGAAGCTATCTGTATCGGACCTGGTAAGGCGACAGAGTCTTATCTCAATATCAATGCGATTTTATCGGCTGCAGTCTTGACAGAAGCAGAAGCCATCCACCCAGGTTTTGGTTTTCTTAGCGAAAACTCCAAGTTTGCCACGATGTGTGATGAAGTGGGGATTAAGTTCATCGGCCCTTCTGGGGCTGTAATGGATACCATGGGAGATAAGATCAATGCGCGTGAGCAAATGATCAA
Organism: Streptococcus oralis; assembly: GCF_001579015.1. Taxonomy (GTDB): domain Bacteria; phylum Bacillota; class Bacilli; order Lactobacillales; family Streptococcaceae; genus Streptococcus; species Streptococcus oralis_K. The sequence continues at coordinate 354,221 of NZ_KQ970182.1, forward strand.
GGCTGGAGTTCCAGTTATCCCAGGATCTGATGGTGAAGTTCATACAGCTGAAGAGGCACTTGCGGTTGCAGAAAAAATTGGCTATCCAGTCATGCTTAAGGCATCGGCAGGTGGTGGTGGAAAAGGGATTCGTAAGGTTGAAAAGGTAGAAGACTTGGTCGCAGCCTTTGAGACAGCATCCAGTGAAGCCAAGGCCAATTTTGGGAATGGCGCTATGTATCTGGAGCGTGTCATTTATCCAGCACGTCATATCGAGGTCCAAATCCTTGCTGACCAAGAGGGTCATGTTGTCCATCTAGGAGAACGGGACTGTTCTCTTCAACGAAATAACCAAAAGGTTTTAGAAGAAAGCCCATCCATTGCGATTGGCAAAACCCTTCGCAATGAAATTGGTGCTGCAGCCGTTCGTGCAGCAGAGTCTGTTGGCTATGAAAATGCAGGGACAATTGAATTTCTTCTCGACGAAGCGAGTGGTAATTTCTACTTTATGGAAATGAATACTCGTGTGCAAGTTGAACACCCAGTCACAGAGTTTGTTTCAGGTGTTGATATCGTGAAAGAGCAGATTCGCATTGCTGCTGGGCAACCTTTACCTTTCAAACAAGAAGATATCGTCCTACGAGGTCATGCTATCGAGTGCCGGATCAATGCAGAAAATCCAGCATTTAACTTTGCTCCAAGTCCAGGGAAAATTACCAATCTCTATCTACCGAGTGGTGGAGTTGGCTTGCGCGTGGACTCAGCAGTTTATCCAGGTTATACCATTCCCCCTTACTATGATAGTATGATTGCCAAAATCATTGTCCATGGGGAGAATCGTTTTGATGCCTTGATGAAGATGCAACGCGCCCTCTATGAGTTGGAAATTGACGGTGTGATGACCAACAGTGATTTCCAATTGGATTTGATTTCAGATTCGAATGTGATTGCTGGTGATTACGATACCGCCTTCCTGATGGAAAAATTTTTACCAAATTATCAGAAAAATCAATAAACATTGAACTTTGTAAATGTGAGATTCATTTTCACAAGGAATGAACGCGCACAATTACAAAGTTCTTTTACCAAGTAAGGAGAAGTTGATGGCTTTATT
>NZ_KQ970182.1:355426-357381 GCF_001579015.1 Streptococcus oralis
ACTTTATGAACTTGATATTGAAGGAGTGCAAACCAATGCAGACTTCCAGTTGGATCTGATTTCAGACCGCCGAGTTATCGCTGGTGACTACGATACTTCCTTCTTGATGGAAACTTTCTTGCCAAAATACCAAGAAAAAGAATAGACTTTCAAACAGTATGAGAACTAAAAGGGGGAGTTATGGCTCTATTTAGTAAAAAGGATAAGTATATTCGAATCAATCCTAACCGTTCCGTAAGGCAGAAACCACAAGCCAAGCCTGAGGTGCCGGATGAACTCTTCTCCCAGTGTCCTGGTTGTAAACACACCATTTACCAAAAGGATCTTGGGAGCGAACGAATTTGTCCCCATTGTAGCTATACTTTCCGTATTTCAGCTCAGGAACGCTTGGATTTGACGATTGATTCTGACAGCTTTGTGGAGATGTTTACAGGTATTGAAACTCAAGATCCATTAAACTTTCCTGGCTACCAGAAAAAACTTGCTACTATGCGTGAAAAGACAGGTTTGGATGAAGCCGTACTGACTGGTACAGCTAGCATCAAGGGACAAAAAGTTGCCCTTGGGATCATGGATTCTAACTTTATCATGGCTTCTATGGGAACCGTTGTGGGTGAAAAAATCACGCGCTTGTTTGAGTATGCAACGGTAGAAAACTTGCCAGTCGTTCTCTTCACAGCTTCTGGTGGAGCCCGCATGCAAGAAGGAATCATGAGCTTGATGCAGATGGCTAAAATTTCTGCGGCAGTTCAACGTCATTCCAAGGCAGGACTTTTTTACCTAACTATTTTAACCGATCCGACAACAGGTGGAGTGACCGCTTCTTTTGCTATGGAAGGTGATATTATCCTGGCGGAGCCTCAGAGTTTGGTTGGTTTTGCTGGGCGCCGTGTTATCGAAAATACAGTTCGTGAGACCTTGCCGGATGACTTCCAAAAGGCAGAATTTTTGCTTGAACATGGATTTGTTGATGCAATTGTCAAACGGAGAGAATTGCCTGAAACAATTGCTAAATTAGTGAGATTGCATGGAGGAAGTCGCGGATGAATATTGCAAAAATAGTCAGAGAGGCACGCGAGCAGAGTCGCTTGACTGCACTTGATTTTGCCAATGGAATCTTCGATGAATTTATCGAATTGCATGGAGACCGCTCTTTCCGAGACGATGGTGCGGTCATTGGTGGAATTGGCTGGTTAGGTGAACAAGCAGTCACAGTCGTCGGTATCCAAAAGGGAAAAAGTCTTCATGACAACCTCAAACGAAATTTTGGGCAACCTCATCCAGAAGGCTATCGTAAGGCTCTTCGCCTGATGAAACAGGCGGAAAAGTTTGGTCGTCCAGTTGTGACCTTTATCAATACAGCGGGTGCTTACCCAGGTGTTGGAGCCGAGGAACGTGGACAAGGTGAAGCAATTGCCCGAAACCTGATGGAAATGAGTGACCTCAAGGTTCCAATCATCGCGATTATTATCGGTGAAGGAGGATCTGGCGGGGCCCTAGCTCTAGCAGTAGCTAACCGTGTCTGGATGTTAGAAAACTCAATCTACGCAGTACTTAGCCCGGAAGGATTTGCCTCTATCCTTTGGAAGGATGGAAGTCGTGCTATGGAAGCGGCGGAATTGATGAAAATCACTTCACATGAACTCCTAGAAATGGGAATTGTAGACAAGGTAATCTCAGAGGCAGGGCTGTCAAGTAAAGAACTGCTAGGTTGCGTTAAAAATGAATTGTGTGCAGAACTAGATAGGTTGCAAGAACTACCACTCAACCAACTTATTGAAGAACGTTACCAACGCTTTAGAAAATATTAAAAAGAAAGCTAGAACAATTTGTTCTAGCTTTTTTGATAACCGTGTTTAGATGAAAAAAACGAATAAATAAGGTAAAATGATGACAACGGGTTAACAGTAGTGTTTTTAATAGTAGAAATAGAAAGTTTCTTATTAGGAGGACAG
>NZ_KQ970182.1:357462-357982 GCF_001579015.1 Streptococcus oralis
AAAACAAATCTATTTGGAGGAATAACTCTGAGCCCACGGGCTAAGCAGTTGGCTTATCTGAAGGAGCATGAAGAAGAGATTAAAGAGTTTGTAAAATCTTTAAATCCTAAAGTAGAATCTGTTCAGATTGATTGGGATGAAACAATGTGGGAAAAAGTTGGAAATGGAACTCCACAAGGGGGAGGTAATGTTGTAATAATTGGAGGAGGTTTTAATAATATAGAGGGCTCAACTTGGCAAGTAATTTTTGAAATTGAGGATGGACGAGTTGTTTTTGATACTATGACGCAAGGCAGTCCATTGCGAGTAGGAGGAAGGATTTTTGACTAATAGTAACTTAAAAACCTTTGATAATTTTTATGCAGATTTAGCACCATTCATTCCCAATTGACTTACAATACTTGCTAAAAGTATTTTTTTTTACATTCATGATATAATATACTTAGATTCCACTATATAGGAGGAAAGAAATGAAAAAACGTACTTTACTTTGGCTAATTTTAGCACTTGTAATTTTGGG
>NZ_KQ970182.1:358002-358951 GCF_001579015.1 Streptococcus oralis
AAAACGTACTTTGCTTTGGTTAGTTTTAGGCATTGTAATTTTTGGAGGAGGCGCATGGATGGCACAAGAGACAAATCTATTTGGAGGAATAACTCTGAGTCCACGGGCTGAGCAGTTGGCTTATCTGAAGGAGCACGAAGAAGAGATTGTAAAATTTGTAAAGTCTAAAAATTCAAAGATTGAATCTGTTCAGATGGATTGGAATAGTTTAACTGTTGAACAGATAGGGAATGGAACTCCACAAGGTGGAGGTTATAATCTATCAGTGAAGGGTTCTTTTAATTATATAAAGGATTCTGACTTTACAATAGATTTTCGATTAAAAACTAAAAATGATGTACCTTCAATAGAACGGATTGGCATGTATAATCCCCCTAGAGTGTTAAAAAATGGAGGTTGGGACAAGTATGACGGGTAGTAATTTAAAAGATTATAACAACTTTTATGTAAATTTAGCACAGCCGGCTTAATTAGGAGGACAGTCATGAAAAAACGTACTTTACTTTGGCTAGTTATAGCCCTTGTAGTATTTGGAGGAGGCGCATGGATGGCACAGGAAACAAATCTATTTGGAGGAATAACCCTGAGCCCACGGGCTAAGCAGTTGGCTTATTTAAAGGAGCATGAAGAAGAAATGGCGAATTTCGTTAAATCTTGGAATTCTAAAGTTGAAAGTGTTCAGTTTGATTGGGATAGTATGAAGGTTGGTCAGGTAGGAAACGGTACTCCTCAAGGTGGGGGATATATGATGACAGTGGACGGAAAAATCAATAATAATAAGGATACTGAATTTACATTAGGCTTCCCACTGAAACGTAATACAAATGAAATTCCAGAGAAGCTGGTCATTATCCAAATGCAACCTATAAGAATTTTACGAGATGGAGGTTGGTTCTTATATGAGTAATAGTAACTTAAAAACCTTTGATAATTTTTACTCAAATTTAAT
>NZ_KQ970182.1:359315-360207 GCF_001579015.1 Streptococcus oralis
AAGCAGTTGGCATATCTGAAGGAGCATCAAAAAGAAATAGAAGATTTTGTAAAGTCTAAAAATTCAAAGATTGAATCTGTTCAGATTGCTTGGGATGAAACCAAATGGGAAAAAGTTGGGAATGGGACTCCTCAAGGAGGAGGAGAAATTGTAAATGTATATGGTAGCTTTAATCATATTGAGTCCTCTTCCTGGAATGTAACTTTTGATATTGAGAATGGTAAAATTATTCCTAATTCAATGGCTTTAGCCAATTATTTAAGAGTGGGAGGAAGGATTTTTGACTAACAGTAATTTAAAAAAATTTGATAATTTTTACTCAAATTTAACATTCTCTTCACTCCCCACTGACTTCTAATACTTGCCAAAAGTATTTTTTTACATTCATGATATAATAAACTTAGATTCCGCTATATAGGAGGAAAGAGATGAAAAAACGTACTTTACTTTGGCTAATTTTAGCACTTGTAATTTTTGGAGGAGAAGCATGGATGGCACAGAAAACAAATTTATTTGGAGGAGTATTTCTTAGTCCGCGAGCCAAGCAGTTGGCTTATCTGAAGGAGCATGAAGAGGATATGGCTGATTTTGTGAAAGCTTTAAGTCCTAAAGTTGAAAGTGTTCAGTTTGATTGGGATAGTATGAAGGTTGGTCAGGTAGGAAATGGAACTCCTCAAGGCGGAGGCTATATGTTGACACTTAGAGGAAAGGTAAATAATAATGATAAAACAGAATTTACGGTTGGTTTTTCCTTAGATAATGATAGGAATAGTACACCAAGGGAATTTGGGATTTATGAAATGCAACCTATAAGAATTTATAGGGACGGGGTTTGGTATTATTATGACTAACAGTAACTTAAAACCTTTGATAATTTTTACTCAAATTTAAT
>NZ_KQ970182.1:360227-363393 GCF_001579015.1 Streptococcus oralis
AAGCAGTTGGCATATCTGAAGGAGCATGAAGAAGAGATTAAGGAGTTTGTAAAATCTCAAAATGCAAAGATAGAATCGGTTCAAATTGATTGGAGACAGACGCAATGGGATAAGGTAGGAAATGGTACACCTCAAGGAGGTGGAGATATTATTGATGTTTATGGAACGTTTAATAACATTGATAATTCTGGTTGGCATGTAATGATAATTGTAGATGATGGAAAAGTTGATTTAGCTTCGATGACATTAGTTAATGGCCTAGGCATTGGAGGGAAACCATTTGAGTAATAGCAATTTAAAAACCTTTGATAATTTTTATGCAGATTTGGCTCAGGCAGCCTATAGAGGAAGGCCTATTCTATTTCCTTATGAAAAATTAAGAAAAGATGAAAGAAATGCCTTAGATTCTGGCGATTCTATTTACTTCGATTTTTCCAAGGATATTAAAACCTATAATATCGATCGAAAGGTAATGGAAATCACCCCCGGAGGCAAACATCTTCCTCATAATGGTAAGGTTTACCTGCAGCCAGATCCTGATTTACATACTGTGGAAGATACGATAAAACTCCAAGTTGGTGATCCTGGAGGAGGGGTTCACCAAGAAGAGTATCCTATCAAACGCTATCAAAAAGGACTCTTAACTGATGAGAGAGCTGGTTTTAGCGCCTACTACTTAACGGATACGCCTACCTTGACTAATGATACTACGAAAACCTATATGACCATCCGCGGAAGTGATGCCATCAGTTTGGAAAATTTGAACGACTGGATTGATAACGACGCTAAGTTCGCTCTCAACCATATCCATACGCCGCAAGCCAAGTTAGCAACAGTAGGAATGAAAACGAAGATCGCAGAGATGACTGAAAAAGCTCCGCAAGCTACGATGGACATCACGGGTCACTCCCTAGGAACCATTGTCTCTGCGCAAGGGGTAGCGGGCCTCAGCGATGAGGAACTGGAGAAAATCGGCAAAGTGGTTCTCTTTGACGGCCCAGACACGACAAAGAGCTTAAAGAAAATGGGCCTCAGCGATGAGAAAATCAAAAAGATTAGCGAAAAGATCGAGTACTATGTCAATCCTTTTGATGTCGTGGGTATGCTCAACCGTGAGCACACCATTACCAAATTACCTGGGGACTCCGATGAACCCCTTAAGAAACCCGTCGGTAAAGTCAACGTCCTCGTCCCCTTGCATTATACCCAGATTACGGATCCGGAAAGCTCCCATGACTTTGGTGTTTTCCAATCGGATGGAAAGGGAAATTTGTTGACTGCGTCTGAGGATTTTCACCCGGAATTGCTCAGGGCTGGTGAAAAGCTGGCTCGACTGATAGCAACAACCTTGGATTCCCTCCGAGCTTTAGGAGTCGATGAAAATGTAGCCTCAAATATTTTGAATGCCATTATGAGGGGTGAAGCTCTAACAAAGATGGCTATCGGTTATGTTGTTTTTGAGAATTTTACAACAGAATATAGTAAAATTGTCGAAGAAGCTCGTAAAGAATCGATAAAATGGGATAGAGAAGCTATTCCTCGTTATCAGGAACAACTGAGAAATGGCAATCTTACAGGAGAAAAGAGGATTTTGGTCCGAGCTCAGTTGCTTCAGACAGCAGCCCAGTTGGCAAATTTTGACATGGAAGATAAAGTAAAATCTGTGAAAACCTTACTTTCAGATGCTAAGGAAGATATTCAAAATATTGTAAAGGAGACAAGGTCAACAGCATTTGACATGGTTGGATATTTGTCAAGCTCAGAAGTTACGAATCTGCTTTCTGGTTTTAATACAACAAGCTTTTGGGATGAAGGCGTTGCGAGTGACACGAAGACTGCAGCAACATCCTTCCTGACACAAATCGAGCAACTAGGGGAAAGTCTGGTTAAAGCTAGTGGCTCCTTTGAGACCATAGATACAGATAGTGCTGAAGATTTTAATAATCTATTAGCAGATGTAAAACAAACATGGAGGGGGAAAAATGGTAGTCCTAACGGATGAGGATACTTTAATTACAAGAGAGCAGCTCGACAGAGGCTTCAAGGAAAGAATGAAGGAACAAGAACGCCAAGCAGTCAGGGCTTTGGTAACTGCAAAAGAGTTGTCAATCCTTGCTAAAGGAGCTGAGTTAGCTAAAAAATTGCAAGAAGCAGCCACAGATATGCAAGACTACGCTTCTAAGACCTATGTGAACAATATTAAGGGTGGATTTGAAGGGAAAGCTGCAGATGCTGCCGAAACTTACTTGACACAGACCTTGCAAACACCTACTTTACAGAGTCCGATCAAAAGCTAGGAGAAAACGGGTCATGGATAAAAAGGAACTTCAGAAATTAGAGGATGAGCACAATCGTAAATTGCGAGACTTAGAGCGTTTGGAGATGGATTTGGATGATGATTTCCACAAGTTTAGTAGGGAGACGGATCATCTCCTAGAGGCGCTCTCCTATGCATGTAGAGACAGTGGTTTTGCTGAAATTCAACCTTATATCTTTGAGATAGAGAACAATTTAGACAGCTATCATCAACTTTATAAGAATCGTATAGAGAATGTACTGGAAGCTCGACACCAAGAGAATAAAAACTTTTATTGAAAGTTAGAAGAAAAGGATCTATAACAAATATACCCTATAAAAGAAGGGTATATTTGTTATAGATTTTTATTATAGATAAAAAAGAAGTGATTATACAATAAAAGTAGGTAATTTAATTCTTCTTACCAGTTTTTAGATGTAAGTAGAACTTTTTTTTAAAAATATTTTTAGAAAAATGAATATTAAACTTGTAATTGAAGCAAATTATTGATATAATGAAGGAGTAAAACAATATAAAGGAGTTTCACATGGCTTTAATTCAATTAACAACAGAAGAACTACGTACCTCTGCTCAAAAGTATACTCAAGGTTCTGAAGAAGTAAGACAAGTACTTCGCACATTGAGTCAAGAACAAGATACTATTCGCGACAACTGGAAAGGTGCAGCTTTTGAGAGCTTTGACCGCCAGTTTACAGAATTGTCTCCGAAAATTGAGGAATTTGCAACTTTGCTTGACGAAATCAATGCACAGTTGAATAAAGTTGCTGAAATTGTTGAGCAAAACGACCAAGATCTTGCTTCACAAATTTAATTTGTTATAAATGGCTTTAGGAGGGCGAGAGCCTTCCT
>NZ_KQ970182.1:363413-366187 GCF_001579015.1 Streptococcus oralis
TCCTATTTTTTATGGTGAATATGATTGAAAGCTAAAATGGGAAAGAATAGAATTTATAAATATGTAGGAAGTAGTCTGTTGGCATTAGGATTGCTGGCATTGATGGTTTTTTTGAATCTATCAGTTCAAAAAAATACGACTATTCATAACGAGAATAGTGCAAAAGCAAATCAACAGACCAAATTAAATGTGGCTATTGTAAATGAAGATAAGCCTGTCTATGTTGATACAAAAGAGTATAACCTAGGTGCTAGTTATGTAAAAAATATCGAGCGTGATAATTCACAAAACTGGTCTGTTGTCCCTCGTGGAGCTGCAGATTCTGGATTAGAAAGCGGGAAATACCAACTCGTTTTAACAATTCCTAGTGACTTTTCTGAAAAAATACTCGATATTAACAGCATCAATGTTGATAAGACGACCATTACTTACAAAGTCAATGCTCAAGGGAATCTACAGGTCGAAAATGACGCCAATAAACTAGCTAAGGATATCGTGGCAAATCTCAATAGTCAACTAGTGGATATGTATATGGTTAGTATTTTGAACAACCTTTATACGGCACAAAAGAATGTTCAAGCTAGCTCACAGATACAAGCGACCAATATCGGAAACTATCGTACGAACTTATATGGGACAGCTATCAACTCTAAAAATCTTTTCCCAACTCTCTATACTATGTCTAGTTCGTCAGTTGATGCCAACAGTGCTTTAAAGACAGGTTTGGATAGCTATTCTCAGATTTTTGGTCGTTTCGACGTTTCACAGATTGCCTATGGTGAAAAGTTTGGCAATCTGATTAAAAATAGGACCGTTGAGAAGGAAAATCATGCGGATGTTATCACTCGACTCATCTCTCAGAGTCGAGAAGACGTTCAGGAGCAAATTAAAACTTATCAGAAATTAATTGAAGCTCAAGGTAGTCTGGCTGCGAATATAGATGGAACGTCACCAGAAGTTGGACCTTCCTATAAAACAGTGGCAGAAAATATCAGCAAAGAGATTGATAGTTTAAAGACCAATCTAACAGATGAAAGAACGAAGTTTGAAAATCATAAAAAGAATATTCATAACTTTATTGATGAGAAATTAGCCACTTACTATGGAACAAGTGAAAAGAGTAAAATCACTCTTGAACAATTTTTGGGTAAAGCTGCAAATAAGGACTTAGAGAAGGTTGTGGAATCTCTAAAAATGCAGCTGGCTTCTGCAATCTCAGAATTACCCAAAGAAGACTTTAGTGGAAAAGAATTTAGTGGTTTTGGTATGACACCAATCACAATTCCTTCTGTAAACTATACAGATTTAAAAACGATTAAAGAGCCTAGCGATGAGATTTCTTTGACGGATTTGAAGAATCTGGAAAATCTAGCAATTACTAGTACGAGTGCTGTTGGACGAACAGGAACAAAGGCTAAGGTGTCATGGAAGGCTGGAACAGGAGTGACAGTTCATTCGGTCACCTATGATGGCACACCGGTTGCCTTAGGAGACGAGATTGATTTGAAGACTGGTGGGACTTTCAAAGTAGCCTATAGTGTTGCAGAGGCAGCTCCAACTTCAGGTTCAACTGGAACTTCAAGCCCAACACCAAAAGCGGATCCAAAGACTGTTGATATTTCCTTGAATGATGTTCAAGCAGTCAGTGCGCCGATAGATGTGTTACGTGTTCAGCAAGCAGCAGTGTCTTATGGACAAAAGGTTCAGAAAATAGCTTCTGACTACCAAAAGGTAGAATCACTAAAACAAGCATACGATACCGTCAAAGGGTTAAAAAATAGTGATGTGTCTAAAGCATTATCAGATATTTGGTTTGAAGCGATTGATTCAAATCTGAAGAAATATGAAGACAGCTTAACTACACCTGCTAGTGGTACCGATACAGATGGTACTAAAGGGAAAGTAGATAAAGCCTTATCAGAATTGACTACTCTGAAGCCTGTTCTAGAAAAAAATGTGCGAGATGTTTTGACTACCAACCAAGAATTGGATACCAAAATAAAGGACCAATTGGATAAGTACAACCAGTTAAAAGAGAAACTAGAGAATTTGGAAAAGGCACAAGACGGAGGAAATGAGGCCTTTAAAAATACTGATGATCAATTGGCGGCTCTAGATACTGATTATGCGGCTCTCTTATCAGAAACTACGGGTGTGAAGGAGTCTTCTCAAAGCAATATCAAGGCAGCTGAATCTGTTAATGAAGTTTTGAGCAATTTTAACCGCGAATTGTCAAATGCTCAAAGTAGCACAGAAAAGTTATCACAGAACGCAGAATCTTTGATGACACAGTTTAATGAAGAATTGACTAATAATGGAAACTTTGTAGAATCCTTCGTGAAGGTTTTGAATAATGCCTATGAAAATGGGGTACCAAACGAAGTATTGCTCAACTTCTTATCCAACCCTGTTGCTCAAAATTCTACTTCAGTAAAAGCGACTGTCAATGTTTACCGTCCGTTTACATGGATTTTACTATTGGAGATTATTAGTCTCTTTACAGCCTACCTGTTTGCAACTCAAAATGTTATTCGCAAAGTTAAAGATAAGTTCAAACTAGATAAGCTACATGATACGGATATTATGACAGTTGGGCTACTCTCTATTTTGGCTGTAGTAGTTGGTCTAGTAGTTGGTATTGTATCGAGTGCACAGCTTCATGTTGGCCGTGAATACCAACCGTCATGGGTCTTGCTGATTGTTTTGGCTGCGTTAGTATTGATTCAAGGACAGTATTTACTGCTCAAACATTTCCGAGTAATTGGAATGGGCCT
>NZ_KQ970182.1:366207-370559 GCF_001579015.1 Streptococcus oralis
CTTTATGATGATTAGCTTTGTCTATCTATCGAATGCAATTGGGACGACAGCTAGTCTAACAGGTTTCCCAGCCTTTATCAAAAATCTCAATGCTTTATCAATATTAGAAGCTTTACTCTCAGGATATTTTGATGGGCAACCAGCAAACATTTTAGCATTTGTTGCAATGACGATTGTCGTAGCTGGATTACTTGTTATGAATATTTTTATCAAAGAAAGAAGCTTTTGGCCTCAAGTATTTCAAACTGAGAAAGAATAGGAAATGAAAAAAATAATTCTTTTACTTCTTACCTTAGTAGCATGTGCAGCAGTCTCAATGGCTGCTGCAGATGATTTGAAAGATAATAGTCTCCAGATTGATGACTCCCGGCTTGAGAAGAAAGAGGGATTAAAATTTGGATTACAATCTGAACAAATCAAGGAGCTTTTTAACGAAGCGACTCAAAAGAAGTTGCAAGACATGCAGCAGCATCAAGAGGAACAGTTGATCACAGAAAGGGGCCAACTGTTTTCTGCTATACAGGAGCCAGTTAAAAAAACTTCCGAAGAGCAGTTGTTTCAACCAAATTCAAAAAAAATAGCTAAATTTCAAACAAATATAGGTCAGGTAGAAAAAAGTGGATTAAGTGACTTTCTTCCAGAGATATTCTATATAGCATTAATTTTCTTGCTTTTTGGAGCAACCGCTGTGATGAGTTATCGCGTGATGGTAGAGGGGATGGATTAAACTTTTAGTAAATCTATCAAGACAACTTGTGAGGAAAAAGATAAATCAGATACAGGAGGCATGTAAGAAGTGGAGCAACATATCAATATTACCCTACGCTTAAGCGAAAGGGATGTGGATATTCGGATTCCGCGTCGGATTGAAGTTCGTCGCTTGATTCGAGAAATGGATACGATTTTTAATGTGGGTCACAAGCGCAAGAAGTATCAACTACGAGTTGTTAATAAGGGCTTGTTGCTTGATGAGGGTAAGTATCTGTCAGATTATCCAATGACGACAGGAGATTTAGTAGAGATAGAGGAGATATAGGTGACTGAGGAAAAATTTGTATTTGGTGAACAGCCATTTATCTATGAAAAAAATGAAACAACTTGGCAATTGAGCCTTAAACGCTCAGATGTAGCGAGTCAAGATTTACGTGAACTGTTACTGTTGGATTTGCATCATCCATTCTTTTTGGAGCAATCGATGGCTTCTGATGAGGATAGTGTAACCTTCTCCTATCAAGTTGAAGCTCATGGTCTGACTTATGAAGAAATAAAGAGTCGTACCATTTCGGAGAGAATTCGTTTGGCGCTAAACGTTTTTCGTTTAGAGGGAGCCTTGGAGTTGCCAGTGACCTTCCTTTTGCATCCAGTAAATCTCTTTATTACCAAGGATGCTCAGGCTAAGATTGCTTATCGTGGAGTTCCTGGTCTGATGGTTCCTCAAACAATATCCCCAGAAGATTTTTTACGTCAGGCTAAGTGTTTTACTGTAACTCTATTTAGGGATTTGGACTTTATGGACCTTTACAATGGTTCCTTAGAATTAGAGACCTTGCCAGACTTTTTAAATGACCTGTGTCAGACAGAAGATATTGCAACAGCAGTTGCTATTTTGGAACGGTATTATGTAGAGAAATCTGCGAAAGAACAGGCGGATTTGGTCTTGGTTCCAAGTAGACGGCATCGTGTATTTAAGCTTGCGACGATTTGGTTGACAGCGAGTGTTGTTTTGTTAATCGTTCCACTCATCTATCTGATTTTCGTGCAAAATCCCTTCAAAGAAAAGATGTTGCAGGCAGATACAGCCTTTATTAAAGTAGATTATAGTGGTGTTATTACAGAATTAGAGGGAATTGCTCCAGCTAGCTTGCCGAATACGCAGAAGTATGAGTTGGCCTATTCTTATATTCAGGGATTGGAATTTTCTTCTGAACAAAAGAAGGTCATCCTAAATAATGTAACCCTCAAGTCCGATGAGCTTTATTTGACTTATTGGATTCAAGTTGGGCGCAATCGCTTTGAAGAGGCGCTTGATATTGCTAAACGGATTAACGACAGTGACTTGATTCTCTATGCTTTGACTCAGGAAATCAAGCAGGTTCGGGAAGATGGCAAGTTGTCAGGGAAAGATCGTGAAAGTAAACTGAATACTTTGGAGAGTGAATATAAGAAATACTGGGATAGCAGAAGTGAGCTATTAACAAGTGATTCCAGCTCTAATGCATCTACTAGTCCTAGTTCACAAGACAAGACTTCTGAAAGTAAACCTTCATCTGATAAGAAATCTAGCCCTAGCAGTTCCTCTAGCAATTAAAGTAGACCAAGGAGAGAAATTATGAAAAAACAAATCATTTTCTACAGCCAAGGTCTGCGTTATGAAGTAGAACTGAGTGCAGATAAGACGGTCTTGGTTGGGGCTACTGAAAAAGCTCAAGTCTACCTCCCTCAGCAGGAGAGACCGATTCAGCTAAAGATTGACGGTGACGAGGTCTTTTATCAGTATGAGGACGAAGCGGGATTATTGAAAGATGGTCTACGTTTGGGTGAGGTTGTCTTTTATCTCCGAGAAGGGGATCCAAAGGTTTATGATCTTTTGGATTTATCCGAGTTTCAGATCGGTTCTCAAAGAGGTGCGTTGATCACACTAGATGAAGATGTTGAACTCTTACTCCAAAAATCTCAGAATCAATGGATGCTAACTCGACTAAAAGGCTCATTTTATCGAAACAACCATCTGGAACAAATGGACCAGCAATTGATTGGTTTTGGAGATGAGTTGAGTTTAGGGGCGGTGACAATAAAGCTCTATCCATATGAAGTATGGATTCAGGGGCCTGCCCAAGTTGGGAAACAATTGACTCTGAGAGAACCATCTCGATATGGCTTTTATGAAGATTATCCAGATTATCATCGTTCTCCACGAATCATCTATCGTGGCAGCGAGGATAAAATCTTGATCAATCCCCCTGGACAGGAGCCGGTAAAGCCGAGTGATGAACTGTTAAAGCTAATCATTCCTCCTCTTATGATGGTCGGGGTAACCGTCTTGATCACCTTGATTCAACCTCGAGGGATTTATATTCTTGCGACAGTAGGGATGTCCATCACCACAATGATTTTTTCTATCCGTGGTTTTATCAAAAATCGTAAAAAGTACAAGGCTGATAAGAAGGAACGGATCGATCTCTATCGTCTGTACCTGAAAGATAAGGTCAAGGAATTGACTCGTCTGGAACGGGAACAAAAAGAAGGGATGCACTATCATTTTCCAACTATTTTAGAGTTGACGGACTTGGTTGAGAGTTACAATCACCGGATTTATGAAAAAACTCCCTTGCATTTTGACTTTTTATACTATCGTTTGGGACTCGGGAAAATGCCGACTAGCTATGACTTGAAATATGGTCAACAGGAGCGCAGCGGTAAGAAGGATGCTCTGGAAGAAGAGGGATACGCTCTCTATAGTCGTCACAAAAAAATTCCAGATATGCCGATTCCGGCAAACCTTAGCCATGGACCGGTGGGTTATATTGGACCTAGAAATCTCGTCCTAGAACAACTGCAGCTTTTGGTGATGCAGTTAGCTACCTTTCATTCTTATCATGATGTGCAGTTTATTACGATCTTGCCGGAAGAGGAAAAAGAACAATGGTCTTGGATGCGTTGGCTACCTCATGCCAAACTGCAAGAGCTGAATGTCCGCGGGTTTGTCTACAATCAACGGACACGAGACCAAGTTTTAAACAGTTTGAACCAAATCTTGAAACTACGTCGTAGCCAAAAGGAAGAAGCATCCCACAAGGAGAGCACTCTCTTCCATCCTCATTACGTGGTTTTAGTGACAGATGAAAAGTTGATTTTGGACCATGTTATCATGGAATTCTTTACCGAAGATCCAACGGAATTAGGCTGTTCTCTCATCTTTGTAGAGGATGTTATGAGTTCCTTGTCTGAGAATATCCAGACAGTCATCAACATCAAGGACCGTAATACGGGCCAACTGGTCATGGAAGAGGGAGTTTTGAAGGAAACGGACTTCCGTTTGGATCATTTCCCAGCCGATTATGATAAGGAGCGGATTGCTCGTACCTTGGCACCGCTCAATCACCTCCAAAACCTTAAGAGTTCGATCCCAGATTCCGTGACCTTTATGGAAATGTATGGGGCGGAGACCTTTGAGGACTTGCAGGTATCGAGCCGTTGGAAAAAGAATGCACCCTACAAGAGTTTGGCTGTTCCGATTGGGTTACGCGGCAAGGATGACATTGTTCAGCTCAACCTCCATGAAAAAGCTCATGGACCTCATGGTTTGATCGCAGGGACGACGGGATCAGGGAAGTCAGAAACCATCCAATCCT
>NZ_KQ970182.1:371894-376054 GCF_001579015.1 Streptococcus oralis
CAGAAGGTCATCGTCTTGGCACCACAATTTTCTAAACTCAATCTTGAGAAATTTGGACAAGAAGTTGTTTATGAGGATGAGATACAAAACATCGAAAATAGGCTAGAGCTTCTTGAATCGGAACTTCATAAACGACATCAAGAGGGATTAAAGGAACATGTAGTTACCATCGTTCTTTATAATATCACGGAAATAATTGGGAATTTGACACCTGTGGCACAAAAGAGACTAGAGTTTATCTTTAAACAAGGTTTACTAGCAGGCTTTGCTTCAATTGTTATTACGAACCAAAGTATTTCTCGTAATATTGAGGCTCCGTTGCGCCTAGCAAAAGGTTTCAAACAAGCTTTGATTAGCATGAGACTCAATGACCAAAACGTTGTGCCCATCGCAAAGAAACCTCTAAGAGAGACTATGTTAGAAAATCAAGTTCATTATTTTGTTTGTGAGAGCACATACATTAAAATCAAGGCTTTGATTCGCTAAACGCTTAATAAAAAGAAAAATAACGAATCAATATTGAACATTATAATCGCGGAGTAAAGAAAGATGAAAAAAATAAAAATAATTTTATGGTTAATGATAGGAGGAGTTATACTTATGACAGCATCGTTATTAAATGGATGTAGTTTGGGTGGTGAAACCATTCCCAAAAACAGGACAAAGGAGCAGTATGAATTCGAAAAAACGTTTGAACCTATGTTTAAATTTTTAGAACAAGACAAGAAGGAGTTTAATGGATTAAAGCTTTACAAAAATAGTATTTATATAGAGAGTGGAAACGTAGTAAAGAATTATGAAGTATTCTTAGATACTAGCCAATCTGACATTAAGGGTGATTATACAATAAAAATTGGGGATAATAAAGAAACAGTTCCTGTTACTTACTCTAATGGGAGATTACAGTACGAATCGAAGTTAGAACCTTTGTTTGACGAAGAAATTCTTAATTTGGTAGTACAAAGAGATTATTTCGCTTCCTTGAATATAAAAGAAACCTTTAAGAGTGCTGAAACTGAATTGAGAGATATTATCTACCAGCCTGAAAATTACTCTGAGTTCTTCAAAAAACTCAAAAGCAAGTACGATTTACCAGAGGATACAACCTGTAGAATTAGAGTAAGGTACTCTAGTGGCTCGATTTATGGGATTACAATCCAATTGAATTCGAAGGATAAGACAGTTCAGTTAGATTTAACAATCTTTAAACAATAGGGGGGAGTTTATGAACGAAATCGAAAAAAGCAATCGCCGAGTTGAAATGTCAGCCGTCTTATCAGATGCGGTATATGAATATGAGAAAGACTATACTGCGGGTGGTAAAAAACCAACAGATATGGCTGTAGGGGTTTTGAATGATGCTGGCGTGGATAGTAGTAGTTATGATATCGTAGACTCCATGTATGATCCAAATTCAGGTGTTGCGGCGATTGCCGTTTATGATAAGGTGACAGAAGAGACCTATATCGCCTACGCTGGAACCAACATGGATGCTGATGGCCATAAGGATATAATTGTAGATGCAGCGATTGGATTAAATGATACTTTGTACCTGAAAGAAAAGAGTCAACCTGCTGTTGATTTCTATGATAGGGTAGAAGCAAAAGGACACTATATCACAACAACAACAGGACATTCTTATGGAGAGTTTCAGAGTGGGAGAGTGGCCTTAGAAAGACAGGTTCTATATAATTATGGCTATCAAGGAGCTCCTCAATCAGTAAATGGGAAGACAGCCCAAGAGATGATTTCGAATGGAGATTCTAAATTATTTAAGATTATCCATAGTAGCAATAGTTTTGAAGAATTCAAAAGTCAATTGCTAGCAGACTCCCATGCAGCTAACTTTCTAATGTCTCGTTTTACACTTGGATTTATGGACAATACAATTAAACTTCCGGACGATGATGTGCTTAAACAATATTGGGATTACTTTTCTCACTTGAAAGACACCTCTCCTGAAACACTGAAAGCAGCAAAAGAAGAGGCAAAGCGAATTGAAGAGTTGAGAAAGAATTATAAAGGTAACTCTGTCACATTTTCTACAACTCGAGATTTTTTAACGAATCTTGTCTGGGCTCAGAATGGAAAGGATATTTCGTTTGGAGGACAAGTAATAGATAATAGTGCCGCAGAGACACTGTTGGATAACAACACTCTGTTAATACTGAAGCTTTTGGGAATTACAAAAGAAACTAAGTATCCTGGGAATGTGGTTGCAATCGATTTACCAATTAAACATAACATGACCGAATACAGAAAAAGTGCTGCAGCTATGGAATATACGAAGCAAGTAGTTCTGGAACAGTTATTTGCAGTTGATATAGATGGTGATGGTTCATTAGATTTTGCAGTGACTCCAGAGAATACAACAACTCGAGATTTGTTGAAAAAGTATGGTGACTCAAAAGAAATTCGCTTAGACACAACCTCTATGATAATTTTGATTACAAATCTGAAAGCCAGTTTAGGACATGCGAAAGAGCTGCTAGAAGTAGTTAAGCGTACAAATCAGGCTAATGAGAATGTTATGAATAATTTATCGAGTCGTACAAACAATCTCAAGGAAGCTGTCTTCCAACATTTGGAATCGATTAGTTTGATTGAAGCTATAAAAAAGATAGATAAATCATTCAGTGATTATGATGATATGAAAGGGACTTTTGACACTCTCAAAGCGTATAATCCCTACGACTTCTCTAGAAACTTTGATTGGTTAGGTTTTAGTGGATTAAATGACTATTTTGATAGTGAAGGGAACAGTTTTGATCATGGAGCGATTACATCAAAATTAAATAGTATGAAATCTAATAGCGATTCAATTCTTCTCGATATTGAAGTACATAAAATGACTTCAAAAGGAAAATCTGAAGGAAATCTATGGGCTAAGTCAAATACATCTACTTACTTGGGGGTAAGAGGTGCAGAACTAGTCAATTCATTTGAAGAAATGATTGAGAAAAGTACGAAAGGTTTAGAGAAGCGTTCACATTTTGGAGATGGAATTCCACAAGCTGTTAATGAAATTTTAAAAGTACTGGAACAAAATATTCAGACAATCATTTCTTGCATTTCCTATACTATCTCCGTAGCCGAAATTATCAAAACTGCTTTAGAAGAAACAGATAGAGGTTTGGCGAGAAATATTGATGACCTAGATTTTAGTTCGGTTCCAAATGTCAATACAAGTGTTTCCCAGGACTATAATACTTACTTAGAAGAAAGTGGAATATTTGATGATCGCGATGTCATCAGTGCTTTTGATGATCAGATAGATGTAAGAGCTGAGAATTTAGCAACACAAATGTCTACGTCATTTAGTGATTACCTAGATAGTGCAAAAGGATATATTGAACGGACAAATAAAGTCATCAACACTTCAAAAGATAACCTACAGAAACTTATCAACGATTTTCCTACTGAAATTTATTACAAGAATAAATTTGATGATAAGGACGATAAAAAGTTTTATGGAATTGTGGAGACCCAGATTTCAGTATCGGGTACCATTCGAACAGCAGCTTCAGAGATTGATGCTTTAGATATAGACTTAACCACAGTTGCGACAACGATAAATCTAGTTGTATCTATGCTAGGTGGTTTCAAGCCTGCGTTTAGAAATGGAATGGAAGATGCATTTTATGGGGCGGCCAATTTGAAAGGTGTAGTCCGTGCTCAAAAGGCAGTTGGGGCAGTAATAAAATCATTGCAGATTCGATTTACAAATTTCAAGAGTGATTTAGATAGTCTTGCTTCAGGTTCTGCGGTACAGGCGTTGGGATATAAACTTGGAGATATGACAAATCTTATGGGTAATGTTAGTCATGTGATTGATGACTGCTTTGGTGATGATTAAAAGTTAATTTCGATTATATCATCCAACAGGAATGTTATATTTTTCAAAATATTCAACAAAATAAATGGGAAGTGAACCCCACTTCTGCAGGATTTTATTGACCACCTGAATTATTTTCAGGTGGTTTTCTTTTGCTTTTCTATTATTTCTCTTCTTCTCACGGTGTCTCTCATGTGGTATAATAGAACAAAAACATTTTCCTTCTAGTACCTTGAGAATTCTATATTTTTCTCTTGTTTATCCGCTCTGCTATTTACAAAAAATATACCCTGTCCCTCGGGGTCCACTTGATCCTAGCTACTCA
>NZ_KQ970182.1:376896-378264 GCF_001579015.1 Streptococcus oralis
TTAATGGAGCCAACGATACCCAAGTCCTCAACAACCTGCGTCAGGAAGTCGCTTCCCTCCAAGAAGCTTGGACAGGACAGCGCCCAAGTGCCATCCCGATGGTGCCAGAGGAGTTGACCATGGATGAATTTCTCAATCTGCCTACAACTCAAGAGGCGATTCAAAATCATGAATTGCCGATTGGTCTGGAGTTTGAAATGGTACAGAGTATTGCTATTTCGTTTAATCAATTAAAAAGCTTGATTTATCTGTCTGATTCTGCTGAGTCATTAGAAAATCAAACACATCATTTATTAAATACATCACTCTGTTTTGGAAAGAAATTAAGAGTGATGCTTGTAGATCCACTGGAAGAATATAGGTCTTATAGTGAAAAAGTGTCAACGTATATTAGTAGTAAAAAAGAGATTTCTGAAATAGCTCAACAATTAATATTTGAGGTTAATCGCCGACTAGAAGGAGACTTATACTCTGATTGGTTGATTTTTATGCCAAATATAAAAGTAATTGTTGAGCATGGTCTGTCAGAAAAAGATTTGGACTTTTTATTCAAAAATGGTTTGCGTGTAGGATTGCATTTTGTAATTGGTGGTGAGTATTCATATATTGGAAATAACATCCATGAAGTTCCGAAATATCTTAAATCCAATGCGCAGTGGGTTATGTTGGGTATGCGTTTAATGGATCAAATGTTTTTAGATAAACCTTATAATAATAGAGAAGCTCGACTAGAGTTGGATGAGGTTTATCTGCATGATCGTAAACAAGCCGTTAAATTAAAAATTACTAAAAATAACTAATTTGGAGGGATTTTATGTCACCAATAAAAAGTAAAGAAGAAGTAGCTAGTTCTATTGCATCTGGAATTGCTAGCTCATCTAGTAGTATTATATCTGGAAATAAGGTTGTTCTAGACCAATCGAGTGAGTATCCAGGAAATAGTACAGCTGCGGAGAAGATTCCTAAAGAAGCTGAGTACGCGTCTTCTATTGCAGAGGTTTTAAATGGATTTGTTTCACGGATACAGAGTACAGCCGCTGAATTTGTAGCAATGGATAGTCAGCTTGCTGCAAACATAGATGCCAATACTTCTGCGCTACCTCAAACAAGTGCAGTTCCAAAGGACAACACTACATTTGTTCCAAATAGTAGCTATTTTTCAGAAGAGGAATAATGAAGAAACTAACATTAGAAGAAATCGATAATAAATCAAAAGAACTGGATAATTTTCTAAATCAACTAAGTTTAGAGAAGAAGAAAGTTACTCGCAAAGAAAATGAACTATTTGAAATGCATCGACAAAGTCTGCTTCCATTGCGACAAATCTTAGAATTGCCTCTATCGTCAAAAGATTATCAAACTTATCAA
>NZ_KQ970182.1:378284-382374 GCF_001579015.1 Streptococcus oralis
GAATTGCCTCTATCGTCAAAAGATTATCAAACTTATCAAGATTTGATAATGGACATAGGCAGTGTAGGTGCATTAGTAGAAGCGTGGTCGGAGGAACGAAAAGATTCAATCAAGAAACAAGAAGACCGGTTGGAAAGAGAGTTAGATGAACTCTCCCATGCTCGAAAGAAATTAATGATAGAACAGGAGTCGCAGAAGTAATATGGTAAAAATGGTATTAGGATCTTCTGATAAGCAGGGTCAGACAATGGCTTCTGTGGGAGAAGCTAGAATGGCCTCCTACGATCAAGCAATTTCTGCATTATCAGCATTTGATAATGCAGGAGATTTGCAGGGGGCAGCCTATGATAGTGGTAAACACTATGGTATGAATGTAATCACTCCCTTGCTCAAGGGAGCCATCATGTATACAGAATTGATGAGTGAAGCTGTTCCAAAGCTACCATCAAAATATCGTTCAGAAGTTGGCGGTGAGGATCTTGATTCAGAGGTACTTGAAAGTGAAATTCGTAATCTTGAAGCTAGTCTTCACAGCATTAGAGGGATGTACAATGCAATGGTTGGAGACGAATCTACAAGTGCAAGCACTTTAAGTAGTCTTTCAAATCGCATGGATGATCTCCTAAAACAAAGAAATGAAAGAATGGATAAGCTCCGTAAGTTAAATATGTTTGCTGGAAGTTCTAATGAAGTTTTTTCTGTAGGGGAAGGTAGTAGCTTAGTTGATGACTTAGCTCAAAATCTCCAAACGGGCTTAAGTCAAATTGAAACAGAGTTTTCAAGTTTTAGTGGTACTTTTCCTAAGCACTCTGTGCATACTCTGGGATGGGCAAAGAATATCGAGGGTGAGTGGGAAAACAAGGTTAAGATTGACGGAGATTATAAGAAGGTTCTCAAAAAAATTGAGGATGGTAAGGGACTGACAGAGAAGGATATGGAGGTAATTCAATCCTATAAAAAGCGTCATCCAAGTAAAGAGTTACCAGATACATTAGTTAATGCTATTGAGCAACACATCTATGAAAAGGCATTAGCTGAAGCAGTTGGTGATGATGGTGTTAAGTATAATACGAAGAATTGGTATGATGTAGTTACGGAAATCTCAGATAATGACTGGTTTAAGAGAGGAGCCCAAATACTTGGATTAACACCGAAAAGCTTGACTAAGGCTTTTCTACAATCGGACGGGGTCATAGGATTGCTGGGATCGGTTGATAAGGGGACAAAAGGTAGAAAATTTGTAAGTGGTGTAATGAGTGTCATGGCTTGGTATGAATCATTAGGAAATAAGGGAGGGACACTGAAAAAGATTTTCGATGGTATTTCTGATTTCGCAAACCCTGTAGAAACTATTGTAAAAAAAGGATTGGAAGGTGCCAGAGATGCTGGAATGGCGAAATTTGGTAAATACATAAAAGGAGGAGAAGAGGCAACAGGCTTATTAGGAAAAGGACTCAAATATTTCCCAAAAGTAGCTAAGGTTCTAGGGAAAGTAGGTACAGTGATGACGTTTGCTGATCTTGGGATTACTGCAATATCTAGTGGAGTAGACGAATTTAGCAAAACCAGGGATGTAGGAAAAGCTGTTGGAAAAGGTGCACTTTCAGCAGTTTCAAGTGTAGGTCCTCTTGAAGGCGCAACTATTGGAGGTGCGATAGCTGGTCCCGCTGGAGCAGGGTTCGGATTCCTTATTGGAGCAGGAATTCAAGGAATTAAACTTATTGAGCCTAAGTTTTTTGATGATCCAGTGCAGGGAACAAAAAATATTATCAATAAAGTTGGAAAAGGAATTGAAGGATTTGGAGGTGCGGTTTCTAAGGGAATTGGTGGAATTGGTAAGGCATTAGGATTTGGGTGAAAAGTATGAAGAAATCAATTTTTAAAGCAAGTTTTGAAGAGAGTTTGAATCTAGAAGATGATGGATTCCGAAAGTTACAACAGGAACAACATGATAAAATTGCTAAATTTTTTAAGAAAGGCCAGGCATCACTTTGGTTTCGAATTCGAAGTTTTATTGTAGGTCTAATTTGTCCTGTCGGATTTAACTTTATGTTGCTTATTGTATCTATGGCGTTCCATGAAAGTGACACTTTAACTCTTCCAATAGCCAAGCACGAGTCATTAACGGTAAATGTTTTTTTGATATTACTTCTAATTTGGCTATTCTTAGTCATACTCGGAAAGTTTATTAAACGAGTCTATCTTTTACCATATCGCTATCAGTTTCATGCTTTTACCTCTCTGCTTTGGTTTTTATTAGAAATAGATCTGGTAGTTAATGACATTCTATTAGCAAATTTGGCATTTTGGGAAATTATTGCTATCTATGGAGTAATAATGGTCTTCATTTACATGATGCTTAGTATGGAGTTAACAGGATTAAGAAAGCTTATGTATGATGAGGAGAGACAAGTGACTTTTCGTGATAAGGTTGCTAGAATAATTTCTATTTACGGTATGGGGATTTTAGGGATTGGTATTGTTATAAAACATATTTTTGGAATCTTTACTGTAGATATATCAAATTCCATGAAAGCATTGGGTTTTTTACTCCTATGGGTCTTCTCTAATATTTTGGTGATTGCAATAATTGTTTTTATAGGTTTACCATATTTTCTCCAAGCCTATTATAAATGGAAATATCCTGAAGAATACCGCAAGTGGGAAGGCAAATCTGTGGAAGAGTGGTATGGGAAAAAATATTTAAAAAAACACAAGGAGTTATTAAAATAGGATTTGGGTGAAAAGTATGAAGAAATCAATTTTTAAAGCCAGTTTTGAAGAGAGTTTAAATTTGGAAGATGATGGGTTTTTACAGTATCAGAAACAAGAATACTATAATAAACTTGGGAAAGCCTTTAAGAAAGGGAAACCTTCCTTTTGGTTTGGTATTCAAGCTTTTATTCTTAGTCTGTTGGTTCCGATAGGTGTAAATTTCATGCTATTCGTTTTGGCGATGTCCTTACATGATTCTGATCCTAAAGATTTAAGATTACCGATTTCTCAGTATCCTTTGCTAACAGTCGAGCTTTATTTAATTTGCTTGTTAATTTGGTTGTTATTGGTATTAATGGGTAAATTCTTTAAACGGACGTTTATTCTTCCTTATCGTTATCGCTTTCATAT
Organism: Streptococcus oralis; assembly: GCF_001579015.1. Lineage (GTDB taxonomy): Bacteria > Bacillota > Bacilli > Lactobacillales > Streptococcaceae > Streptococcus > Streptococcus oralis_K. Next base: position 381,411 of record NZ_KQ970182.1, read on the forward strand.
TGTAACCGCTATGATATGGTTTATGTTTGAATTTAATTTGCTGGCCATAACAATGTCGTTACCTATATTAACAACATGGGGGATCTTGGTATTTTTTGGACTTCTAGCATTCTTGGCTTATGTAATGTTAAGAACGGAGCTTAGAAGTTTGACAAAACGAATGTATGGAGAAAATCAGTCCCCCACCTTACTTGATAAAATTGCTAAAGGCCTTGCTATTTATGGAGCAGGTATATTGGGCTTGGCTGTGATTGTTAATTATATTTTCAAAGCTTTTTCTATTAATTTTTCATCTTCCATAACTGGTTTTGGTCTCTTTATATTTTGGGTTCTGTTAAATATTGCTTTAATCGCCATGATTGTATTTATGGAGTTTCCTTTCTTTTTAGAAGGCTACTACAAATGGAAATACCCTGAAGAATACCGCGAGTGGGAAGGGAAAACTGTAGAAGAGTGGTATGGAAAAAAATATTAAAAAAAACACAAGGAGTTATTAAAAAATGAATAATAAAAAAGAATTATTACCGTTAGGTAGCATTGTCTATCTTCAAGAAGGAACACAGAAATTGATGATAGTTGGACGTGGAGTTATCTTTGACGACGAGGAAACTGGAGAAAAAGCATTTGCTGATTATATGGGTGTTTTGTACCCAATGGGCTTTCAAACGGAATCGACGCTTTTCTTTCAACATGAAAATGTTGACAAAGTAGTGTTTGAAGGCTATTCAGATGAGGATGAAGATCGATTTTTAGAAATTTATGAGAAGTGGACGAAAACACTCACGGTTCCTAAGAAAGAGATAAAATAGTATTACAATGGAATAACTATCATAGATTTTCTATATTGGATGTAGTAATGCTAATTCTGTCTTTTTGCTGAAAATTTTAAAACCATTAAAAGCGTAACAAAATTCAAATAAGCTATATTTTTAGAGATTGTTAAAAATATCACTATACTTTAAAT
>NZ_KQ970182.1:384040-388847 GCF_001579015.1 Streptococcus oralis
CAGAAGGTCATCGTCTTGGCACCGAAGTATCATAACTTACCTGAAATGGAAGGGGTGACGATTCTTGCAAGTCCAGAGGAATATCTAGAGGGATTAGATATGATGGAGTTCAAGATTCAGGAACGGTTAGAAGGCAAACAGAGAGACCATGTCGCAACAGTGGTTGTTTACAATTTAACCGAATTAGTGGTAGAATTAAACTCAGAAGCGCTTGATTCATTGGCTTATGTCCTAGATAAAGGAATACGAGCTGGATATGGTTCTCTTGTAATGAGTTCGCCACTAATCACTAAACATATTGATGTGGTCTCAAAAACTGCTCGTTCTTATAAGCAGGCTATTTTAGCACTTCGCTTAAGCGATCAATCAGTTCTGACAGTAACCAACAAACCTGTCCGTGAGCCACAATTAGAAGAACAAGAACACTACTATGTTTCCGATGGGTTAGCAAGTAGAATGAAAGTATTAATGATATAGAAAAGGAGGATAGCTATGGCTAAAGATATTGAAACTATTATAGCGTTGACCAATGCCTTGTATAGCGCTTCGTCAGTAACAAGCCAAGCGGCTAGTAGAAAAGCAGAATTAGAAGCCGAGCGAAAGAATGTTAAAAATCAATCTACAGATATCTGGACATCCTCATCGTTGTCATCTTATATTGCCGGCGAAAAGTATGATGACGAGGCGAAACAAGAGAGAGATGATTTGGACAAATTAGAGAAAATGCTATCTGAAAAAAAGAATGAGATTTTGTCTTTGCTGGATAGTAAGATTTCGGAAGCAGAATCAAATTTACAAAGTGCTCGGACAGCAGAAACGAATGCTCGTAATGCTTTAAATGAGGCCTTGGCAGCGATCTAGAAAGGAGAGGTAGATGTCGATACAGGTAAAAAATATATCAGGCTTAGACAGCTATGGAACTAGTATTCATACTTTTGGCGGACGTTTTGAAGAAGCGGCGAGTGATACAGTCCGAGAGTTTAATACTAGCCTTGAAGGTGAAAAGGCAGAGGCCATTAATGCCTTCTTTGAGAAGTTGAATACGATCCAAACAACGGTATTTAAAGATGCTCCAAAAGATGTAATGACCTATGGTCAGCAAGTTTTCACCTTTACGGGAGAATTGAAAGGTTTGGGTTTTTCTTCCTTGGCTTTTACAGATGATGAATCAATAACCACTCTAACGAACTCTTTGGAAAGTCAACAACGTGATGAGATTACTGGAGTGAAAAGTAAAGTGATACAAGCACTCCAGCAAGCTGTTGATGTAATGGGAGAAGGGGATGCCACAATTTCTAATTTTGATTCCACAGTTGACAGTTTGATTTTGGAGGAAGTAAAGTCTAGAAAGGAAACACATGAGGGAATTAAGACTGCTCATGAAAAAATAGAGACTGATATTACAAAGTCAGCCGAGATCTTTGAGTCTTTAACACTTTTGACTCAAAATGCCAAGGCCATAACTTCTATCCCAGCTTTAAATATTTTGGATGCTATCCAACGAGGTGATTTAAGACAGGATAATGTCAATTATCTTGATGCGGCTTATACCTCTGATGATGTTGAAATTATAAAGGTTTTAATTTCTGAATCTAGATATAAGACAAAAAAAGACTATTTTGAAAAATTAGCCAGAGCGAAAGTGAATGATGCTAGTCTCCCAACGACGATGCTAATTGCCAATCGTCTAGAAAAGGCTGCTGAGAAAGGTGAAGTTGATGGATTAGGGGCATTCTTTGAGGTTCTTTCTAATCGAGATGTGAAAGAGGTTCAAGTCTATACAGCGAAATTATCATCTAGTATTGATACGATTGTAGATGGCCTTAATGCTAAGGGGCAATCGTTGAGAAAGCCTATGCCCAAAGACTACAATAGTAAAGAGTATGAAGAATGGTTAAAAGAGGAAGAGGAAGCAAAAGAACGCTTAAAATCATTAAAGGAAACCTCCGTTCGCTATGGTCGTCTAAACAATATTTTAACGTATATGAATACTGAAAAATTTGGAAATGATAGAAGAACAGTTAAAGGAGTCGCCCAAGAAAATGGGAAGATTGGTGATTATACAGTGTCGATTAAACGAAATATTAAAGCGGGAAGTTTTACCTCGTCGAAGACTGATGGAGAATATACCTTTACAATCCAAGATTTAGGAGTGGATCGAAAGAACGGCTCTGAAACGATTAGTGTAAGTAGTTATAAGGAGCAGGATCAGCTTGGAAAATTAGATAAAATGGAAGAACTTAGAAAGCAAAAAGACCGCTTATGGATGGAATCGGCTTATAATATAACTAAGAACATTGTATCTATGAAACCGATTGCAGGTTTCGTTTGGAATATGGTAGAAGCAGCAGCGGCAACCAAAGAGGAGAAGAACCTACTTAACCTACTTGATGATGTAGCTAAAAATGGTACAAAGGCACTGAGTGAAACTGATTTCAAAAAATATAAGAATCTAAAAAAAGCTAGTTCACATGTTGCTGGTGGTTTCTTTGAACATTTTGAGAAAGCTCAAAAGATTCAAGAAGAGTTGGAAAAAACTGATAAAGCTCTTTTGAGTCAAGAAATGGATGTTGGTGGTACCGCCATAAAAGAAGGAAATCGCTATAAGCATATTTCTGGTCAAACTCGTTATGACTTCGAGGCTAATCTTCGGATGGCGGACCTCCAGCAGAACGGTTTGCGAGGCTATTATTTCCGTCAGATTTTAAAGGAAAAACCAGGTGATATAAAAGGAGCAGTTAATGATTTAAAAACTCTAGAAGAAAAACTGAATGCGATTGAACCATCTGGGGACTATACAGAGGAAGTGAAAGCTCTTTTCAGTGGGGATGGTAGCATGAGTCCTGAGCAACTGGGTGGAGAAAAGCTCGTCAAAGGGTTGAGAGAATTCAAAAATGTGACACAGGATCTGGGAGACTATAAATTTAGTTATGATGAATATGGTAAGAATGAGGATCTTTATTTCAATCACTTAGTTGGAATAGGAGGGAACTAATAGTGAACAAACAGGTATTTAAAAATCGGAAAGTCATTGGGTCACTCCTTCTTCTTTTTCTAGTCGTAACGGGCTCTTGTTTCTTACTTCTCTTGAAGCCCAGTCAGAAACCCAAAGAGCTAGAGTATTTAATGGGAACTGCTAGGGGAAAATCAGATTTTCAACTATTTGGAGATAAGAATCAATATGTCCTTGCGTCTACAAACAAAGGGAGTTTCTTTGTCAGTAAAACATATGCGATCACAGATGAATACAAGACTTTTATAGTAGAGAAAGAAGGAGAGATACATGAAATCCCTCACCTTCAGATGGAGGGAGAGTATTGGAACTTGATTTTGTATAATTTAGACGAGGAGGGCTTGCCTGAACGAAAGATTGACCTTTTTCAGGCAGTGCGAAACTACAATCCGAAAGGCGTTCCTACAAGACTGATTGACTCCTATTACGTTGAGGATACTCACTACTTTGGGTTAAAAATTGTAGATTTAACGGATGAAGAGAATCGAAGTTACAAAACAGTCTATCTCAATTTGGAGACAGAAGAAGTAGTGGAACTTCCAAAAGACACAAAGTTTGGGATGGATTCAATTATCAGTAGTACTGTAAGAGCAACGAATTATGGTAAAATTTTAGACTCTAAGGGTTATATTGATCCATCAAATAAGATCGTCACAACTAGGCTTGAAGGACAAGTTCCAGACCCTAACATCAATCTCTATAGTCTTTATCCAGACCTAGAAGATAAACTCATCAACCAGAATTGGTCACTTTATGTCCGTACAGATAAGGTTACACCGGATGAGTGGTTTGACACCTTGTTACACTGGTTCGCCCCTAAGGGAGAGGACCTTCTAACCGTTTATGGACGTAATGATGATGGGAAAGCCTCAGATGTTCAGATTCGTAACAGCCAAGAGGCGATTGCCTGGCTGGAACAACATCCAGTCCTTCGGAAGATATAAGAAGGTTGTTAGAAATGACGGAGTGAAATTGAATGAGTAATAAGAAAATTAATCCTGATAATCTCAGCCGGGTGAATGGTGCATTTAAAGATATGAGTGGCGAGTTAAAACATAACGTTTCGGACCTCATTTCTTCAAGTGCGACGGAAAAGCTTCAAGCTGCGACAGATGGTATTAAGAAACTCTCTAAGGAAATGGTGGAGACGATTAGTTCCTTAGATGAGTACCTTGGGGCGGTTGGTGAGGCCTTTCGAAGCGCAGATGCGAGTATGGCTCAGTCCATCGGTCAGAATATGTATACGAAAGCTCCTGAGTCACGAGCAGAGCGTAGAGAACGATATATCCAAGGTGGAGAAAATTCCCAAGAACGCCATAATCGTAGAAAAATGGCTGATATCGCAGAGGGGCGATATAGTGATTTTCCATAATTACACAAATCACCTGAATTTATTTCAGGTGGTTTTCTTTTGTTTTTCCCATCTTCTAACGGTATCTCTCATATGGTATAATGGATTAAGAGTTTATAATCCTTGTTCATCAGATACAAAATAGAAAATACTCAGGAGGAAGGCAAAGAAAAAAGTGTTTGATAGCTGTCAAACACTTTTTTCTGTTTACTGTTCTTCTGTTACAAACTGGCTGAGCAGTCCATTGATAAAACGGGCAGATTTTTGGTCTGAGAAGACCTTTGCAAGCTCGATAGCTTCGTTAACAGCAACCAGCTGAGGGGTGTCAAATGAAGTGATTTCAAAGACTCCTAAGCGAAGGAGGTTTCTCTCCACGAATGTTAAACGCTCAATGGTCCAACCTGCTTTTAAATGCTGTGTGATTTGCTTGTCAAGTTCTTCCT
>NZ_KQ970182.1:388929-391285 GCF_001579015.1 Streptococcus oralis
ATCAGTATCTTCTCGATCGTGTGTATAGGCGAAACGACAAGCAGTTTGAGTATCTGTACTAAACTCAAGACTCATGAGAGCTTGAAAGGCACACTTACGGAGCTCACGCCTAGATTCTAATAGTGGACTAGTCATTGAGGAAGTCCTCATCAAACAAGTCTTTCAAGTCAGGTTTTGGTGTTTTATCTGGGACGATACCTGTAACATGGATATTAACAACATCCAATTCCACATCAGCCATATTGTAAACAGCATCTTTGACAGCTTTTTGAATAGCCATAGCGACTTTTGGTACCTTTACCCCATACTCAAGATAAAGGTAGATGTCCACTGTTAGTTTCTCATCAACATTTCGTAGATAAACACCGCGACCAAGAGAAAGTTTTGAAAGGGTGTCAGATACTGATTTGTTTGAAAAAGAGTGAACACCCTCTACTTTTGCTGTAGCAATAGCAATGATTTTTTCAAGTACACGTGGGGCGATAACGATTTCGCCAAGTTGTTCTTCAATTCCCATAGAATGACCTCTTTCTAGAGATTAGGCACGAGAAACGTAAGTTCCTTCAGCAGTGTTGATGACGAGTTTTTGTCCTGCTTCGATGAAGTCTGGAACGTTTACGACAAGTCCAGTTTCCATCGTTGCTGGCTTACCAGAACCTGTAACAGTAGCACCTTTGATAGATGGTTGAGTTTCTGCAACTGTCAATTCAACAGTAGTAGGAACTGTGACACCAATCACTTCAGTTCCGTAGAATTGGATCTTCACTTCTGAGTTTTCAAGGATGTAAAGCAATTCGTTTTCAACGTTGACTACAGGGATTTCGTATTGGTCGTAAGTTTCTGTATTCATGAAGTAAGCTGTGTCATCCATTTTGTACAAGTATTGAGCTGGGACAGTCTCGATGATGGCTTGTTCAAATTTTTCCTCTGGACGGTAGCTTGTGTCAAATGTAGAACCAGTACGGACATCACGCAATTTCATACGCATGATGGTGTTTCCTTTACCTGGTTTGTGGTGGCTAGCTTCCAAAACGCGGATCAATTTTCCGTCAGCTGTTTCAAAGGTCATACCAGCTTTTAATTTACTTGCTTCAATCATGTTTTTACCTCTTTAATAAAATAATTTACTCTTTATTGTACCATAAAAGACGACATTACTCAAATATCAGAATGAGCTTGATTAGTTGACTGGTACGATATTTCCATCTTCGTCTTTGGTGACGAGAACGTATTTTCCATCGACTTCGATATAAAAATTCTTGCTAGTAGCTTGCCCAGCATTTTGAGTCGGTGTTTGCGTTTGGGCTTGTTGACTTAGTTGGCCACCTAGAGTCTGGCCAAGATTCATTCCCATAAACATGTTCATCCCATTGCCATTTCCTTCATTACTAGCTGCAGCGATGAGAGCTTCGTTACGCGCACGGCGTTCTTCAATCTCAATCGTGTTGTACTTCATAGCAGCGAGCTCACTATCAAGTTTGCGAACAATGGCAAGACTTTCTTGGTCGTAGCTGAGGTCTTCAAGCAAGATATTGGTTGCTTCAATCCCGTAGAGACCTGTCCAAACCTTGTTGACCTCTTGTTTAGCGAGTTCGTTAAAGGTATCTTGGTTGGCATTGAGGCTATAGATATCAACCTTGTTTTCGTTAGTGTATTTGGCAATGGCAATCGCGATTTTCGGTGCGATATTTTGACGGAGTGTTCCTTGAGCCACATCTTGGAGAGTAAATGGCTGTCCGTCAGTAATTTGATGGCTAACAGAGCTTACGTAGAAGAGAACTGGATCCGCGATTTTTACATCAAACAAGCCATAGAAACGGATGTTGAGTAGTTGTTGGTAACGTTCGCTGAAATATTCGACCGCATTTTGAGTGCCGAACTTATTGCCCGCGATGGGTTGCATGCGGATAAAGATAATTTCCTGTTGGGTGATAACTTGTCCACCAAAAGAGAAACGGTTTTTAAAGTTTTCCCAAGTACCTTTTAAACCACCTTTTTCAAGGAGCCAGGCATTATCACCAGCTTGCCATTCGTGGCTACCAGCTTCAAGGACTTCACCAAGGAAAGTACCGTTGTTTACCAAAATAGCGGTATAGCCTTGGGGAACGATAACCACACTGCCGTCCGACAAGAGGCCTGTATTTTGATTGCTGTGACGAGAACGTCCATCTGGGTCTTTTGTGAGTAATTGACCCTTGACGGCTAAGGCATCGCCAGAGACATTATCTGGAAGGACAATGGCTTCCTTGAATTTACTATCATTAAAACTATTTAAGCCTGCTGATAAGGCTGCACGTATAAATCCCATAATTCCTCCTAATTATATAGTTCGTCTTCATCCACAACATCGTAGGTA
>NZ_KQ970182.1:391706-395155 GCF_001579015.1 Streptococcus oralis
ACTTCCTTAACCCAAGATGTGAAGGCTTCCGCGTCAAAGTTCGGATCCCCGTATTTCATACGGCTAATGGCCAGTGTGTTGTGTTCAACTCGATGATGGAGCGTTTGATAATCATTGCTAGTGTAGGTTGAACTAGAATCTCCAGACTTATTCTGCAAGGATTTGACGATAACAACTAGTATGATTCCTCCGACTAATATGAACATAAATCCTAGATAAGGAGAGCTAGTAGAACTGTCAGAGGAAGACCCATATCCAGAGCGGTAGTAGTGGTAGGATGAGCCACCAGAACGACTTCCACCTCCACTTGAGCGGCTGCTACTTCTGGAGCTACTGCGGCTACTTCCTCCACTTCTGGAATGTCCGACACCCGCATCAACGATTTGAGGCACGGATAGAAAAACAAGTAATAAACAGGTCATTAAAAGAGCATAAAACTTTTTCATGTGTCTCCTAACTATATGATTGAAAAGGTAGAATTCTGAATTCGAATGATTATTAAACTATTAATAACCTTTAAAATAATCTAAGATATACTAGGCGTTATTTACTAGCATTTAGCTTCTTTATGGAATGGCGCTCGATGAGCCATCCCACAATCCATCCTATTGCTAGCAAGTAATTTTCAAAAGCACCGATAGCATTTACAGGAGAGTGATACTCCATATAATTGAGTAAGTGATTTGTTCCTATTCCAATTCCGCCAATAATGAGAGCAAAAAGTGCGATTCGTAGATAGAACCAATCGTATTTAATATTGATAGCAAGAATAATAATCAATACAGCTAAATTCCATATTCCAATTTCTCGTTGCCAACCAGCAGATATTCCGTACCCAGAGTGACTTCCCATGTATGATGGAAAGAAAATTTGTAGTATAGAAGCGCCTAACATAGCGATGATGACTAAGACAAATAGCAATCGTAAAAATTTGTTCATTCATTCCCCTTGTCTCATTCTCGTTTTAAAAGTAGAAAAAGTGTTTAAAGAGTAAATTACTCACTTTCTTTCAACTTGGCCAATTCCTGTGCAAGCAGTTTAAGGGCGACTTGTGGGTTGGCTTGTCCTTTGGTTGCTTTCATAAGGAATCCTGTGAAGGCCTTGTCTGCGTTGCGTTTGCCTGACTTGAAGTCGGAAACGGCAGCTTCGTTATCCGCAAAGACTTGGTGAATGATCGGAATCAGAACATCTGGATCAGAGATTTGCACCAAGCCTGCTTTTTCCACGTATTCACGCGCGCCACCGCCATTTTTAGCCAGGTGGACAAAGACTTTCTTGGCAATCTTAGAAGAGATCGTGCCGTCTTCGATGATGGCAATCATTTCTACTAAGTTTTCTGGTGTTAATTCGATTTGTTCCAGTGTTTTACCTTCGGCGTTCAAGAACTGAGCGACTTCACCTTGGAGCCAGTTAGAGACTTGTTTGGCATCGCCACCGAGGGCAACAGCTTTTTCAAAGAAGTCAGAAGTGACTTTGTTTGCAGTCAACTGGCTAGCATCGTAGTCTGACAAGCCAAGGTCAGATACGTAGCGCGCACGGCGTTCTTTTGGAAACTCTGGCAATTCTGTACGCATTTCCTTAATCCACTCATCAGAGATTTCAAAGAGGGGTAGGTCTGGTTCTGGGAAGTAGCGGTAGTCTGCAGCACCTTCCTTGACACGCATGAGGATGGTTGCCTTGTTAGCTTCGTCGTAACGGCGTGTTTCTTGGCGAATTTGACCACCTGAGCGAAGGATTTCAGCTTGACGTTGGACTTCGTATTCAAGACCCTTGCGGACGTTTGAGAAGGAGTTGAGGTTTTTCAACTCAGTTTTGGTACCGAATTTCTCTTGACCATAAGGACGAAGCGAGATGTTGGCATCCACACGCATAGAACCTTCTTCCATCTTAACGTCAGAAATGCCAGCGTACTGGATAACTTCCTTGAGGGCTGTCAGATAAGCGTAGGCTTCCTCTGGAGAACGCATGTCAGCTTCAGATACAATCTCAATCAAAGGAACCCCTTGGCGGTTGAGGTCAACATAAGAGTAGCCATCTGTACCGTGGGTGTTTTTACCAGCATCTTCTTCTAGGTGAGCACGTTCGATACCGATTTTCTTAGTCGTACCGTCTTCTAGCTCGACTTCAATCCATCCGTTGTAGCCGATTGGCTCATCAAACTGAGAAATTTGGTAGGCTTTTGGATTGTCAGGATAGAAGTAGTTCTTGCGGTCAAAGTGCATGTGCTTGTGGATGTCCATGTTGAGGGCAAGAGCAGCCTTGATACCAGCATCAACAACACCTTTATTGAGAACTGGCAGAACTCCTGGGAAAGACCAGTCAATTACGTTGGTATTGGCATTTTGGTCATTTCCAAAGTGGGCAGATGTAGGTGAGAAGATTTTTGAATTGGTGTTGAGCTCTACGTGGACTTCAAGTCCAATGACTGTTTCAAAGTTCATTAGTTATCACCTCCAAAAATCACGGGTTGTTGTTTGTGGTAGTCTGTTGTTGCTTCAAAAGCAGCAGCAGCTTGGTAAATGGTCTCTTCTGAGTATTTAGGACCAATCAATTGCAGACCGACTGGTAGTCCTTGAGCAAATCCAGCAGGAATCGAAATTCCTGGGAGACCAGCTAAGTTGACTGGGATGGTCAAGAGGTCAGCCAAGTACATGGCAACTGGGTCGTGGTTGAGTGAGTCCAAGTCATAAGCAACACTTGGAGCAGTTGGTCCCAAAATCAAGTCGTAATCCGCAAAGACTTTTTCGAAATCTTGGATGATGAGGGTACGGACCTGTCCAGCCTTCTTGTAGTAGGCATCGTAGTAACCTGATGATAGGCTGAAAGTGCCCAGCATGATACGGCGTTTTACCTCTTCCCCAAAACCTTGGCTACGGCTGTTTACATAGATGTCATCAAGGTTGCTTGCATCTTCTGCGCGGTAGCCGTAACGGATACCGTCAAAGCGTTGCAAGTTTGATGAAGCTTCGGATGAAGCGATGATGTAGTAAACGGCAACACCGTATTTTGAGTGGGGAAGGCTGACTTCTTCGACAATGGCGCCAAGTTTCTCAAAGTGTTTGGCTGCGTTGAGGATGGTTTCTTTAACTTCTGGGTCAATTCCTTCACCGAGGTATTCCTTAGGCAGAGCGATTTTCATGCCCTTGATGTCTTGCCCGATTTTTGAAGTAAAGTCGGCAATACGGACAGGAGCAGAAGTAGAGTCTTTGGCATCTTCGCTGGCAATCGCGTTGAGCAAGAGGGCATTTTCCTTAACAGTAGGAGCGAAAGGTCCAATCTGGTCTAATGAGCTACCGAAAGCAATGAGACCGAAACGTGAAACTGTTCCGTAGGTAGGTTTGAGACCAACAATCCCGTTGAAGGCAGCAGGTTGGCGGATGGAACCACCAGTATCAGAGCCAAGTGACAAGCGGACTTGGCCTGAAGCTACAGCTGCAGCAGAACCACTT
>NZ_KQ970182.1:395786-401560 GCF_001579015.1 Streptococcus oralis
CAGCCATGGTTGTAGTAGGCGCGACACCAGTTGTGTCAACTTCGCCCAGCAACTCAACCATGTCGACAATTTTAGACAAGGTGGTCGCAAAGGCAGCAGTTTCTTCTTCAGAGAATCTTAATTTTGAAAGATTGGCAACGTGTGTTACCTCTTCTTGCGTAATTTTCATCTTGCATCCTTTCGTGAAATGATGATTTTTAGTCTGTTCTATTTTACCATATTTTCCTATAAATAAGGGAGCCAAACTGAAAAGAAATAGAAATTGAAAAATCGCTTTTAATTCGCTATAATGGTTAAACTAGAGAATAGAAAAAATAAGAGTTAGGATAGAAATATGTTCCATCAATTTATTACCAGATCTCAGACGGTTCCTCCTCCCATTTCCCTCTTTTGGTATGGGATTATGATGCTTACTTTAGTGCTTTGTATTTATGGGGCACTTGCTTATCACAAGAATCCACGCTTTGTCTACTTGTTTAAGGGGATTCAGATCCTCCAGTTACTTGCCCTATATAGCTGGTATGTTGGTTTTGGGATTCCATTTTCTAATAGCCTTCCATTTTACCATTGCCGTTTGGCTATGTTTGCGGTGGTTTTCTTGCCAGATAAATGGCGGAGCAAGCAATATTTTGCTCTTTTAGGAGCTAGTGGAGCGATCTTTGCACTGGTTTACCCGGTTTTTGACCCCTATGATTTCCCCCATATCACCAGTTTTTCATTTTTGATTGGACACTATGCCCTTTTGGTGAATTCCTTGGTCTACTTGATGAATCACTATGACAAGAGCTTGCTCAAGAAATATATGATTGTAGCCTATACCTTTATTCTCAATCTCTTTCTAGTTGGGGTTAATCAGGTGACTGGTGGAAATTATGGCCTCTTAAGAGATACACCATTTATCTCGAATGCTCCTCTATGGATAAAGTACCTCCTTGTGTCGGTTATTCTTTCTCTTGCCTTGCTTCTCTTTGATGAAGTATTTAAGAAACGGTGGAAAAAGAGAAATCAGGTGAAATCTATGCTCTAGCTTGCCTTTTCATCGAATGAGCAATTGAAAAACTCCCTAAAATCCGCTATAATAGGTAGGTTGAAAGGGTTAGAATATTCCAATGTAAAAATATAAAATAAAATATAGCATTCACCATTATCCAAAAAGAAAAGAAAGAGAAGAAGATGACTTTACAAGAAGAAATTAAGAAACGCCGCACCTTTGCCATTATCTCCCACCCAGACGCGGGGAAAACGACCATTACTGAGCAGTTGCTCTACTTTGGGGGTGAGATTCGTGAGGCTGGTACTGTAAAAGGGAAGAAAACAGGGACTTTTGCCAAGTCGGACTGGATGGATATCGAGAAACAACGTGGGATTTCGGTCACTTCATCTGTGATGCAGTTTGACTACGATGGCAAACGCGTCAACATCCTAGACACACCAGGGCACGAGGACTTTTCAGAGGACACCTATCGGACCTTGATGGCGGTGGATGCTGCGGTTATGGTCGTGGATTCTGCCAAGGGTATCGAGGCCCAAACCAAGAAATTGTTTGAAGTTGTCAAGCACCGCGGCATTCCAGTCTTTACCTTTATGAACAAGTTGGACCGTGACGGTCGTGAGCCACTGGACCTCTTGCAGGAGTTGGAGGAAGTCCTAGGCATTGCTAGCTACCCAATGAACTGGCCAATCGGGATGGGGAAAGCCTTTGAGGGCTTATATGACCTCTATAACCAACGCTTGGAGCTCTATAAAGGGGATGAGCGTTTTGCTAGTCTGGAAGATGGCGATAAACTCTTTGCTAGCAACCCATTCTATGAACAAGTAAAAGATGATATTGAGCTTTTGAATGAAGCAGGAAATGAGTTCTCAGAGGAAGCTATTTTAGCTGGTGAGCTAACTCCTGTCTTCTTTGGTTCAGCCCTTACTAACTTTGGTGTGCAGACCTTCCTTGAGACCTTCCTCAAGTTTGCGCCAGAGCCACATGGACATAAGAAAACAGACGGCGAAATTGTGGATCCTTATGACAAGGACTTCTCAGGATTTGTCTTTAAAATCCAAGCTAACATGGACCCTCGACACCGTGACCGTATTGCCTTTGTCCGTATCGTTTCGGGTGAATTTGAGCGTGGGATGAGTGTGAACCTGCCTCGTACTGGGAAGAGTGCCAAACTGTCTAATGTGACTCAGTTTATGGCGGAAAGTCGTGAGAATGTAACTAATGCTGTGGCAGGTGATATTATCGGAGTTTACGATACAGGTACTTATCAAGTTGGTGATACCTTGACAGTTGGAAAAAACAAGTTTGAGTTTGAACCCCTGCCAACCTTTACTCCAGAGATTTTCATGAAGGTTTCAGCCAAGAACGTCATGAAGCAAAAATCTTTCCACAAGGGGATTGAGCAACTGGTGCAAGAAGGAGCCATTCAGCTTTATAAGAACTACCAAACAGGCGAGTACATGCTGGGCGCTGTCGGCCAACTCCAGTTTGAAGTCTTCAAGCACCGGATGGAAGGTGAGTATAACGCTGAAGTTGTCATGACTCCAATGGGTAAAAAGACGGTTCGCTGGATTTCGCCAGAGGACCTAGACGAGCGCATGTCGTCAAGCCGAAACATCTTGGCCAAGGACCGCTTCGACCAACCTGTTTTCCTCTTTGAAAACGAATTTGCCCTCCGCTGGTTTGCAGACAAGTATCCAGATGTGAAGTTAGAAGAGAAGATGTGATTCAGTAAGTCTACTTGATTGCATAGCAATCTAAGTAGACTACGGCAAATCCTATTTAACTTGCCTAACTGTCTCACTAACTGAGTTTTACAAATGAAATCGATTTGTAAAACTCAGTGTCGTAATCTAACAATCGGTAACGGGTAGTGAGAGGCCTAGCAACCTGCCTTACTAACTATGTTTGGTAAATGAAATCGATTTGCCAAACTCCGTGTTGTAGTATAATAATCGTTCTAGCAAGAAAATCCTACGGATTCAGGCCATTCGTGGGATTTTTTGTTGTAACGAAGATAAATTAGTGAAAACAATTTAATTCAATAGGCTTTGCGGTCACTTCTTCTGGGATGATTTCGTTGTTCTATTGTTCCAAAATGATATTTCTCCTCAGTTTGGAGTTGGAATTTCCTATCTTCTAGAAAATGTCGTTTAGGTTATGTTGTCAGAGGGAAAGCTACTTGCTTCTTAATTTTTCTATTTGTCCCAATCATAAATATTGAATTGTGGGTATGTTTAGGATATAATAAGGAGATAAAATTTTTTAGAAAGAAGAATTTCTTTTTTAGGTTAGGAGAGTGGACATGTTTTTTAGACGTCAACGAGGTGAATATAGAGAGACCGACCGCGTTACAAGGTATAAATTAATCAAGTCAGGGAAACATTGGTTGCGGGCCTCAACTTCCCTATTTGGTCTGTTTAAAGTTATGCGTGGGGGTGTTGATGCTACGCAGGTAAAAACAGAATTAGTAGAAGATCAGGCAAGTCAAAAATTGACTGCCTTAGATTTGTTGAAAGGTGTAGCAGCAACTGGAACCATTTTGGGAGGTTTTGCGGCCACTCAGACAAGAGTCTACGCTAATGATACTGTTGCAGTTGAAAAGACGGTGGAATCAAAGGATATCTTGGCTACAAGAAATACAGTGGTTCTAGGTGAGACATCAATGAGTGACTCAGAAACTTCTGCTAGCTTGTCAACTTCTGTAAGTGAAAGCACTTCGCTGTCAGAATCTGTGTCTAATAGTTCGTCAGCCAGTGCCTCGGTTAGCACTTCTACTAGTCTTTCGGCCAGCATTTCTAATAGTACGTCATTCAGCGAGTCTGTCAGTGCTTCTGCTAGTGCCAGTCAATCAACAAGTGGATCGAATGTTTCCATAGTATCAAGTCTGTCTGTTGAACAGAGCGCATCGACGCCAGCAATTGAACAGCAGTCTTCTACTTCAAAAGAAGCAAAGAACCTTGAAATTGATTCAGCTGCATTAAAAACAACTGAAATTACTGGTAAGAATAGTGTCAGTGCAGTTCAATCAACTTCTGTAACAACTAGCTTGGTTGCGGCTGCAGCTGCTGCAATAGCATCATCAGAAGTTATAGCTAAACAACAAGAAGAAAACCGTAGGAAGTTGACCAATCTTTCAGCTGAAATAGGTGACTATCTAGCAAAAGCAGTTGGTTTGCCAAATACGGATTCAGCTCTTGTTAAGGCCAATGCAGCGCTAACAGAAATTGAAAAGGCCCTAGCTGATCCGACTAGTGATTTAACAACAGTAGTGCAAAAAGCTACTTTAGCACGTAATTCGATTATTAATGCTGTTTTTGCGGCTAATTCTGGTGTACGCGATGTACGAAATGGGACAGTGATTACTAGAGGGGCACACCTACGTGCGGCTTCTAATCCACCTACAATCTCTATGCCATCTACTATCACAATTTATAATGATGAAGCAATCAATAATTTTCAGATAAGACTGAATGATGATAAAGGGATGGCTAAAATCACGGCCTCCCCATCCAATGCTATTATTACAGGTTTAAAAGCACCGAACTATCCAACTAACAAGAAAGGGGAATTTGGAGATCTATATATCTATGATCAAAGGGGGAATAAAACAGGTGGTCAAAGAACATACACTATTAACATAATAGGGACGGTGGGTCGTGAAAACGGAACTTGGAAACCCTATAAGCCTGGTACCTATGTTCTGGAGTACACAGTAACAGATATTCATGGCTTGACTGCTACAGCACGTACGAATTTCCATATCAAAGGCTTCAACGAACGCCACAACCCAGTTAGTGGGGATACTGTTATTGTTAAGAATCCCTCTTCTTTGACTCTAAGTGAACGCAATCAGGTACTTGAAAAATTTAAAGAAAAAACCAGTCGCTTTTATCTGGTAGTGATTTTACGAAAGATGGCGTAACCGGAACGATTTCGGTAGCTGAAAATGGGAATATTACCATTACCTACCGTGATAATACTACAACTGTTATCCCAGCTAATGTGGATGCTGTCCCAGTTCCAAGTGCGACGGTGACTCGTAACGGTCAAACTCTAACACCTGTAAACGGCAACTATGTTGTGTACGCAGGAGATGATATTCAAATTAATTTCACTGCTACAGATAATAGCGGGCAATTATCAGAATTTAAGATTGTTTCAAATGAAGATGCAAATGGTTCAGCTCTTAAAAATAATTTCTTTGAAGATAATAAATATGGGACGGGAACAGTAGATCATTTAACGGGGAATATCACAGCAACTACTGCTAGTCCAGCTCGCATTACAGTAAGAGCTCATTTGAATGATAATCTAGAGTACGATAAAAATGGTAGAAATAGTTGGCAACGTAATGCAGTAGCAACGGATAAGGCTGGGAATAAAAATAGTGCAGGAAATGCTTCGCCAGGTAATGTCCGTATTGTGCAAGGTAGACTGACAGATATTATGGAAGGGGTAGCACCGACCGAAACATTCCAAGTAGAGAATGTTTCTGAATTAAAACCTCAAGAAAAAACTCGTATATTGGCGGCTGTTGAGAAACTAAACAATAAGCAGGAAAAACGTATTGATTCCTTTACTATTAGTAACAATGGAACAGTTACCATTATCTATAAAGATAAGACTACGGATACGTTCACTGTAAAACTTTCTGATAGTGAGTATAAGAGTAGCAGTACTTCAACTAGTCTAAGTCAAAGACAGTCAACCAGTGCCTCAGTAAGTGCTAGTACATCAGCGAGTGCGTCGGCTTCAACGAGCGCCTCAGCATCAGCAAGTA
>NZ_KQ970183.1:0-6164 GCF_001579015.1 Streptococcus oralis
CAGCCTATACAAATTCTTTGAAGATAATAGGAAAGAGCCAGTTTAACTGACTCTCTCTATTTGGCTTGTCAATTAGCCGCACGTTCCTCTCCCCACCAGTAAGGGATCAACTCGGCAACCTTGATTGTTTTTCTTGTTTCGTAATCCATCATAAACTCTGCTTCTTTATTTTCAGCATTCAGTTCTAAGAGAAATTCTCTGCAAGCGCCACAGGGCATACCTGATCCTTCGCCATAGGGTGGCTTATCTCGAAAGGCGAGGATTTTCTTAACTTTAGTTTGTCCTGAAAATTAATACATATTGAAGAGAGCTGCTCGTTCTGCACAGAGATGAAAAACGCCACAAGTGCCCTCCATACAAAATCCTGTGAATATTTGACCATCTTCTGCTTCTACCGCAGCAACGACATGATTAGCATAAACAAAGTCAGAAACTTCGTGGGGATTGTATAAATTTCGTGCTTCTTCATACATCTTTTCCCAGATATCCATTGGCAGTCCTTCTTATTTAGAAATCTCTTTGAGCATGTTTTCGATATGCTGAATTGACTTTTCACGTCCGAGCAAGAAAATGGTGTCTGGCAATTCTGGTCCATGCATTTCACCTGATACAGCAATTCGAATAGGCATGAAGAGATTTTTCCCTTTAATACCTGTTTCTTTTTGAACTGCTTTGATTTGTGGGAAGATGTTTTCTGTCACAAATTCCTCATCTGTCATTGCTTCTAGTTTCGCTTTGAAGGCTTCTAGAACAACCGGAACAGTTTCTCCTGCCATGATTTCACGCTCAGCGTCTGTCAACTCTGGGAAATCTGAGAAGAAAAGGTCTGTCAATGGAACAATCTCATCTACTGATTTCATTTGTGGTTTGTAGAGTTCAACCAATTTCTCAGTCTTGTCTGTCAAGCGTCCTGCTTCTTCTAGGAATGGTTTTGCCATTTCAAAGATTGTCTCAAAATCTGCATTCTTTATGTATTCATTGCTCATCCAGTCCATCTTTTTCTGGTCAAAGGCAGCTGGAGACTTGCTGAGGCGGTTTTCATCAAAGAGCTCAATCAATTCTTGACGAGAGAAGATTTCATCTTCGCCACCAGGATTCCAACCGAGAAGGGCGATAAAGTTAAAGACAGCTTCTGGAAGGTATCCTTTCTTACGGTAGTCTTCGATAAACTGAAGGGTGTTGGTATCACGTTTAGATAACTTCTTACCAGTTTCAGAGTTGATAATCAAGGTCATGTGACCGAATTCTGGAGCTTCCCAACCAAGCGCTTCATAAACCATGAGTTGTTTTGGTGTATTAGCAATGTGGTCATCTCCACGGATAACATGAGAAATCCGCATATCATGGTCATCGATAACAACGGCAAAGTTGTAAGTTGGGTAACCGTCTTTCTTTTGGATCACCCAGTCACCACCGATATTGCCACCTTCAAACTCAATGTCGCCCTTGACCATGTCCGTCCACTTATAGATACCAGCTTCATTAACAGCCAGACGAACCGTTGGAATGATGCCTGCTGCTTCACGTTCTGCGATATAAGTTGCTTTTTCTTCTTCGCTCATACCGAGATATTCATTGATGTAGCGTGGTGTTTCACCTGCTACTTCTTGACGTTCGCGCTCAGCAGCCAATTCTTCTTCTGTAACGTAAGATTTGTAGGCTTTTCCTTCTGCCAGCAATTGGTCGATGTATTTTTGATACAAGTCCAAACGCTCAGACTGGCGATAGTTTTCATGAGTTTCTGGACTTTCATCCCAATCCATGCCTAACCAACGAAGGTTTTCAAGTTGTGAACGCTCTCCGTCTTCGACATGGCGTTTACGGTCAGTATCTTCGATACGGATGATAAAAGTTCCACCATGATGGCGTGCGTAGAGGTAGTTAAATAATGCTGTACGGGCATTTCCGATGTGTAGTAGTCCGGTCGGACTTGGTGCGTAGCGTACGCGGATATCTTTTGACATAGTTTCTCCTATAAAGTCTCTAGGCGTCTGCCTTTTTGCTCTCTATATTATATCACAAGTCTTGCCAGAGTCCAATTTCTCTTTTCGAGAAAAAGCAAAAAGAGTGGTAAAACCACTCTTTTTAGTCAATTATAGACGTGCGTTAAGCTCTTTCCTCAATTCTTCAAATCCTGGTTTTCCAAGAAGGGCAAACATGTTGCGTTTGTATGCTTCAACACCTGGTTGGTCAAATGGGTTGATGGCATTCAAGTAACCTGAAAGGGCAATTGCCAATTCGAAGAAGTAGATAGTGTAACCAAGAGTGAAAGCGTCTTGCTCAGGAAGAGTTACGTACATGTTTGGCACGTCACCGTCAGTGTGGGCAAGAAGAACACCGTCAGTCGCTTTTTTGTTTACAAAGTCAACGTCTTTTCCTTGAAGGTAACCAAGTCCGTCAAGATCTTCTTCCAAAGTAGGGATAATCACGTTCTTACGAGGTTTGTCAACACGGACAACTGTTTCAAACATGATACGAGTTCCTTCTTGGATAAATTGACCCAATGAGTGCAAGTCAGTTGAGAAGTTTGCTGAAGTTGGGTAAATACCTTTTTGGTCTTTCCCTTCTGACTCACCAGCCAATTGTTTCCACCATTCTGAGAAGTATTGAAGTGATGGTTCGTAGTTTACCAAGATTTCAGTAGCGTAGCCTTTACGGTAAAGGATGTTACGAACTGCTGCGTATTGGTATGCTTCGTTTTCAGCAATCTTGTCTGAAGTGTAGTCTTTACGAGCTGCATTCGCACCTTCCATAAGGGCTTTGATGTCTGCACCTGATGCTGCGATTGGAAGCAATCCAACTGCTGTCAATACTGAGAAGCGTCCACCGATGTCATCTGGAACCACAAATGTTTCCCAACCGTTGGCATCTGCTTCAACCTTAACAGCACCTTTTTGGCGGTCAGTTGTTGCGTAGATACGTTTGTTAGCTTCTTCTTGCCGTATTTCTTAACCAAAAGTTCCTTGAAGACACGGAAAGCGATAGCTGGTTCTGTTGTTGTACCTGATTTAGAAATCACGTTTACTGAGAAGTCTTTGTCTGCTACGTACTCTACCAAGTCAGCAAGGTAAGTAGATGAGATTGAGTTTCCAGCGTAAAGGATTTGTGGAGCTTTGCGCTCTTCTTTTGTTTGCAAGTTAGCAAAGTGGTGGTTCAAGAAGTCGATGGCTGCTTTGGCACCAAGGTAAGATCCACCGATACCGATCACAACCAAAACATCGCTGTCTGACTTGATTTGCTCAGCAGCTTTCAAGATGCGGTCGAATTCTTCGCGGTCGTAGTTTTCAGGAAGGTCCAACCAACCCAAAAAGTCGCTACCAGCACCAGTTCCTTTACGAATCAATTCGTCTGCAGCTGTTACTTGTGCTTGCATGTATTCCACTTCATGTGGGGCAACAAATTTGTCTAAAACTTTTGAATAATCAAATTTAATATGTGACATGATAATCCTCCAAAATTTCTTCTTTTCTATCATAACGCTTACCTTCGATTTTTTCAAGCTTTTTTATTGAATTTGCCCAATTTTTATCAGAATTCAAACGTTTGCGTAAATTTGCTAAAATATAAAAAATCTGAAAGGACGAATAAAAACGGCTAGAGACTCTAACCGTTACAATTCATTTAATAAATACTCAAATAGTTCTAAATTGCCGTCTTCTTCATTGACCAGAAACTCTGGATGCCACTGCAAACCGATAATGCGATGTTCGTCAATAGACTCAATCGCTTCCACTGTCTGATCTCGAGGATCCACCGCTGTCACACGGAAATTGGGTGCTAGATCTTTAATGCTCTGACGATGCACTGAATTAACCTGACTTTCTTTGCCAAATAACTTAGCCACCACACTCCCTTCTACCGTCTCAATAGAATGAGATGTTCCAAAAGGCAAGCCTTGCCAGTGACCTTCAATTTCTTGGTGGAGAGTGCCACCAAAAGCAACATTGACCAGCTGAACCCCACGACAGATTGCCATAATTGGTTTATTCTGACGAAGCGCTTCTTTCAAGAGAGCTAGTTCAAACTCATCACGGACTAGATTGTAATCATCGCTCTCGATGGTCTTTTTCTCCCCATAAAACTGAGGATGGACATTTTGCCCACCTGTCAAAATGAGTTTGTCAATCATTTCCACATAATCGCGCACAATGGACTCATCTCCTACAGGAATCACTAAAGGGAGACCACCGACTTGACGAATGCTCTCTGCAAATTTACAGGATACAGATGAGTGAATGTTTTTCCCTTCTGCATCTACAGGACATAGATTTGCAGCAACTCCTACAACCGTTCTAGCCATGATGTGTCTCCTTTCGATTTTCTTGCTACAGTCTTATCTTATCACTCCAACCCTTTCCTGTCTAATATGTTTTTTTAAAGACCGTGATAAGTATTTTTTATGGATAAGAAAAAGCTGCCCAATGAGGACAACTTCTTTCTTATTCAAAAACAAATTGATTGTGATAGAGTTCTGAGTAGAAACCACCGAGCTTGAGTAGTTCGTGATGATTCCCGCGTTCAATGACCTCTCCATCTTTGAGGACAATAATCTGATCAGCATTGAGGATGGTCTTCAAACGATGGGCAATGACAAAACTAGTTCGTCCTGCTACAATCGCCTCCATGGCATGTTGAATCTTGCTTTCTGTTACAGTATCGACATTGGAAGTCGCTTCATCTAAGATTAAGACTTGAGGATCAGTCATCAGAGTTCGCGCGATGGAAATCAATTGTTTCTGACCAGTCGAGAAGATATTTTGCTCATCATCAATAAGGGTATCATACTTGTCAGGCAAGCTTTCGATATAGTCATGAATATGAGTTGCCTTTGCAGCTGCTTCAACCATTTCCTGACTCGCATCTGGCACACCGAAGCGGATATTATCCCGAATCGTTCCACTAAACAAGACCGAATCCTGCAAGACAATACCAACCTTGCTCCGCAAACTGTCCAAGTCGTAGTCACGTATGTCTTTGCCATCAAAGGAAATGCTACCTGCATCCACATCGTAGAAACGATTGATGAGGTTCATGATGGTTGTTTTCCCCGAACCAGTCGGACCGACAACTGCTATCATCTGCCCCTTAGGAGCTGAAATGCTAACATCTTTCAAAATCGGCTTGTCAGGCACATAGGAAAAATCAATATGACTGATCTCAACACCTTCTCGCAATTCCGTAAAGGCAGGTGCATTTTGCGGGCGAATCTCTTCTTCTGCATCAAACATTTCCTGGATACGATCTGCCCCAGTAAAGGCCAACTGAAGACTCCCCCAGCTAGCAGCCACTTGGATAATCGGCTGGTAGTACTGCTGAGAAAATTGGGTAAACATGACGATCAAGCCTAGAGCTGTCGTTGTTTCGATACTTGGATCGTTCAGCAAGACAGCCGAACCTGCAAAAATGACGATGGCCGTATTGACCAAGCTCATCCCATTCATAACTGGAAAGAGGATACCTGAGAACATTCTCCCTTTAAAGGTTGCCTTGCGCACGCGCTCATTTTGCTCCACAAAGCCTGCTACGATGTCATCCTGAATTCCTTGTACGATAACAGCTTTCTGCCCTGAAATACTTTCGTCCATGTAGGCATTGAGTTTCCCAACTTCTTTTTGCTGGAGATTGGTGTACTTGCGGGCCATTTTCACGATGAAGACCAGCATGAGAAAGGCCACTGGGGTGCTGGCTACTGTTATCAGGGCTAGCGTCACATTTTTTGAAAACATGACAAAAATCAAACCGATGTAAAGGGCAATATTGCTCATAACCTGAACTAAACTTTCATTGAAGGCTTGAAGGATGTTATCCAAGTCACTAGTGAAGCGAGAGAGAATATCCCCATCCTGATGGCGGTCAAAGAAAGAAACCGTCAAACGGGAAAGTTTACCAAAAAGGCCCTTACGCATCTCATTTGTTGACTCAGCAATCACACGGGTCATAAAGGTCATGTAAGTCAAACTGGATACTACTAAGGCGAGGACAACTAGAGCTAGATTCAGCATCAGAGCTGATAAACTCTGCCAGGCTAGTTCGGAAGTCCCATTTTGATAAGCCAGAACCAGATTAGCGAGCTCCGTGACTGCTTGGCCTGAAAAAACTGGAAAGAGGGCTTGGGCAATTGTCGCAATCGCAACCATCAGAATCACAATGACAAAGGAGAACTT
>NZ_KQ970183.1:6194-26120 GCF_001579015.1 Streptococcus oralis
CAATCGCAACCATCAGAATCACAATGACAAAGGAGAACTTGTAAACTTTAAAATAATTCCAGAAAAATCGAACGGTTTTCATTTTATTCCTCCTTTCCCTTTTGTGTTTCGTAGATTTCACGGTAGACAGCATTGCTAGCTACTAGGTCTGCATGCCTTCCTTCTCCAATCAATCGCCCTTGGTCCAAGACCAAAATCTTGTCTGCATGGACGACTGAACTAATCTTTTGAGCGATGATAATCGTTGTTGTCCCTTTCAGATCATTGTTCAAAGCTTCCTGTACGAGTCTTTCTGACTTAGCATCCAAGGCCGAAGTCGAATCGTCAAAGATCAGGATACGGGGATTGCTGACAATCCCACGGGCAATGGACATCCGTTGCTTTTGTCCACCAGAAAAGTTGGTGCCACGTTCTTCGACCTGACTCTCAAATTTGTTTTCCATGCGTCCGATAAATTCGCTGGCTTGGGCGATTTGTGCTGCACGTTCCAGTTCTGACACGCTGGCATTACTTTTTCCTTGGCGAAGATTATCTGCAATGGTTCCGCTAAAGAGAATAGCACGTTGCAAGACAATGGAAACTGTTTTACGCAAGGTTCCCTCGCTGACATCTCGAATATCCTTGCCACCAATCTTAATAGATCCCTCCTGTGGATCAAACAGTCGTGGAATTAACTGAGCCAAGGTGGACTTCCCTGCTCCAGTCGCTCCAACCACACCGACCATCTGACCAGGCGCAATATCAAAGGTTACGTTTTTCAGAATAGGCTCATCATCATTGGGATAGGTAAAGGTCACATTTTCAAAAGAGAGACTTCCTTCTAACTCTTCATCTGGGAGATTTTTAAAGGTCATCGCTGGCTCGGTATCTAAAATCTCACGAATACGGCGCAAGGAAATCATGGCACGGCTGACAGAATTTCCCAAAAAACCAACCATGATGATAGTAAAGATAATCTGGCTGAGATAATTGATAAAGGAAGCAATCGAACCCACTACAGATGGATCTGACTGAGCCATTCCGGCCACCAACCAGATAGAGAGAAAGACCGCGCCATAGCCCACTAGCATCATAACGGGTTCTATAACTGAGAAGGCGTAGCCGATATAAAGATTTTGACCGAGAAGTTCATCTGAAACCTCGGTAAATTTGGTAAACTGTGCCTTTTCCTGCACAAAGGATTTGACTACACGCACACCACGTAGATTTTCTTTTGCAATAGCATTGATCCGTTCAAGAAGGGTTTGAAATTTAGCAAATCGTGGTCCCATCATTCCCATCATAATGGCAGTTAGTGCAAAGATTAGGAGCACCATAAGGACAATTACCCACCAAAGTGATGGAAGAGTGTGAACCGCCAAGATAAAAGAACCGATGAAGAGAAGAGGGAGACGGAAGAGGATTTGAAAAGCCATCATCACCACGTTCTGAATCTGGTTGATATCATTGGTCATACGGACGACAAGGTTGCCGGCATTAAACTGCTCAATATTAGCATAAGAAAAAGTCTGGATCTTGCGAAAGGCGTCTTCTCGAAGATCCGAAGACACTCCTTGAGCAATATAGGCCGCAAGCGTGACATTGATACCACCTGCAACCAGACCCATGAGGGCTACTCCTATCAGCCAAGCGCCAATACTATAAATAGCCTCATGTTGACCGGCCAACAATGCCTCTAACACCTCTTGCAAATAGCGCGGTTGCAAGAGCGAGCTTGCGACCATCAAGCCTGTCATCACCAGAGATGCCAAGGCCTGCCATTTATAGGTTTTTATTTTTTAATGAGCATAATTCCTCCTAATAAAATAGATAAAGGGAGCGACATCCTGCGTCAACTCCTTCTCATTCGTTCATATTGATGTTATTCTAGCAAAAAAGAGGAATCTTGTCAAAAAAGTCTCCTTATTATAAATTAGTACGCTTTCATCCACAGGTGATGCATGAAAAGGCTTTTTATGGTAAAATGAAAGGAAGAACTCTTACAAGGAGGAAAAAATGAAGAAACAAACCATCGCTGTCTTGGGTCCTGGTTCTTGGGGAACTGCCCTTTCGCAGGTCCTAAACGACAATGGACACGAGGTTCGCATTTGGGGAAATGTCCCTGACCAAATCGATGAAATCAATAGCCAACATACAAATAAACGCTACTTTAAAGATATCCTACTCGACGAAAACATCAAGGCCTACCATGACTTAGAAGAAACACTAAAGGGTGTGGATGCTGTTCTATTTGTAGTCCCAACAAAAGTAACGAGACTGGTTGCCCAACAAGTAGCAAAGGTACTCGATCACAAGGTTGTCCTCATGCATGCCTCCAAAGGCTTGGAACCAGATAGTCACAAACGCCTCTCAACCATTCTTGAAGAAGAAATTCCAGCTGACCTCCGTAGTGAAGTCGTTGTTGTTTCAGGACCTAGCCACGCTGAGGAAACCATTGTACGCGATATCACCTTGATTACTGCAGCATCTAAAGATCTTAAAACTGCCCAGTATGTCCAAAATCTCTTTAGCAATCACTACTTCCGCCTCTATACCAATACCGATGTTATCGGGGTTGAAACCGCTGGTGCTCTTAAAAACATCATCGCAGTTGGTGCAGGTGCATTACATGGCCTAGGCTTTGGCGACAATGCCAAAGCGGCCATCATCACTCGTGGCTTGGCAGAAATCACCCGCCTAGGGGTCGCTCTTGGAGCTAATCCTCTGACTTATAGCGGTCTTTCTGGAGTCGGTGATTTGATCGTAACGGGGACATCTGTCCACTCTCGTAACTGGAGAGCGGGTGACGCTCTCGGTCGTGGAGAATCCCTAGCAGACATCGAATCCAACATGGGCATGGTCATTGAAGGAATTTCAACAACTCGAGCAGCTTACGAACTGGCTCAGGAATTAGGTGTCTACATGCCAATCACACAAGCCATCTACCGAGTTATCTATGAAGGTGTCAATATCAAAGAAGCAATCAATGACATCATGAACAATGAATTTAAAGCAGAAAACGAATGGTCTTAGACCCTTATAGAAAGGAACATTATGAAACAAAAAGTCAGAAAAGCAGTCATCCCTGCCGCTGGATTGGGAACTCGTTTCCTCCCTGCAACTAAAGCCTTGGCCAAGGAAATGTTGCCAATCGTAGACAAACCTACTATCCAATTTATCGTTGAAGAAGCCCTCAAGTCTGGAATTGAAGATATCTTGGTTGTTACTGGTAAGTCAAAACGTTCCATCGAGGACCACTTCGACTCAAACTTCGAATTGGAATACAACCTCAAAGAAAAAGGGAAAACAGATCTTTTGAAACTAGTTGATGAGACAACTGGCATGCGTCTGCATTTCATCCGCCAAACTCATCCGCGTGGTCTCGGAGATGCTGTTTTGCAAGCCAAGGCTTTCGTCGGAAACGAACCTTTTGTCGTTATGCTTGGTGATGACTTGATGGATATCACTAACGACAAGGCTGTTCCACTTACCAAACAACTCATGGATGACTACGAGCATACCCACGCGTCCACTATCGCTGTCATGCCTGTCCCTCACGACGAAGTC
This sequence comes from Streptococcus oralis, assembly GCF_001579015.1. GTDB lineage: Bacteria > Bacillota > Bacilli > Lactobacillales > Streptococcaceae > Streptococcus > Streptococcus oralis_K. The sequence goes on from NZ_KQ970183.1 coordinate 9,741, forward strand.
TCTGCCTATGGGGTGATTGCTCCGCAAGGCGAAGGAAAAGATGGACTTTACAGTGTTGAAACCTTCGTTGAAAAACCTGCGCCAGAGGAGGCCCCTAGCGACCTTGCTATCATCGGACGTTACCTCCTCACACCTGAAATTTTTCAAATCCTCGAAAACCAAACTCCAGGTGCAGGAAATGAAATACAGCTGACAGATGCGATCGACACCCTCAATAAAACACAACGTGTTTTTGCTCGTGAGTTCAAGGGAGCTCGCTACGATGTCGGAGATAAGTTTGGCTTTATGAAAACGTCCATTGACTACGCCCTCAAGCACCCTCAAGTCAAGGATGATTTGAAAGACTACCTCATCCAACTCGGAAAAGAGTTAGCTGAGGAAAAATAAGACAATGATCAAGTTATCATAAACAAGGAAACACCCAATATTCGCTCCCAAAACTTGGAAAAATCTAAGTTTGGGGGCTTTTTTTCACCCTCTACTGAACTCTTCTGTCATATAGACTCATGAAGTTTTTCCTAAAAGACGTGAAAAGGAGAAAAAAGACTTAGTCCTGCCAATTTCAAGACTAAATCCTTTACAAACACATAAGCTCAACTTTTGAGAAACAAATCTGTTTTGGAACGATTTATAATTTCTGTTTGAACGCGACCAAGACATTCATAGCCTGCATAGGTGTCATATTGTACACATCCAGCTGAGCTAATTCTGCTAGGATAGGATGTTCTTCAGGCGTATCAAAGAGTGAAATCTGTTCCGTGACGGCGCTTGTTTGTCTTATTGGAGCTGGGCTTTCTTGTCCCTGACTCTCCAGTTGCGTTAAAATCTTATCCGCTCTTGCTAAAAGTTCGGCTGGTAAGCCAGCAATCTTAGCAACATGGATACCGTAGGATTTGTCAGCAGGGCCTGGTTCAATCTTGTGAAGGAAGGTGACCTGCCCATCCTGCTCCAAGGTTGCCACGTGGACATTGACCAAGTGTTCCAAACTGGACTCCAGACTGGTCAACTCATGGTAGTGGGTGGCAAAGAGGGTCTTGGCTCCGATATGCTCATGGATGTATTCGATGATGGACTGGGCCAGAGCCATCCCGTCATAAGTCGCAGTTCCCCGTCCCAATTCATCAAAGAGAATGAGAGAGTTCTTGGTCGCATGCGAAATGGCATTATTGGCCTCCATCATCTCTACCATAAAGGTTGATTGACCTGAAACCAAGTCATCTGCCGCTCCGATACGGGTAAAGATGGCATCGAAAATCGGCAAATGGGCGCTCTCAGCAGGAACATAAGAACCCATCTGGGCCATAACCGCCGTCATGGCTAGCTGACGCATGTAGGTAGACTTCCCACTCATGTTTGGCCCTGTAATCAGCTGAATGCTGGTATCTTCTGACATCTGGATACTGTTCGGAATGTAAGTCTGCGCTCCCATGACCTTTTCGACGACAGCATGACGACCTTTCTGAATATCTATTTGTGAATCGTCACCGAACTCAGGTCGAATCAAATGCTGGGTTTCAGCCACAACTGCTAAACTTTGCAGGACATCAATTGTCGCAATTCCTTGAGCCAAAGCCTGCAAACGCTGGATGTACTTGCCGACTTCCTCACGGATACGCATAAAGATTTCGTACTCTAGGTTGGCTGACTTCTCACGCGCCTCCAACATATCTCCCTCGATACGGGCTAATTCCTCAGTCCCAAAGCGTTCCGAGTTTTTCAGCGTCGCCTTGCGGAAAAAGTGGGCTGGCACATTCCCCAGTTGCGAATTGGTCACATGGAAATAGTAGCCATCTTTTTTATTGTAGTCAATCTTGAGCGTGCTGATGCCTGAGTTTTCCCTCTCTTTAGCCTCAATCTCAGCAATCCAGCTAGTCCCTTCTCTGAGTACTCGGCGGTATTTATCCAAAGTCTCATCAAATCCCGTCCGAATAATGCTACCTTCTGTAATCACGTGAGGGGCCTCAGGAGCAATCGCTGCGCTAATCAAGCTCTCTAACTCTGGAATGGCATCCAACTGTTCGATGAGATAGGCCAGAGCAGGCTGCTCCATTCCCTCTAAAATCGCACGAATCCGTGGCACACTAGATAAGGTGGTTGCCAATTGTAAGAGATCCTTGGGATTGGTCTTGCCAAACGAAACCCGACTAGCCAAGCGTTCGATATCATAAACTCCCTTAAGACTGTCTGTTAAATCACTGCGCTCAAAGAAGTGGTCAAGAAAGACCTGCACCACCTCTTGACGTTGGACGATTCGTTTCTTATCAATCAAAGGACGGTGGATCCAAGAACGCAAGAGCCGCATTCCCATAGCTGTTTTGGTTTCATCCAAAAGCCAGAAAAGACTCCCCTGCTTCTTACCTGAACGGGCATTCTCAATCAAATCTAGACTGGCCTTGGTCGCATAATCCATCTGCAAGAAATCTTTGATTTCATAACGGATTACCGGTTTAAGATGGTTCAATTCCCGCATCTGGGTACGGTGAACATACTGGAGCAACTTACTAGCTGCCGCTTGCTCCACAGCTGCTAAACGTGAATCCAATAAATGGATGTCCTCAAAGCCTTCTTTCTCGTAGGAAAGTACCAGATTCATCTGACGACTGAGAATTTGTTCTTCCTCCTCAGACAAGTCATAACCCAGCACGACTTCTCGAGCCTTGAGATTACGGATTTCCCCACAAACAAGGGTAAAGTCCAATAGTCCCGTTACATAAAAATCACCTGTCACCAGATCCATGTAAGCCAGCCCAAACTGATTACCATCACGATCTAAGGCGACCAAGAAGTTGTTTTGGCTGTCTGGCTTACTGCTATCGACCACTGTCCCAGGTGTAATAACCTGAACCACCTCTCGCTTGACAACCCCAACCGCCTGCTTAGGATCTTCCATCTGCTCGGCAATAGCCACCTTATAGCCCTGCTCAATCAAAACATCAATATACTGCTGGGCAGAATGATAGGGGACTCCTGCCATGGGTATCGGATTTTCTGCATTTTTATTACGACTGGTCAGTGAAATCTCTAAAATCTGTGCTGCATTGACCGCATCTTCATAAAACAACTCATAAAAATCACCCATCCGAAAGAGCAAAAAAGCATCTGGATATTGCTTTTTAATATCCACATACTGCTGCATACCAGGTGATAGTTTTTCTGTCGTCATATTGGCTCTCTCCTTGTCAAAAATAAGGCTTGGGAACAAGTCCCAAAACCCTATCTATCCCTCATCAAATCCAGCAAACGCTCTTCCATGACCTTGGCAACATACTGGTCTCGACAAATAACCAGTAAGGTATTGGCACCAGCAACCGTCCCTAAAATCGTCTCATCCTTATTTTCATCAACAATATTTGCTAGAACCGCTGCTTCTCCAAGCTTGGTGTGCAATACCAAAGTAAACTCTGCTCTCGCAACTCCCTCTAGATGATGAGACAAAAACTCTACCAAATCAATCTTGTCTGTCTCATTAGCTAAAACATAGAAAACCTTGTCATTTTTCTTGACCTTGGTCAAGCCAATTTCACGCAGGTCGCGAGACAAGGTCGTCTGTGTCACAAAAACATTACAAAGTTCCAAACGATCTTGAATTTCCTTCTGGGTTCCTAGTTTTTCCTCTGCAATCATCTTTTTAATCAACTGATGCCGTTCTTTTTTTCTCATTTTAACCTCTTACATGAATATTTATAACTGATTTTAGAGTTGTTTTTAGATATAATTATACCAAAAAAACTGAATAATTCAAAAAAATTTTCTTCTTTATCTAAAATTATGATAAAATAGAAGAAAAGCCCAAAAGGAGCCTACTTATGAATACAAAAGAACTGATTGCTAGTGAATTGGCTAGCGTCATTGATAGCCTGGATCAAGAGGCTATTTTAAATTTACTGGAAACACCTAAAAACTCTGAAATGGGGGACATCGCTTTCCCTGCTTTCTCGCTAGCAAAGGTCGAACGCAAGGCACCGCAAATGATTGCTGCCGATATTGCTGCAAAGATCAACAGCCAAGCCTTTGAAAAAGTGGTGGCAACGGGTCCTTACGTAAACTTTTTCCTTGATAAATCTGCTATTTCTGGTGCAGTTATCAAAGAAGTCATCGAAAAAGGTGATGACTACGCCCAACAAACGGAAGGCCAAGAACAAAATATTACGATTGACCTTTCTAGTCCCAATATCGCAAAACCCTTCTCAGTCGGCCACTTGCGTTCAACAGTTATCGGAGATGCTCTTTCTAATATCTTTAAGAAAATGGGCTACAAAACCATTAAAATCAATCACCTTGGAGACTGGGGTAAACAGTTTGGTCTTCTCATGGTTGCTTATAAAAAGTGGGGCTCTAAAGAAGCCATCGAAGCCAACCCAATCGATGAATTGTTGAAACTTTACGTTCGCATCAATGCCGAAATCGAAACAGACAAGGCTCTCGATGATGAAGGTCGTCTCTGGTTCAAAAAACTAGAAGATGGTGATCCCGAAGCAACTCAACTTTGGCAATGGTTCCGTGATGAAAGTTTGGTCGAATTCAACCGCATCTACAAACTACTCGGTGTTGAATTTGATAGCTTGAACGGTGAAGCCTTCTATAATGACAAGATGGATGAAGTCGTACAAATCTTGGAAGAAAAAGGCTTGCTAGAAGAGTCTCAAGGGGCTTGCATTGTCAACTTGGATGATTTTGATTTGCCACCTGCTATGATTAAAAAATCAGATGGCGCTACTCTCTACATCACTCGTGATATCGCAACAGCCATCTACCGTGCTCGTACTTACAACTTTGTTAAAAATGTCTATACTGTCGGCCAAGAGCAATCTAACCACTTTAAACAGTTGAAAGCTGTCTTGAAGAAAATGGGATTTGCTTGGAGTGACGATATGGTTCACGTTGACTTTGGTCTTGTAACCAAGAATCGCCAAAAACTCTCTACTCGTAAAGGAAACATCATCCTGCTCGAGCCAACTCTCCAAGAAGCCATCACTCGTGCTAAAGCTCAAATCGAAGCGAAAAATCCTGACCTTGAAAACAAGGATCAAATCGCCCAAGCTGTTGGAGTTGGAGCTGTCAAATTCTACGATCTGAAGACTGACCGTCGAAATGGTTATGACTTTGATTTGGAAGCAATGATTTCCTTTGAAGGTGAGACTGGTCCATACATCCAATACGCTTACGCTCGTATTCAGTCTCTACTTAGAAAAGCCGATTTCCAACCAAATGCTCAAGCAAGTTACAGTCTAAATGATGCCGAAAGCTGGGAAATCATCAAACTTCTCCAAGACTTTGCCCGTGTCATCAAACGTGCTTCTGACAACTATGACCCATCGCTCATTGCCAAGTACGCAATCAGCCTAGCTCAAGCTTTCAATAAATACTATGCCCACACTCGTATTCTAGATGAAAGTCCAGAGCGCGACAGCCGTCTAGCCCTCAGCTACGCAACCGCAGTCGTTCTCAAAGAGGCTCTTCGCTTGCTCGGAGTAGAAGCGCCAGAGAAGATGTAAATCGTTACAAGAGACTGGAACTAAAGTTCCTAGTCTCTTGACGGCAATCGCTATATGGCGAATTGCCTAAACGCTTCACTAATTCACCAAACCAAATAATATCGATTTGGTTTGGCTCATGTCGTAATACTTCAATTACTTGATTGCAAAGCAATCTAGATAACTAACGCCAAATCCTATATGGACTTTGGCTTGGCGCTTTACTAGTCTTTATATCAACTGGGCGGACTTTTCAGTTAAAGGTCCAAATTGTCTGTTTTTAGCTATTGGATATCTGTTCTGCTCACCTAGTGACTTAGTTGAAAAGCGAAAATTTCTTTCGCTTTTCTTATACCTTCAATTTTTTATCAAATCAGGGGAGATTTTATGAGCCAGTATGCTTATATCTTAGTTCTTATCAGTCTTGTCGTTCTTTTTCTCATCAATAAATACGAAAAAGAAAAGCTTCAGAAACTCCTTCAGGAACAGCTTTTGAAAGACGAAACTTTCAAAGCAGATATCCACGAAAGAATCCAAACTACAGAGAATATCAATGATGTCATCGCCTACATCAACAAGAGCTATCGTTTGGGACTCATACTTTCCAAGGAAATTACTGATCAACTCAAATAATCAAAATCCGAGAAATCTTCTTCTCGGATTTTTCTCTTCTTCATGAAACTTATAATGAGCTATCAGGACTGATAATCAAGCCTTCTTTCTGAAATTTTCTAAATTTTTTCAAAATTTTCTTGCATTTTTCCTGACTTTCTTGTAGAATAGAGTTTATCTATTCAGATTATTCTGAAAATTCAAAAACGGGAGGTTTTTATGTCACAAGTTACTTCATCACACCAGTCTACCTGGACAAGCAAGCTGAAAGCGATGGGACCAGGGATTCTAATGGCTTCCGCTGCAGTCGGAGGTTCTCACATCGTATCCTCCACTCAAGCTGGCGGTTCTTATGGATGGTCTCTGCTTCTCTTGGTCATCTTAGCCAATGTTTTTAAATACCCATTTTTCCGTTTTGGTGCTGAATACACAGCAGATACTGGAAAGACCTTGGTTGAAGGCTATGCAGAAAAAGGCAAGCTCTATCTCTGGATTTTCTTTATTCTCAATGTCTTTTCTGCCTTGGTCAATACTGCCGGTGTTGCCATCCTTTGTTCAGCTATCATCGCTAGCGCTTTTCCAATGATTGGTCTTAGCATCACTCAATGGTCTCTTATCCTTGTTGCGGTCATTTGGGCTATGCTGCTCTTTGGTGGCTACAAACTATTGGACGGTATGGCAAAATGGATCATGTCTGCCTTGACTATTGCGACCGTTCTTGCAGTTATTATTGCAGCAATTAAGCATCCAGAATACAGCTCTGATTTTGTCGAAAAGACACCTTGGCAAATGGCGGCACTCCCTTTTATCGTTTCCCTCCTAGGATGGATGCCTGCTCCTATTGAAATTTCAGCCATCAATTCACTCTGGTCTGCTGAAAAGAAAAAGACCGTCAACTTTAATACAGCGGACGCTCTTTTCGACTTTAACGTTGGTTACATTGGAACTGCTATCCTAGCTGTATTCTTCGTGGCACTAGGAGCACTTATTCAGTATCCTACAGGTCAAGCAGTTGAAGCCGCTTCAGCCAAGTACATTTCTCAATTCGTGGGCATGTACGCCTCTGTCCTTGGCGAATGGTCTCGATATTTGATTACCTTCATCGCTTTCCTCTGTATCTTTGGGACAGTCATCACCGTTATAGATGGCTACTCTCGTGTCAATCAGGAATCTCTTCGACTCTTGCTAAGTCAAAAAGAGGATAATCGTAAATCTTTGAACATCTGGATGACCATTACAGCTATCATCGGTATCGTCATCATCAAGTTCTTTGCTGGACAAGTTTCAATCATGCTCCGCTTTGCCATGATTGGATCTTTCCTGACAACACCATTCTTCGCTCTTTTGAACTATGTATTGGTGACGCGTGAAAATAAAAATCTTCCTTCCTGGCTAAAACTCCTCGCTATTGCAGGATTGATTTTTCTCTTTGGTTTTGCTATCTTCTTTATCTATGCACTTGCCATCGGAAAAGCAGGATAGTTTATAAAATGGCACCCTTATGGGGTGCTTTTTGCATACATAAAAAGCAGTTGAAAATCTCAACTGCCCTTCAGTACTGCTTTATTTTTCTGTCTCCAACTCATATAAGTCCGCGATAATCGCTGCGACCTTTTTAATATCTCCCAACATTCCTCGCATTTCAAAGTCAGCCAAAACTGGGAAACCAAAGCGCTGACTATACTGCTTGGCGGTCAGGCAGTATTGATTGTTAAAATTGCGATTCCCAGAACCCACTACCCCAAAACACTTACTAGCATTGTCTCCATAGGCGATAAAATCACCCACTGGAGTCGTTAAAATCTCAACATCGCCGTTATCGACACCATTTCCACCTTGCAGATAGGTTGGCAAGAAAGCGACATAGGGATGCTCCATTTCAAAGAATTCTTGACCTTCCTTGACCAAGTCCTTGATATGGATTTTTTGGACCTCAATCCCCTCATACTGGGACAAGAGATAATCCTTGAGCCGGGTTACAAAACTCTCTGTATTCCCGCTCAAACTGATATAGACTAAGGATATTTTTTTCATGATGACCTCGATTTTTATGTTTAAAATATTAAAAGAACTACCAAGATTGTAACTTGATAGTTCTCTTTTGTCAATACTTAGGCAACTTCCTCTGTTTCGGCTTCTTCAGCCAAATCTTTTTGTTGGCGCCACATCTTGTAAAAGACTAAGGCTAAAAAGAGGATATTGATGATGATGAACAAAATATTTGTTCCTTGTGCTAATGCTCCCATTCCTAAGCCGAGGGTAGTATCTTTGATTAATTGAACTGCATCTTGAACGTTCATATAGCTATAAACCAAACCAACAATAGCTAGTAGAACATAGCCAATATAAGCATAGTTTGCGAATTGCACATTTTTACGTACTAGGAACACAAAGGCTACTACAACTAGAATTGCTGATAAGACAATCAACAACGTATTAAAAATAGAGTGCGATGACGCTGTTACTTGGTAAGTATAATTGACTGTGTCTTCTAATTGCTGGGCAGTGAGCGTCCCGCTATTTGCCAGGCTAGCACGAAGAGCATCTTTACTCGGCAATGGACTCAAGATTCCAAATAATGACATAGATGAAATAAGGGCTGATAGGACTAACAAGACCCAAAGATAAATAGGATTCTTTTTCATGTTTTCCTCCATAAGATATTTTAAACATTATAGCATTTTTTGTACAGGAATACAACTTTTACAAGCTGGTTTCAACTTGTTTCCGATAAGCTTTCGGTGATTTTCCGCACAATTTACGGAAAACCTTGTAGAAATATCCAACATTACTGTAACCTACTGCATAGCAAATATCTTCAATACTATCACTGGTCGAAAGTAAGAGTTGCTGCGCTGCCTTAATTCGCTGTTTATTGAGCAATTCCGCAAAGGTTGAGTTGGTTTCCCTCTTGATCAGCTGACCGAGATAGACAGGATTGATAAAGAGATCCTTGCTAATATCCTTAAGTGAGAGTTCTTTCTGATAATCACGCCCAATCACCTCCAGAACGCTCACCACATTTTCATTCATGCGGTACTGGCCAAAGAACTTGATCAAGGTCTCTTTGATGTAGGCAACCAATTCTTCAAAGGAGTTAATGGCATGGATGGCTTTGACAATCTCGGTCATATCATCTGCTTTTAGGTGTTCAAACAAATGAAAGACATCCATGACAAACTGGGTGAAGAGCTGCTTCGTGATGGCCACGCGCGGAGTATTCTCCAAAACAACCTTCTCTAGCAAGGTTAATTCTTCGATGATTTGATTGATATTCCCTTGGATAATCACCCGATAAATCGGCTCGTAATAAGCAAACAAACTCTCGGATTTTTCTAGATTGACAGAACCGTAAAAGAGGGCTTTTTCTGCGTTGATTTTCCATTTTTCAAAGGCTTGTTGGTAGGGCGCTCCAAAAGACGTTACTACGATTCCATCTAGTGGCTGATCAGAGATAAAAATCTGCCAGTCTTGACCTAAAACATAGTAAGGAATAGTGAAAGACCCTTGTTTTTCCTTGGAAAGACCAATCCACCAGTTGTCTTTACCTGCTAAGAAGTTGACAAAGCCTTCTTCATCCAATTCTTGGCTGAGAATCTGGCTCTGCACTACCTTTTCCTGAAGTTGGCTCGCAATTTTTTCTAATAAATGACTCAACTCCACCTTATCCACTGGCTTGACAAGATAATCCACGACACTAAGATTCATTGCTTTTTTAACGTAGTCAAACTCCTGATAGCCAGACAGCAAGATATAATAGGTATCTGGAAGCAGCTCCTTCATTTCCTTAATCATCTCAAGTCCTGTTTTATCCGGCATGTTGACATCGGAAATGATTACATCTACTGGATTTTCCTTGACATAATCTAAAGCATCATCTGCGTGATTAGCTGTTGCGACGACTTGCATATCCCATTTTTCAAAGGGGATTAACCGCTTGAGCCCCTCTGTCACCATGTACTCATCGTCTACTAATAAAACTTTATACATTTCCCTTCCTTTCTATTCATTTTGAATAGTAATACGGTAACGAACACCTTCTTGTTCAGCTGACTCTACACTGATTTGGTAGCGATCTCCAAAATAGAGGACAAAGCGTTCGTGTACATTGATTATTCCAATTGATTGTCGCTCTCCGCTATAGCTTGCCTCGTGCTCAAAACTTCTCTGAGTTAGTTTTTCTTGCAAGCTAGCCAATTTCTCAGCAGTCATCCCGCGACCATTGTCTACCACTAGGATTTCAACGAATCCCTGGCCCTTCAAGGCTTTGATGCTGATTACATTATCTGTCCGACGGTGGTCAATACCGTGGGCAAAGTAATTTTCTACCAATGGTTGGAGCGTAAACTTGGGAATCTTCATATTTTCTAATTCTGGCGCGATCTTAAAGCCATAAGCAACAGACCTTGGATAGCGAACCATACAGAGATAGCTATATTTTCGGCAAAATTCCAACTCCTGCTTCAACGTTGTTTCCCGCTCGTCGGAGATATTATTGCGTAACAAACTACTAAATTCATAGATAATATCTGCTAGCTCATCTTGGCTTTCCATCACCGCATACATCCGCAAGAACTCCAAGGTATTATACATAAAATGCGGGTTAATCTGAGCTTGCAAGGCCCGCATATTGGCATCTTTTTGGCTCAATTCCAACTGATAAATATCGTGGATATTCTTTTCCAGTCGGTCCAACATATCATTGGTTGTTTCTGAGATGAGGAGCAATTCCTGGTCTTTCTCAGAAGTATCAATGCGAAGTCTCTCTTCTCCTTGAGCAATAACCTGAATAGACTCAACCAAATCCACCACCTGCTTTTGGTAATTGGAAAAGGTCTGCCTCAGAGTGGTATACAAGATAATGATAAAGAGAATGCTTAGTCCAATAATGATAGCCGAACTGGTCAACGTTCCCTTAAGAACAAAATCCTTAGGAACGGCTACACGAACTTGATAGCCATGGGAGGTAACTCCTACAAGCCAGTCCTCCCGCTCGGCAGATACTGTCTCCCCAATCTGAAACATCTCGGTCTCAAAAGGCGAGGTTACCGTCACAGCCATTGGTGTGTGGCCACGGGTATTGTCAATAGCTCCACGTAAGACATCCGGAGATAAGGATATGTAAATCACTCCTAAATCCTTGTCAGAAACTGGATCGAATACAGGAATGGCAAAACTATTGGGAGCTGGTTTGAAATTTTCTGCTGGAATTTTCTCTCCACTTCGTTTTTCTCTAGTCGAAACAAAGACTTCTTTATAATCCTGAAGGACAATTGCCACACCCGTCACAAAGTCATTTCTTACATACAAATCGTCAATGTTTTCATACAAGGATACCGAGATATAGGGCGAGGCCTTGCGCTCTAATTGCCAATAAAAATAGTCTGGTGTACTGAGACTAAAGTACTTATAAATCCCTTCAATCCGAGCCTGATTTTCAACCAAAGCCTGGGCAATCTGAGTCGACTCTCTATGGTAATATTCAATCTCGCTCACTGTCCGAGTCGTCACACGTTGAGCTACTCGTTGGGCTTCTTTTTCACGGGAACTCCAGTCAGCATAGGAGAGCATGACCGCAAAACTTGCAATGATGGCAATCATCACCAAGGTATAGATGCGCAAGAGCGAATGGAGCCAGAACGGCTTCATTTTATTTTGTCGCCAATTTTTCATGGATACTTTCATATACGGGTTCCAACATATCACTGATAAAGAAATGCCACACACCAATTCCTACGAAAAAGAGGAGGGCAGGCATATAGTAACCAATTCCTACAAGCATGACCGTACCAAATAAAACCTTGGCAATTGCCGGCAAATTCATAAAAATCCCGATAAGAGCGAGTTTTACGGTATTTCGATAAGAGAGCTCATAGTGAACTTGGAGTTTCAATGAAACGGTATAAGCTAAAAAAACAAAGGCAACAACAAGGATATTGAGAAAGGTTGCCAAGAGATGGAAGATAGTTTGATGGGGCAATTGAACCAAAAGGTACAAACCATAAACTAAGACTAGATCTACAAGTACAAAACTATAGAAAGCGAGGTTGCTCTTGACAAAGTTACTCTTATACAATTCCCAAGCTTCTTTCAAACTATAAGCTCGGTAAGTATAACCGTGCTCCGCATATAAACTCATAAGAGTTGCACTAGCTGGTGCCAAACCAAAGACTACACCTCCTGCTAGTGTGAATAACCAGAAAAAAGCCGTCGCAATCATTCCTAAAAAGAAACGATTAAAGACGAATTCTAGAAACTTTCCCATAATATCCTCCTTAAAACAACTATGTAACTATTATATCATATTTCAAACGTTTTCAAAAACATAGAGCATCCATTTACAATCCTCTAAAAGCGTGATACAATTGATTTTGACAGTTTTATATAAGGAGATTCTCATGAAGAAAAATATCTTAACTACCCTCTTAGCCGTCGTTCTCTACTTTCTCTGTCTAGGAATTGGAGTATTGCTTGGACACTTGGTGGATTCAACGGGCAATATGTTCTATGCGCCTGCCTTTTCTGCCCTTGTTGGAGGGAGCGTCTACATGTTTCTTTTGGCAAAGGTTCCTCGTTTTGGTGCGATTACCACTCTCGGACTCTTTATGGCACTATTTTTCCTGGCTAGTAAACACGGTGCCGGCGCCTTTCTCCCAGCTATCACTTGTGGTCTTGCAGCAGATGCTATTGCTCGCCTCGGTCACTATCAGGATAAGATTAAAAATCTTCTCTCCTTCCTCGTTTTTGCTTTCAGCACAAGTGGTCCCATCCTTCTCATGTGGATTAGTCCAGAATCCTACGAGGCAACTCTCCTCGCTCGTGGAAAATCCCAAGAATACATTGACCGTATCATGGTCGCTCCAGAGTTAGACAAAATTTTTCTCTTTGTCGCAAGCATTCTCCTTGGTGCCTTGATTGGTGCTTTACTTGGGCAGTTTCTAAGTCAAAAAATAGCCGATAAAATGTAAGGTAAAAACCCTGAAGACTAGTAATGCCTAGCTCCAGGGCCTTTTTGTATACAATCTTAGAATTCACTATAGATAAATTCTTGGATATTCGAAAAATCGGTCACAAAACAGTAAATCACGATGCTTAAGATAACCGTATAGAAAAATAGTGTCCACAAAATTAATCGATGTGTGTTAGTTAGCTTGGTTTGCAAATTTGTAAAGTTCTTTTTCAACTTCCATCCATCCTTTCACTCCAACGTGCATCACGTCAAATAAAAAGTAATCATCATACTCTCTGTTTCCATAGTTTAGTACCGTTGCACCATGGCTTTTTGCGACATCTTCTATTTTTTTATAAGTTTTCTCCCGCATCTCTCTTGAGACACCCGTATAGTCATTCCATTTCCCGTTTACTGGGAAAATGATGACTTCAACTTCGATGCCCAATTCCTTGGCAACTGTCAAGAAGAGTTCCATATCTGAATACTCTGGCGACTCTAGGTAGCTCAAATCTTTATTAGAATCCTTCAGTGATGCATAGCGATCTTTTAGGTAGGTATTGTAGTAGTTATTATCAACAGCATAGTCATTATTGTCTGTTTTCTTTTTGACCTCTTCTACAAACTGATTTGTCATTTTCTCCCAATCGTAGTCTGGGGTTTTGTCTCCTAGTGAAGGATAATCTGATTTGGCATGTTTTTGATAAAAAGTCTGTTTGAGCTTAAAAGAATACATCGCCTTATCTAATTCTAATAATTTTTTATCAACAATGGTTCCTTTTCCATCTATGAAATAACTTTTATATTTTTTGTAGATGTCATTTTGTTGCTTGTTCCCCTTGGTAATCTCGATAATGCGATTGATTAGTTTTTCTTTCGTTTCCTTACTGATCTTGTCATTATCTAGCATGTGGAAAATATGTTCCTGAGAAGCCTTGTTCAAAAAGGCATCTTGATGAGTCCCATCTTTTTCAAACCACTGAACAGACTCTACTATAGCCACTTTTCGCTTACTCATAGATCCTTCAATAGAACCCAAGGTCGTAGCCTGAATGATATTTTGTGAATAACTGGTCCCAATCTGCATGATATTAAAATCATTGTAGTTAAAAATTTTATTGGGATGATAGTCTTCATTTATCGTAGCAACCAACTCTGAGGAACCCATTAAAACCAGGGTATTGGGAGTGATATTGCTTGTTAAAATATCTCTACTTTTATACTTTTCATACGAGGTACTATAACGAATACTGTTATCCTTGACTTTATAATAATCCTCAATCTTCTTGACATAGGTCACATTTAAAAGGGCAAGCGTCGCAATTACGAGCACAAGCGATAGTAAAAATGCTTTTAATTTAATCATCTCGTTTTATCCCATCCCTTCGATCCGTCCGATCTCTTTTCAATCTCTTATCTCTTTAAAATCGTAAGTAAGATTTTATAGGGTTCACCTGAAAAGATAAAGAAACCAATCATAATCAAATTCATGGTCACAAACCAACTTAGTAGCTTATACCAATTTTTGTTTTTATTTTTCTTATAAAAATTGCTTTTCTTTTGATATACTTCAAATCCAGCCATCAAGACACCATGATAAAAACCATAGACAATGTAGCTAACACTAAGACCATGCCAAAAACCCATGACCAACATATTGACCATATAGGCATAGGTTGCATTGTGTAGTCTATTTTTAAACCATTTTTTCCTGATAACCTGCATCAATACTCTTGAAAACACAAAATCTCTCAACCAAGTCGACAAGGTGATATGCCATCTGGTCCAGAAATCCTTGATATCAACACTCAAGAAAGGCTTGTTAAAGTTCATCGGTGTCTGAATACCTAGAATGTTACTACTTCCAACAGCCATTAAACTATAGCCTGCAAAGTCGAAGAATAGATACAAGGTATAGAGGTACATATATTTAATTGAGTAGACAACTGTACCCGTATTGCTTAGAGCGAGTAACATCTGGTAAACATAGGTTGACAAAACAACCTTATAAAGTAGACCTAAAACGATACGAGAAACACCGTCCCCTGCCAACTCTAGATAGTCTTTACGAGGCATGACCTCGTTTATCTCTTTTAGAAATCTCCTGCTTCGATCAATCGGCCCTGCACTAACCGTAGGGAAAAAAGTAAAAATTGCAGGTAGTCTTTTATGCTAATCTTTTCTTTGATCAAACCATCCGATATTTCTAACATAATCTGAATGGTCTTAAAGGACATGTAGGAAATTCCAATAAAGGCCAACAAATGCAGAGAAGTCAGAGCAAAGACTTTATTGATCACTAAGGGAAGAATGGAAAGGAAAACCAGTGGTTTCAGTCGCTTTGTTTCTATCCTCTGTGCTAGAAAAACCAGAAAATACTGGTAAACGATAAAGACGAGTAAATAGACAATCATCGCTCGACTCTTGCCATAGATAGCTCCTGCAAATAAGAGGGAGAGCGCCAAAATATAGTAGTCTTTACGTTTTTCAAAAAAGTTTACTACAAAACCAATCAGTAAAACTACAAACAAGAGAAGGAAAAACTCATTCCCCTCAAAATAATTCATACCAGCCAAACTCCTTTACATTATCATCCCTTCTACAGCAAACATTCTGATTTGCTAATTGAGGGACCTTTATTTATTATAGCATATTTCTAAAAAGAAGCTTTCCTCTTCTTGCATTTCGGTGAGAAAACAAAAAGGAGTCCCGTTGAACTCCTTCCATTTATTTATGACTTAGTTTCTTGGTCAAGAAATCTCCCAAGAACTGGATCGTAAAGATAATCAAGATGATGATAATGGTTGCTAAAACTGTCACATCGTGATTGAAACGGTTAAATCCATAAGCGATGGCTACGTTACCGATACCACCAGCACCAACTGCTCCCGCCATAGCTGTTTCCCCAACAAGGGAAATCAAGGTCACAGTCGTCACACGAATCAAATCTGGCAGACCTTCTGATAGGTAAACACCCACGATATCCCAGAAGGTTGCTCCGCTTGCTTGGGCCGCCTCAATGACGCCTCCATCTAGCTCAGCCAAGACCACCTGCACCTGACGGGCAAAGAAGGCAAAGACTGCAAAAGAAAGGGGGACAAGGGCTGCATTTGGACCAATACTAGTCTTCACAATCAAGTGAGACAGTGGCGACATGATTGCCAAGAGGATGATGAAAGGTACCGCACGGAAGATTGAGGTGATTTTATCCAAGATCCAAAAAGCCACTTTATTCTCCAAAACACCACCCGGAGCAGTCAAGACAAGGAAAAGTCCTGCAACTAGCCCCAAAAATCCTCCGATGATAAAGGAAATCACAGTCATATACAGAGTCAAATAGATAGC
>NZ_KQ970183.1:26140-30614 GCF_001579015.1 Streptococcus oralis
TAGCAGTTCCCCAGCCAGCCTGACCAGACCAGCCCATTTTATAAACATTTGGTAAATAAGTTTGAATAAATGATTCCATCTCACTGTCCTCCCTTCAATACTTTTAGTTGCACACCTGCCTGACGGATGGCTTCTTGAGCACCCGCCAATGCTGCTTTTTCACCTGATAAGACGACGACTAACTCACCGACAGGAGTGCCATCAAGAATCTCGATATTCCCATAGAGGATATTAGCCGTTACTTGGTAATGCTTGTACAATTCATTCAAAAGCGGCTCATCTGTTGAAGCTCCAGCGTACTTGAGTTGCACCAAGAGACTGTTTTCAGACAGATTTTCCACGATTTCTTGCTTCTCAATCTTGACCATGGCTTCATCAATGCCTGTGGCTGTTGAGATAAAGTCTTGGGTCAAGGGTTGTTTAGGATCTGAGAAGATTTCAAGGACACTACCCTCTTCAATCAAATGGCCATCCTGCATAACTGCCACACGGTTGGCAATGTCTTTGACAATCTGCATTTCATGCGTAATCAAAACAACGGTCAAACCTAATTTTTGGTTCAAATCTTGCAACAAGGCCAAAATCTGCTTGGTTGTCTTAGGATCAAGGGCAGAAGTTGACTCATCTGAAATTAAGATTTTTGGGTCATTGGCCAAGGCACGCGCAATGGCCACACGCTGTTTTTGCCCTCCAGATAGTTGTGAAGGATAGTTTTCAGCACGATCCGCCAAGCCAACCAAGTCTAACAACTTAGCTACTTTAGCTTTCTTTTCCTCCTTGCTGAGTCCAGAATGTTTGAGGGCAAAGGCTACATTTTCTTCTGCTGTCTTCTGGCTCATCAGGTTAAAATGCTGGAAAATCATCCCAATGTCTTGACGTTTACGACGCAACTGCTCGGCCGTCAAGGTCACCTTGCCATCAAAAATCACATCGTCGTCAATAGTAATTTTCCCTGCAGATGGCTTTTGCAAGAGGTTAATCACCCGTACAAGGGTTGATTTCCCTGCTCCAGAATATCCAACGATTCCGTAGATATCCCCTTCTTGGATGTGAATGCTCACATCCTTGACCGCTGTGATAGTTCTCTTCTTTTGATGAAAAGTCACATCAATCTGATCTAACTTAATAATATCTCTACTCATAACTTCTAATCAGCTCCTCTACTAATTCAATATGGGTGTAGTAATCGGCGATTCGCACGTTTTCATCTCCACCGTGGTCTCGGCTGTTAGCATTGCCCAGACCAAAGGCAGCAATCGGAACTTCCAAGGCTTCAAAGACTGTATGCATGGGACCCGTTCCAGCTGTTGTTGGCAAAACTGACACACCTTGTGGATAAAAGCCTTTTGCAAGCTCAATGACATTGAGTATGGAGGGAGCACTCATATCGCTCCGGTAACTCATCTCACCCAAAGTGTAGTTTAATTCTACCTTATCAAAGCCATTTTTGTCTAGCTGTTTCCGGATTTTTTCCAGAACAGCATGCGGTTCTAAGCCCGGAACCAAACGAACCTCAAGCTTGGCACTGCCTTCTGCTGGCAAAATCGTTTTAACCCCTTGCCCTTGATAACCTGACTGAATCCCTTCGATATTAAGGGCTGGCTCGAAAAAGAACCGTTTGAGAAATGCTGCACGATCCTCTTGTAAAAGAGGCAATTCCAAGCCATAAATGCGACTAATTTCCTCAGGATTGCGTTGGGCGTAGGTATCTACCAAGGCTAGTTCTCGTTCATTTGGCTCTTGAACATCCTCGTACAAGCCTTCTACCAAGATACGTCCATCAGCAGCTCGCAGGCTACTTAAGGCCTGGATAAGATACCATGGAGCTGACTCCACGACACCACCATAACTCGAGTGGATATCCACATCAGCACTTTTTACCTTGGCATCAAAGGTTACAATTCCCTTGTTTCCACCAGAGACTTCTAGCTGCCCCAAGGCATTTTTTGTCCCCTGTTCCCAGACCAATAAATCAGCTCCACGGAGTTTATCCGCATGTTTTTCTAGATATTTATCTAAGTCTGTCGAAGCAGATTCCTCCGCTCCCTCCATGATGAAACTGATATTGACGGGCAGATCATCATGTTGCTGCAAGTATTTTCTGACCGCACTGAGACGAGCTGTGATATGACCCTTGTCATCATCGACACCACGTCCATACATGACCCCATCGCGCACAGACAGGGTGAAAGGTTCCCCTGTCCAAACCTGGTCTCCATCAGCTGGAACCGTGTCGTAGTGGTTATAAAAGATAATGGTTTTTGCATCCGGGCGTGAACTTTTGAAATGAGCCATAACAAAGGGGGCGGTATAGCTGTCATCAATCTCTACCTCCGCACCGACATGCCTAAAAACCTCCCCCAGATACTGGGCAACTTCCTTGAGCCCAACCTGCTGAGCAAAGACGGATTTTTTGGAAATCAAAGTCCGCAAGACCTCAAAATAATGTTGGGCCACATGATCCTTCTCAAATTTTTCAATCTGCTCTTGTTCGCTAGGAAAAACCATTTTCTCTCTCTTTCTACTACGTACTTGCGTCCTTGGAAAGACCACAAGTGCCTCTTTAAAATCAACTCTCTATACAAAAGCAAGAGGTGGAAAATCGCTCTCCCACCTCCCTATATCTGATTACCAAACTGGTTGATCCAAACCGTCTGAAGTTTCTTCGATAACTTTTTTCACATCATCTGTATGGTAAGCTGCGATAATTTTCTTAATTGCGTCTGCTTTGGGTGAGCTTTCCCAATCTTTTTTCGCAACGATGATATTATACCATTGTTTTGAGTTTTCATCTGCTTGTTCTTTGTAAAGAGCTTTTTTGTAGTCCAATTTTGCTTCTGTTACGAAGGTATTGTTTACAACAGCAGCATCAACTGATGACAATGAACGAGCTGTTTGGCTAGCATCCAATTCAGTAATCTTCAAGTTCTTTGGATTTTCTGTGATGTTAGCAACTGTTGCAAGTGCAGTTCCAGAAACATCCAATTTGATCAAACCAGCTGATTGAAGCAAGTAAAGGGCACGGCTTTCATTAGTTGCATCATTTGGTACGGCGATTTCACCGTTAGCTGGGATTTGGTCTACGCTGGTATATTTGTTTTCACTACCATTGGTTCCTGAGTAGAGACGGATAGGAGCGATGTAAGTATCTGCAATTGCTACGAGATCTTGCCCATTTTCCTTGTTCCAGTTGTTGAGGAAGTTGTAGTGTTGGAAAGCATTCAAGTCTACTTCGCCATCAGCAGTTGCCTTGTTTGGCTGTGAATAGTCTGTGAACTCTGTGAATTCCAATTTAATGCCATCTTTTTTAACCAATTCTTGGATTTTATCCCAACGCGCTTCTTCAGAACCGCTACGGTTAACTGTTGCAATTTTGACAACTGTTTCATTGTCTGCTTTCTTTTCTGAATTTCCGCAAGCTGCAAGAGCCAAACCTGCGACTGTAGCAAGAGCTGCTACACCGAGCCATTTTTTAATTTTCATGATTCTATCTCCTTTAAAAATAATACCGTAATAGTATCTCATACTTTATTTGATTTCGCAAATTGTTATTAGATAGGCAGACATATAGTTTGAAACTATATACCTAAAAATTGAGAAATCATCCGCCCTTCTCAGACTGGATGATTTCATACGACTATTTAATATCAGCTTCTGCTGGGAGATAAGTGTCTCCAAAGAATTGTTTAGACAATTTTTCAAGAGTTCCATCTTTGTAGAGTTCTTGGATACGTTTGTCTACAAATGATTTCAACTCATCTTGACCTTTGGCAAGAAGTGGGTAAACATAAGGTTGTTGGTCGCTTGGAAGTTCGATGACTTTCAAGTTGTCCAAACCTTGGTTCTTGATAACTGTCTCTACACCGATTTTATCAAAAATCTTATAGTCAAACTGACCATCACTCAAACGTACCATGATTTGTTGGAAATCTGCCTTGGTGTAGTTAAGGATAGTTGGGTTATCTGCGTGTTGTTTGTTATATTCTTCCAACTGTTTGGCTGATGTAGTCGCTTGAACAATCTCTGTTGATTTTCCACCGATATCATCGAGAGATTTGATACTGTTATCATCTTTCTTCACTACAAGGACATTAGGGTTTTGGGCAATAGGTGCTGCATAGAGGTATTTCTCCGCACGTTCTTTAGTATAACTAAGATTGTTTACAGCCATAGTGTAGCGGTCAGCGTCAAGTCCTGCAAAGACACCTGACCATTCTGTCTTTTCAAACTTAACATCATACTTGTCAGAATCTTTAAAGATAGCGCGAACTACTTCAATCTCGTAACCAGTCAATTCACCATTTTCTTCATAGATAAATGGCTTTGGTGATCCGTTAGTCGCTACGACAATTTCCTTCTTACCAGGTGTTGCCGCTTCACTTGATGCAGTATCTTTCTTATCTCCACCTGAGCAAGCTGCTAGTACACCTGCGGCAACAAGTCCTAGAGCAGCAAGAGATGAATATTTGACGAT
>NZ_KQ970183.1:30634-32367 GCF_001579015.1 Streptococcus oralis
AGCAGCAAGAGATGAATATTTGACGATTTTTTTCATGTCATTTCCTCCAAAATAGAATACCTTACTATCTTATCAGAAAATAATTTTTTTCGCTATTATATGATATCTATCTCGGTGATAGGTTTTTTTTATGGCTGACTAAAAGACCAGACGCAAGACTGCAATTAAGACCACTCCAAAAAGAACAGTGCCCACTAGATTGCGGTAGCGAAAGGCTACCCAAGCCGTTGGAAAGACTGCCAAGAAGTCCAGCCACTTGATCTGAGGAAGACTCCCAACCTTGCCTGTCACTACACTTGAAAGGATCAAAGCAAAGATAATAGAAACAGGCAAAAACTTCAAAAAACGCTCGACGATTGCTGGCAACCCCTTGTACTTGACCAAGATGAAAGGAATCATACGGGGAATCCAAGTCACCAAGCCAGAGAAAATAACTGCTAATAAAAGATACTTACTGACCATCTAAGATCACCCCCATAGTACAACCTAGCAAGGTCGCAAACAAAACAGCTAGTGATTGAGATACCACTGTCAAGAGCAAAAAGAAAGACACCGCAACAACTGCTAGGATCAGCAGCAGATTCCGTACAGGAACCCGTCTTTGCATAATCTGAAATTGCGAGGTAAAAATCCCGATAAACATCCCAACAAGGGCAAAGTCTAATCCAAAGACCTCTGGATTTGGAAGAAGACCACCTAAAGCCGTTCCCGCCACTGTCCCAATAAACCAGGCTACATAACTATTGAGATTGTTCCCGTGCATCCACATAGGATGGACCTTGTCTGTATGGGCTAATTCTCCCATCAAAACCCCGTAAGTCTCATCTGTAAGGAGACTGGACATGCCGATATTTTGCCAGAGGCTAGTATGACGGAAATAAGTCGACGCATGCAGACTCAACAAGAAGAGACGCAAGTTGATTAAAAAGACTGTCATGGCAATGGCCGCCACAGGCGCTTGGACCGCAATCAATGCCAACATGGCAAACTGGGCGCTCCCAGCATAAACAAAGAGGCTCATCAGGCCCATCTCAACAGGTGTCACATGGGGAGCGCCGATAATCCCGCAAGCTAGACCGATACTAACATAGCCAAGGGCAGTCGGCATGGCAGCCTGAACACCTTCCCAAAATCCTTTTTCTTTCATCTCTCTCCTCTTATTTTCTTCGTTTGAGGCTGTTCATGGTCACAGCCACAGCAAGGAATATTATAACACATTCAAAGAAGAGAAAAAAGTTTAGAGTTTGAAACTAGTAGTTCGCAAACATTGTTAAAAAGCATTACTTGCTTATTGATACATAAGAAACTGATCCACTCGGATAGTGTACTTATCAACTTGGCTTTCAACATACCCATCTTCTGTCGGGTAAACATCGACCCAGAATTCTCTCCTTTGTCCTTTCAGCTTGACTTTATAGCGATAACCGTCATCGTATAGTCCTACCGTATCAGTTGTCATGGACTGGTAATCTGGAAGAGCTTCAAGTTCTTTTTTTACAGTCTGGAATAAGTTAAAGAGCAATGCTTGCTGCTCAGCTTTTGAGGTAACGGGGAAATGAGCCGTCACTTCTTCCAAACGATGTGATTTTGAAAATGTGAATCTTGCTCGGCCAGTATAGCCTTTCAAAGTAATCTGTTCATAGTGATAGAAAAGGCGACCTGTTTTATAGAAATAAGGGTCTTCTGCACGCCAAGTATCGCGATAGGCCGTTTCCTCTTCTTCCACCACTTGG
>NZ_KQ970183.1:32767-36786 GCF_001579015.1 Streptococcus oralis
AATTCTGGCAAGCTGAATAAAAGCATGAGTAAAGCTCCAAGAGCAAGCAAACTACTGATTATTTTTGTAATTTTCATATATCTACTATACAAAAAAAGGCTAGGATTTGTCCAAGAATAAAGAGTCAACAATTAGCTGACTCTTTATTCCACCGTATCAAAAGCGAGACTTGGTTTGGCGTTGAGATCCAAGCCTGCAAAGTTTTCTTTGTTCCACTCGCTGACGCTGGCATAGGCAATCATACCTGCATTGTCCCCGCATAGACGCAGAGGTGGGATGATAACCTTGACATCTGTGATTTCAGCTGCCAAGCGTTCTCTGAGACCTTTATTGGCGGCCACTCCACCGGCCACGACCAGGGTTTTAACAGGATATTTTTCTAAGGCTTTCTTGGTTTTAGCCATGAGAATGTCCATAACTGCAGCTTGGAAGGACGCACACAAATCCTCTGTAGACAGGCTTTCTCCCTTTTGCTCGGCATTGTGGTGAAGATTGATAAAGGCAGACTTCAAACCTGAGAATGAAAACTCCAGATTGTCTTCCTTGATCATGGCACGAGGGAAGTCATAAACATCCTGACCTTGATGGGCTAGCTCGTCAATCTCACGACCTGCTGGATAGGTCAAGCCCATGACACGACCGACCTTGTCATAAGCCTCCCCAACTGCATCGTCTCGTGTCTCCCCAACAATCTTGTAATCGCCAGCCTCGGAAACATAGACCAACTCTGTGTGACCACCGCTGACCAAGAGGGCTAGCAAGGGGAACTCCAAAGTCTCCACACTCTGAGCTGCCATGAGGTGACCAGCCATGTGGTTGACGGGGATAAGTGGCAGGCCATGCGCCCAAGCAAAGGCCTTGGCAGCTGACAAACCAACTAGCAGAGCTCCGACCAAGCCTGGTCCGTAGGTGACTGCAACAGCTGTCACGTCCTCTTCGGTAATTCCTGCTTCTGCTAGAGCCTCCTCGATACAGGCTGTAATGACCTCAACATGGTGACGACTAGCTACTTCTGGCACTACGCCCCCGAAACGCTTGTGACTCTCAATTTGACTAGCAATGACATTGGACAAGAGCTGATCATCGTTTTTCAGTACGGCGACACTGGTCTCATCACAGGACGTTTCAAATGCTAAAATATATCTATCCTTCATCTATTTCTCTCTTCATGATGATGGCGTCCTCAACTGGATCATGGTAATAGTCCTTTCTCTCAGCGATGACCGCCATCTTTTCTTTCTTGTAAAATGCTTGCGCTCGGTGATTTGACTTTCTAACTTCGAGGAAAATCTCCTTATCTGTCGGCATCGTTGAAAACAAGGCTGACGCAATTCCCTGACCCTGATAGGCTCCTTTTACAGCAATTTGCAGAACTTCTGCCTCAAAGAGATTCTCCTGAACGGCTAGAAAACCAATCACTTCTGCCCCATCATAAGCCAGAGCATACCAAGTCTGGTCTTGGGACAGGTCTGCTTGGATTTGTTCCAGCGTCCAAGGACTGACTGGGTATACATCTACCATGACAGCGTAGATGGCTTGAGCCAAGTCAGGTTGCTGTTGGATTCGTTTGATTTCTATCATAGGCGTTTAATGTAGGACTGGCCAGACTCGGTGTGGTTCTTGAGCCAGTTTTCCTCAGCCTCGACACGCTTGAGGTAATTGGGCACAAAGTCGTGCAAGGAGTCTGCTTCCTTGTCCCAGGCCCAAAGAGCTAGATTAGCTGCACTTGGCAAGGTTTCTTGGTAGTTAGCTTGTGGCAGCTGCTCTTGGATTTGTTCCACAAAGACATCAACTTCTCCGACAAAGGTTACCTGTTCAGCATCCTTGACCTGCTCTAACACTTCCGCAAAAGACAAGTGCGCTTCTGGCAAGACAGCCTTGACATTTTCATAAAACCCTGCATATACATTGTTACGGCGTGCATCCATGATAGGAACCACCAAGCCTTCTTGCTGACGTGGCACCAGAGCCAAGAGACTGGACATACCAACTAACTCAATGTTCAGGGTATGAGCCAAGGTCTTAGCAGTTGCTACCGCAATTCGCAAACCCGTGTAGCTACCTGGTCCCTCTGCCACCACGATTCGATCCAAGTCCTTGGGTTTCCAATCCAAACTCGCCATCAAAAAATCGATGGCAGGCATGAGGGTGATGCTGTGGTTTTTCTTGATATTGATCGTGGTCTCAGCAAGAACCTGCTTATCCTCTAAAATGGCTAGAGAAAGAGCCTTGCTGGACGTATCAAAAGCTAATACTTTCATAACACATTCCTATCTTTTGGTCTGTTTACTATTATACTACAAAAGCTGACGCATGGGAATTTTCTTTGTTTTGAAACAAAAGGGCCTGACACTTAGGACAAGCAATTCTGCACAAAAAATTAAAAAAAGTTGTAGCTTTTTTTTAATAGAAAAGTGAACAAGGAAATTGGAAGGTTCTTCGTAAAAAAGTTTGGATCAGGCATACATGTTTCAACTTGATTTTCGATGCGAGAAATCATCATCGTAAAAATAAAGATATCATCTAAAAATAGAAAAAGTCCATCCCCTCTATCAATACGGGGTGGATTTTCTGTATACTTAGATGAATAACTGGAGCTTAAGCATTTAAACCGAAGTAAAAAACAAACCAGACAACATAGGTTACAAGAAGGAGAAAAATTGAATAGAGCGTCACAAAAGCAAGCTTCCAAAGGAATTTTGTTTTGCGGTGTTCTAGATACGTAAAAATAAGATTTCCACCATAGACACAGGCTACAAAAATTACAAACATCAAGAGGCGAACCCCTACTGCAAATTCAAACAAACTAAACATTCTTAATCCTCCTTGTTTTAAAAGCTATAGGGAATATTCCCGTCCATAAACTTCCCTTTCTCTTTCCATTATAACACCTAAGTGCTCTCCAACCAAATCCTATCTATCTTTTTGCCCTCCTTTCCCTCCCGACTTTCTCGTTTTCTGTCTTTTACTAATTTTTCATTTTATGGTATAATTGAAATAATTGTAACGAATCAAGGTCAATCTAGACACAAAATGGAATGAAATCAAGTAAATCTCTACTAAAAGTTTGGAATAAGCTGACCTGTAAATAGAAAGGAACGATATGATTTACAAAGTTTTTTATCAAGAAACAAAAGAACGTAGCCCACGTCGTGAAACAACACGCTCACTTTACCTAGACATCGATGCCAGCTCAGAACTTGAGGGCCGTATCGCTGCTCGCCAACTTGTCGAAGAAAATCGCCCAGAGTACAATATCGAGTATATCGAACTCTTGTCTGACAAATTGCTAGATTACGAAAAAGAAACTGGCGCCTTCGAAATTACGGAGTTCTAATATGGCCTACACTCTTAAACCTGAAGAAGTCGGCGTTTTTGCCATCGGTGGTCTGGGAGAAATCGGGAAAAACACTTACGGAATTGAATACCAAGATGAGATTATCATCGTCGATGCTGGGATTAAATTCCCGGAAGATGACTTGCTAGGTATCGACTATGTCATTCCTGACTACTCTTACATCGTGGACAATATCGACCGCGTTAAGGCTGTTTTGATTACACACGGACACGAGGACCACATCGGTGGTATTCCTTTCCTGCTCAAGCAAGCAAATGTCCCTATCTACGCTGGACCACTTGCCCTGGCTTTGATCCGTGGGAAACTCGAAGAACATGGCCTCTTGCGCAACGCCAAACTTTACGAAATCAACCACAACACTGAGTTGACCTTTAAAAACCTCAAGGCAACTTTCTTTAGAACAACTCACTCCATTCCAGAGCCTTTAGGGATTGTCATTCATACTCCTCAAGGTAAAATTGTTTGTACGGGTGACTTTAAGTTTGACTTTACTCCAGTTGGAGAACCTGCAGACCTGCACCGTATGGCTGCCCTTGGGGAGGAAGGTGTGCTCTGTCTCCTCTCTGACTCGACAAATGCGGAAGTACCAACCTTTACCAACTCTGAAAAGTCGTTGGCCAGTCTATCATGAAGATCATTCAAGGTATTGAAGGACGTATCA
>NZ_KQ970183.1:36966-41849 GCF_001579015.1 Streptococcus oralis
ATTCAAGGTATTGAAGGACGTATCATCTTTGCATCCTTTGCCTCAAATATCTTCCGTCTCCAGCAAGCAACAGATGCTGCTGTTAAGACTGGACGCAAAATTGCGGTCTTTGGTCGTTCTATGGAAAAGGCCATTGTCAACGGAATCGAGCTTGGCTACATCAAAGCTCCTAAGGGAACCTTTATCGAGCCAAATGAAATCAAAGACTATCCTGCAGGCGAGGTTCTTATCCTCTGTACAGGTAGTCAGGGCGAGCCTATGGCAGCCCTCTCTCGTATCGCTAATGGAACTCACCGTCAGGTACAACTCCAGCCCGGCGATACCGTTATCTTCTCTTCTAGTCCAATCCCTGGAAATACTACTAGCGTCAACAAGCTGATTAACATTATCTCAGAAGCTGGTGTCGAAGTCATCCACGGAAAGATTAACAATATCCACACCTCTGGACACGGTGGTCAGCAAGAGCAAAAACTCATGCTCCGCTTGATCAAGCCCAAATACTTCATGCCTGTCCACGGTGAATACCGTATGCAGAAAGTCCACGCTGGACTAGCGGTGGATACCGGTGTCGAGAAAGACAATATCTTTATCATGAGCAATGGTGATGTGCTTGCCCTTACTGCTAATTCTGCTCGTATCGCAGGTCATTTCAATGCCCAAGACATCTATGTCGATGGAAATCGTATCGGTGAAATCGGTGCGGCTGTTCTCAAAGACCGTCGTGATTTATCTGAAGATGGTGTCGTACTTGCAGTCGCAACTGTTGACTTCAAATCTAAAATGATTCTGTCTGGTCCAGACATCCTCAGCCGAGGCTTTGTCTACATGCGAGAGTCTGGTGACTTGATTCGCCAAAGCCAGCGCATCCTCTTTAATGCCATTCGTATCGCGTTGAAAAATAAGGATGCTAGCATCCAATCTGTCAATGGTGCCATTGTCAACGCTATTCGTCCCTTCCTTTATGAAAATACGGAACGTGAACCGATCATTATCCCTATGATCCTCACACCAGACGAAGAAGAATAAATCAACAAAACAGCCCCGTCTTCGGAGCTGTTTTTCTCTATGCTTTCTTTTCTTGATTCTTCGAAATACTACGATTTTTACCTTCCAGATAGACCATGAGAATGGAAATATCTGCTGGGTTTACTCCCGAAATACGGCTAGCTTGGCCAATGGTTTCTGGATTGATGAGTTTGAACTTCTGACGCGCTTCGGTTGCGATAGAATCAATGTCATCCCAGTCAATATTGGCTGGAATGCGTTTTTCTTCCATGCGTTTCATCTTGGCAACCTGATCCATGGCTTTTGAAATATAACCCTCGTACTTGATCTCTGTTTCAATCAATTCAATGACCTTGTCATCCAAGTCCTCTGCAGCCGGACCGATAAAGGCCACCACATCTTGATAAGACACTTCTGGGCGACGGAGGAATTCCTTGGCTGTCACCGCATCAGTCAATGGTTTGAAGCCCATTGCTTCAACCTTGGCATTGGTTTCCTTGACTGGCTTGAGTTTGATGCTGTCGAGACGCTGCATCTCATTGTCAAATTGATTTTTCTTGATTTCAAAACGAGCCCAGCGTTCATCGTCAACAAGCCCAATCTCACGTCCCATCTCGGTCAAACGCATATCTGCATTATCATGACGGAGGATGAGGCGGTATTCAGCACGACTAGTCAAGAGACGGTAGGGTTCAATGGTACCCTTGGTTACCAAGTCATCAATCATCACTCCAATATAGCCGTCACTGCGCTTCAAAATCAACTCAGGCTTGCCTTGGATTTTCAGAGCTGCATTGATACCAGCAATAATCCCTTGGCCAGCAGCTTCTTCGTAACCTGACGTTCCATTTGTTTGACCAGCTGTGAAGAGCCCTGAGATTTTCTTGGTTTCAAGTGTTGCACGCAACTGATGAGGCAAGACCATGTCGTACTCAATGGCATAACCAGTACGCATCATCTCTGCATTTTCCAAACCTTTGATAGAATGAACCAGCTCGCGTTGGACATCCTCAGGAAGGCTAGTTGAAAGTCCTTGGACATAAACTTCCTCTGTATTGCGTCCTTCTGGTTCAAGGAAGAGCTGATGACGTTCCTTATCTGCAAAGCGCACAATCTTGTCCTCAATCGACGGACAATAGCGAGGCCCTACTCCCTTAACCACACCTGTAAACATAGGTGCACGGTGGAGGTTGTTTTGGATAATCTCATGACTGGTACCATTAGTGTAGGTCAACCAACATGGCACCTGATCCTTGACATAGTCCTCATCACGCGAAGTGTATGAGAAGTGATTTGGCGCTTCATCCCCTGGCTGAATCTCTGTCACATCGTAGTTGATAGAAGAAGCCTTGACACGTGGAGGCGTTCCTGTCTTGAAACGACCGATTTCGAGTCCCAGTTCCTTGAGATTGTCAGCAAGGTTAATAGAAGCCAGACTGTGGTTTGGCCCTGACGAGTACTTGAGGTCCCCGATGATAATTTCCCCACGGAGAGCAGTTCCTGTGGTTACAATAACCGCTTTTGCTCCATACTCTTGATGGGTCGCTGTACGCACTCCAACTACCTTGCCATCTTCCACCAAAATCTCATCAATCATGGTTTGACGAAGGGTCAGATTTTCTTGATTTTCAACTGTCTTGCGCATTTCCTTAGAGTAAAGCTCCTTATCAGCCTGCGCACGAAGAGCACGGACAGCTGGGCCCTTCCCTGTGTTGAGCATCTTCATCTGGATGTAAGTCTTGTCAATGGTTTTGGCCATTTCACCACCGAGGGCATCAACTTCACGCACGACAATCCCCTTAGCAGAGCCACCGATAGAAGGGTTACAAGGCATGAAAGCCAGCATTTCAATGTTGATAGTCGCTAGCAAGACCTTGCAGCCCATACGACTAGCAGCTAGAGATGCCTCCACCCCAGCGTGCCCCGCACCGATTACAATAATATCGTATTCTTCCGTAAAATTATAAGTCATTTCTTAACCTTTCAAAAATTTCTCGCAAATAAGGAACTAACTTCTCCTCCTCTAGAGCTTGATCCATAGTAACCCATTTAAAGTGCGTATGCTCTTCAGGATCTAATCTGATGATTGGCTTCTCCCCAACCCACTCTGCTTTATAAACTAAGCGAGTAAAGACAGTGTCCTTAGAGGTATCCAGTTGACTATCTTCATGAAGAAGTTTGAGCGAACTGCTATCTAGCCTAACCCCCGCTTCTTCAACACATTCTCTAAGAGCTCCATCTCGCGGAAGTTCACCCTTTTCAACTCCACCACCAGGAATATCCCAGTAAGTTGGATAAACGTTGGGTTGTCCTCTTTTAATTTCCGAACGCTGAATGAGCAAATAATCATCACCGCTTTGAACAAGTACATGGGCAATAAGCTTAACCATCATTTTCTCTCCTATTCCTCAAGATGAATGTGTATTAGTTGGCCGTCCCAATCTAGTAGGACTGTTTTTAAAAAGGCTGGAACTAGCTGGAAATCCTCAAGTTTATCCAAATCAATCCATTCGCAGGGTTGCGTTTTCTCATCTTCCTGCATGGTCAATGGGGCATCCTCAAGTAAGTCTACCAAATAATGAAACTCGATGTTGTGATAGGAAGCACCGTCTTGTTCAAAATGATTTTCAACCACGAAAGCTAGTTGCCCAACTTGAGCTTTGACACCTAGTTCTTCCTTCACTTCCCGAACTACCGCATCTTCCGTTCTTTCGTTGACTTGGATAGCTCCGCCGATAGTATAATACTTGCCCTTGTCTTTGGTGACTAGAAGCTTGCGATTTTGGACAATCAAGGCTGTCGCCCGAACACCAAAAACTGTATTTCCTACTTTTGTCCGAAAATCTTGCTGAGTCATTCTTGTCCTTTCCCTTAAACGACACAAAAACAGTCAAAACTCCAAAGAAGTGCAGGACAAAAAAGCCTGCAACATCCATGAGCTTTGACCATCATTTCTATTGCTTTTATTATTGTAGCAAATTGAGAAAATTTGTCAATCTATATGTACTGACAAACCTTGCCATCACGGTAGGCATTGTCAATCAATCCACCACCGAGACACTCATCGCCATCGTAAAAGACCACGGCCTGACCTGGTGTAATGGCGCGTTGCGGCTCCGCAAAGATGACCTCTGCCTTGTCTCCTTTGACATGGACTGTCACCTTAGAGTCAGGTTGACGGTAGCGGAATTTAGCTGTGCATTCTAGCGTAAATTCCTCTGGCATCTCACGAGTAAAGTGAACTTGACTGGCCTCTAGGCTGGTTGACATGAGCGAATCATGGTAGAAGCCTTGGCCGACATAGAGGATATTCTTGCTTAGGTCTTTTCCGACAACGAACCACGGCGCATTGTCACCACCATGTTGCCCACCGATACCGAGTCCGCCACGCTGACCGATCGTATAGTACATCAGACCTGCATGCTCCCCCATATCGCGACCATCTACGGTCATCATGCGACCAGGCTGGGCTGGCAGGTAGTTGCTGAGAAAGTTTTTAAAGTTCTTTTCTCCGATAAAGCAAATCCCTGTCGAGTCTTTCTTCTTGGCAGTCGCAAGACCTGCTTCTTCGGCTAGCCTGCGAACTTCAGGCTTTTCCAAATGTCCCAGTGGGAACATGGTTTTTTGTAGTTGTTCTTGAGAAAGTTGACTGAGGAAATAGGTCTGGTCCTTGCCATTGTCCACACCACGAAGCATGTGAACAGTGCCATCTTCATCACGCGCCACTCGAGCATAATGCCCAGTCGCTACATAGTCTGCACCCAAGGTCATGGCATAGTCCAAAAAGGCCTTGAACTTGATTTCCTTGTTGCACATAACATCTGGATTTGGCGTGCGCCCTGCACGGTATTCCGCTAGGAAATACTCAAAAACGCGGT
>NZ_KQ970183.1:41928-44896 GCF_001579015.1 Streptococcus oralis
AAAACGCGGTCCCAGTACTCTTTTTCAAAATTGACAGAGTAGTAAGGAATGCCGATCTGGTCTGCCACCGCAGCCACATCCTTGTAATCTTCGGTCGCCGTACAGACGCCGTTTTCATCTGTGTCATCCCAGTTCTTCATGAAGATACCGATCACATCGTAGCCCTGCTCCTTGAGAAGAAGAGCCGTCACCGACGAATCAACACCACCACTCATCCCCACAACAACACGTGTTTTAGAGTTATCACTCATGGTAAGTCTCCCATCTATTCGTTTATTCACGATTGAAGGTCGTGTGTGCTTCACGATTGAAGGTCGCTTGAGCAGTATTCATTATAACACGCTTGGTTGGAGAAGACAAGAAAGAGGCTGATAATCTGTCAACCACTGGTTTTATTGATAAAAACTTTAGTCATCATCGTCTCTATAAAAATATTTTCTATACACTCTTGATAATACCAAAATTAATGCCAATATCATACAAAGAGCTATAATAATAGAATTTATTAGATTTATTTTAGTATATCCAATCACTAGTCCAATAATTGGACTAGTAGACATGCTTAGATATAATAAAAATGACAAAAAATGAATTTCACCAATTCCAGCAAAAAAATGTTTCATG
Source organism: Streptococcus oralis (assembly GCF_001579015.1). Taxonomy (GTDB): domain Bacteria; phylum Bacillota; class Bacilli; order Lactobacillales; family Streptococcaceae; genus Streptococcus; species Streptococcus oralis_K. The sequence continues at coordinate 42,553 of NZ_KQ970183.1, forward strand.
TAACGATTCTCCATTTGCTCCATTAAATCAGTTTTATTTTAGACTATCATAAAACAATCAATCCTTCAATAAAATCCATTAACGAAATACTATTCTAAAGCATTGATAACTCAGATTTCTCAGAATAGAGCTGTCCAAACTATCGAACAGATTAAATCCATACATATCCACGCAATTCTACGTTTAGAATTGCTATAAAATAAATGTTTTAGGGATATTCTAAGTCTTTGAGTGCTTAAAATTTTACGTTCTGAAGGATTCTAAAGCTAGAATAGCATAAAAATCATGAAAACTGAACTATTCGAAGCTTCAGAGTCATACAATCTCCATAGGAATTATCGTTTTTAATAAATGTGGTTAGGAGGTATTTTTCACAATTCAATAATTCGATGGCATTGTTGAGCTACATAGGCATCGTGGGTAACGATAATGACCGTTTTCCCTTCCTTGTTCATGTCTAAGAGAAAATTTAAAACCAAATCTCGATTTTCGGGGTCTAGAGAACCAGTTGGTTCATCTGCTAACAGGAGCTGGCTGGGTTTTAGAATGGCTCTAGCAACTGCGATTCGTTGCTGTTCCCCTCCAGATAACTCTGAAACCTTTTGATGTAGAGTTGATGGCAACCCCACTCTCTCTAAAATTTCTTCTATCCTTTTAACTTTATCTTTCTTGGACAATTTCACATACTTTAGAGCAAGCATGAGATTATACTCTACCGTTTCATTATCAATCAGAGCAAAATTTTGAAACAGATAGGAGATATGTTCGCGGATAATCGCTTGCGACTTAACAGAATTGACAGGTACATTTTGCTGACCGAATATTTCATAATGCCCACTATAATCACCATCTATCAAACCCAATAGATTTAATAAGGTTGACTTGCCACTACCACTCTTTCCAACTATCGCAACTAAGTCCCCTTGGTTAATCTTTAGAGATAAGTTCTCCAAAATAACTTTTTTTCCAATGGTTTTCGTAACATTTTCCAACTTTATCATAAGATGTCCCCTTTCAATAACTGCGCTACATTTCGTTTTTCCATCTTAGAACCCAAGAAAAGTACAAACAAAATATCTAAGCATGTAAATCCTGCAAAAAGCAAGAGTGGAAAAAGAGCATGGGCAAAGAATAACAAAACCATAAAAGGAAGGCTATAAACGGCTAATAGGAGACCCAGCAAGGAACGATACCGATCTATCAATTTCCAGCCCATAAACTTCTTGGTGATGATATCCGTTCGCTTCAATAAGAAAGTTGTTACTAGTAAGAAGTAGGAAATCATCATGCTAAGGAGACCAAACAAAGCAAAGAGTATGTTAAAATTTCGAACTGCATCTCGATAAGAATCTACTTTCTCTTGTTGAATGGCTTGAATAGATGAAAATTTTAAATGATTTCCATCTGACAATTTCTCAACTAACTCTGTAATCTCTTTTTGATGTTGAACCGTATTTTCGATTTTAATGGGATTATTTAAACCTGTTGTTGATAGGGAGGCTTTTTCATCCCACATCATATCAGAATCATTGACCAAGCTAATAATTGGATTGTAGAGATTTTCCTTTCGCTTATCACTATATGGGAAAAATGACCAATCTCCTTCATAATAGGCAATCTCGACATCCATCTCCTCTATCGTTCGTTTTTGCTGCTCTTCATACTTCATAGAAAGATAGGCAATTAATTTCCCCAAGAGCTGATTTTTATCTTCTTCACCTTTTGTACTTGCTGGCATCAAAATAACTTTTTTAGTGCCAGTATCTGGTAAATTGAATCCTTTGCTCTTTAGAAAATTGCGATTAGCATAGTAAACATCCACCGTATCTGTTAACTGATATTGCTGAATCTGTTCTGATTTGACAAAATTTTTGATAGGCAGGTTACTAGTTTGCACATAACCCGCCTGCGTTTTTTCTACCAAATCCTGATAAAATCGATAGAAATAATCCACTGCTTGCCCTGAGCCTGCCAACTGCTCTTGCCACAGGTTATCATTGAGTTGGAAAGTTTCCAAGGTCAGATAATTTCCTTGACTGATCCACTGTTTCTGGTAATCCAACTCTTTATTTTCTTGCTCCAAACTTTTCCCCACCCCAATCAGTAAAACCGTCAATAAAATGGTGGTTCCAATTTTCATCAAATAATTAAATATCAAACCGAATTTGAAAGATGAAAAACCTTTCAGCAGAGAGCTAATTGTCATTTTTTGGATTAAGAGATAAGTCAACCAACTGATAAAGAGATAAAGCTGCAAAAGCAAAAAATGAGACAACCACAGCATAGGGAATAAATCTTTCGGCTTATAATCAAGCAAGAAAAACACCCCTAAATTGATCACAAG
>NZ_KQ970183.1:44964-49308 GCF_001579015.1 Streptococcus oralis
TCTGTACAATCCTATCCTTATCCATCTCTTGTGTAGAAGTTATCGTATAGCGACCATTTAAACTACGAGATGTATCCTTGATATAGGTTTGAAAAGTCATAAGCTGAATAGGCTTGGCTTTTAGAAAGGTCGGAATCGTACCAAGTTTATTGGAAATTTCTTTATTACTGTAGACTCCTTCACCATCTGTGGTAAAATCAAGGGAAGAAATCCCAAACTCTTGGTAGGGGAAGGTATCTTTATCAAAAACACCAGACTTGATCACCTCATCACCACTGTCTGTTTTGATGATGGAGACTTTGTACTCCTTTGATACATCCTCAAAAAATCGAAGAACAGATTCTGCAGGTTCATTGACATCTTTCAAGTATACATCCAAAGAACTCGCTGTCTTTCCCATTTCCTGAATCCGAACTACTTCTCGTGTGTAGTTTACATTAAAAACGAAAAAAGTGGTACACAGAAGCAGGAGTAACATACAGAAATTACTGATTTTTTTCATAAAGATACCTCCAATAAAGTTCTCCCTCTCCTAATAGGAGAGGGAAAATTTCACTTAAAATCCATAGAAATATTCTAATCCTGTTGGCGGAATTTTAGTAAGGGAAGCTTGAGCCCAAACCCTAGGACCCCGACGATCCTTAGAGATTCTACCTCCATGTCGGACAGTTGCTGTATGAGAGCGAGTAGAATGTAAATAATCAGAATATCCAAAAGTTCCTGTCCAACCTACTCCATAGTTCCATTGACCACCATCTACCCACACTGCTAAAGCATTTGTCGTAGCAAGCAGACCACATGCCATTACGGTTGCGACACTAATTTTTTCATGATTTATTTCTCCTATTATTGAAAGCTATTCCGTAAAAACAGCTATAGTAATTTGTCAACAAGTATCGTAGTTCATTGGACTCACCTTCCTTCTATCTCATTTCATTTTAAACAACGAACTTACCCTTAACTGGGAGAATAGTACGCTCCTGTATCAATACCTTGAGCAACTAGAGTAGTACTAATAAAACTTTGACTATTGCTCAGTAGAATTAGCACAACAAGTAATATAGACAGCGCTTTCAAATATTCGAATTTTAATCCTCCCATCTTGCCACCTTCTTTCACCTATATTATAAATCAACATATATAAACTGTCAAGCAATTTAAGTAAAAATCTAAATATTTTTTAAAAAAAGAATTATAGTTATGTTTTACGCATAAAAAAGATAGCTTCTGCCATCCTTATACATTCTCTGACTTCTTATCCATCAGATATTGTTCTACCTTGAGTGCCATAACTTCATTATTTTCAATTAGATAGAGCACCTTAGCTTTTATATAATAGTCCTTAGCAACAGAGATATCAAGATTTTCTGTTACATTTCCCAACAAACAATATAAATCTGCTAACCTAAAACTACTACGATACTTGTTACAAAATTCAATTGTCTCTAATAATAGCGCTCTGGACTTGTCCATCTCTTCCTGTTTCCAAAGGTGGTAACAATAATTGTATTTTATTTTGATATATAACTCAATTTGTTCACGCACACTGGTATCGATTTTTGAAAGAGCTATGGAAACCTGATTATATAGTTGCTCAAATTTCTCCTTATCCTCATCATAGCCTAAGAAAATCAGCAGGGTATTCAAAATATACAAGTAGTCTACTTTATCAATACTAATCCTACTGAGGATGTTCTCTATTTTTGAAATAGCTAGTTTTAATTGATGTTCACATTGATAGGTTAGAACAGCATCTATCCAGTCCAGATAAATCTTTTCATCAAAAGATAAGGAAATCTGTTGCTTTCTTTCTCCCTCAAAAGCATATTTCAAAGAGGCATAATCTTGATTTTCTAACAATGTTTCAGACAATCTCTTGAAAGCAGACAAGCCTAGAAACTCTTTCGAAATTTCTCCTGAAAAGAAATAGTCCATATTTAAGCCCATTTTTTCAGATAATTTATATAACAAATCTGCTCCTGGCATATATTTGCCTTGTTCCATTCGACTTATCTGAGTTTGTTGGCAAATTCCTTCAGCCAACTCTTTTTGCGACCATCCCAGCTCTCTTCGCTTATTTTTTAATCTTGTTGCTAATAATGCATGCATACTAACCACCACTATTTATATTCTATAAAAACATTATACTACTTTTTTTGAGAAAATTATGTCATATTGTCTACAAGGAGTGAACAGGTTTCTCGAAATATAAGAAAAAAGAGCCATTCAAAGCTCTTTCCCTAGTTCTTAATACCAACCGTTGTTAAGCCAGAAGTTCTTAGCAGCAGTCCATGAACCGTAACGTCCTGCAACATAAGCATCAGCTACACGTTCTTGGTTTTCTGCTGAGTAGTCACCGTTCAAGTATGAATCTGTCAATTGGTAACGTCCGATGTAACGTCCGTTTGTAGCTGTGTAGCTACCGCCTGATTCTTTTTGAGCGATCCATTCTTTGGCTTCTGCTTCAGATCCGCTAACAGTTGCTGCTGGTGCAGTGTAGCTTTCTTCTGCTACTGGAGCTGCTGGTGCTTCGTAAGTTGTTGTTTCAGCAACTTCTTCATAAGTTGTAGCTTCGCTTGTTTCCTCTGTAGCAACTGGTGCTTCATAGGTTGTCGCAGAAGCTGCATCTGTTGCAGTTGCTGTCGATGGAGCTGTTCCTTCGATGACCAAAACTTGATCCACAAAGATTAAGTGGATGTTTTCAATCTTATTTTTTTCTGCCAATTTTTCAACAGTAGTGTTGTACTTCTCAGCGATTTCTGAAAGAGTGTCACCTGGTTTAACTGTGTAAGTTACCGTTTCTTGCGCAGAAGCAAGTGCTGGTACAAAGAACGTAAGCAAGGCTGCTGCCCCTGCAAGAGTTGATTTGATTTTTTTAGTTGTTAATGTCATTTCTGAAATTTCTCCTTTTTATCTATGATACTATTTTACTCCTTGAATGTTACCATTTCTTGACGGTTTCGTGTAGAAATATTACAAAAATGTTTTATATTTACCGTTTTAAGGAGGTTTTTGTCACAAAAGGCCTTGTTTTATACTATCTTTAATCATTTTGAGCTTTTGATAAGGGAAATAAGCGCAGTGGTCCATTCTTTGATATAATAGATATAAGAATCTTTGTAAGGGGAAACAGATGCAATCACTTCGTTTTCAATCTGTCTTTGATATTATCGGGCCTGTCATGATTGGCCCATCAAGTAGCCATACTGCTGGCGCTGTTCGTATCGGAAAAATCGTCTCTTCCATCTTTGACGATACGCCGACAGAGGTAGAATTCCAATTATTTAACTCATTTGCCAAGACCTACCGTGGTCATGGAACGGATCTTGCTCTCGTCGCTGGTATTTTAGGTATGGATACGGATGATCCCGAAATCCCAAACAGTCTCGAGATTGCCCATAAGCGTGGTATCAAGATTGTCTGGACCATTCAGAAAGACAGCAATGCTCCTCACCCTAACACCACTAAAATCACTGTGAAGAATGACCATAAGTCCATTAGTGTGACAGGGATTTCTATCGGTGGGGGAAATATCCAGGTCACGGAACTCAATGGCTTTGCCGTCTCTCTCAATATGAATACCCCGACCATCATCATCGTGCATCAGGATATTCCGGGAATGATTGCCCATGTTACAGAAGCCCTCTCTCGTTTTGATATCAATATCGCCCAGATGAATGTGACTCGGGAAAAAGCTGGAGAAAAAGCTATCATGATTATCGAAGTCGATAGTCGAAGTTGCGAAGAGGCGGTTGAAGAAATCCGAAAAATTCCTCATCTCCACAATGTCAATTTCTTTAAGTAGGAGGAAACATGTTTTATTCCATCAAAGAATTGGTCGAGCAGGCAGATCTAGACTTCCAAGGAAATGTCGCAGAGCTCATGATTGCAACAGAATATGAGCTGACCGGTCGGGAACGGCCAGAAGTTCTCCTCCTCATGGAACGCAATCTAGAAGTCATGAAAGCCTCTGTCGAGCTCGGTCTTAGTGAAAACAAATCCCGCAGTGGCCTAACAGGTGGAGATGCGGCCAAGCTAGATCGCCATCTCAAAAGTGGCAAGGCCTTGTCTGACTTTACCATCCTATCAGCGGCCCGAAATGCCATCGCGGTCAATGAACACAACGCTAAAATGGGCTTGGTCTGCGCCACTCCAACCGCAGGAAGTGCTGGTTGTTTGCCAGCCGTGCTCACTGCAGCCATCCAAAAACTTGACCTCAGCCACGAAGAACAGCTGGATTTCCTCTTTGCTGCTGGTGCCTTTGGATTAGTTATCGCAAACAACGCTTCTATCTCAGGTGCTGAAGGTGGCTGCCAGGCCGAAGTCGGCTCTGCCTCTGCCATG
>NZ_KQ970183.1:49471-51192 GCF_001579015.1 Streptococcus oralis
GAAATCTTCGGAGAATAACCTTATCTAATAGGAGAAACTATGTCATCAATCTCAGCTATCTTTTTCGATCTAGACGGAACTCTCGTTGACAGTTCCATCGGGATCCATAATTCCTTTGCTCATACCTTTGAACAACTGGGAGTTCCAAGCCCTGATGCCAAAACCATTCGTGGTTTCATGGGGCCACCGCTTGAAACTAGTTTTGCGACCTGTCTTCCAAAAAAACAAATATCAGAAGCTGTTCAAATCTACCGTTCTTACTATAAGAAAAAAGGGATTCATGAAGCAGAGCTTTTCCCCCGAATAACAGAACTGCTCCAAGAACTCTCGCAAAACTACCCTCTCTATATCACTACAACAAAGAATACTCCTACTGCCCATGATATGACTAAAAATCTGGGAATTCATCATTTCTTTGATGGCATTTACGGTTCTAGTCCTGAAACGCCACACAAGGCAGATGTCATCCGCTATGCCTTGCAGACGCATCAACTGCCCGCAGACCAAGTTCTCATCATTGGCGACACCAAGTTTGATATGATAGGAGCCCAAGAAACTGGCATTAAAAAGTTCGCTGTTACTTGGGGATTTGGAGAAGAAGCTGATTTACTCAGCTATCAACCTGACTGGATTGCCCATACAATCGATGATATCATTAACCAGCTATAAAAGATACAACATACAAAAATACTCCTAACACTAGCAAACTAGGTTAAGGAGTATTTTTTTATATGTTGTTACTATCAGAAGGAATCAACTCCATGCTTAAGCAGTAATTTGATCCTGTTCTTCAGTATCTGCATCTTCATCCTTCTTACTTGGCCAAGCAAGCATCACAATAAGAGCAATCGGTCCAACGAGAGGAACCAAAGCAATGAAGATAAAGGCCCAGTGGAAACCAGCGTCTCGTAAGCGACGAACAGTCACGGCGATAGAAGGCAACATGAGAATAGCCGCTAAAAAGAAGTAAAAACCACTCATGGCTTGTAAGCTACGGAGTGCCTCCAAGTTATACGGACGAGTTGACACTACAGCATGATATTTCGTATAAGCAGGAAGACAGATTAATAAGTTTGTAAAGTAAATCCACCAGTACTCCGAACGAGTTGAACGACCAGTAAAGTTTACATAACCCTTCCAAAAGTTCTTATAAGCATTAAACATACAATAATCTCCTTTATTTTTTCTCCATAGAGTCTACCATATATCATCATGATTGACAAGTCCTGAAGCGATTATTTGCTGTGAAGCGACTCAGCCGTTTTTAAATAGAGTAAAAATATCTTAATATTTTCGTACCATGTCTTCAAATATAGAGTCTTCTGTATTCTTTTCACTATTTTCTATCACTTTTTCTCCAAAGCGTTGGCTTGGCATAGCGAGCATAATTAGCAGTGTTATTGCTCCCAAAGGGACAAATACAATAAAGATATAGACCCAATGGACACCCACATCCCGTAAGCGGCGTTAAGTAAAAACGCTCTCTTAAACACTGAACAAACCCAGAAAACAACATTTTAAGACAAAGCAAAAAGCCCACTGTTGTAGGCTTCTTACAATATAAAGTCTTATCTTAAAGCATTTTGTTGTAGAATTCAACGACAAGTGCTTCATTGATTTCTGGGTTGATTTCGTCGCGTTCTGGCAAGCGAGTCAATGAACCTTCCAATTTTTCAGCGTCGAATGATACAAATGCTGGACGTCCAAGAGTAGCTTCTACT
>NZ_KQ970183.1:51776-52979 GCF_001579015.1 Streptococcus oralis
AAGGCCAAGGCGACGAGCTTGTTTCCAAGATGGTCCTGTATAACGTGACATATGTATGTCCTCCTGATATAAATAATATTTCGGTGGAAATAGTCACTTAGAGAGCCCTGATTCGTGCAGATGCCCTTCGCCTAAACAGCCAAGGTTACTTGTCATAAGACACCTGTTGACGAGCTTCATGCTTTCCTGCTGCTATTTCACACAAAGGCTATTGTACCATGAAAAGCTAGATTTGTAAAGGGATTTTACGGCTTTATTTCAAATTGAGAGAGAATGTAAACGTGCTACCTAAGCCATATTGACTTTCTGCTGTGATTTCACCGCCAAGCTGATGGGCTAGTTCTCGTGCAATCGCAAGACCTAAGCCATGTCCACCTGTTTTCATATTGCGCGAAGTTTCTACACGATAAAGTCGTTTAAAAATCTTTTCCAAATCCTCAGGAAGGATCCCCTGGCCCTCGTCTTTCACACTGATTGTCAGCTCTTGTTCTGTTAATTGGGCAAGAACCTCGATTCTGGTTCCTGGTTCTGAATATTTAAAGGCATTGTTTAACAAATTGACTAAAATGCGAGAAAGTTTGTCAGAATGGCTCTTGATTTTCGCTGACTCAGGTAACACTTGAATGTAAACATCTCGCTCCTCTTGTTCAATCTGGAGTTGAAATTCACTCATCGACTCAATCAACAGCTGATCTAAAAAGACCTCTTCGATTTCTTCATCAGCAGTAACTTGAGGTTGGGTGTTGAGAGTCAAAACATCCAACTCCTCCACTAGCTTGTTTAAGCGCTCGGTTTGCCGACCAATCGTGGTTAAGTAGTGGAGTCGCTCCTCTTCCTTGATCACTCCATCTAGAATTCCCTCCACAGTAACCTGAATGGAGGTAATGGGAGTTTTAATATCGTGAGAGAGCTGCGCAATCATCATTCTCTTTTCTTGCTCACTCTCATCAAGAGATTGAAAGGTAGCCTGCAAATTGTGGGACATGTCATTAAAAGCCTGGCCCAGCTCTTGAAATTCTAATGGCCCTTTGGTTTCAATTTCTGTGCTGAAATCCTTGCCAGCTATATCCTGAGCTTGTTTTTTCAAATGTTTCAGAGAAGAAAAAACAGGCGACAAAAGAAAGATGCTCACTGCAGCGCCAATGAAACTAGCAATCAAGGTCATTCCAACTAGAAAGTAAACTTCACTTTTCTCGATCAACA
>NZ_KQ970183.1:53344-88120 GCF_001579015.1 Streptococcus oralis
CCAGAAAACGACCAAAATCGTTAGCAGAGTCGAAACTAGGTACCCCACTAAAATATAGTTTTTTAATTTCATTTTCTACCTCTTGGTCTTTCCATCTTATAGCCCAAACCCCAAACAGTTTTGATAGCAGGAGTATTTGAATTCGTATACTTGCTCAACTCTTGCCTCAAAGCATGGATATGCACATTGAGTGTATTGGTATCATCCACATAGTCCTCTTGCCATACCTTCTCGTAAAGTTCCGTCTTTGAAAAGACTCTCTCAGGATTGCTAGCCAATATCCATAGAAGTTCAAAGGATTTTACTGTCAATTCCAAAGGTTGATCCCCAATGCGAACCTCATGAGTCACATGGTTGATTACCAAGTCACCAAACTCAATCTGTTCTGTCTCTCTTCCACGGCTAAGGCGACGCAAGATATTATTTACTCTTAAAACCAATTCTCGTGGACTAAAGGGTTTGACTATAAAATCATCTGCCCCCAAACTTAATCCATAAATCTTATCCTGCTCGCTTGTCTTAGCAGTTGTAAAGAGGAAGGGTTGATCAGGAGCAATATACTGAACTTCACTGATAAAATCATAACCGTCCATATTGGGCATCATGATATCTGTGATGATGAGGTCAATAGATTTTTTTCTGAAAAGCTCTAATCCCTCTTTACCATCATGGGCAATCAAAACATCGTATCCTGCCTGTAAAAGATAGCGGTTTTGAATATCTAGAATATCTATCTCATCATCAACCAGCAAAATTGTCTTTTTCATCTGACACTCCTTTGATAAAAACAGTGTTATACTTGCTTTAGTATAACACTATTTTCTCTAATGTTTAAATAATTTGAATCTTAATCTTCTCGTTTGGTTGTCAAACCTAAGAGTCCAATAAGACCTGCCAAGGCTAGACCAAAGATACCAAGTCCAGCTGTAGCCGTTTTAGCTTCCCCAGTATTTGGTAACATTGCTTTATCATCTTTTTTCATCATATTAGCCATTGGGCTAGAAGCTGGTTGATCTACTTTCATATCTGACATATGGTGATTTGTACCCATCATACCCTCAGTCGTACCTGTAGAGCCTGTTTCAGAAGGCTTCGTATTCATCTGACCTTGTTGAGATGGTATTGTCGCCATTTCTTTTCCACGAAGCTGAATCGTTACTTGACGAGTAGCAATCAGATTGGTCAAATCAGGTTTGCCATCTTTAGATCCATAGACTTTAACAGTAGCTAGGTATGTATGTGTTCCGTTAGCTCGAAGTTGATCCAGCAAGGCCTGACCATCTTTGCCAACCGTATTGCCATTCAAATCCACTTCGTAGAAATATTGGCCTTTAGCCAAGCCTTCAAGTGGCAATAGAGCAGGATTTTTAGCTGTTCCATTGTCTGACCATGGGGCTTTGTCTGAGGCTTTTAACAAGAGACGAGTCAACATACCATCTCCACCAAAAGCTTCGTATGGAATAACTTGGTTGACACCAGCTGTGAAGGGACCTGGGAAATTGGCTTTGTCAAGGTAGCTAGCCGGAACATCTACTGTATCTTTGGTGTTGTCGGCCACACCTTTTTGGACTTCAGCTGGGGTGGTCAAACCATTCAAATTAACAGTCAAATCTTTAGTTGCTACGAGATTGGTTAAGTCAGGCTTGCCATCTTTCGCACCGTACACCTTGATAGTAGCTTTATAGCTTTGAGTTCCATTTTGTTTCAAGAGGTCAAGCAGCTCTTTATCTGATTTGCCTTGGGTTCCAGCCAAGTCTACTTCGTAGAAGTAAAGGCCTTTGCCCAATTTCTCTACTGGTGGGAGAGCTGGATTTTTAGCTGTTCCGTTGTCTGACCATGGAGCCTTATCAGAGGCTTTCAAGATCAGACGAGTCAACATGCCGTCTCCAGCGAAAAATTCATATGGAATGACTTGATTGACACCAGCTGTAAATGGTCCTGGGAAGTTTGCTTTGTCAAGGTAGCTAGCTGGAACATCTACTGTGTCTTTGGTATTGTCAGCCACACCTTTTTGCACTTCAGCTGGGGTGGTCAAACCATTCAAGTTAACAGTCAAATCTTTAGTTGCTACGAGATTGGTTAAGTCAGGCTTGCCATCTTTCGCACCGTACACTTTGATGGTAGCCTTATAGCTTTGCGTACCGTTTTGTTTTAAGAGGTCAAGCAAGTCTTTATCTGATTTTCCTTGAGTGCCTGCTAAATCCACTTCATAAAAGTAGAGACCTTTGCCCAATTTTTCTACTGGTGGGAGGGCAGGATTTTTAGCCGTTCCGTTGTCTGACCATGGAGCCTTGTCTGATGCCTTCAAAATCAGGCGAGTCAACATACCATCTCCACCAAAAGCTTCATATGGAATGACTTGGTTGACACCAGCTGTAAATGGTCCTGGGAAATTAGCTTTATCCAAGTAAGAAGCCGGAACATCTACTGTATCTTTGGTGTTGTCAGCCACACCTTTTTGCACTTCAGCTGGGGTGGTCGCTGCTTGCGCTTCACTAGTTTCACGGTCTTGTCCAGAAACTGTAGACGCAGGACTTTTCGCAGGTCTAACTGCATCTTCTGTTTCTTTCTTAGAGTCAGGTTGTGCTTGTACTTCTTCTTTTGGCGCTACTGCCGGCTCTTTAGCAGTTGCGTCCGTTTTTTCTGAAGGGCTTGTCGTATCCACACTTGCTTTAGGTGCTGAGTCTGCTTGTTCTGAAGGAAGAGCTACATCGACTGCTTTTTTGAGAACCTCTGCTGGTAAGTCGCTCTTTTCACTCACCGAAGTTGCGTCTGGCACGACTTGGGCAGGGGTCGGATTGACGACATCAGCGCGTGCAGAACTTGGTTGACCTACTAGGACAAAGAAGCCACTAGCCACAACAACTGAAGCAACACCGACACTGAGACGGCGAATTGACCAACGAGTATATCTCTGATTTGGATTGAATTTCATAGGATTCTCCTTAGAGTTTTCTTTTTTTGATGACTCTAGTATAATCTCCTAAAATTAAAAAGGATTAAGAAAAAGTTAAAATTTTTCTTAAATCCCTCTTATAAAATACTTATATTGACTCGTTAATTATTTGGAAAGAGAGTAGCCCTTCCTCTCCTACTCACTCAGTTCAGCCAGGGTGTCCAGATGTTGGTTATTAATGACGGCCATGATGTAGGCATCTGCCTGCAAGAGGTCATTAGGTCCGAATTGGACATCCAGAGGAGCATTTTCGTAGGAACGAAAGCCAAGTACGTTGAGGTTGTATCGCCCACGCAAATCCAACTGACTGAGGCTTTTACCTACCCATGATTGGGGGATTTTCATCTCGACAATCGATACATTCTTGTCCAGCTGAAAGACGTCTACACTGTTATGAAAGAGGATGGTCTGTGCCAATGAGCGCCCCATTTCAAACTCTGGTGAGATGACTGCGTCTGCCCCGATTTTTTCTAGAACCTTTTTAGCTGTATGACTTTTGACCTTGGCAATGACGGTCGGTACTCCTAAACTCTTGCAGTGCATAACCGCTAGAACACTGGACTCCAAATTTTCACCCGTTGCGACAACTACGGTATCACAGGTGTCAATCCCCGCTGATAGAAGGAGTTCTTCATCCGTGATATCTCCAACTACCCCTCGCGCCAACACTGGTTCAAATTGATTAATGCGTTCCTCGTGGTCATCAATAGCAATGATATTCATGTCATGCTTGGCTAGAGCTTCCAAAACACTGCTCCCAAAAATTCCCAAGCCTAAAATTCCAATTGTTCGATCTGACATCATTTATCCTTTCTTATCCAATGGTGATATCTGCTTTCATATAGTGAATTGTGTCTTTCTTATCTGGCTGGTATTCCGCTACACTGACCAGTAGTGTCAAGGGACCAATACGGCCGATAAACATCAGCAACATAACGATACTGAGGGCTAACTTACCTAACTCCGGCGTTAAATTTGCCGTCACTCCAACTGTCGCAAGGGCTGAAATGGTCTCAAACATGAGGTAGATAAAGCGCGGATTTCCTTCTGCTGTTATCCCTAGTAGGATCAAGCCCAGCAAGAAGGTCAGTAAGAAGATAATAAAGACACTGAAAGATTTTTGCACAGTTCGGGGTTCAATGGTCCTCCGAGCTACATTGGCATGAGGCAAGCCCAATAATTCACTGCGAGCAAAGACCAACAAGACAAAGAAGGTCGTAATCTTGAGTCCTCCTGCTGTCCCTCCAGGTGCCCCGCCCAGAAACATCTGCAGGATGTAGATCAGTAAGGTAACTGGTCGAGCCTGGGTGTAGTCAATGGAAGCAAAGCCAGCCGTTCTCATGCTGACGGTCTGGAAAAAGCTAACCAGCAGTTTCTCTGGAGCGCTTAGATTTCCAATCGTCCCAGGATTGTTCCACTCAATTAAGAGAGTCGATACTGTTCCAAAGAGCAGAATTCCCGCTGTTAAAAAGAGAACTAGCTTAGTATGGAAACGCAGACGGCGTTTTTTCTTTTTCCCAAACTGGGTCGCTAAATCAAACCAGACCATAAATCCTAGCCCACCCGTGATAATCAAACCTGCAATCACTAGATTGATTAAGGGGTCCGTTTGAAAGGCTACCAAACTCGTACTTCCAAAATTATCAAATCCAGCATTGCAGAAAGCTGAAATAGCCAAAAAGATAGAGGTTAAAATCCCTCGTCCCCAGCCAAATTCAGGAATAAAGCGGAAACTCAAGAGAAAGGCACCGAGTCCTTCCACCAGAAAAGTCGTCAGAAAGATCGAGCGGATAAAGTCCTTTAGAGACTGAGTTTCCCCATAACTAAAACTTTCTTGAATGGTTTCACGACCACGAAGACTAAGCTTTTGCTTGCCTTGGATATAAAAGATTCCAATAAAGGTCATGAGCCCCAAACCACCGATCTGGATCAAGATCATGCAGATCAACTGGCCCCAGACATTGTAGGTCGAAGCCACCGGCTGGGTGAAGAGACCTGTCACACAGACCATGGACACCGTCGTAAAGAGATGGTCAAAGTAGGTCGCTTGTGACGTTGCTGCTTGCACAAAGGGAAGGCTTAAAAGGAGTGAACCCAGGAGGATAACTAGAGCAAAACTTAAAAATATGCGACGGGCTGGCGATAACCGTCCCAATGTCGTCTTGATTTTTTCCAAAAAAGATTTGAATAACATAATTACATTCTACCATAAAAACAGTAAGAACACTCACATGTGGTGCACAATGGCAAGACAGAGTTCAAGGGCCTTATCAAAAGCTTCTGAGCCCCAGTCACGACTGTCGTAGTTGTCTAGATCTGCTAATGAATCTGCGGTAAAGAGCAACTCTCCCCATACAACCTCACGTAGCTGGGCTACTGCCGCAAGAGCCGAGCACTCCATCTCCACAACAGCACAGCCTTCTTCCTTGCGATAGGCAACCTTTTCAGCCGTCTCTCGATAAAAACCATCTGTCGTCCAGGTCATGACCTCCTCGTAAGGAATGCCTCTTTGTTCCAAGACTTGCTCGATGGCAGAGATAGCCTCAATCTGCATCTCCATATAACGAGAAGGCGCTACATAGTGGTAGCTGGTTCCCTCATCTCGCAGAGCGCGAACAGGGACGAGAAAGGCATTTTCCTCTATATCGGCTAGTACGCCACAAGTTCCAGTGGAAATGATTCGCTCAACACCATAGCCAATCAACCAATCCATAAACTGGGCCGCTGGGGCAGAACCAACGGGCGCTTGGGCCAGACAAATCTCCTCACCCTTGTAATTGATAACATATACAGGATAGGTTTTGGTGGCAGAAACGAACTCACCAACACAGTCCGCCCCTACTTCCTGAGCATAGCGGTCAATCTCCTCCTCCAAAAATGCATAGATGCACTTCTTTGGCAACTTTAAATCTAACCCCTCATGTGTTGGCATAAGGACCGCTTGGGGGTTATCGTCAAACTCTAAAATGGGAATCGCATGCTTCTGAATCATAGCCTACCTCCTCTAATTTTGTACTATTGTATCAAAAGCTGACGAAGTGTCAAGGAATTGTCTTTACATTTCCTCTAGTAAGAACACAAAAATCTCCCTTCTCTCTCGAGAAAGGAGAATTTTGCTTATCCTTGTCCGCCAGGGGCTGAATCACCACCTTGAGGTCCACCGCCTCCAGGCATAGAGTTGACGATTTCCGTTTGTTTTTCGCCGTTGAGGTAGATGTCACCACCTGTGTAGGTCGCAGCTCCATCAAAGTCAAAACCTGTTTGACCTGTCATTTTAATGGTTCCGCCTGTGACAGTGATATTTCCGTTTGAGTCGATTGGGTCCGTATCCCCTTGACCAACTTCTACTGTCAGGTTTCCACCATTCATGGTAAAGAAGATTTCACTTTGTTGGGCATTTTTGTTGGCTGCATTGACTCCATCGTCCGTTGAATAGATGGTAATGTCCCCACCGTTGATAGTGATGGATTTCCCTTCAAGTCCTTCTGTCGAATTTTTGACGGTGTAGGTCCCACTATCAATGACGAGGTCTCCAGAAGCGTGGATGCCATCATCCCCTGCTGTAACGGTGATGTTGTTGTTAGATAGGTACATGGTTCCGACTGAAGTATCTTCATCATTGTTCACCTTGACTCCATCTTCTTTAGCATCGATGGTCATGGTCGTACCAGTGATGTTGAGTTCATCATTGACATTAAAGGCATCGCCAACTGCTGTGATGTTATAGGTTCCACCCGTGATGTGGAGGGTATCGTTAGCCTTAATACCATTATTTTTCTTTCCTTCTACATTAAGAGTTCCTTTCCCGTTGATGGTTAAATCCACCTTAGAAAAGAGAGCTGCGTCGGCTTTTTCGTCACTGTTCGAGCTTGAGTCAGAGAGACTGTTGGTGGTTCCTTCTGCCAGAGTCAGGTAGACATGGTCAGCCGATGTCGCAGATATCGCTGCATTGGTATTGGTCATGGTCGCACCTTTTAGGACTAGGTGAACATCTACTGACTTATCTGCCTCGACCTTGATCTGCACTCCGTCAGACTGACCTGAAATCACATAGGTTCCAGATTTTGTGATAGTCACTGTTGAACCAGAGACTGCTACCCCATCGCCAGAGACGTTTGCAGATGAGCCAGATAGCTCAATCTTAGAAGCTGTGCTTTCATCATAAGAAGTATCATAGTCCTTTTCTGTAAAATAGGAAGTTTGATTTGTCTTTGTTGAAGTTGTCGTTGCATTGGTATTAGATGTAGTTGTTGACTGGGCACATGCTGCCATCAGCACCATTGCCGTTAGACTCGTTGCAAGTAGGGTCCATTTTTTTGATTTCATACCTTTTTCCTCTCCTTCGTATGATATAGCTAGACAGTCTACAGAAGATTCCTGAAACGAAACTAAAACTTTTCTGAAAGTTTCCTTAAATTTAGTTTCGATTAGTATTCTTTTGAAAGGGCTACTAGAAACAATTTGAGAGTACTAAAATGCATTTAATAGTTTTTAAAACTAACATCCCAGTGCCATGTCTCCTTGACCAAGAAAGCCAAAAAGAAGAAAAATTTATAAGATTAGAGTTCATAAAAAGAACAGCCCAAGCTGTTCTCTTTAGTTTTCTTTTACTGGTATTTCCTTGATAACACGAGCAGGATTCCCAGCTAGGACGATATTGTCTCCAAAGGACTTGGTGATCACGGCCCCTGCTCCTGCCACTACGTTATTGCCCAGTGTCACTCCAGGAAGGACAATGACGCCACCTCCAGCCCAGAAATTGTCACCGATGGTGATGGGCTTGCCGTATTCGACCCCTGAATTGCGTTCATGAGGATCCAGTGGATGGAGAGGGGTTAAAAACTGACAGTTGGGACCAATCATGGCATTGTTACCAATGCGAATCGGACAAACATCCAGCATGGTCAAATTCCAATTAGAATAAAAATTTTCCCCTAGATGGATATTGACTCCATAATCGACCACCAGACGTGGATTAACATAGAGATTTTCCCCAGTTGAACCAAACCAAGTCTTGATAATATCCGCCCCTTTCAAGGGGTCTAGCTCCTGGTTGAAATCCGCCTGCTTCTGGCGTGCAGTCTGAGCGAGCGCACGCAACTCAGGGTCAAACGGATGATAGGGCTCTCCTGCTATCATTTTCTGGTATTCACTGGTCATCTTAGCACCTCACACTTAGTTTGATGCCATCATATCAAAAAGACTTTGAAAGGTCAAGAATAGCTTGCTTTCCAGTCTCTCAAAACAAATCCCCATCCCAACTCAAAACAACTTGCTTGACAAAAGCTTTACTTCATGGTTTAATATACCCCATAAGGGTATATTTGGAGGTGCCTATGTTTCACTTATTATTTACAAAAATTGACAGTATTTCTACCAGCGAGTTAGAAGCTAAACTCAGAGAACCGATTCAGCTACTGGATGTTCGGACACCTACGGAATTTCGTAGAGGCCATATCAAAAATGCCAAGAATGTCCCTCTAACCGAAATCGGATCTTACACACCAGCGACAAAAGAAACACTCTATGTCATTTGCCATTCTGGTGTGCGAAGCAAACTAGCTGCGAAGAAGTTAAAGAAAAAAGGCTACGATGTCATCAATGTCCGAGGCGGTATGAGTGCTTGGACAGGTAAGGTCATCTAGATGTATAAAGGAGAAAGTCAATGAAAATTATCATTGTCGGGGGAGTTGCAGGCGGTATGTCAGTAGCAACCCGTCTCAGACGTCTCATGGAAGATGCTGAAATCACTATTTTTGAGAAAGGTCCCTTTGTTTCCTTTGCAAACTGCGGACTTCCTTACTATGTTTCAGGAGAAATTGCAAACCGTGATAGTTTATTGGTCCAAACGCCTGAAAGTCTCAAGGCACGCTTTAATCTAGATGTTCGTCCTTTCCATGAGGTCATCAGCATTTCGCCAACAGAGCACACTGTAACAGTGCGACACGATGGACAGGAATTCACAGAAAGCTATGACAAGTTGATCCTCTCCCTAGGAGCTAAACCATTTGTTCCTACCATTGAAGGCTTGGCAGAAGCTAAGAACGCCTACACGCTTCGCAATGTTCCCGATCTCGATGAAATTATGGCAGCCTTGGACAATCATCCAGAAGAAGCTGTCGTTATCGGTGCAGGATTTATCGGGCTTGAAATGGCTGAAAATCTGGCAAAACGTGGATTGCAAGTTACTATCGTTGAGAAAGCACCTCATGTCTTGCCACCATTAGATCAGGAAATGGCAGCCTTTGTTCAAGTAGAATTGGTTAAAAACGGCGTTCGTGTTGTCACTTCTCAGTCTGCGACTCGATTTGAAGACCAAGGAAAAATCATCGTTCTCGAAAACGGTCAAAAGATCACTTCTGACCTCACCATCCTTTCTGTCGGTGTTGAACCTGAAAACGGACTGGCAAAAGCTGCGGGGATTGAACTGGGACTCCGTGGTGGAATCTTGGTCGATGAACATTATGAAACCAGTCAAAAAGATATTTTTGCAGTTGGGGATGCCATCGTCGTCAAGCAAGAGATTACGGGCCAAGATACTCTCATCTCTCTAGCTTCTCCTGCTAATCGTCAAGGACGCCAAGTGGCGGACGTCATCGCAGGACTAGAACGTACAAACAAGGGCAGTATCGGCACTGCGATCGTTCGTGCCTTTGATATGACAGCCGCTTCGACTGGTCTCAGCGAACGTATCCTTAGCATGAATCAACTTCCTTACAAGGCGCTTCATGTCGGCGGAAAAGACCACGCTGGTTATTATCCAGGCGCTACTGATATGACCTTGAAGCTCCTCTTTGAGCCAACCACTGGAAAAATCTATGGTGCCCAAGGAGTTGGGAAGAAAGGTGTTGACAAGCGAATCGATATCCTAGCAACTGCTATCAAGGGAAATCTCACCGTCTTTGACTTGCCAGAGTTAGAGTTCACCTATGCGCCACCGTTTGGCTCTGCCAAGGATCCCGTCAATATGCTGGGCTACGCAGCCTTGAACCTTATCGAAGGTCTCAGCGACAATATTCAATGGTACCAGCTCGAAGACGAACTGGCTAAAGGAAAGAATTTCCTAGATGTACGGACAAGTGGCGAATTTCAGAGTGGTCGACTCAGAGTCGATACCATCCACATCCCCCTAAACGAACTACGGGAACGCTTGGACGAACTGGACAAGAACCAAGCCTACATCGTTAGCTGCCACAGTGGTTTGCGCAGCTATATCGCAGAGCGTATCCTCAAGCAAGCAGGATTTACCGTCCAAAACCTTGACGGCGCTTATTCACTATACAAAATGGCTAAGCCAGAAGGAGTAGAATATGGTAACTAGTATCAGCATGGCTGACTTTTACAAAAAATATCACAATGAAAATCTAGATCTTATCGATGTCCGTGAAGTACATGAATTCCAAGCAGGACATGCACCAGGTGCCAAAAATCTTCCGTTAAGTACCTTGGAGCAAGGCTACAAAGAACTCAAACCGGACCATGAATACCATGTCATCTGTCAAGGGGGAGTACGTTCCGCCTCTGCCTGTCAATTTCTCAGCGCCCAAGGCCTCACCGTTACCAATGTAGAAGGTGGTATGAATGCTTGGCCCGGTCAAGTAGAATAAGTCAAAGTTACTTAAAATCAGTCTCAGCAATCAGTCCGTATCCAAATCCTCACATAGGATTAGAATACGGGCTTTTTGTATTGACCACGTTAGTGCCGTTATCAATACAATTCCCCCTCTGGATAGCTGACCTTCACTCTCCCACAAGGATACAAGCAAGAAAAACTGAAGCAATTTATACAAATCTCTCTCAAAAAGGTTGCACTATTTTGACTATTTTGCTATATTAAGAACATAAACAATAATAAACAACTTATTTTTTGTAAGTTTTTTTTAAAATAAAAATGTATACGCTTACAAGAAAGAAGAGGGAGATTTCTATGGACAAAAGATTTTGGGAGAAATCCTGTCGCTACAGCATCCGCAAACTGACAGTTGGGACTGCTTCTGTTTTGTTGGGAGCTGTTTTTCTAGCCAGCCACACTGTCTCCGCTGATAGTATTGAGGTCAAACAAACTGAACAGACCTCAGTCGAAACTAGCACTAAACCTGATAGCGAACCCAGAGCAGTTGAAGCTACTGAGACTACAGAGCCACCTCTAGCTGAGAAGTCAGTTTCCAAAAGCAAAGCAACCGAGGAGACTCAGACAACAAATCGTCAAGCTAGTGAAGAAGCCATTGTGGAAGCTAAAGAAAATAAGGAGAATAAAAATACCGAGCTACCTGTGACAAAGCAAGAAAACTATCAACTCAACTATGATCAGCCAACAGCTCCTTCCTATGATGGTTGGGAAAAACAAGCCCTTCCAGTCGGAAATGGCGAGATGGGAGCCAAGGTCTTTGGTCTAATTGGTGAAGAGAGAATTCAGTATAACGAAAAGACCCTCTGGTCAGGAGGTCCCCAACCTGATAGCACCGATTATAACGGAGGGAACTACAAGGATCGCTACAAGGTCTTGGCAGAGATTCGTAAAGCTCTCGAAGATGGAGACCGCCAAAAAGCCAAACAACTAGCTGAACAAAATCTAGTTGGACCAAACAACGCCCAGTATGGTCGCTACCTAGCATTTGGGGATATCTTCATGGTCTTTAATAACCAGAAAAAGGGTCTGGATACAGTAACAGACTATCACCGCAGTTTGGATATCACAGAAGCTACTACGACTACTTCTTATACCCAAGATGGGACTACCTTCAAACGCGAAACCTTCTCCAGCTATCCTGATGATGTCACCGTGACCCACTTAACCAAAAAAGGAAACAAGACGCTTGACTTTACCCTTTGGAATAGCTTGACAGAGGACTTACTTGCTAATGGCAACTACTCTTGGGAATATTCCAACTATAAGAACGGTCATGTCACTACAGATGAAAATGGAATCCTTCTAAAAGGGACTGTCAAAGATAACGGCCTCAAATTTGCATCCTATCTAGGAATTAAAACGGACGGAAAAGTCACTGTTCAGAATGAGACTCTAACCGTTACAGGTGCAAGCTATGCGACCCTCTATCTCAGCGCCAAAACTAACTTTGCTCAAAATCCAAAAACCAATTATCGAAAAGACATTGACCTCGAAAAAACGGTTAAAGGCATTGTAAAAGCCGCTAAGGCCAAAGACTACGAGACACTTAAAAAGGATCATATCAAGGATTATCAAAGTCTCTTTAATCGCGTTAAACTAAACCTAGGTGGAAGCAAGACTGCTCAAACGACAAAAGAGGCCCTTCAAGGATATAACCCTAGCAAGGGGCAAAAACTAGAAGAACTCTTCTTCCAATATGGCCGTTATCTACTGATTAGTTCGTCTCGTGATCGGACAGATGCCCTTCCTGCCAACCTACAAGGAGTCTGGAATGCTGTAGACAATCCACCTTGGAACGCTGACTACCACCTCAATGTCAATTTGCAAATGAACTACTGGCCAGCCTACATGAGCAACCTGGCTGAAACAGCCAAGCCAATGATCAATTATATTGACGACATGCGTTACTATGGCCGTATCGCTGCCAAGGAATACGCAGGTATCGAATCCAAAGACGGACAAGAAAATGGTTGGCTGATCCACACTCAAGCAACACCATTTGGCTGGACTACTCCTGGTTGGAATTATTATTGGGGTTGGTCGCCAGCCGCTAATGCCTGGATGATGCAGAACGTCTATGACTACTACAAATTCACCAAGGACGAAACTTATCTCAAAGAAAAGATTTATCCTATGCTCAAGGAAACTGCCAAGTTCTGGAACTCCTTCTTGCACTATGACAAGGCCAGTGACCGTTGGGTGTCTTCTCCATCCTACTCACCAGAACACGGTACCATCACCATCGGAAACACATTTGACCAATCACTAGTCTGGCAACTATTCCATGACTACATGGAAGTCGCTAACCATCTGAATGTCGACAAGGAGTTGGTTACAGAGGTCAAGGCTAAATTTGACAAACTAAAACCCCTTCACATCAACAAAGAAGGACGGATCAAGGAATGGTACGAGGAAGACAGTCCACAATTCACCAACGAAGGGATTGAAAATAACCACCGCCACGTTTCCCATCTGGTAGGTCTCTTCCCAGGTACACTCTTTAGCAAGGATCAGGCTGAATACCTAGAAGCTGCGCGTGCTACCCTCAACCATCGCGGAGATGGTGGTACCGGTTGGTCTAAGGCTAATAAAATTAACCTATGGGCTCGCCTCTTGGACGGTAACCGTGCCCATCGTCTACTCGCTGAACAGCTCAAGTACTCAACCCTAGAAAACCTTTGGGATACCCACGCACCATTCCAAATCGACGGGAACTTTGGAGCAACTAGTGGGATGGCAGAAATGCTCCTCCAATCTCATACTGGCTATATTGCGCCATTGCCAGCCCTTCCAGATGCTTGGAAAGACGGTCAGGTTTCCGGCTTGATTGCCCGTGGTAACTTCGAAGTCAGCATGAAGTGGAAAGATAAAAATCTTCAAAGTTTGTCCTTCCTTTCAAATGTCGGTGGAGACCTAGTTGTAGACTATCCAAATATCGAAGCCAGCCAAATCAAGGTCAATGGCAAAGCAGTCAAGGCAACTGTCCTCAAAGATGGCCGCATCCAACTGGCAACACAAAAGGGCGACGTGATTACCTTTGAACATTTCCCTGGCCGTGTAACCAGTCTGACAGCAGTTCGACAAAACGGTGTCACTGCCGAACTCACCTTCAACCAAGTAGAAGGCGCTACCCACTATGTCATCCAAAGACAAGTGAAAGACGAATCTGGCCAAACCTCTGCAACTAGAGAATTTATAACCAATCAAACTAACTTTATCGACCGCTCACTAGATCCTCAACTCGCCTATACCTATACCGTAAAGGCGATGCTGGGCGAAGTTCCTACCCAAGTATCTGAACAGGTCACTGTAGAAACTCCTAGTGAGTTGATGGACGACCGAGATAACCGTATCCAGTACGGAGCTGCCTTTGGAAACTGGGCAGATTCAGAATTATTCGGAGGAACGGAGAAGTTTGCTGACCTTTCAAAAGGTGACTACACAGACCAAGATATCACTGCTACCATTCCTTTCACTGGTGTTGGTATCGAAATCTATGGACTAAAATCGTCCGAACTAGGCCTTGCTACTGCTAAAATTGACGGCAAAGAAGTTGGAGAGCTTGATTTTCATACTGCTGGGGCAACTGAAAAAGGTAGCCTCATCGGTCGCTTCACAGGATTGTCAGACGGACCTCATACATTGACTCTTAGCGTTAAACGTGAGCACAAAGGACGTGGAAGTGAACGCTCGAAAATTTCATTAGATTACTTCAAGATCCTATCAGGAGCAGGTAACACGATTGAGAAAATGGATGATCGCGACACTCGTATCCAGTATGGTTCCCAGTTTAAGGATTGGTCTGACCCTGAACTCTACGGAGGTACGGAAAAATACGCTGACATCAACAACAGCGACTCTAGTGCAGCTTCAGAAGCTCAGGCAACTATTTCCTTTACTGGTACAGGTATTCGTATCTATGGTTTGAAGAGCCTTGCCCTTGGACGAGCGCGTGTTACACTAGATGGCAAAGAAATGCCAAGTCTAGACTTCTACACTTCAGGCGCTACTGAAAAGAGAGCCTTTATTGGCGAATTTACAAACCTTGCTGACGGTCCGCACACCCTAACGTTACGTGTTGACCCAGATTCACCAGAAGGTCGCAAGAAAATTTCTCTAGACTCCTTTGATATCATCAAAGCCCCTGCTGTTGGTATAGATAGCCCAAGTATCGCTCCTCTTAAGGGAAATGACAAAGAAATTTCCTTAACCCTACCATCTGGAGATTGGGAAGCCATCGCTGTGACCTTCCCAGGTGTCAAAGATCCTCTAGTCTTGCGCAAAGTGGACGAAACGCATCTGGTTACAAGTGGGGATCAGACCGTGCTATCAATCCAAGACAATCAAGTTCAAATCCCAATCCCCGACGGTACTGATCGACAAATCGGAAAAGCGATTGCAGCTTATGCCATTCAAGGAACTACCACAAGCAGTCCTGTCGTAGCCGTCTTTACTAAAAAGGATGAGAAAAAGGTTGACGAGAAACAACCAACTACAAGCAAGGGGGACGAACCAGCTCCTACTGTAGAAATTCCTGAATACACCAATCCTATCGGAACCGCAGGGCAAGAGGAAGCTCCAATAGTAGAAAAACCTGAGTACACTGACCCTATCGGAACGGCGGGTCAAGAGGAAGCTCCTACTGTTGAGAAACCTGAATACACCAACCCTATCGGAACCGCAGGGCAAGAGGAAGCTCCAATAGTAGAAAAACCTGAGTACACTGACCCTATCGGAACTAGTGGAGATCAGGCTGCTCCAACCCTCACTCGACCTGAGTATCAGTTGCGCACCTTGAAAGATAAAAAGACGGGGGTCGAAATCATCGGTGGAGCTACTGACTTGGAAGACGTTGCCCACTTAGCAAGCCGACGAGTGCTAGCCCAAGAACTCTTTGGTAAGACATACGATGCATATGATTTCCAGCTCAAAAATAAGGAAAATCACAATGTCCAACTACAGAACCAAGTCTTAGTTCGCTTACCAGTTTCAGTAGAAGTGCAAGGAGTCTACTACCTCACTCCGACTAGAGAGTTAGAACCACAGGACTTTACTATCCGAGATGGCATGCTTGAATTTTTGACCAATAACGTTAGTACTTATGCAGTTGTCTACAACACTACAAGCTCACCAACTGTTGAGGTTGTAAACCCACATGAAAAACCAACTACAACAGAGACAGAGGCACTGGTACACACAACTGATAGTGGTCATCAAGAAAAACTCCCTGCAACTGGGGAAGAAAGAAATCCACTCCTCTTCTTAGCTGGTCTCAGTTTGGTCTTAACAGCTACTTTCTTAGTAAAAACTAAAAAGGAGTAAAATAAACATCATCCAAATCACCTAAAGATAAGAAGAAATCACATTGTCCTGCCCCCTAAAAGCTGCATTTGCTTCTAAGGGCAGGACAATTTTTTATTTGCTTGGTAGTCTAGAAAAGACGGAACAGACTGTCCGTCTATCACCTCTGCAAACAAAGTAAGGTAAAATGAAAAAGACCTAGTTCTGAGCAAGTCAAAACTAAATCTTTTCAGTTTTCCTACAGTTTTTAGATTGTCGTGAAAATCATCTGCCTATATTGTAGTTGATTTAGCAGACAATACTTCTCTCTATTTCCAAATCAGATACTAGACGAAATTTCAGGAGCTTGATAACAGACCGCAAGACCGTTCGGTAAAATAGAAAGACCCTCGTCTGTTTCTTGACAATGACTGGCTAGCACTACAGAATCACGACCTACAAGATAGTTTTCAGTTGATTGGTTAAAAATGGCTTGGACCTTTTGACCATCATAATTCCATTCTAGAACTAGCACATCCGGCTTGATTTCTTTCAGACTATAGGTTCCATGTTGGATAATGTCTGAAACACTCTTGCGAAGCTGAATCAATTTCTTCATGAAATTAAGCATCTCGTTGCTTTCGGAAACACGTTCCCAAGGCATAGCACGACGACAATCTGGGTCTAGCCCTCCGTCTAACTCTAACTCAGTTCCATAGTAGAAACACGGTGTTCCTCTTTGTAAAAAGAGGCAGGCTAGGGCAGACTTAACAAGTTGGCTATCTCCCTTGGCAGTAGCCAAAATACGCTCCGTATCGTGCGAATCCAGAAGATTGAACATCACTTCCGAAATCTGCTGTCTATAGTACATAGACTGGCTATTGATTTCATCGATAAATTGACTGGTCTTCTTAACCCCACGCAAGAAATAATCCTTGATACTATCAGTCAGAGGATAGTTCATAACTGCGTGGAATTCATCGCCATTTAACCAAGGCTGGGAGGTGTGCCAGACCTCTCCAAGAATATAAAGGTCGGGCTTTTTAGCCAAGACAGCCTTACGGAAATCTCGCCAAAATTGGTGGTCGACTTCATTGGCCACATCCAGGCGCCAAGCATCGATGTCAAACTCTTCAATCCAGTAGGTAGCAACTTTTAAGAGATAGTCTTTGACTTGAGGATTTGCCGTATTTAACTTGGGCATATAGCTGGCAAAGGCAAAGGTATGATAAGGGAGCTTTCTTGGATGCCCCAGCTTATCTTTTGTCACTGGGAACTCTTGAACATGGAACCAGTCTTTATAAACGGAATCTTCACCATGTTTGAGAACATCCTGCCACTGTGGAGACTGGTCTCCTATATGGTTAAAAACAGCGTCCAGCATGATTTTCATCCCTCTCTGATGAGCTTCTGTCACCAGTTGACGGAAGGTCTCCTTGTCTCCAAAATGACGGTCAATTTCGAAATAATCTGTTGTATTGTACTTGTGATTGCTTGGAGATTCAAAAATCGGACAGAGATAAAGACCTGTAATCCCTAAGTCTTGCAAGTAATCCAGATGGTCAATAATACCTTGTAAATCACCACCAAAGAAATCGCTAGTTTTTGGTTTAATAGACGAATCCCAAGCTAGCGCCCCTTTGGGAGAAATCTCAGGATTGCCATTGGCAAAACGTTCTGGGAAAATCTGATACCATACCGTCTCAGCTACCCAGTCAGGAACATGGCAAGCATCAATCTCATGGATATAAGGAACTTTAAAGCCGTTTCCTTCGTAATGAAGGTTTTCTAGCGTATTTTCAACACATCCCTTATCGCCATATAAGATTGTCTGACCTTGCTTATCCTTGAGTTCAAAAAGATACTGGAGTCGTGCATAGCCGACCGTAATCTCCACTTGCCAGTAATCAAACAAAGCATCGGAGGTGACTTTGACCATTTCCTTGATTGCTTCATAATGATCCTCTATAAAGATAAAAGGATCTCCATAATGTAAGTTGATGCTTTCAATATCATCTTTCTTGGTTCGGATACGAATGTGCATTGTATTGTCTTTATAAAGATATGCATACTCCGACTCTGGTCTGTGGTAAATGGCTGTTAATTCCATTGTTTTGTCTCCTAAATTGTCTCTTATCATTTCAATTCTATGCAAACGATTCCATAGCTTAATCCTAGTATACTACTTTACAACTACCTTTGCAAGCGCTTCTCTTTCTAGAAAATTCTCCTTCTTTTAGCACATTCCCCCTTCTTTAGAGCACCTGAAACAGACTACTTCAAATGGAATCTTCCTGATAAATCGTTACGATGTTCAGAATCAGATTCACTTCACTAAGTACCAGCAGTTTTCGAACTACATGATTTTTTAAGCATATTAAAAGATTCCTGTCTCACCTTTACTAGAAACAGGAATCTTATTTTATTTATACAAGATGATTCTGCAAAATAGCCCCACTCTTAATATTTCCCCAACTCACGGAGGCTAGTATGATTTTCCTGAATGCGTCGGAACATCTTTTCCATATCCGACTTGGTGAAATGCACCAAAACAGGACGTCCGTGGGGGCAGTTATAAGGATTGTCACATTGAGAAAGCTGATAAAGGAGCTGTCTGGCTGAGTGGTCATCGATACGGTGATTGGCCTTGATAGACCGCTTGCAGGACATCATGATAGCCAGCTCCGCTCGGTATTTCTTGATAGAAACTTCCTTGGTCAAGAGCAGCATGTCACACATTTCATAGATGCCAGACTCGATTTCTTCCTCTGCCATCCAAATAGGATGTTCACGTAGAATAAATTGATTTTCTCCGTACTCTGCTAGAAAGACGCCCACTTCCTCTAAGAGAGGCATTCTTTCTCTAAGACGAAGGGCATCATCCGCAGGAAACTCAAAGATGTAAGGTACTAGGAGTTGCTGCTGACTCTGGTCAACATTCCCAATGCTTTCACGGTATTCCTCGTACTTGACCCTTTCCTGAGCCGCGTGCTGGTCTATGATGTAGAGCCCATCTCGCCCCTGGGCAAAGAGATAAGTCCCGTGCATTTGTCCAAAAAATTCCAACTCTGGGAAGCTTGATGATTCTTCTCTCTCCAGCTTGTCATAAGCCTTATCGAGACTGGCAAGGTCTAGCTCTGGATGGTCTAGTTGATCATAGTTAGCTGGCTTTCTCTCTGCAAAATGGAGTTTGCCCGGCTTGGTCAACTGGTCCAAGGTTTCCTTGGCAAACAAGGTTAAATCCTGCCCATCCTCAGTTAATTCAACCTGATGATCAGCTACCTCAGCTTGACTGGGTCTTGTTACCTCTGTTTTTTCATAGTAAAGCGTATTTTCTTTGAGTGGAAGAATGGTCTGCTCTACCTTTTGACGATTGCGAACGGTCGATTTGGCAAGATTTTCCAAGGCATCAGGGATTAAGGTCTGTTCTTTAAGACTATTTGAAATAGCTTCTGAGACAAGTGCCATCAGCTCTCTTTCCTTAGAGATCCGCACCTCTTGCTTAGTCGGATGCACATTGACATCCGCTAGATAGGGGTCGATATGGATGTGAATGACAGCCAGTGGAAAACGGCCTACCATGAGCTTACTGCCATAGCCGTCAAGAATTGCACGATTGAGCAGGAAGTTCTTGATATAACGGCCATTGATGAAGAGGCTGATATAATTGCGATTGGCCCTAGTTAACTCAGGCAAGGACACAAAACCTGAAATTTCGAAGTCCAGATCCGAGTTCTCAATGGCTATCATCTTCTTGGCACTAGCCAAACCATAGATCCCTGCAATGGCTTGGCGCAGTTGACCAGTCCCTGCTGTTCGTGTCATTTCCTTACCATCACTAATCAAGCTAAAGGAAATCTCAGGATGGGCTAACCCCAGACGGTTGACAATATCGATGATATGAGACAACTCCGCTTGCTGGCTCTTCATATACTTGAGACGGGCTGGTGTGTTGAAAAAGAGGTCCTCCACACAAACCTTAGTTCCCACAGGACTTGTCGCTGGGATGATTTCTTCTACTTGACCTCCACGCGCGACTAACTTGGTCCCATGACTTGCGCCATCCACCGCCGTCAACAGAGTCAAGACACTGACAGAAGCGATAGAGGGCAGGGCTTCACCTCGAAAGCCGAGCGTCCGAATCCGAAAGAGATCTGCTTGATTTTTTATCTTACTGGTCGCATGGCGACGCAGGGCCAACTCCACCTCATCGTGGGCAATTCCATGACCATTATCTGTGATTTGAATCTTCTTGAGACCTGACTCCTCAATCTCAATGATAATCTGACTTGAGCCCGCGTCAATGGCATTTTCTACCAACTCTTTCACCACACTAGCAGGACGTTCAATGACCTCTCCTGCCGCGATCTGGTTTGCCAGCACTTCTGGTAATTCAATAATATGAGACATCTTTCAACCCCTTTCTGTATCTATTTTCCTAGAAATTGATTATATTATACCATATTTCAGATGCTACCAGAAAAAGCAAATACCACATAGACTCCAAATCTCTCCACATAGACAAAAGCTCTTGTTTTTGAAAATAAAATAGTGTTTAATAAAAGTGTACAGGAAGTGATCACAACCTTGTATAACTTGAAAAGGAGGGAAATTTATGAAAGTAGAACTACAGATTAATGAGACTTACGAGGAGGAAAAACTGATTGTCCAAACTCCTCAGCCGACCGAAAAAGTCCAGAAAGTCATCGAGTTCGCAGAAAATCTTGACCAAAAAGAAACAATCAAGGGAAAGATTGATGATCAGGTCTATCTAGTTAAGATTGGTAAGATACAACGCTTCTATATCGAGAATCGCAAGGTTCTAGCAGAAACTGCATCTCAGACCTACACCATTGATTTGCGTCTCTATCAGGTTCTTGACATTCTGCCGACCACTTTTATCCAAATTTCCCAATCAGAAATCATCAATATCGACGCTATCTCTCATCTCAAGCTAACCCCTAACGGTCTGGTCGAAATCTTTCTAAAAAATGAAAGCTTCACCTACTCTTCACGCCGTTACCTAAAAACCATCAAGGAGAAATTAGAACTATGAAAAAACAAGTATTTCACGATGCAGCTACCGGTGTACTTATCGGCCTCATCCTCTCTATCATCTTTTCACTCATTTATGCCCCAAATACCTACGCCCCACTGAGTCCCGATTCTCTGATCGGACAAGTGATGGTGCAACATCAGGTTCACGGTGCCCTAGTCTTGCTCTACTGTATGGTCATCTGGTCAGCTATCGGAATTCTCTTTAGCTTTGGCGGTCGTTTATTCAATCATGACTGGAGCTTGCTCCGTGCGACGCTTTCCCATTTCTTCCTCATGCTGGCTGGCTTTGTCCCACTGGCAACTCTGGCTGGTTGGTTCCCCTTCCACTGGACCTTCTATCTCCAGCTCATTCCAGAGTTTGCGATTGTCTACCTTATCATCTGGACTATCCTCTATAAAAGAGAAGCTAAAAAAGTGGACCACATCAATCAACTCTTGACCCATAAAAAGTAATAGACGATGAATGAAAACAGATTCTTCACAATAAATCATTACGAGCCTCAAAATGAAATTTTTGAGGCTCGTTTGCTTACTCTATACTAACTGGGGCACTTAAAAAGTGACTTTTTCTGCATAATCATTTAATCAAAACAGACAACAATCATTTCCTTTACCAATCACACTTGAAAGCGCTACACAAATATTTGTTTTTTAACAAAAATAAGAGTACAATAAATTAGTATAATAAAATAAAAAGCACCGAATCGGTGCGCATAACTGATTATGGATAACCATATTTTAACTCAAAAGAAAAATCTTTTGGCTGTGTTGTTTCGAATAGTTCCAATCTACATAAAAAGCTACTCATTTTTTGAGTAGCTTTTTAACTATTCCAACCCTACACATAGCTCATTCCCTTGTAGAAAAGGAAAACGGCAAGTGCGACAAAAAGTAGGGTTGCTCCGATTCGCTGGCTGGTGCTGTACATTCTTCTCTCCCATTTAACTGGAAAGATGACTGCTAGCAAAGCCCCGCCTACTGCGCCACCGATATGCCCTGCTAGGCTGATTCCTGGAATCAGGACACTTCCAATGATATTTATCACGAAAAGAGTCAGGTAGGATTGTCCTAACTGCTGGATATAGGGGCTACGAGTTGCGTAGCGCAAAACGATAATCGCAGCAAATAGTCCATAGAGGGAGGTGGATGCTCCTGCTGCTACAACTTTCGGTGTAAAAGCAAACACAAAGAGATTCCCCATCATTCCTGATAAGAGATAGAGAAAGAAGAACTGCTTAGAACCAAAAATCTCCTCCACCTGTCGTCCAAGAAAGTAAAGTGAAATCATATTAACAATGAAATGTTCCCAACCTATATGCACAAATATAGCTGAAAAAAGGCGCCATATCTGCTCTGGGAACAGGCGAATGATCGGTCCATACATAGCTCCAAACTGAAACAGAGTTTTTACATGGTCAAAGTTGATACCCGTAGTAATCAACATCAAGAGAAATACCAAAGCTGTCATTAGGAGAAAAAGACTAGTAACAGGGTAACGTTTATCAAAGATTTCCTTCATCGATTAGTACCTCCTGAACGGGAACATCATGGTCTTCCGAGTTAAACTCCTGAACTTGACAAGGATAGATTGTACTCAGGCTATGCCCAGCAAAATTCTCCAAGTAACGGTCGTAATAGCCTCCGCCATATCCAATCCGGTACCCCTCCGTCGTAAAAGCCAAGCCCGGAACATGAATCAAATCAATCTGAGAGCGATCCACCACTTCCAAGTCTCCTTGGGGTTCCAATAAACCAAAGGAAGTTTTTACCAACTGTTGCGGATCGTAAACCACAAACTCCATGCGCCCCTTGGGATAAGTTTTGGGTATCAGAACCTTTTTTCCGTCCTTCAGTGCCTGCTTGATCAGTTCCTGCGTTTGAAACTCATGCGGAAAAGAGAGGTAGGTTGCGATGACCTTGGCTTCTTGGTAAAAAGGATGATTCAAAAATTGTTCTGTTAAAGCTCGATCCATAGCCTGTTTTTGTTCCTGAGATAGAGCCTTCATTTCTTGCAAAATTTTCTTGCGTAGTTCTGCTTTCATAGACAATTCCTCTACTCTGCTGCCTTCTTTTTCAGGAAACTAGAGACCGCATCTACCCCAATGGCTAAGGCTTCTTCCTTAGGACTCATCTGAGGATGGTGAAGGGCGTAGGGACTATCGATACCTAGCCAAAACATAACGCCATCCACCTTTGAAAGAAGATAACCAAAGTCCTCACCAGTCATAGCAGGCTCGATATCAATCAACTCGATCCCCTCTTTTTCTTCAAAGAAGTTCATCAGTTCACGCGCCAAGGCTGGATTGTTCTCAACAGGTAGGTAGCCTCCTTGCTTGAGTTCCACTTCGACTTCCATATCAAAGGCTGCTGCAACCCCTTCTGCGACTGTCTTGACTCTTTTTTGTACTAGTAGGCTCATATCCTGGGTCAAGGCGCGAATGGTTCCATGCAAAAAGGCTGTATCTGTGATGACATTGTTGGTGGTTCCAGCCTGGAAAAGGCCAAAGGTCACTACTGCTCCCTCGATTGGGTTAACATTGCGGCTGACCACTGACTGTACTTGGGTCACAAAGTAACTAGCAGCCACCAAAGCATCATTGGCTTCATGCGGAAAGGCTGCGTGGCCACCTTTTCCTTTGAAACGGATCTTAACTTCGCAGGTCCCAGCAAAGAGTGTATGGGTGTTGGTCGCAATCTGGCCAACTTTCAAATCCGGGCGAACATGGAGTCCATAAAACTGGTCTGGTAGCCAGTCCCCAAAAGCGCCATCCTCATACATGAGCATGCCACCCGCTTCATTTTCTTCAGCAGGTTGAAACAGAAAAAGCAGATTATTCTTTGGTTGCTCCTCCAGGGCACGCTCAAGACAGCCCAAGGCAATGGTCATATGAAAATCATGTCCACAAGCATGCATACGACCTTGGTGTTGAGAGGCGAAAGGCAGTCCTGTTTGTTCGACGATAGGCAGACCATCAATGTCTGTTCGCCAACCAATGGTTCGTTCCGGCTGACTTCCCTGTAGGTAAACTAAAATACCTGTCCGCCAAGTACGAACCTGAACAAAGTCCTTACCCGCAGTCAATTTCTCAATCACTTCCAGCAAATATGCCTGAGTCTTGAATTCCTCCAAGCCAATCTCTGGAATCTGGTGCAAATCTCGTCGAGTCTGAATCAAATCTAACATCTATCTATCCTCCGATATAGCAGAAAGAGGCTGGAAAAAGGGTTCCGCCTCTTTTTTTACTTTTATAATTACAAGGTACGAAGCGCATCCTCTAGCGCTGTTTTTTGTTGGGTTTGGGTATCAATTTCTTTGATGATACGAGCTGGAACGCCTGCTACTACTACGTTTTCTGGTACGTCTTGGGTAACGATAGCTCCTGCGGCAACGACTGAACCACTACCAATTTGGACACCCTCGATAACCACTGCATTAGCTCCGATGAGAACATTGTCTCCGACACGAACTGGATTGGCACTGGCTGGCTCAATCACACCTGCCAAAACTGCACCTGCACCAACGTGGCTGTTTTTCCCAACGATGGCACGGCCACCAAGGATGGCACCCATATCAATCATGGTACCAGCACCGATTTCTGCTCCGATATTGATGACAGCTCCCATCATGATAACAGCATTGTCACCAATTTCCACTTGGTCGCGGATAATAGCACCTGGCTCGATACGAGCGTTGATAGTACGTTTATCTAGCAAGGGAACTGCCGAATTACGAGCATCTTGCTCAACAACATAGTCTTGATTTTCAACCAAACCATCAAGAAGCGGGGCAAGGTCCTTCCAGTCTCCAAAAAGAACATTGCCTAGTTTGACAACAGAGCTTGGTACAGCAGTTGCAAGTTCTCCCTCAAAAGTTACCTTGACACTGGTTTTCTTTTCAGCATTAGCGATAAATTGGATAATTTCTTGAGCATTCATTTTTGTAGCAGTCATAGGCGCCTCCTGGTTCATTATAATGATACCTATTCTACCAAAAAAGGCTTCAAATTTGAAGCCTCAACTATCAAATAAGCATCTTTACTTGGCTTGTTTTGCTTCTTCTATGGATAAGAAAATCATTGGAACGATAATCAACACCATAGCTAAAGCCAAAAAACCATCCATGACCAATCCCAGAAAAAGAACACTTAATAGAGCTGAAGAGAGAGGCTCGCTAGCGCTTACTACAGAGACAACGAGAGGGGAAACGAGAGAGACAGCCTTCATAGAAAGGAAGAAGGCAAAAGCGGTGCCAAACACGGCAATAATCAAACAAATCAACAGACTGGTAGCATCCAACTGGAAGGTGACATGATGAACTGGATAGAGCAGATTACTAAAGAGCCCTGCTAGAATCATCCCCCAACCAACAGTAGGGACAAAGCCATAGTGGCGGGCAAATCGTTGGGGAAGGATGACATTAAACATGACCCCTACCGCACTGAGCAAACCAGTCACTAGAGCCAAGGGCGTCATGGATAACTGGGACAAGTCCCCTTTTGTGGCCATCAAAAAAACACCTAGCATGGCAATCAAAACATAGAGAATCGCTGTAATCGAAGCCTTTTTCTGATAGACAATGCGATTGTAAAACAAAATAAAAACAGGGCTGATAAATTGCAAAATGGTCGCCGTCGTCGCATTTGAATACTCAACGCAGAGATAGAAGAAAAACTGCACAGAAAAAATACCTAGAATAGCATAGGCTAAAAAAGGTAGATAATTTCTCTTATCACGCCAAATGTCCAATAATCGGGTGCGCAACTGAAAGGCAGATAGGCCTAAAACCAAACTCCCCGCCACTAGTAAACGCATAGAAGTAATCCATCCAGAAGACACTGGATAATGAGTGAAAAAATACTCCCCTAAAATCCCACAAATTCCCCAGATTAAGCCTGTGAGTAGCGAGTATACTGTCCCCTTAACAATCTTTTTCTGATAATGATTCATATTCTTATTGTAACACGAAACCGACAAAGAAAAAAGTAGCACGAAACATAATATTAAATGAAACCTGCTACTTTTTATTCTATCGATTTGATTGATTTGAGCGAGTTGATGAACTTGTTCCAGAACGGCCACTTGAACCTGGAAGAGTTGGGCTAGGAAGACTCGGTAAACTTCCTAGAATGCTCTTCCAAGCATTTTGATAATCGGCATCGCTCCCTCCGATGGCAAAGCGATAAGTGGTTACTGGCGCCCCTTCTTTAGTAGCCCAATAGCTCGTTACTGTAGAACCTGAAACGGTGACTTCTTTGCCATTGATTGTGACCTTGCCTGCTTTCTCCCCTGTCGATTTGAGGACTTGAGATTTTGTCACACTTGGATCGAGATTGAAGCGCTCATTTCCCCATATTCCAGGTTCGGCTTGCTGGATAGCATTAACCAAGTGAGCCATATAATTGGCGTTTCGATAATGACCAGCCCCCTTAGCTAGCGGTCGGTTGTCGTCGTGTCCTATCCAACCACCTAGAGTCAACCGAGGTGTAGAAAGCATGAGCCACATATTTTCATCTTCATTGGTCGTACCAGTCTTTCCAATCCAGTCAGCACGAGCCAGACTTGGGTTGATAGAGGCTAAATCAGTCTGAAAGCTTGACGTAACTCGAGATGAAATGACATCACGAAGTAGACTTTGCATGATGGTCGCTGTCGCTTTTGAATAGACTTGGACAGGTTGACTTTTATATTCATAAATCACTTGACCCGTCGTCGATTCGATCTTGGAAATCATATGTTTCTTGTGGTAGACCCCATTATTAGCCAAGGTCTGATAACCGTTGGTATGCTGGGCAACTGTAACCTCAATCCCCCCACCCATCGGCAGACTTTCAATACCATATTCTGGGATTTCATAACCCATTTTTTCCATATAACCCTTGACATCGACACCCTTCTCTCGAAGCGTACGATAAGTCCAGTAGGCTGGGATATTCCATGAATAGTTGAGAGCTTCTCCCAAGGTCATCATCCCTGTACCAGGACTATTGACATACATGATGGGATTACCGTTTGAAAAGTTTGTCGGATAGTTAGATAAGATACTTGCACTTCCCATCAAACCTTGGTCTATCGCGATACCATAGGCCAGTATAGGCTTAGTGGTTGAAGCTGGAGAACGCTTAGTATCGATAGCGTGATTGTTCTGATTTTCTTGATAATTACGGCCACCGACAAAGCCAAGAATAGCTCCCGTTTGGTTGTCCATAAGGACATTTCCTACCTCAGGCTGGCCTGTCGAATCATCTAGCAATCGGCCATAATTTGCCACTGCATTTTGCATAGCTGTGTGAACTTTTTTATTGATGGTAGTAGTAATTTTATAACCACCATTTTCGATTTCCTTAGCTGCCAACTCACGATATGCTTTTTGGATGGATTCATTCTTTAACTCCTGAGCAGAGACATGATCTCTCTCAACTAGATAATCATACATCCGATCTGTGGCTTCTGATAGAGCTGCAAAATAAAGATAATCACGTGAAGCAGTACTCACACTACCTGATGGTAAGAAATCTTTTCGTACATCATAAGACTTATACTGCTCATAGTCTTTCTGACTCAAGGCGCCTGTTCGATACATATTGTAGAGGACATCTTTCCCACGCTTTAAACCGAGGGCCATATCCTCATCACTCTTCAAACTTCCGTCAGATTCATAAGGGGAATAACTAATCGGGCTTTGCGGCAAGCCTGCGATAAAAGCCGCTTGAGGTACCGTCAAGTCCGAAGCATTAACACCAAAGATTCCTTCTGCAGCTTGCTGGGCACCTGCAATGTTTTGACCCTTATGATTGCGACCGAAAGGAGCAATATTCAGATAGGTTGTCAGAATTTCGTCCTTACTCATGACACGCTCCAAGGCAAGAGCATCTATGATTTCTGTCGCCTTACGAGCTAAGGTCGGAGCATCTCCAACCACCTGCTGTTTGATGATCTGTTGTGTTAAAGTTGAGCCACCACTGGATGAACCCAACCCCACAAGCGTTCCTAAAGTTGCACGAATAACAGCCTTTGGAACTACCCCCTTATGCTCAGCAAAATGCTCATCCTCCGTCGCAATGATGGCTTTTTTTAGATTATCAGATATAGCATCCGATGCTACTGAAGTGCGCAATAAATCACCCTCAATTGAAGCAATGGTGCTCCCATCAGCATAATAAATCTCCGAAATGGAGGTAATATCCTTGACCCGATTAACCAGCTCTGCTGATTGGGGAATGGAGACTTTATCAAATAAGGCGACACCGTAACCTATAGCTATTCCAGCCCCAAAAAATCCACCTATGACAGCCAAGACGAAAAGCGTATTAAAGGTCACTTTCAAGCCATTCAAAATCTTGGCAAGGATAGAGGCTACTCTAAATCCACCTAAGACACTTGAATCTGCAGCTTTTTTTCTTGATTTATTTTGGTTTATTACCGTTTTTACTTCATTGTTTCTTTTTTCCATGAATGTCCTCACTTTATTTATTATACCATAAAAGGGAAACTTTCAATAAAATAGCTACTTTCTTCCCTATTCCACTAGGCTATTAATCAAGTTTGTGATACAATAGGTAGAAACAATATTTTAAAAAGGAGAAAAGACATATGCACATTTTTGATGAGCTAAAAGAGCGTGGTTTGATTTTTCAAACGACTGATGAAGAAGCTTTGCGCAAAGCCCTAGAAAAAGGTCAAGTTTCTTATTATACTGGCTACGATCCAACTGCTGACAGCCTTCACCTCGGTCACCTTGTCGCAATCTTGACAAGTCGTCGTTTGCAACTAGCAGGTCACAAACCTTATGCGCTCGTTGGTGGTGCTACAGGTCTCATCGGAGATCCGTCCTTCAAAGATGCTGAGCGTAGTCTCCAAACAAAAAACACAGTAAGAAGTTGGGTCAAGTCTATCCAAGGGCAACTTTCTCGTTTTCTTGACTTTGAAAATGGCGAAAATAAAGCTGTCATGGTCAACAACTACGACTGGTTTGGCAGCATCAGCTTCATTGACTTCCTCCGTGATATCGGAAAATACTTCACCGTCAACTACATGATGAGCAAGGAGTCAGTGAAGAAACGAATTGAAACAGGGATTTCTTACACAGAGTTTGCTTACCAAATCATGCAAGGATATGACTTCTACGTCCTTAACCAAGAGCACAACGTAACACTACAAATCGGTGGTTCTGACCAGTGGGGAAATATGACCGCAGGTACCGAATTACTTCGTCGTAAGGCTGATAAGACTGGTCACGTTATCACAGTTCCCCTCATTACAGACGCAACTGGTAAGAAATTTGGTAAATCAGAAGGAAACGCAGTCTGGCTCAATCCTGAAAAGACTTCTCCATACGAAATGTACCAATTCTGGATGAACGTGATGGATGCCGACGCCGTTCGTTTCTTGAAGATCTTTACTTTCTTGTCACTTGATGAGATTGAAGACATCCGCAAACAATTTGAAGCAGCTCCACACGAACGCTTGGCTCAAAAAGTCCTCGCTCGTGAAGTCGTAACACTTGTCCACGGCGAAGAAGCCTACAAAGAAGCCCTCAACATCACTGAGCAACTCTTTGCAGGAAACATCAAAAACCTTTCTGTCAAAGAACTCAAACAAGGACTTCGTGGAGTGCCAAACTACCAAGTACAAGCTGACGAAAACCTCAACATCGTCGAAATCCTCGTATCAGGTGGCGTTGTCAACTCAAAACGCCAAGCTCGCGAAGATGTTCAAAACGGAGCTATCTATGTCAACGGCGACCGCATCCAAGACCTGGACTATGTTTTGAGTGACGCAGACAAACTTGAAAATGAACTCACCGTTATCCGCCGTGGTAAGAAGAAATACTTCGTCCTTACATATTAAAAAACAGACTGGAGGCATTTGCCATCCAGTTCTTTTTTTGCTAGACTTAAACTATGAATACAAACCTCAAACCAAAACTCCAGCGCTTTACGACTGCTAGTGCCTTTGCCTGTCCTATCTGCCAAAAAAATCTAACCTTGGTAGAGACTAGTCTCAAGTGTAGCAATCGCCATTCCTTTGACCTAGCAAAATTCGGCTATGTCAATCTGGCACCGCAAATCAAGCAATCTACCAACTACGACAAGGAAAACTTCCAAAATCGCCAGCAAATCCTAGAAGCTGGATTTTATCAAGCTATTCTAGAGGCCATATCTGAATTGCTAGCAAGTTTAGAAACTAGTACCACCGTCTTAGATATCGGTTGTGGCGAAGGGTTTTACTCTCGCAAACTACAAGAAAGTCACTCTGATAAAACCTTCTATGCTTTTGATATTTCCAAAGATTCCGTCCAAATCGCTGCTAAGAGCGAACCCAACTGGGCAGTCAATTGGTTTGTTGGTGATCTAGCTCGTCTTCCTATAAAAGACGCTAGTATGGATATCCTGCTCGATATCTTCTCGCCTGCCAATTATGGAGAATTTCGCCGCGTTCTATCCCAAAACGGTATCTTAATCAAGGTCATCCCAACCGAAAATCACCTCAAAGAAATCCGCCAAATGGTGCAAGACCAACTGACAAAGAAGGATTATTCCAACCAAGATATCAAGGAACATTTCCAGGAACACTTCAGTATCCAAGCTCATCAAATAGCCTCCCTGACCAAACCCATCACAGCTGAGCAACGCCAAGCACTGCTCAGTATGACTCCGCTACTCTTTCATGTTGACCTGACCAAGATTGACTGGAGCCAACTGACTGAGATTACCATTGAAGCAGAGATTCTAGTTGGGAAAGTACGGTAAACCAATCTTTCAGATAAGACAAAATCCGCACCTCAATAAAAGGTGCGGATTTGATTTTTGAAAAAAATAGTGAGTCAACTATTTCCATTTTTGTTTTAAACCAATTTCTCCCACTTGAGATTTTCTTTACTAACTGCATCTTGAATGGCGTTTGAAAACTCCCCTTTGATTTCCGCGTCGATTTGATTATTAACGAAATCAATCTCTTCCTTCGTCTTTGTACCTATTTCCTTCGCTTCTTTGTCAAATTTCTCAATAATCCGAGCTATAGCCCGTTTTTTAGCCGGAACATACAAGGTTTTTATGATGTCTTTTTCTAATTTCTTCTCAATTTCACTATAGGCTTCAAAAGAGCGTAACTGATCCATCCCCCAGTCATAAGCCCCGTGTATAGCACCCTCTACT
Source organism: Streptococcus oralis (assembly GCF_001579015.1). Lineage (GTDB taxonomy): Bacteria > Bacillota > Bacilli > Lactobacillales > Streptococcaceae > Streptococcus > Streptococcus oralis_K. The sequence continues at coordinate 84,423 of NZ_KQ970183.1, forward strand.
TCTCTCACGCCTGGAATATGCTCCCTAGCAAAATCATTGATACCAGAAATTCCATTACCGATGTTGTCCATTGTGTCTGAAGCAAAGTCATAAATTCCAGTACCAACATCCTCAAAAAATCCCATCCGTTTCCCTCCTATTTTTCATCTGTCTGACATGCTCTTAGTTCACTAGAAAGTTGTTCAATAACTGCCTCTTGCTTTCGACACTTTTTCTTATAGCTATCTTCTAAGTCGTCATACTTTCTTTCTAGTTCGTATTGCCGAGTTTTAAACTCCTCTTCATTCACCATCCTATATCGGCGAATAGTCTCCACTGCAGCATCCAGCATATCCTCAGTCGCATCCGGCATTTTTGAATATGCTGATAAAACAATGGAATGCTTTTCGTCAAATTTTTGGTCTAAACCTCTATAAAAATCTCCCAAAAAATTCCACTTAGTGTCCAACTCATTCTTTGACTGTCGATATTCATCGTCTATCTTGTAGAGTTCTTCTTGAGCATCCACTAATTTAGATCTAATCTTACTCCACTTATCCATGGGCAATTAATCCTTGTAATTCTGTATCTTTCTGAACGGTTTGTTCAATTCCTGCCTTTATTTTTGTCTCCAAATTTGTAAATGAAGTAGCTACCGTCTTCGCGGTCTTTTTAACAGTTCGACAATGACTATCTACCGCTTCAACAATAGTTCCATAGTTAATATTAGATTCATTGTAAGTCGCTCTGACTTCATCAGAAGATAGAAGAAAACCGAATGGTACATCTCCGAGGCTTTTATACACAGTCAGAGCTTTATCGACTGCACTTGTCCCTTTGGCACCTATCAAATCAACCGTTGCACTGGAAGTAGCGGATAATCCGCTAGCAACAACCAGAGCCTGCTCTGAGTCCAGCGCGATGAGTTCTGCCTTGGACAAGCCATTTGGAGAAGCAGTACCGATGTCATTGACTTTAAAGAGATCTTTTTTAATCTGCACACTTTTTAAGCCTTGCTCTGTATTTCTTTTAATGTTGTCCATCGCAATCGTATACTTGATATCTCCAGCGACCGCCCGCAAATCCTCCATCATGTGACCACCTGAATGGGGGATGACATACTCCTTACCCACATAAACTCCACCGACTAGATCAGATATATTATTCAGAGGATCTTTCTTTGTCGTAATGCGAGTGATATTTCCTGTAAACTGAGCTATATCCCTCTTTATCTCAAATATGTTGCTTGTGAAAGGGACTGCTAAAGAAGGAATATAGAGAGGCGCTGCATTGTAGACAATGGTTTTCGGAACGTTGTATTTTAGAGCGACACGCTGAGCAATATTCCCACCCAAGGAGTGGCCTGTCAAGATAACATCTTCTGGATTTAAGCCGTTCTCTTTCATGACTTTTTCATAAAATTGATAGGCTGGACCGTAATGGTGACCCGTCCCAAAGGCGATACTGAGCCCATCTGTCATGACTGCATCATTTACCGAGTCACTATCAAGATTAGTCCCTGTAAAAGCAATGATGGTTTTGCCACTTGGCTTATCTTTAAAGGCAACCCCGCTCGTCCCTGTCGCAGGATCACGAAAGCTGGACACATATGTGAAATTTAGGGGTTTGATTTTCTTTTCGGTGTCAGAATACTTATCCAATACTTCGCGATCTGTTGCTCCATCTATCCTAGCTTTTTCAAATTCATAGGACAAATCCGAAGCATCTAGTGTCGGATTTGTCCCGTCTAGAACTGTATAGCCTTTATTATCACTCATATTTTTACCTCGCAGTGCTTCTCTACACAAATTTATTACTTTTGCCGAAATATAACTTTAGTAACCTTCAATTAATTCTGTATGAGAGTTATGATCATCTTTAATATCTAAAGTATAACTATAAGCCTTATTTTCAACGGTCTCATGCATGATATAAATAATCATTTTTAATTCTTTAGCCTGCTCCACTCCCATGTAGGTGTTCAAAATTGGATCCGTGAGAGTGTATACAATATCTGCACTCCCAGTCCCACTATTATAACTTTTACGAACTATATCCAGATCTGATAATTTATCTTTGTTTATAGTAAATCTCTGTAGCAATAACACAGAATTCTTAATTTTAAAATTCGCATTTGGATCTTTTAATTGAATTTTACCATCTTGATAAATGACTTCACCCTTATATACAAACCTTTCACTACGCTTCTCATCTTGATCAAAACTAACTTGTTTCTCTGATATTGTACCTGAAATCTGTCTAGTTTGAGAATTTCCATTTAAACTGATTGATTGGAGTTTATACCCACTTTCTTCATATTCGTATAAATCCTTTGAGGTAATCTGAAACCCCTCCGGAAACTTTTCAAATAAGTCTTCCAGGTTCTCTGTCGGATAGACCTTGCTGAGCTCAGCGGCCTTCCCTTCAATAAATTGTCGACTACTCTTCCCACTACATCCAGCTAACATCATCATTCCAAGCCCTCCTAATAACATCATCATTGCAATTTTTTTAAACATGGATTGCTCCCCCTTCTCAGAATCCAAGATAGTAACTTTATTATACCAGTTTTAAGGTTCTGATTCAATCTAAGCGCCAATCAAATGATTCAAATGATGGTTTTTCCACTTGTCTCATCTTTAAAGGCAACCCCACTCGTCCCTGTCTCAGGATCACGAAAACTGGATAGATATGTGAAATTCAGGGGCTTAATTTTATATTCTTCTTCGAAATATAGACTATCAACATCTTCATTAGTCGCACCATTAATTCTGGCCTTTTCGAATTCGTAGGACAAATCCGAAGCATCAAGTGTTGGATTAGTCCCGTCTAACACTGTATAAAGTTCATTAGCCATTTACTTTACCCCCCACTGATAATCTCCGCATGTGTATTTTGCCCATCTTGAATTTCTAAAGTATAGCTATAGGTCTTATTTTCAACAGTACCAGACATGATATAAATTACCATTTTTAATTCTTTATCCTGCTCTACTCCCATGTAGGTATTTAAAATTGGATCTGTTAAAATGTAGTCAATATCTGCGCTCCCAGTTTCAACACTATAACCTTTTCCTCCCATTTTTAATTTCGACAGAGTATTTCTATTGATTGTAAATTCTTGGAGCAATAGTTTAGGATTCTTTATCGTTACATTTGCCTGAGGATCCATCAATTGAATCATTCCATCTTTATAAACCACTCCACCTTCATAGAGTACATCTTCCTTTCGTTTTTTATTCTTATCTATGCTGACTTTTTTCTCCTTAAAAATTCCTCTAACCACTTTATTCTCAGCATCACCCTTTAGTTCAATAGATTGATAAAAATAACCTTCCCCTTCTTTATAATCATAAATATCGTCGCTAAAAATACCAAACCCATCCGGAAACTTGTCAAACAAGTCCTCCAAATTCTCCGTCGGGTAGACCTTACTGAGCTCAGCGGCTTTCCCTTCGATAAATTGTCGACTACTCTTTAGACTACATCCAGCTAGCACCATCATTCCAACCCCTCCTACTAACATCATCATTGCAATTTTTTTAAACATGGATTGCCCTCCTCTCAGAATCCAAGATAGGCACTTCATTATACCAATTTTAAGGTTTTGATTCAATCTAAGCGCCAATCAAATGATTCAAATAATGGTTTTTCCACTTGTTTCATCTCTAAAGGCAACCCCACTAGTCCCTGTCGCAGAATCACGAAAGCTGGATAAAT
>NZ_KQ970183.1:88337-90437 GCF_001579015.1 Streptococcus oralis
CGCAGAATCACGAAAGCTGGATAAATATGTGAAATTTAGGGGTTTGATTTTATTTTCTTCTTTAAAGTATCGACTGTCAACGTCTTCATCAGTTGCCCCTTTAATTCTTGCTTTTTCAAATTCATAAGACAAATCTGAAGCATCCAGTGTCGGATTCGTCCCATCCAAAACAGTATATTCTTTATAATCGCTCATTACTAATCCTTTTCTAGTTTTCCAACAATGCCTTCTGCATGATAAAGATTATCATTTCTAAAAATGATGGAATATCCATAACTTTTACCTGATATTGTTGGTTCAAAAATATTGATACCCATATTAATTTGAGCATCATTCTCTAAGCCCAAATAAGTATTGACTTGTTCATTTTTAAGCTTATAGGTGATGCTGGCAGAACCCGTCTCAAAACTATAGCCTTTCCGAACTACTTCTAGACTTTTTAAACTCGACCTTGAAATAAGAAAATCTTGCATTAAAAGACGGGAATGTTTTAAGTCACCTTTCTCTTTATTTTTTGAAGAATTTCCCTCTGATAAATGTAGACTTCCATCTTTGTAGTAGACATGTCCTTGATATAAAATTTCTTCTTCAATTTTCCCATCTGAATTTTCAAATGAGCTTTCTTTGGTAATTTCTCCTTTTATTTCTTTAGTCTCAGAAATGCCATTTAAAACTAGCTGATAACTAATTGAAGGAGAGTCTTCACTATCCTCACTAATATCTGTTATACGAATCTGAAATCCATCCGGAAACTTTTCAAACAAGTTTTCCAGATTCTCCGTTGGATAGACCTTGCTGAGCTCTGAGGCTTTCCCTTCAATAAATTGTCGACTACTCTTTAGACTACAGCCAGCTAGAGTCAACAATGCTACTCCCAAAAGTACTGCTATCAGCACTAATTTTTTCCTCATAAATTCCTCCATCAATCATTATAAAGTTTATATTTCTTTTCCTTGTAACCACTAAATAATTCCGAATGAGAATTATGCCCATCTTTGATATCTAAAGTATAGCTATAAGCCTTATTTTCAACAGTCCCAGACATGATATAAAAAATCATTTTTAATTCTTTATCCTGCTCAACTCTCATGTAGTTGTTTAAAATTGGATCCGTTAAAATGTAATCAATATCTGCGCTCCCAGTTTCAAAACTATAGCTTTTTCTCCCCATTTTTAGTTTCGACAGAGTCTTTCTATTGATTGTAAATTCTTGGAGCAATAGTTTAGGATTTTTTATCGTTGCATTTGCCTGAGGATCCATCAATTGAATCCTTCCATCTTTATAAACTACTCCACCTTCATAGATTTTTTCTTCAGTCGGAGCCTTTGTTCCATTCGATGTTACCTTCTCACTAACAATAGTTCCTATTATCTGTTTAGTTTCTCCATCTCCTCTCAATTTTACAGATTGGAACATATAACCCTCCTCTTTATAATCGTAAAGGTCTTCACTCCAAATACTAAACCCTCCCGGAAACTTTTCAAACAGGTCTTCTAGATTCTCTGTTGGATAGACCTTGCTGAGCTCAGCGGCTTTCCCTTCAATAAATCTTCGACTACTTTTTGTAAAGCAACCAGTTAGTGACAATACTGCCACTCCTAAAAGTACTGCTGTCAGCGCTCGTTTTTTCATCATAAATTCCTCTCTTCTTTATCCGATTCAGTCTAATTAACAATAGTATACCTGTTTTTCCTCTGTTGTGCTAGCGTTTTACCGGTATGGAGGCTCTTCTATTAAAGTCCCTACTTTTTTCTATCAAAAAAACGCACCTTTTTAAGATGCGTTGTTTTATAGTCTCGTGCAAAGAATCTTAGTTCAAGTGCCAGATGTCTTCGTTGTACTGAGCGATTGTACGGTCAGATGAGAAGAATCCTGCTTTGGCAATGTTAACGATGACTTTATCCAACCATGCGTCACGGTCTTCGTAGTCAGCCAACATTTGCTCTTTCACCTTTATGTAGTCTTCCAAGTCAAGGAGAGTCATGAACCAGTCTTTGTTGATTAATTCGTTGTAAAGACGCTCCAAGCGTTCTTTCTTACCTACTGCAAGAACAGCGTCGCTGACGATGAAGTCAACCAATGGTTTGATGGCTTCACGA
>NZ_KQ970183.1:91485-92096 GCF_001579015.1 Streptococcus oralis
GGAATTGTTTCTTGTTGGTTGTTTTTAAGAACTTGTTGGAAAAGACCGAAGTGGTAGTTCAATCCAACACCGTCACCATTCAAACCAAGTGTAGCGATTGAGTCGATAAAGCAGGCCGCCAAACGTCCCAAACCACCGTTACCAAGTGATGGTTCCAATTCTACTTCTTCAATTTCGATCAACTCTTTACCTGCAGCTGCAAGTTCTTTCTTCACATCATCGTAAAGACCAAGGTTAATCAAGTTGTTTGACAAGAGTTTACCGATCAAGAACTCAGCTGAGATGTAGTAAACTTTTTTCTTACCAGTGTTGACTGGTTTTTGACTGCTAGCAAGCTTGCTGTAGTTGAGAAGAGCAAGGTAAAGCTCTTCATTGCTACATTCTGCAATGGTTTTATTGTAACGTTTTTGTACAAATTCGTTTAATGGTAACATGTTTATGTGTCTCCTGATATTGTCTTATTTCTTTAATTCTACCAAATTTTCATTAATTCGGCGATAAATTGTAGTCAAGTCAAGCAAAGTTTCTTCAACAGCTGGTGTCAATTGATCTGCTGTCATACGCCATGACCAGTTTCCACCAAGAGTAGATGGGAAGTTCATACGAGCTGA
>NZ_KQ970183.1:92297-98042 GCF_001579015.1 Streptococcus oralis
TCGTAGATCTTGAAGCTTTCGCGCAAACGTTCAATCCACCATTTGTAACCGTCTTTGTCCATTGCTTCCCAGTCATAGATTGGGTTCCCCCAAAGCTGACCAGTGGCAGAAAACTCATCTGGTGGGCATCCTGCGATGCAAGTTGCTTTACCATTGGCATCTGTCTTGAAGAGATGTGGATTTGCCCACATGTCGCTTGAATCTTCCGCTACGTAGATAGGCATATCTCCAACAATCTCGATGTGGTTGTCATTAGCGTAGGCTTTCAATTTCAACCATTGTTGGAAGAAGAAGTATTGAGTCACACGGTGATAAACCAACTTGTCTGCCAATTTCTCACGGTAGCTTTCAAGTGCTGAAGCTTTACGCGCACGAGCGTCTGCATCTGGCCATTCTGTCCAAGCAAGATTGTCATAATGCTCTTTGATAGCCATATATTCTGCGAAGAGTTCGAGCCATGATTGGTTGTCTTGAGCAAACTTCTCAAAATCTTTGACATCACCCACTTCCAAGAAGCGTTTCACTGCTTTTTCTAAAAGTGGACGACGTGCGTAATAAATTTTCGCATAGTCAACTTCAGATGCATCGCTACCAAAGTCAACACCTTTAAGATCACTGGCTTCGAGCAAGCCTTGCTCTACCAAGATATCAAGGTCGATAAAATGCGTATTCCCAGCAAAGGCTGAGAATGATTGGTATGGAGAATCTCCATAGCTTGTTGTCCCAAGAGGGAGAATTTGCCAGTAACGTTGCTTGGTACGAACCAAGAAATCAACGAAATCATAGGCAGTCTGCCCAAATGATCCAATCCCGTATGCTCCTGGCAGAGAAGAGATGTGCATCAACACACCACTTTGACGTTTTTTCATAATAGCACCTCATGTGTTTGTTATAAAACGTTGCGTAATTAAGGCGCAAACGTTTGCGTTAATTTAAGTATAACGCATTTCAAAAACAAATGCAAGCGTTTTTAAAAAATTTTTTTGAATTATTTTAATCAAACAAAACTTGTTCCCACTGATATTTTATGAAATAAGCGAAAAAAATTTTAAAGATTTTCTGATTTAAGATAATTCATTCCCAATATCTGCTCTATTTTCTGAAAAACCGAGCCGAATTTACGCAATCGTTTTCCTAATATATTTTCCATTCAAGAAAAACAAACATTTTAAGTTCTTTCCTATATAAAGGCTTTAATAAATGTTTGAAACCTTAAAATTTTTTTAAAATTTTTGCTAAAAAAGCTTGCAACCGTTTTCTATTTGTGCTATACTAAGTTCGTAAAAGAAAACGTTTGCGTTTTCTCATTAAATTATTTTTGTTATTCTTTAGGAGGAATACACTATGTCATCTAAATTCATGAAGAGCGCTGCTGTGCTCGGAACTGCTACTCTTGCTAGCTTACTTTTGGTAGCTTGCGGAAGCAAATCTGCTGATAAAGCAGCTGATACTAGCTCATCTGAAGCAAAAGAAATCACTTTCTACGTTGAAGACCAATACAAAGCCTACGCTGAAAAAGTTGCTGCAGCTTATGAAAAAGAATCAGGTACAAAAGTTAACATCAAATCAGGTGACCAACTTGGTGGACTTGACAAACTTTCTCTTGACAACCAATCAGGTCAAGCTGCTGACGTTATGATGGCACCATACGATCGCGTAGGTAGCCTTGGTACTGACGGACAACTTTCAGAAGTTACTTTGAGCGACGGCGCTAAAACAGATGATAAGACTAAATCTCTTGTAACAGCTGCTGACGGTAAAGTTTACGGTGCTCCTGCCGTTATTGAGTCACTTGTGATGTACTACAACAAAGACTTGCTTAAAGAAGCTCCAAAAACTTTTGCTGAATTAGAAGAACTTGCTAAAGACAGCAAATACGCTTTCGCTGGTGAAGATGGCAAAACTACTGCATTCCTAGCTGACTGGACAAACTTCTACTACGCATACGGACTTCTTGCTGGTAACGGTGGTTACGTATTCGGACAAAACGGTAAAGACGCTAAAGACATCGGTCTTGCAAACGACGGTTCTATCACTGGTGTCAACTACGCTAAATCTTGGTACGAAAAATGGCCTAAAGGGATGCAAGATACTGAAGGTGCTGCAAACTTGATCCAAACTCAATTCCAAGAAGGTAAAACAGCTGCTATCATCGATGGACCTTGGAAAGCTCAAGCATTCAAAGATGCTAAAGTAAACTACGGTGTTGCTACTATTCCAACTCTTCCAAATGGTAAAGAATACACACCATTCGGTGGTGGTAAAGCTTGGATCATCCCATCAAGCACTAAGAACCTTGAAGCTGCACAAAAATTTGTAGACTTCCTTGTTTCAACTGAACAACAAAAAGCATTCTACGATGCAACTAACGAAATCCCAGCTAACACTGAAGCTCGTTCATACGCTGAAGGTAAAAACGATGAGTTGACAACAGCTGTTATCAAACAGTTCAAGAACGCTCAACCAATGCCAAACATTTCTCAAATGTCAGCTGTTTGGGATCCAGCTAAAACAATGCTCTTTGACGCTGTAAGTGGTAAAAAAGATGCTAAGACAGCTGCTAACGATGCTGTAACATTGATCAAAGAAACAATCAAACAAAAATTTGGTGAATAATTGAATTCGTTACAAGGGGGGAGAATACAAATCCCCCTTTGATTTTATAAATTTACGAATGATTGCAGTTGCCTATCTAGTGATTGGAGACAAACTTCAATCTCGTATCCTATGAAAGGAGTATTCATGGAAAACCAACAACCTAGCAAAGCAGCCTTGCTTTCAGTGATTCCTGGGTTAGGACAGATTTACAATAAACAAAAGGCCAAAGGTTTTATCTTCCTTGGTGTAACTATCGTGTTTGTTCTTTATTTCCTAGCACTTGCAGCCCCTGAATTGCACAATTTGATCACTCTTGGTGACAAGCCAGGTCGTGATAATTCCCTCTTTATGCTGATTCGTGGTGCCTTCCATTTAATCTTTGTAGTCGTTTATGTGCTCTTTTATTTCTCAAATATTAAAGATGCACATACAATCGCAAAACGTATTAACAATGGAATTCCTGTCCCACGTACTTTTAAAGACATGATCAAAGGTATTTATGAGAATGGTTTCCCTTACCTCTTGATCATCCCATCTTACGTCGCTATGACATTTGCGATTATCTTCCCAGTTATCGTAACCTTGATGATTGCCTTTACCAACTATGACTTCCAACACTTGCCACCAAACAAATTGTTGGACTGGGTTGGTTTGACTAACTTTACAAACATCTGGAGCTTAAGTACCTTCCGTTCAGCCTTCGGTGCGGTTCTTTCTTGGACCATCATCTGGGCCTTGTCTGCTTCTACTTTGCAGATTGTGATTGGTATCTTCACCGCTATCATTGCTAACCAACCATTTATCAAAGGAAAACGTATCTTTGGTGTTATTTTCCTTCTTCCTTGGGCTGTTCCAGCCTTCATCACTATCTTGACATTCTCAAACATGTTTAACGATAGTGTCGGAGCGATCAACACTCAAGTATTGCCTATCTTGGCTAAGGTTCTTCCTTTCCTTGACGGTGCTCTTATCCCTTGGAAAACAGACCCAACTTGGACCAAGATTGCCTTGATTATGATGCAAGGTTGGCTAGGATTCCCATACATCTACGTTTTGACTTTGGGTATCTTGCAGTCAATTCCTAACGACCTCTACGAAGCGGCTTATATCGATGGTGCCAATGCTTGGCAAAAATTCCGCAACATCACTTTCCCTATGATTTTGGCTGTTGCAGCACCAACATTGATCAGCCAATACACCTTCAACTTTAACAACTTCTCTATCATGTACCTCTTCAACGGCGGAGGTCCTGGTAGCGTTGGTGGTGGAGCCGGTTCAACTGATATCTTGATCTCATGGATTTATCGTTTGACAACAGGTACATCTCCTCAATACTCTATGGCGGCAGCTGTTACCTTGATCATCTCTATCATTGTCATCTCTATCTCTATGATCGCATTCAAGAAACTACACGCATTTGATATGGAGGACGTCTAAGATGAATAACTCAATCAAACTCAAACGTAGACTGACTCAAACCCTCACTTACCTCTACTTGATTGGTCTTTCAATCGTGATTATCTATCCACTTTTGATTACTATTATGTCAGCCTTCAAGACTGGTAACGTCGTAGCTTTTAAACTAGATGCTAACGTCGACTTTAGCTTTGCCAACTTCCAAGGGCTCTTCACTGAAACCTTGTACGGCACTTGGTACCTCAACACTTTGATTATTGCCTTTATTACAATGGCTGTACAAACTAGTATCATTGTACTTGCAGGTTACGCTTACAGTCGTTACAACTTCTTGGCACGTAAACAAAGCTTGGTCTTCTTCTTGATTATCCAAATGGTGCCAACTATGGCCGCTTTGACAGCCTTCTTCGTTATGGCCCTTATGTTGAATGCCCTTAACCATAGCTGGTTCCTCATCTTCCTTTACGTTGGTGGAGGTATCCCGATGAACGCTTGGCTCATGAAAGGCTACTTCGATACCGTACCAATGTCTCTAGACGAATCTGCAAAACTAGATGGTGCAGGACACTTCCGTCGCTTCTGGCAAATTGTTCTCCCACTTGTTCGCCCAATGGTGGCTGTACAAGCCCTATGGGCCTTCATGGGACCTTTCGGAGACTACATTCTCTCTAGTTTCTTGCTTCGTGAGAAAGAATACTTTACTGTTGCCGTCGGTCTCCAAACCTTCGTTAACAACGTGAAAAACATGAAGATTGCCTACTTCTCAGCAGGTGCTATCCTCATCGCCCTTCCAATCTGTATTCTCTTCTTCTTCCTACAAAAGAACTTTGTTTCAGGACTTACAAGTGGTGGCGACAAGGGATAATCTATCCCCGCCACCCTTTTTCATTTTTTATCTTGCTTGTAAAGTTGAAAGATTAGACACAAGACCACAAATAGTAGCAAGATTCGCTTTTAAATAAGCAATTTATCTACTAGACTTGAAATAAAGCACATTTCTCTATATAATATTACTCATATAGAAAACACTTTTAGAAAGATGCCTATGCTTCCATATCCATTCTCGTATTTTACTAGTATCTGGGGATTTCGTAAGCCCCTGTCAAAACGTTTCGGACTCAACTGGTTTCAACTCCTCTTTACTAGCATTTTCCTCATCAGCTTGTCTATGGTTCCAATTGCTATTCAAAACAGCTCACAGGAAACCTATCCGCTGGATACTTTTATTGATAATGTCTACACTCCCCTGACAGATAAAGCGATCATGGACTTGTCAGAGAATGCGCAGATAGTAGATGGAAAACTGAGCTATTCTGGAACTAAAAATCAGCAAGCTTCTCTTCTGATTGGTCCAAGTCCAAGCAAGGAATTGCCAAAGGATTTGCAACTTCATTTTGATACTGAAGAACTCGTCATCAGCAAGGAAAACAAGGAATTGACCCGCATTCGCTACCACGCGATTCAAACGGAGAGTTTTCAGAGTAAGGAAGCTTTAACCCAGGCTATTTCTAAAGACTGGTACCAACAGAATCGTATCTATATCGGTCTCTTTCTCGTCCTTGGTGCTAGCTTCCTCTTTGGATTGAATTTCTTCATTGTCTCCCTTGGAGCTAGTCTTCTCCTTTATATCACCAAAAAATCACGCCTCTTTTCATTTAGGAGCTTTAAAGAGTGCTACCATTTTATCTTGAACTGTTTAGGATTTCCCACTCTGATTACGCTTATTTTGGG
>NZ_KQ970183.1:98141-101245 GCF_001579015.1 Streptococcus oralis
GCTTATTTTGGGACTTTTTGGCCAAAATATGACAACCCTGATTACTGTACAAAACATTCTTTTTGTTCTGTATCTGGTCACTATTTTTTACAAGACACATTTCCGTGATCCAGATTATCATAAATAGGAGATTTTTATGCCCGTTACGATTAAAGATGTGGCCAAGGCTGCAGGTGTCTCACCTTCAACCGTAACCCGCGTCATTCAAAACAAATCAACGATTAGTGATGAAACCAAAAAACGAGTTCGCAAGGCTATGAAGGAACTCAACTACCATCCCAATCTCAATGCTCGTAGTCTAGTTAGTAGCTATACTCAAGTTATCGGTTTGGTATTGCCTGACGACTCAGATGCCTTTTACCAAAATCCTTTCTTCCCATCTGTCCTACGAGGGATCGCCCAAGTCGCATCTGAAAACCACTATGCTATTCAGATTGCAACGGGGAAAGATGAAAAAGAACGTCTCAATGCCATTTCTCAGATGGTTTATGGTAAGCGTGTTGACGGTTTGATTTTCCTCTACGCTGAAGAAGAAGATCCTCTAGTCAAACTAGTAGCGGATGAGCAGTTCCCTTTCCTCATTCTCGGAAAATCCACTTCACCCTTTATCCCTCTTGTTGATAATGATAATGTACAAGCTGGCTTTGATGCGACAGAGTATTTCATCAAAAAAGGCTGCCAACGAATTGCCTTCATCGGAGGTACAAAGCGACTCTTCGTAACGCAAGACCGCCTAACTGGCTATGAATCCGCACTCAAACAACACCAACTTCCGATTGATACCAACTTAACCTACTTTGCGACAGAATTTCTAGAAGAAAAAGGGTATCAATTCAGTGAACTCCTATTTAATCACGATCCGCAGATTGACGCCATCATCACAACCGACAGCCTTCTAGCTGAAGGGGTTTGCGACTACATCAATAAACATCAATTAAATGTTCCTGTCTTGAGTTTCGACTCTGTCAATCCTCGACTCGATCTCGTAGCTTATGTCGATATCAATAGTCTGGAACTTGGACGTATTTCCTTTGAAACCATTTTGCAGATTATCAATGACGCGAAAAATAATAGACAGATTTGTTACCGTCAGTTGATTGCCCACAAAATTATCGAAAAATCATGACCAATAGTCACATAAAAACCAGCTCCAGAGCTGGTTTTTTCATGTCTAATTGTCTGTCTCTACGAACCGTCCTAGGATATGGACGTTTTCGGATACAGAGACAAAGGCTGTCGGATCGACCTGTTTCATGATGTGTTTAAAATCATTAAACTCTGCTCGCGTGATAACAGTAATCAAGACTGCTTTTCTCTCATGATTATAGGTTCCTTCTGCATCGTGGATCATGGTAGCCCCTCGGTGCAATTTTTTATGGATTTTTTCGATTACCTTGTCAGGATTACTGGTCACAATCATGGCCTGCATGCGTTTTTGCTTGGTAAAGACTGCATCTGTCACACGGCTCGATACAAAAATCGTAATCATAGAGTAAAGGGCGTATTTCCAACCAAAGGTCAGACCTGCTATCAGCATAATCGTCCCATTGACCAAGAAAGAAATACTACCGACATTCTTACCCGTTTTCTTGCGAATGGTCAGGCTGACAATATCTGTACCACCGCTAGAAATATTGTTACGGAGTGCAAAACCAATCCCCAAGCCCATGACAACACCCCCAAAAAGGGCATTGATGATGGGATCCTCTGTCAGCGTCACAACGGGCACAAACTGGATAAAAAGGGAACTCATGGATACCGTGATAAAGGTAAAGACCGTAAATTTATGTCCAATCTGATACCAAGCCAAGACCATCAAAGGGAAATTAATGGCGTAAAAGGTTAGCGAAATCGGAATATGAAAACCAAACCAGTGATTACTCAAGGCAGAGATAATCTGCGCCAAACCTGTCGCACCACTCGAATACACATGCCCTGGTTGAAAAAAGAAATTGACCGCTACTGCTGACAAAAAACCATAGACCAGAGAAGCCGAAATTTTTTCGTCATACTTTTCTCGAGAGATACTTTGTAAGACACGTAAAATTTTTATCTGATAAGCAAAGCGACGCAGATAATAGCGCCACCGCTTAATTCGTTTTGCTTGTTTCATCTTCTTCTACTTGTAAGCTGAGTTCCTCTAGTTGTTTGAGAGCGACTGTTGATGGAGCTTGTGTCATTGGGTCGGTTGCCTTGTTGTTCTTAGGAAAGGCAATGACTTCACGGATATTATCTTCTCCTGCTAAGAGCATGACAAAACGGTCAAGTCCGATAGCCAAACCACCGTGTGGTGGGAAACCATAGTCCATGGCTTCAAGAAGGAAACCAAACTGGTCATTTGCTTCTTCAGCTGAGAAACCAAGAGCCTTGAACATGCATTCCTGCAAGTCTTTTTTATATATACGAAGACTACCACCACCAAGCTCATAACCATTTAAGACAATATCATATGCGACTGCATAAATTCTCTCAAGGATACTTCCTTTTTCTTTGGAACAACTTTGTAAATCGTTCTTATAATATTTTAGTTTTTTTGCAGAATCCCTATCAGGAAGGGTAAATGGATGGTGGGCACTCATATAACGGCCTTCTTCTTCTGACCATTCAAACATTGGCCAGTCAACAACCCAAAGGAAGTTAAATTTATCATTATCAATCAAGCCAAGTTCTTTGGCAATACGTCCACGAAGGGCACCAAGAGTTGCATTAGCTACTTCAAGCGTATCTGCTACAAAGAGAACTAAATCCTTATCTTCAAGACCAAGTACTCTTGTCAAATTTTCCTGAATACCCGTCAAGAATTTAGCAACTGATCCGTTTAATTCACCGTTAACAACCTTGACCCAAGCCAGACCCTTAGCCCCATACTGCTTGGCTACTTCTGTCATCTTATCGATATCTTTACGGGAGTAGTTATCTGCTGCGCCTTTGACGACAATGGCCTTAACAGCTGGAGCTTCTGAGAAGACTTTAAAATCTACTCCTTTAACAACTGCTTTCACGTCTTGAAGCAACATCTCAAAACGAGTATCAGGTTTGTCAGAACCATAAAGAGCCATGGCCTCATCATACTTCATACGAGGGAATGGTAATGTCACTTCGAT
>NZ_KQ970183.1:101542-108056 GCF_001579015.1 Streptococcus oralis
CTGGGTAAACTCAGGCTGACGGTCACCACGCAAGTCTTCATCGCGGAAACATTTAACGATTTGGTAGTAGCGGTCAAATCCAGCATTCATCAAGAGTTGCTTAGTGATTTGTGGGCTCTGAGGAAGAGCGTAGAAATGCCCTTTGCTGACACGAGATGGAACCAAATAGTCACGCGCCCCTTCTGGTGTTGACTTAGAAAGGAATGGCGTCTCCACATCAATAAACTCCAACTCATCCAAGTAGTTACGGATTGAGTGGGTCACCTTAGCACGAAGTTTAAGATTTTCCAACATCTCTGGACGACGAAGGTCAAGGTAACGGTAACGGAGACGCGTATCGTCATTTGCCTCAATACCATCCTTAATCTCAAAAGGTGTTGTTTTAGCTGTATTGAGCACTGTCAAAGCTGTCACGTTCAACTCAACTGCACCAGTTGGCAGCTTATCATTTGCTTGCTCGCGTGCCGCAACCTGACCCGTCACCTCTATGACAAATTCGCTACGAAGGCTTTCAGCTGTTGCCATGACTTCTGCTGAAACTTTTTCTGGATTGATAACCAACTGCATGATTCCTTCACGGTCACGAAGGTCGATAAAGATCAAACCGCCCAAATCACGACGACGGCCAACCCAGCCTTTCAAGGTCATTTCTTGTCCGATGTGTTCCTCACGAACACGACCAGCATACATACTACGTTTCATGTTTTCTCTCCTCTTTTATTCTGTTACTATTTTACCATAAAAGCGCAGGCTCTTCATGAAAATCAGCAGAAAAGTTTGATTGTCTATAAAAATCAAAACGAACAGCTAAAAAATCATGACAACATCAAAAAATCCGATGAAGACACCATCGGATTTTCTTATTTTGATTCTTGACCTTTTTTACGTTTTTCCGCGATTTCAGCCGCTTTTTTAGGCAGAACAATCTCCGTCGCATAAGCTGAAGCAAAACGCAAGACACCTGCAATAGGTGCAAAAACAACTGCTAGATAGTTGTAAAAGAAATCGCCTTTAAAGGCATAGGCAAGTGCCCCGATGATAAAGAAGAGAACAACTGCCTGTATCACTGCTAATAAAATTACTCGTTTCATGTGACCTCCTGACTCTATTATAGCATGAGTATCATCAAAAAGCCGATTAAATTATTCAAAGCATGTAAAGAAATGCTGTAAAGAAGGCCTTTTTGACTCACATAAGCCAGTCCCAAACTCAATCCCAGACTAGCATAGACTAAAAACTGTTGCAAAGTCCCTGGAAAATGAATCAAGGCAAAAAGGACACTCGATACCAGAAGAAACAGAGCTGTCTGTTTGCTATTGTCCTGCATAGGAAAGAGATAACGCGCCAGCATCCCTCTAAAAATGAGTTCTTCCGTCAGAGGAGCAAAGACCACCACCATAAAGAAACCAAATTCAGGCTGTGCCACTGTCAGTTGGGATACGATTTGTTGATTGGTCGACGGATCGTCTGGTAAAAAGCACTGGGCTGTAATAGCCACTAGCAAAACCAGAGTAGGCAACCAGATATAACGATTAAAAGCAGTCGTCTGGATGCTAACCTTTTCTGTCTGATACCACTTGTAAACTCCATAAACATAGGCTCCTGACAGGGCGATATAAAGTGGCAAAACTCCATATATCGAAGCCCCTAGTCCAAGAGCTGACAGAGCCATACTCTGAACCAGACCATAGCCAAAGAAAAAGGATAGAACAGCTAGAAGAAACCAGCCAAGATTTTTAAGTATTTTCATAAAGATCTCCTATTTGAAATAGCGTTTTACCATAGGTAACTGCATCACATTGATATAAACATGGATAGCTCCGACAAGAAAGAAGGCTAGTAGCTGAATCTCTCCTGTCAATAAAGAAAAGAGATCAATCAGAAAGTAGAGACCTGGCAAGACATAGTTATTTAATTGGAATAAAATCCGAAAACTCTGTTCCAAATTAGCCTTGCGCTCCCCTTCATCGTAAGAATTGAAATAGTCTAAGGCGTCCTTTGGTGTAGAGAAAAATGCCAAATCAAACTGACGAACAATCGCAATGGTCTTATAAAGATATTTTTGAACATTGAAAACCAACACTAATAGCAAAAAAGAAAGAGATAAGGTTAGAAAGCTTCCATTTAGTATAATCACTTCACTTCCTGCAATGAAGAGAGCCAATAAAATTGCTACGTTTGCAATATTAAAAGCAATGGTTCCAAACTCGAGATTCCGATACATTTGCACATAATAGGTTTTATTCAGATCATCATCCATTTCCTCTTGATACAAGGAGTGAAATTTTCTGCTTTTCTTTAAGAAATTGAAAGTCAAAAGAATGCTAATGAAACCTATCAGTAAACAAATAGCTGATATCCATGGCACCAAGACTTTTACATCTAAAATAATTTCATGGGATTCGGCACGTGCCTTAAACATCCCTACAAACACGCCCAAGAAAGCTCCCAAGACAACAGACATTAAAAATAACAATCCACGTTTCTTTTTCATATTCATTCCCCTTATTCACTTGCTAGATTTTTTGATTTCTTTTCAATCCATTCAATTACTGGTATGAGGGCAAAATAGGCCCAAATAAATTGGTCACTTTGATAGGGATTAAACCAGCCTAAGTCTATTCCAATCAATAGAAACACGCTGACTACTAGAGCTATGGCAACTACATAATAGATCACTTTATACTTGTTCATTCCTCATCCTCCTCTATACGAAATACCGACTCGACTGGTTCATTGAATATCTGTGAAATCTTCAGAGCTATTACTACTGACGGGGTGTACTCATCCCGTTCTAGCAAACTGATGGTTTGTCTGGACACGCCAGCTAGCTTGGCCAGTTCCGTTTGATTCAAACCATCGCGAGCCCGAAGCTCTTTTAGACGGTTTTTTAGTTGCATGCTACACACCTACTCTCCGTCAAATTCAACGGCTTGGATATCCTCAATGCGTTGCAACTTGAATTTTTCTTTCCCCTTTTTATCAACGCTACGTAGTTTGACCCATTCCTCGTCAACATCCACAACTTCCCAGTTATCTGGTCCAATATACACTCCCGTTATAATTGGTTTCTTTCCAATCATTTCTTGCAATAATCTCGACATATCTATATCTCCTTTCTCTTTTCTTTCGATTACCTTTAACCTCTTCTCTAACCGCTTGATTTTTTTAGATTGACTACTATAAATCAAGACGAGAAAAGGTAAAAAAATCCATACCCACATGTGATTCCCTCCTATTTCTTTATTTCTTAACTTACTTACATTGTAACACATCTTTTTCTTTTTGACAATTATATTTGTCAAAAAGCTTATGATTTTTGTCATTTTGCAAAAGAAAAAGGTCAGGAGTAGGTTCCTGACCGGTTTATCTGTTATTAAAACCCTAGTTTTTCAAAGACTTCTGAGAAGTTTTGGCTGATTGTATCAAGCGTAACTTCCACCTCTTCTCGAGTTTGGTTGTTCTTGACTGTCACTTGTCCGCTTTCGACTTCACTCTCTCCTAGGGTAATAAGGGTCTTAGCCGCAAAGACATCGGCTGACTTGAACTGAGCTTTGAGTTTACGGTTGAGGTAATCACGCTCTGCTTTGAAACCTTGTTGGCGAAGGGCTTGTACCAACTCCAAAGCCTTGACATTTGCTCCTTCTCCCAAGACTGCGATATAGACATCTAAGGCGTTTTCTATAGGGAGAGCCACACCTTGCTTTTCAAGGATGAGGAGCAGGCGCTCTACACCAAGTCCAAAACCAAATCCAGCAGTTTCAGGGCCTCCAAAGTAAGCAACCAAGCCATCATAGCGACCACCCGCACAGACTGTCAATTCATTGCCCTCGATTTCAGTGATGAACTCGAAAATTGTGTGGTTGTAGTAGTCCAGACCACGCACCATATTGGTATCGATGATGTAGTCTACTCCGAGAGTTTCAAGCATCTGCCGCACAGCACAAAAGTGGGCTTGGCTTTCTTCATCAAGGAAGTCCAAGATAGACGGCGCATTCTCTACTGCCACCTTGTCTTCTTTTTCCTTAGAGTCCAAGACACGAAGAGGATTTTCCTCCAAGCGACGTTGGCTATCCTTAGACAAGGTCTCCTTGAGCGGTGTCAAATAGTCTATCAAGGCTTGACGATAGGCCGCACGGCTCTCAGGATTCCCTAGAGTGTTAAGGTGCAGTTTCACATCTTTAATGCCAATCTCTTTCAAGAAATGGGCTGCCATAGCGATGGTTTCCACATCGGTAGCTGGATTGCTTGAGCCAAAACACTCAACACCGATCTGGTGGAACTGGCGCAAACGACCTGCTTGCGGACGCTCATAACGGAACATAGGTCCCATGTAATAGAACTTACTTGGCTTTTGCACTTCTGGAGCAAAGAGTTTATTTTCCACATAGGAACGGACAACGGGCGCAGTTCCTTCTGGACGGAGGGTAATATGGCGGTCACCCTTGTCATAGAAATCGTACATTTCCTTGGTTACGATATCCGTTGTATCTCCGACAGAGCGGCTGATGACCTCGTAATGCTCAAAAATAGGCGTGCGCACTTCTGCGTAATTATAGCGCTTGAAAATTTCACGGGCAAAGCCCTCAACGTACTGCCACTTGGCAGACTCAGCAGGTAAAATATCCTGCGTTCCTTTTGGTTTTTGTAATTTCATAGGGAATCCTCTTTAAACTTAATAGTCTTATTTTACCATAAATAGAGGGATTAAAACAGTGAGAGTAGAAAATCTCAAGAGAGTCTTTTCATAAAATTCATCAAAAACTTGCCAAATTGTCAGAATTATGAGAAAATAGAGGATATTTATCACGTGGAGGGACTGTTATGAGAGACGATATCAAAATCAATGACCGCGCTTTGGCCTTACAAGACCAAATTATCGAAAAACTAGAGAAAGTTTTTGATACAGATGTGGAATTGGATGTTTACAATCTAGGGCTGATTTATGAAATCAATCTGGATGAAACGGGTCTCTGTAAGATTGTCATGACCTTCACCGACACTGCCTGTGATTGCGCTGAAAGCCTGCCTATCGAAATCGTCGCAGGTCTGAAACAAATCGAGGGTATCGAAGATGTCAAAGTTGAAGTTACCTGGTCGCCCGCTTGGAAGATTACACGAATCAGTCGCTATGGCCGTATTGCCCTTGGACTGCCACCTCGTTAATACTCTTCAAAAATCAAATTCAAACCACGTCAGCGTCGGCTTGTCGTACTCAAGTACTGCCTGCGCCTAGCTTTCTAGTTTGCTCTTTGATTTTTATTGAGTATAAGCAGGCAAATCACTTTTGAAGATGAAAAGAAGCAAGCCGAAGATGGCTTGCTTTTTGAGTTTATTTTTTACCTGACTTGTCCATATTCCAGAAGTCTGTCACGGCTCCGCGTGAAGCAGATGATACGATATGGGCGTATTTACCGAGGACACCACGGCTATAGAGTGGTGGCAAGGTTGTTTCTGCCTTCCGTTTTTCAAGTTCTTCTTCCGATACGCCCATGGAAATTTCTTTGGTATCTTGGTCAACCGTAACGATATCGCCTGTACGAAGGTAGGCAATTGGTCCACCATCCTGAGCTTCAGGAGCGATATGTCCGACAACCAGACCATATGTACCACCAGAGAAACGGCCATCCGTCAAGAGGGCAACCTTGTCTCCTTGACCTTTACCAACGATCATGGATGAAAGTGACAGCATCTCAGGCATACCAGGACCTCCCTTAGGTCCAACGAAACGCACAACGACAACGTCGCCATCAACGATTTCGTCTGTCAAGACAGCCTGAATAGCATCTTCTTCTGAGTCAAAGACCTTAGCAGGTCCAACGTGGCGACGCACTTTAACACCTGATACCTTGGCAACTGCTCCATCAGGGGCAAGGTTCCCATTCAAGATGATAAGCGGACCGTCTGCACGTTTTGGATTTTCAAGTGGCATGATGACTTTTTGACCTGGTGTGAGGTCTGCAAAGTCAGCCAAGTTTTCAGCGACGGTCTTACCAGTACATGTGATACGGTCCCCATGAAGGAAGCCATTTGCCAAGAGATATTTCATAACCGCAGGCACACCACCGACTTCGTAGAGGTCTTGGAAGACATACTGACCAGAAGGTTTCAAGTCAGCCAAGTGAGGCACACGCTCTTGGATTGTATTGAAGTCCTCAAGTGACAAGTCAACATTAGCCGCATGGGCAATGGCAAGCAAGTGAAGAGTGGCATTTGTAGAACCACCGAGAGCCATCGTTACAGTGATGGCATCTTCAAAGGCTTCACGAGTCAAGATATCTGACGGTTTGAGACCAAGCTCTAGCATCTTGACAACAGCTCGTCCTGCTGCTTCAATATCTTCTTTCTTGTCAGCTGATTCAGCTGGGTGAGAGGATGATCCTGGCAAACTCATACCGAGAACTTCGATAGCAGTCGCCATGGTATTAGCTGTATACATACCACCACAGCCACCAGGGCCAGGGCAGGCATTACATTCAAGACGTTTCACGTCCTCAGCTGTCATGTCACCGTG
>NZ_KQ970183.1:108224-109348 GCF_001579015.1 Streptococcus oralis
TTTCACGTCCTCAGCTGTCATGTCACCGTGGTTCCATTTTCCGATACCCTCAAAGACAGAAACCAAGTCAATGTCTTTGCCATCAAGATTTCCCGGTGCAATGGTTCCACCATAGGCAAAAATAGCTGGGATATCCATGTTAGCAATGGCAATCATGGAACCAGGCATGTTCTTGTCACAGCCACCGATAGCGACAAAGGCATCCACGTTGTGACCACCCATAGCTGCCTCGATTGAGTCCGCAATGATATCACGAGATGTCAAAGAGAAACGCATACCAGGCGTTCCCATGGCAATCCCGTCTGCTACCGTGATGGTCCCAAACTGCACAGGCCAAGCACCTGCAGATTTGACACCTTCTTTGGCCAATTTCCCGAAATCATGCAAGTGAATGTTACATGGCGTATTTTCTGCCCAAGTTGAAATCACTCCCACAATCGGTGTCTCAAAGTCCTTATCTGTCATACCAGTCGCACGAAGCATAGCACGGTTTGGTGATTTTACCATACTGTCATAAATGCTACTGCGGTGACGTTTATCTAATTCAGTCATTTGTTCCCTCCCGTTTCAGTTTTTACTATTATAGCACATTTTAAAAGCAATGAACAGAAGAAAATTCTTGAATTTTCAGAAAATTTCGATTAATCAAATTGATGACCTTTTAATTTTTTCATCTTTTTTTGTCAAGTAACTTTACTTTACAAAAAAAATGTGTTATCCTAGTATGGTTGATGAAAATCAGTAGATTGAATCGAATATAAATACCTAAAGGAGAAATCAAAATGGCAGTACCTGCACGTCGCACTTCAAAAGCGAAGAAAAACAAACGTCGTACACACTACAAAGTAACAGCTCCATCTGTAAACTTTGACGAAACTACTGGAGATTACTCACGTTCTCACCGTGTATCACTTAAAGGATACTACAAAGGACGTAAAATCGCTAAAGCTGCATCAGCTGAATAATAGAAGGGAGATACCATGCGCGTAAATATTACACTTGAACACAAAGAATCTGGTGAACGCTTGTACCTTACTTCTAAAAACAAACGTAACACCCCAGACCGTCTTCAATTGAAGAAATACTCACCAAAACTTCGCAAACACGTTGTGTTTACAGAAGTT
>NZ_KQ970183.1:109617-121463 GCF_001579015.1 Streptococcus oralis
CTTTGTGTCTAAATTTTTGGGAATAATCAAATATCCTTATAACTCAATAAGAAAGCGAGATTTTTCAGACAAAAAAACTGGAAAAAGTTCCTCACTTTACCCCAGCCCTTGACTATATTGCACTATTTATGCTACAATATTGTTTGACTGATTAAGCAAAGTGTGTGTTTGTCTTAATCGGTGGTGTAGGAGTTGCTGCTTCTACACCTTTTTCGTTTTCATTTACTCTATCATTGTAACACATATTAGGCAAAAAAGCAACTGTTTTGTCTAAAAAGCATAGCAAAAAGACCTCTAAAATTGCATTTTTTAGAGGATTTTCTTTACCTTTTCCTTACTTTCGCTTACGCCCTCGTTTTCGTATGACGGCTCCATGGGGGCGGTGGTCAACAAGAAATCCTGCTCCTAAACGGCTCGCCCTATACTCCTCATACTCATTCCGCCAATCCCCGAAAAACAATTCGTATAGCTGATCAATTCGTTCAAGGAGTATCATCCTAGCCATAGTGCAAGCCCCTTCAATAGACCAATACATCCCTCGATGTTTCATGCGGTAAGTAACCTTTCTGTGTTGACTCTCCATTACCCCAATACCATGAGAGGACAACCCTCGAAGTTTAGGTGGTCTGGTATCCCCAAAATTTCTCAATAATTTTTTACGGAAATTGTAAAAGCTATCAAAAGCCTCCTGACTTTCTATAAGTGACTCTACTGTATCTAGTACGGTCTGAAGCAGGCTCTTCTGGTGATTTTGGATAGCCTTAAAAGCCAAATCAAGTAGTGTAGATGGGTACGGCTTCAGGAATCTTTTTAATTCTTCATTGACATGATAAGCATCCCAGAAATGCTCATGACGTTTAATCCGTAGAGCTTTCTTGATTTCTTGAAATACTCTTCGAGTATATCCTTTACCATTGTCCGAGTTAGTGATAAGAAGAGTTCGATCAGTGATTTCAAAATGATTGTAGAGATAGTCTATCAATTCTTCCTTTGCTTGTTCATGGCTTGTATGGATAATTTCATGCTTATTCTCGAGTACATATCGATTATTTCCAATCTTCTTCGCTCCCGTATGGATTAGAAAATGGGCTAAGTCTGTATTGTGTCGTTCATCATTGCTTGATGTTGTCTTGACGAGCACACCATCTCCCTCCAGGTAGATTTTATCTGCCTGGATTTTTTTCGGTTGCTCATCACCTCTAAAAAGCCGATAGCGTTCCCTCTCCGAAAAGAGTCTACCTGCCATTTTTACAGACTTCAACACAGCATCCTTTGTTATCTCCAGACGATAAGCCATCTTAACGGTTCGACAAACTTCACGGTAGGATAAAACGGAAGCGTGTTTTGCCATGTGAAAAATCATCTCCGGAGAATAACGTATATACTTTTCTAAGCCTAGCCACTCATCTACAGGATAACAGCTTCTCTTTCCCTTTCGCCAGCGATTCCTAGAAAAGGTCATCTCTCCAAATGTAAAGACAACTGTCCTCTCTGTACTGTCTATCCGTTTATATCCCTTCAGTCTCATGGAGGGAGCTATCTGCTCGTCATAATCTCTTACTCGCTTCAGGAATTGCTGCTCACGTTTGCGATCTAGTTCTACGACAAATTCTTTTTCATCAAATCTAAACATACTCTCTATTGTACTGAAATCATGACTAGATTGAAAACATCAGAAACTTTTACAAGGTTTTTTCATCTTCAAAACGTCGGCCCACTTTCTCTTCACGACTACGCACGTGCTCCTTAACATCTCTATAATCTGTGTAATGTTTTAGAGTATCGTCAAAGAACTCTTGTAAGGCTCCTTTTTCAATTTGGAATTGTTTGATCAGTTGACTGACATCTTCCAGTCCCATATCTTTTGGAACTCCTAAATCATCCAATAGTTGTACCGCCGCAAGACTATTTTCTGGAGATTGTTGGATGGCTAAAAGTGCTCCTTCAATTTTATGATAACGCCCAAGTCGCTCATCTAGCTGTCTTAATTCCTCCTGAGTAGCCTCTATTTTTTCATTAAAACGATCCTCCAAATGTTGAAATTGTGCTCCATCTGTCACGCCGTGCTCGACTAAGAAATTATATTCCTTAATCAGTTCACGCATAGAGGAAATTTGAGCATTTTTAGTTACAAGTGTTTCTCCATTTTGTTTGGCCAATTGCCTTGCGACAGTCAAGCCCATCATGTACCGATTTTTTTGTGATTGATCAGGATTGAGAAAATAAAAATAGTCTTTCTCTTTGATATAGATAGTATAATTTCCATCCTCATTTTTATCAACTTTATGAGAAGGTATTAAAATTGTACCACTATTTAAAGCTCCCATATCCATCTGCACGTAAATGCCTTGCTTGCTTTCTTGCTCGACCTGCCAGGATTCCACTTCCAATTTCAATTCAAAATCATTTGCCGTCTTTTCTTTTGATTCTTGATATTGTTCTTTCAATTCCTCCACATCAAAAACTAACTGATTCTTAGAAATTCTCTCTTTTATTTTTTCAAGAGAATAGAGTCCTTTCTTCGATAATGTATCATCTCGGACATTTCTTTGTTGAGGCTGATCAAGTAATTTATACTTCACAAATTTACCAGAGAAATCAATCTGAAGATCAAGCGCAGCTGCCTTTTGTTTGAAATCTTCTAACGACAAAGAGTGCTTCAGAAGAAAATCCAGACGCCCCTTAATTTCAAACCGATAATTATTTTGTCTCCGCCAAGCAGAATACTTTGTATAAGAATTTTTCATAGTAGGCTCAATAATTTTAGCTCCATAACGTGCCGCATGCTTGTCCGATATTACCCTCAAATTTTTCAGGGTTTTCTTTTCCCAACGAAATTTCTTGAGCGTTGAGGTATTGGTTGTATTGAGTATGATATGATTATGAAGATGGTCTTTATCTGTGTGTGTTGCAATCACAAACTCATAATTTCCACCTGTCAATTCTAACATCGTTTGGCGACCAATTTCATGAACTTGCTCAGGAGTCAAGTTGTCATCTGGAGAAAAAGACTGGATAATGTGATGAGCCAACACTTGTTTTCCTGAAGATAATTCTTTCAAGTCGTCATCTCCTTTTTTAAAGGCTGCAGCCAATTTTGTCATGACCATTTCTTCATCCGCTACGCTAAAATCAGAGATCCCATTGCCAGATACTAGCTTCATTTGAAGCTCACCGTTATGATAGACAAGAGGAAAATCAAGATCACTTTCTACAGTTCCTGATACAAGAGTTTTCGCTTCATTTAGAATATAATTAACAGCTCTCTTCAAATTAGCTGGTGTTTTAATTTGAGTTGGAGGTTTAATAACTACCATTCTTCTATATCACTCCTTATCGTTCGTTTCCGTTCCTGTAGACTCTGTTTTTCTGCGCTAGAAAGTTTGGCAGCTACCATCTCTTTCAACTCAGATAGATAGCCAATAACTTGTGCCACTTCCTCTGTCGTAACCCCTTGATTTTCGTTAGCATGTTTAGCAATTTGGTTAATGTTCGTCCCAACTCGATTGATAGCAACTCGAAGGTCTTTCAATTCAGAAAAATCAATTTGCACCACCTTCCCTTGCACCAGTTGGTTTTTGGCATAGTATTGAAAAGATGGGACTCCCATCTGTGACATCGCTGTTTTAATTTGACGATCTTCCTCTGGTGTTAGTCGTATCAATTTTTGTATATAGCGTTTCCTATTTTCGCGTTTCTGCATTATTTTTTTATCCTCTTTCTATCAGAAATTCTGTCATTTTCTGTCTAGGCGTCAGCCCCTGACTTCCTTCCGGCAAGCGTAGCAAATGGATATCCATTTGCGAAATTTAAAAAATCAGAGAAGGAGAACCTTGTAGTTTTCCTTCTTGATTTTCTCAGTTTTGGGGAAATCCCCAAGCCCCTTTTCTATATCTTTTGGAGTACAGCTTCTAACATTTTATCGTAACCAACTAAAGATGTTTTTGAAAATAGATGATTGCTTATCACTATTTTCTACATTTTTTTCTTCCTGACCTTGTAACTTTTCAGCTAGGACAGAAAGTTGTTGAGTAGTTAAAGGCTGGAAAATAGACTGCCCAATTTGTATTTCAGTCAGTAAGATTTTTTCTGTGAGTACAGCTTGAAATTCTTCGTCTGTAATCATCTTGAGTAGCCCAATATTTTCTTCTTCCCACTCCAAAAGAGCAAGATCTCCTTCAGGTAGTTGAGACTGTTCTTCCTCTAGTTGCTCCAGAACTTTTTGACGAGTCAAGTCTCTAGCATTTGGTGATACTCCTACAACTCTGTCTCCATCCATGATTGGAATAAAGTCTGAAAGGATGATAATCAGTTGTTCTTCTTGTTCATTGATCATGAGTGTTGTCCTCCTTGATGATGATTTGTTTTTAATTTGACCTTGGGTTTATTTGGGGTGTCCCGTTCGGTCATTTCGAGAAACCCTTCTCTTTTTTTGATTGTGCATCTGCTTTCAACTCCTGCTTGTGTTCTTCGACAGCTTGCTTGCTCTGGTCTTTAAACTTCTCCAGTTTTTGTTCAAAACTGCGCTTCGTTTGTTTCTCCTGACTCAATCTTAATTGTTCCAATGCTTGATCCATCCGAACCATTAAACTTTTAGCTTCTTGTTGGACAATATCCAACTGTGCTTCTAAATCAGCAAGTGTCTCCTTATTAGCAGACCAGCCAGATAGATAGTTAAAGGAATACTCTGACGTATCAATACCGTAGTATGAAGAAACAACATATGCGACACTTTCAGCCTGGAGTTCAGCTGTGCTTCTAGTCAGATTTTCCTTCTGAGGATTGTCTGCATGATGCAACTCTGCATGAGCCATTTCATGTAAGAAAGTTTTAATAATTTGAGCCTTGTTCATCTCATTACTACGTAAAACAATTTGATTTTCTGGGACAGAATAATATCCATGTTTATTATTTTCCATCTCCTCAAATCGAACCGATACATCATTTTCTTTCGCAATAGCCATCAGGGCACGGTAAAGATTTGCATAGTCCAAATCAGTCAGCTGCTCTTTAACTTCTGCAGCTTTTGGCATCTCCTTTCCTTCTGTCTGACTAACATCAAAGACTGGCACTAAACCAAAGAATGTAACTGTTTCTGGTTTCCCATTTTTATCCAATATTGGTTGGTTATTCTCATCCTTTTTGATCTTCGTCATAGGTTTAAAAATACGTAAAGCCTTCTCGCCTTTTTTCACATAGCGGCCAAAGTTTTCTTTCCACTGCTTGAAAGAAGCTACTTGCCTTGCTTCAGGATTTTGTGCAAGAATTAAGCGTAGGTTGCGATTAGAATAATTATTTAGTTGGCTCATTTTCGTCAGATAGTCTTTGTATTTATCTGAGTCCAGAAACTCCTTAATTCCTTCTTTAAGATGACGACTTAATCCTGCCATATTTTTATTCTGAATAAAATCTGCGACTGCAAGACTACCAGCTGCTAAAACAACCTCATCCGCTTGTAGACTCTCCTCGCCCTCTGGTTTAGAACCTGGTTTCGATCTAAAATCATACGGATTCGTTCCCTGAAGCAACTCCTCCTCATCAGAAACACCGTCAGCATCCGCATCTGCTTTCAACTCCTGCTTGTGTTCCTCTAGTTTGATTTCTTCCTCTTGTGATTTCTCAAATTCTCCTCGAACTGTGGAGATCGTTTGTTCAACTTTTTCTGATAAACCTTTGATTTCTTTTTGCCATTTTTCTACAAGAGCTACTTGATCCATAGGTGAGTCCTTGACTCCCAACTTATCAAACCAAGCAGATAGATTTTCGGCCTCAACACTATCCATTCCATCAAAAGAGATAAATCCAAGACGAGCATCATGACTACTATCTGTAAATCCAATCGGACTATTTTCCAAATCTCCAAATGGGAGTTGGGATAGAAGTTGATCTGCGTAAAGAGTATCTTCTAAAGCGTAACTGAACTGAGAAATATCTAACTCACTCGTCAATCTCTCCAGATGATACGGAGTGAATATGGCCCCATCTATTTTCATCAATTCTGGGTACTCTCTCATTTCTCGTGTACCAAGTCTTTCTTTATGAGCGATTGGGTTAATCTCATCCCCAATATCGTAACGGATGCCATCCTGGATCAGTTCACCATCGGGAGCGTAGATACTAAACTGGATCTTAGTTGGAGAAATGTAGGCTTCTGGATGACCACCAGTCACTTGTTTCAGTCCTTCCTGATGTAACGGATAGAAGCTCTGATTAGCCTTGTAAAGCTCTCTAGCAAAATCTTGATAAGATATCAGCTCTGTTTCTTTAAAGGGCAATTTAGGCCCATCTGGGCGCTCCTCAGCCCATTGAAGGCGTACATGGTAGTTTTCTTTATAGATATGATCTTGTTTCCATTCTTTATAAAAATCTGAATTTGTGTCTAGGAGATGATCTTCTCCAGCTGCAGCAACAATCTGATCAAATTTATCATTGTGTTGCTTCGCATAGTCAAGATACTGATTCCAGGCTTGATGAAATTCTTCTGGAGTCTTTGAGATGTCGGCTGGCACACCTAAATTATAGACAGTATCTAAGACTTGAGTAAACGTAGCCGAATCAAGTAGAGGGCTATTCAGTGTGTTCTCTAGCGTTGTTTGTTCAATTTCTTTAGAAACTTCTTCAAACTGCTTATTCTTCAAAACTGACAGCATTTCTGCACCTTTGTCTTTAACATATTCTTCATTGATTGAAAGTTGCTCAATGTGGCCATCTCTTTCTCTATAAACACCGAGAATGATCTTTTCATCCAACGATTTAACATTAGTTGCAAGCTCTCCCTTGAGTTTCATAAGAGAGGCTGGAATTTTTTCATCTCCGATATCTTTAAACAGTAGTAAGAAATCTTCATCTTTTGCTTTAATAGCTTCACCCATATTAAGATTGTGAAGCTTTTCAACACTGCTCAAATCATCTAAAACAAAAGAATGTGGATCTAAAATATCACGCAACATAGGAAGAACCTGCAATTTATCCTTAATTGCATTACTAATCAACATACCGTCATAATGCCCCTGACCATTTGCAATATCATCTAGGAAATTTGCCGCTCCCTTTCCCTCTTCAAAAGGTCTAATCCCTGAAAGATGGATAAAGTTATCCTTTTGAAAAGTCACCTGAAGCACATTCTCCTCTCCATGATCCGCATAAACAAAGCTGATCTTACTGTCAGCCATTTCACTTAAATACCAGGACGCTGTACTTTGAATGGAGGGCGCATATTGGTTCAAACGTCTTAAATCGGCAGGTGTAATTGGGTGATAATTCCCCACTCGCCGTTGCACTTTATCATAATTTGTGCTAAAATGAAGGTACGGATAGGATGATGTCGGGTGACTGGTAACAGTTTGCTCAAAGGTGCTTGTTTCAAGTACAGGTGTGGGACTGCCCTCAGCTTCGAGCTGTAAAGACCCCGTGCCACCACTGGTCCTATCAATCAAGCGCTCCTGACTTTGTTCAGGGGCTTTTTCTATGTACTCCGGTATTTGTGCATCTAAACGATCAATTTCTTTTCTGATAGACGTCGCACTATCCGCAAAATAAGCATCCCTTTCCAATCTAGTACGTTTTGCGAATAACTTGTCTAAATCAGTCGTTATAAATCGTGACATTTCTTTTTCAAATTGCCATGCCTGTAGTTCATAGTTAATGCCTAAATCTTCCCGAATTTTTTCTGCTAATTCGTCTTCCCATTTACTATGCAATTCCCAAACTAGCTCTATAGATTCTTGATTATCTGGAGTTTGTTTTTCTTCAACCGTCTTATCTATACTAGTCGGATCAATGACGACTGTTTTTTATTTTCTATCGAAAATGTGAGATTGTCCCAATTTTTTTCTAACCACCCTGCTTCGTCTTGATTTTTTTCAATAGGCTCTGGTTGTGGTGAGATTGATTTTTCCTGATTCGAGGGCGTTAATCCTACATTTTCTTGCCTTTGTTTAGCAAGTAATTCATCCACCTTCAGTCTTTCCTCATCTGTTTTCGGATGATACTTGATTTGTGAAGATAATTGAAACTCTCCTTCTTCAGTCAACTCCAGGGCAACTCTTCGTAACCCTTTTACAAAATACGTATTTGGTTGCTTTTGCCACTGGTTCACTAAGCCCTCATCAATTAAGACCTGTGCTGCTGGTTGAATGCTCGTTTTACCCATTTGTTCAGATATGGCCTCAAGTCTAGTCAATTCTTCTTGATAGCGTTTGAGTGTAGCTTTGGTAAAGAACGACTCCCCACGCTTAGCTTTTTCTAGTTCTTCACGGATTCTAGGGATATTTTGGACACTCATTTCAAGACCTGTTCCCTGGCGATTGAGCCCCTCCTCTCTTAGTTGTTTTTGATACTCTAACCGTTCCACCCTCTCTTTTTGAGCGTTGATTTCATCTGTCTTAGAAAAGATACGCTCTTCTAGTTGTCCTTGTCTACGAAAGAAATTAGCTCCGTTTCGTTTATCATTCATGGGTTGCCCATTTGTTTGCGCTTGGTGCGAAAACGCCTTGGATATAGCATCGTCTCTCTCATTTCTTAATCGATCTAACTTTCGTCGTGCCTGGGCAAGACGGCTGTTGTCCGGTGCGTCTTTCTCCAGTTGTTTTTCCTGCTTCAGAATCTCATTCCAGTCTGTCTTTTCCTGACCTTCACGTTGTGGTGGTCTTGCATCGACAACTGGGATTTTCTTCTCACGTAGTTTGGTGATGAAATCTGTACCTGCTTTATCACGATCAACTGCTAGTGTGATAAGATCATCATATTTGTGATCTTGGAAAAGTGTAGAGGTTTCTGCTGCAACAGATAAGAATATCGAGGTACGTGTTAGTTCACTAGACTTGGTATAATCCCTTTCATCCATAGGAATATCCCCTCGCTCCTGTAACATTTCAAGAACATAGTGGGATAATACTCCCTCTTTCAATCCTTCCATCGCAACTAGTCGAACATCGTTTAATTCGCCCTTATGAAGCTCATAATAGCTCATAAGGTCAATAGGTGCCTCTGTCACAATTAAACGCTTAGGAGAGCCTATAGAAACGTTTAAGCCACTAATAGATTCTGATTGATACATGATTTGTTTCAAGTATCCTTTGCCAGGATGACGTTCTTGATCAGGAACAAGTCCCTGGAGGCTCGCACCTACCAGTTGCTGATTTCTGTCCAAGTATTTAAAAACCAAGACATCTTCTATAACACCATCTTTATCCTTACGTTTAGCTTGGGCTAATACTCCCTTTTCCAGGAAGAAGTCGATTGTATCATCAGAGAGACCTCTAATCTCCTTGAGATAGGATCTCGCCTCCACAAATCGTTGTTCGTAAGGGGCTAGTGTATAATTGAAAGGTTGACGTTCTTCCTCTACTGGTTTTGCTTCAGGAAAGGAACCTGTCTCTAAGAATACCATGGCCTCCTTATAGCTGACATTTCGCATTTCTTGGACAAGGTTGATGGTGTCCCCATACTTATCTGCTTGTGAATACCAATGCCAGGTATTCTTCACAGTATCAATCTTAAACGAGTCATGCTCAGCCCAATAATACTCTCGATGTGACTTTCGCTTCATCTCCATTCCAAGGCTACGGGCTACTTCTAAAATATCCAGCGATTTTGCCTGTGCTTTTGTTAAAGGCATACTCTTTCCTCCTCTACTAATTCCTTAAATAAAAGATATCCTTCAGGAGTTGCATCTAGTTCACTAACAACTATTGGATCTTCCTGACTCACTGTCACAAAAAGATGAGGAGCTAACTGATAAAAGGTCTCCTCATCTGCCTGTTTGAATAGCTGCCAAATAGCATAACGTTCTATGGCTAAATTTTCTGGCTTTAGTGCTAAAACTTGTGAGATACTCTCTAGGTATCCTAATTGTGTTTTGGTTGTGTCCATCCTA
The DNA here is from genome assembly GCF_001579015.1 of Streptococcus oralis. GTDB lineage: Bacteria > Bacillota > Bacilli > Lactobacillales > Streptococcaceae > Streptococcus > Streptococcus oralis_K. The sequence continues at coordinate 119,495 of NZ_KQ970183.1, forward strand.
TTTTCCTTTCTATATGTTAGGCCACGAATAGCTCTTTTAGCTGCGGAGTCAAATCGTTAGCATATAAAAGCAAACCATCGATATCTGTCCCTTTTCGAGTATATTCGTACCAGTTTTCTTTGTCTTCAGGAGAACTTGCAATCTCATCTTTTCGAGGATGATCATAGACACTTGCTTTTTTATCTCTGAAGACATTTTGTTTAGAAATAAAGACCAATCCTTCTTCTACCCCAATTCTTGCGACTTCATCTGGAGTTAGAAGAGGACGACCCTGAATTTGTTTGTTTTCACTTGATGATCCGTTCCGATAACTATGCGATTTTGAAGTGGATCGAGTGCGTATCGTCTGCTTACCTGACCTTGTAGAATAGTATTCCATCGTATCCTTGTCATTGGTTCCTAAAAATAGGTGAGTAGCACAGTTATTAAAGATTGTCTTCCAATCGCTTTTATATAGTGATTCTAGCTGATTGACAGCTTGAATGATAATCTTAATAGACATCTCACGACTACGAATAGAAGAGAGAACCTGGGCGAAGTTTGGAATACGGCCAATTTGTGCAAACTCATCGAAGATAAACTGAATGTGGCGAAGATTTTTTCTGCTGTAGCCAGGTACTTTCCCTTGCAGGATATCATCAGCCTTATGTGTGAGCACCTCAAAACCAATCGCAAACAAGATTGAGGAAAGAAAATTAAAGGCGTTATTGGTTTCAGGAATCGCAATAAAAACAGCTGTCTTTTTCGTATTCCAGGTATCCATTTCCATGGTATCTTCACTGATCAAGTTTCGTACATCTTCATGGTCAAAGATAGAATAGCGAGAAGACAAAATCGCTACCACACTGTTTCTTGTCTCACCTCTGAAGTTTTGGAATAATTTCCACTGTTTATAAGCATAGTTGTTAGGTTGATGTTCGTTCAGTTCTTCAAACATCTGCTCGACAGGGCTTGGTACATCTGGATCCTCTCGGTACATATTTCTTAATAGATCCGCAACGTGACCTAGGTTTGGCATATATAACTGGACTCCTGTTTCAGGATCCTTTGAGTCAAAATAGAGATAACCAATCAATGCACGTTGCAGCATCAACTCTGCTTGAACCCAGAAGTCCTCTCCAGTATGCTCACTCTTCTTCGTTCCCTCAGTAATTGCTTCAGAGATACGATCAATATCTAGCTCAGACTTCATGTAATGAAAAGGATTGAATCGATCTGAATTCTTGAGCCGAATCAAATCAAAGATTTTAACAGCATAGCTTGCCTTTTCAAGCATCTTCCCAACTTCATGTACCAGGTTTCCTTTAGGATCCGTCACCACAAAGTTTGAGTTCATCTGCATTAAATTTGGCAATACAAACGTAAAGGTTTTACCGTCTCCTGGAAGACCAATAACAATCACATTTTTGTTGAGTTGCACATTGTAGGCTAAGCGAAAGTTAAATAATCCCATTTTGACCTGTTTTGAAAAAATCATATTCTTCTCAAAATCAACGTCTTCAAAACGTCTCATTTCCTTCAAAGTCGCAAAACGAGCACTACCTTGTTCTTCTCCCTGACGATATAAATTCTTATCCATAGAAGCATAGACAAGCATTGGGAGACCAAATCCAATCAACCCTGCATATAAGGCTCCTGAGTCAAAGAAAACACCAAAAGAGAAGCGTTCCCAGTGTTCTAACAACCAACGAAGTCGCAACATTCCCATGAAAGGTACTGCTGCAGTCGAAAGTTGGTAGTAATGGTAAAAGGACTGGAAAATAACAAATGAAAATAGCCCCACCACCAGGTAGGGCCATATAGGTTTTCTAATCATCGTGTCTTCTCCTTCCCAATCTCCTTCGTAACAACTGGCATCATTCCTTTATAGACCTTATTTGTCTTATAGTAATTGATTTTATCTTCAGGAGTCATTTCATGTGGTTTCTTCAGCACCTTTTTCGCAGAGTCTTCCAATTTTTCTGGACTT
>NZ_KQ970183.1:121483-138879 GCF_001579015.1 Streptococcus oralis
ACTTTTCGTGATGTCTGCCAACATATCTTTGAGAGCCTTTTCTACCAGGGGACGATTTTTCGTTTCAAAAAAGAGGTAGGTTGTATCACCCTTTTGATGATAGGTAAAGCCTACCTTGTACTCCTCCAGGTAATGTTTCAGCTTAGCTAGGTGAACTTCGCTATTTAGTAATTTCTCTACATCCTTTTGAGATTTGGTCGCCATAAACTCATTAAAGCGTGTCTCACCCTCGAAAGTTCGATTGGCTGCCTTATGTTGCTTCTTGTCATAGTGAGCTTTTGCGAGGGCATATAGGGCTTGTATTGTCATCTCTAGTGTTACTTTTCCTTTTAACGCCAGGGAATGACTGACTTTTTCTTGATCCATAAAACTTCTCCTTTATTTTGGATAATTGGATAGTTCTGGCTTCGCAATAATCTGGTAGCCATAGCGTGCTGAAGGTTCTCCCTTGATAGTGACCACTAAGCGTTTCTGACTTCTGTTTTCCCCGTCTTTCACGGCCACTACATAGGTTAGCTGATAAGTTGCCTCATCGACCATCGAGCTAGATTCCAAAATCACAGACTGCAGTTGACCTGCTTGTCTATCTATCGTTAATTGAGGAACTACAAAATCATCCATCTTCCCTTTATCAGAGTAATAGGCTGGTAAAAAGTAACGTGAAAAGGCATCTAGTTCCCCTGTTTTTGACTGAATGGCTTTTATATCAGAAAGTTCCTTTGATACGGCCGAGAGTTGCTTTTCTTGATGGTAAACTAGCGTAAGTGATAAGCCAGCAAGTGTCAGACTTCCTACTAGACCCAATAACACCAAAACTCTTCCTAAATACACCCCAAAAGAGCGTTTAGAAGAGTTTCGAGGTTTGGGAGTTTCATGTTTCAAGGAAGAGGCTTCAGCTTTTTCTTCAGGAGTCTTCTCTTGATGTTTTGTTTTTGGCTGGCGCTTAAAGAAAGAGGTTTTTGCTTCTTTTGGTGCAGCTTCCTTGTTATTCACCATACCAGGCTTCAGGAAGAGGCTATCTGCGATCCCTTCAAACGGCAAATAGACATCTTCTTGGTACACCACTACATTCTTTTTATCCAGTTCCTCTACCAATAAAACGGCTTCTGCATCCTGGTGTTTAACCTTAGCATTTTCTCGCTCCAGCGCTTGATACACAAGGTCCCGATTTTTATACGTTGTGGTCGTGTTTTGTGTCAGATTGGTTAAACGGTACATGTTTTTCAGCTCCTTTCAATTTTCCTTCAGCAAGAGCTGTTTCAATATCAGCCCAGGTTAAATTATGTTCGGCCAAGTAGTTTGACCGTTCCTCATGCTTGGCCAGAATGATTTGAGTTTCTAGCTGCTGCAGTCTCTCTTCTTCCTTCTTGGCCTTGGTCATATAGTCAGCTAAGCGGTCTTCCGCTTTCTGTTTTTGTTTTTCCAAAGTTTCTAATTTTGTCATTGTTCCTTTTTCCCTTCTGTACTTTGTGTTTGGTTAGTGATTGGTTTGTTTAACGATGGAATACTCGCCTTTTCGCTAGCGTTCAAGCTGTCCACAATCAAAATGGGGTCAATATGATTTACCAGGTATTTCCCATCTTGCTTGCTGAAGCGAATCCGTATGGTTCTTGAAGATCCTACGTTTGTTTGGGCGTTAGTATAATCATACTTCTTCTGTAACTGTGTCTGAGTGTATCTCACTTGAGCTAGGACAACATTATTTTCTTGATCGATGTAGATGGTAGAAGACTTCATCTGTGTATCCACTACATAGCCCTTATAGGTTTGTACCGTTGGTTCTTCTTCAGAGTTCACTTCCTGATTGTAAGCAGCTTCTGTCATATAGGGCAAATAGCGATTTCTATTTTCTCCAAGATCCTGCTTATTGAAGTAAGCCGTCAAAAATTCCTTTACATATTCTTGCGTTAGTTCGCTTCCCTCTGCTTTGGTTTCTTGTTGCGTAGTTTCAGCTTCCTGTTTAGCTTTCTTTTGCGATGAGGTTGCTGCTCCAATCCAGAATACGAATCCTAGAACTAGCACAACTCCTATAAGGATTCCTCCTATTTTCAGGAGTTTCAATTTCTCCATATCTATCATTTTCATGATTTACCTTCTTTCTTTTTTAATTCGGTGTCGCAAATGTATAGTAGTAAGCTGGATAGAGGACAGAAAAATGAACCTTATCCTGTACCCCTTGGATATTACATTCTGAGACAAGGAAGGAACCATCCGCATTGACAGCCTCTACGATAGCAACGTGCCCGTAAATACTTGGTGTCCCAGCAAAGCCACCTTGAACCGAGACAACTGCCCCTTTCGTTGGCGACGTGCTATATTTCCATCCTTTTGCGACTAGGCTCATCACCCAATCTTGTCCATTTCCAAGATAACCATAGGCTCCAGATAAGTCTGTAATGGTTCCTAGCTCGACTAAACGATTATAGGCATACCAAGTGCATTGACCAACTGGGTAGCCACTTCCTGCTTGTGTAGTCATAGAAGCCTGTGTAGGAGGGTGTTCCACTTTTGACTGATACTCTGCAGGGAAATTCCAGGAAGATGCTAACGCTCCACCTCCTCGAACTTGTTGAGTAAGAAAAGCGTGGATCTGCTTAGCATTATTCTCGCGCTCTAAGACCTTATCTCCAGAGTTTCCTTCCCAATTCACCAAGAAACGCTCTGTAAGCGTCTCTACATCCTCTGTACTAGTTAGAATTGAAGTTAGTCCTGTGATATAGTAAGGAGTATCTCCTTCCAACATAAACTCCAGCTGCAGTTCCAAATCATACCACTTCTTATTCTTAGATTTTGCATAGTTTAATAATAGAGTATGTCTCGTGGAGCCATCCGCTGTATCTGTCCACTGTCCCAGTCCTAAACCTCGTCGAAGAATATTTGGGTATCTTCCGTTATAAATCGCTGGTCCTCCTATAGCTAACCAGGATTCATCATCCCAGGAAGAAGAATCAGCCCCTACTGGTGGACTAAGATAATCTCCTTCAGCACGTTTAGGATTGATATTGCTTTCAGTCGCAAAGTTACCAAGCATAGCTGCCAAACCATTATCTGTTAGCCCTGGTACCTTTTGCTTCAGGAAGTCTTTTATCGCTCGTGATTTTTGTCCTAGATCCCCATCAAGTGTAGTAATGACTGAGGTTGTCTGATTGTACGTGACAGATTGAAAGTAAAAGCCTGGATTGACTGATGTCCACTTTTCTTTCTTATCCTTTGTCTCTTTTTCCTCCAATTTTTGATACTGAATGACCTGGTAACCATTTGCCGTTACCTTCCCAATCTCGTCTCCAGCATTGACCTGATCACCATTAGAAACACGGATATTTCCTACATCTTCATAAGTAAAGATGGCTTTATCTGTTTTGATGGATACAGTCGTATCATCCGTCACACTGACTTGACCGTCAATAGGAGCTCTTAGAGCTTGTCCTGTTGAAGCTTTTAGTTGTGTTTTCTCATAGATTTCACTCTTAGAGGTATAACCAAACCGCTTCAGGATAACTAGAGGAGCTTGATAAGAAGGGTCATCCTCCTGGTAAAAGGGGTTAGCTAATTCTTGATAAGAGGGGTATCGACCAACCTCTTTAGTCAACTCCTCTAGCTCTTTATACTCTTCTAACTCGCTATCACTCAACTTAGCCCACTTGAGGTCTGACGAGGGGCCATATAAATCAGCCATCTTTTTCAAATTATGAGGATCATCATTCAAATGATTCCAAAGATCATTCAAGGCATCCGAATAGTGATTGAAACCTAATGTCCCAGCCCATTCACCACCAGTTCCCTCATTCCAGTTACTTTCTGGTTTCCACTCACTGCCGTAGCGAAAGTTCATGAAAAAGAGCATGTCATCGATGTTGGTCCAATAGTCTACCTTATCATTGGACTTCTCCCGATCTCGTTTACTGATCTGAAGCCAGGACTTATTCAGGTCAAATTCATTTTGTTGGACGGGACCACTTCCTCCAAAAATCCCCATAAACAAGCCTAGAATAGCGAAAATGAGAAACATCAGGAAATAGGACTTGACCGCTAAAGGATTGGATAAAATGGAACGTAGGGGCTTTGTCGCAATCTTCAAGACCCTTCCTGTTCCTTTTGATACCTTCCCAAATTTTGAACGAGCTAGACGTTTTCTAGCCTGTTTCATCTTTTTGCTCAGTTTTCCTTCCCAAGAGAACTCTTTCGGTGTTCGGGTGTACCCTCTTCCTCTAATAAAGTTATACCCCCTATTTAGCTGACCGTAACTATGCTTCATCGCATATTTAGATAGCTTTCCTGCAGCCTTTGCGGCTCTTTTAGAAGCATTGACCTGGTACTTAAACTGACGAATATTTTGCCTCGCCTGAACCCAATCTCCAAGAATCTCATTATCTCTGACTGTCTTCTCAACGTCGTGTCTCGCTTTCATTCGAGCACTTTGTTTAGCACGTTTCTTTAGGCGGTTAGGGATATAACTGTCATCAGCTTTTTTAGCTCGTTTATAGAGCGTTGTTGCAATTTGTTTTTCCAACTTTGCTCGATCACGTTGTTGCTTAAAGAAAAGACCTCTAGCTGTTGCTTGAGGTCCTTTATGTAGTTTATAATCTTTGTTCGCTAAGCGATAATTCTTCTTAGCTTCTTTAAATGCAACTTTTGAGTCTAAACGTGCTTCTTTAGGCTTTTTTTCAGCATTGAGGGCTAATCCTTCTTTGATTCTTCGCTTGCGTTCCTGTTTTAATTGTTTGCGATTACTTTTAGACAAAAGAAATTACCTCTCTTTCTATTTTTTTAACCATCTGTCGCAACCAATTGATACAGTTTGGTATCTTTAGGGATAGGATTTTCAAATGGTACAATCGTATCCCCAGCCACGATCAAACCAGTACCTTTCGCTTTTGGCCGCAAGACAAATCGCTCCAGTGAAGGCGTAAGAGGAATAACCTGCTCCAGGGCTTCTAGGTCTGTCCGCTTCAGCTTCAGGAGGGCTAGAAACTCACAGTTTGCGACTAGCTTTCTACCTTCTTCTGTAGATAAAACAGTCTCTGGATTCTGTGTAATTCCTGTTGGGATGGCTCCATATTTCCGAATACGTGAGTAGAGTTCGGTAAAGAATGTTGCCTGAAGTTTATTCTTGAAGTAGAGCTGCAACTCATCAAAGTACAACCATGTAATGGTTCTACCTTGGTTATTGACTACCTGGTTCCAGATGAAGTCCTGAATCACCAGGAGGGCAAATGGCTTCAATTTACCACTCAACTGCTTGAGATTGAAGATAATAAAGCGGCTATTCATATTGACATTTGTAGGATGAGCAAAGATATCGTTTGAACCGATAGTATAAGGTTCTGCCTTCAGCGCCAGCTCCTTTGCCACATCTTCAGGTTGACGTTCTAAAACTGCTTGCCAATTCTTAAATGTTGGTTTTTCAAATTCCTCATAGGTTTTTCTCGTTACACGGTCAATCATAGCAAATTCATCGTCTGATACCTCAGAGAATATATTTTCAAACAAGGTTGATAAGAGGTTTGATTTTTGGCCAATCGGGTCACTATCTTCTGCCTGCAGTTTATCCTTATCAGGTAGATCTAATAAGTTGAAGTGATGTTGTGACCCAGGAGCGATTGTGATGATTTCAGCACCTAATTCTCGGCCAATATCACTGTATTCATCTTCAGGATCGACGATAATGGTATTATCTTCAGGGTAACGTAGTTTGGTAGGAATAATCTCCCCTCCTTTAGCAAGAAAAGACTTTCCTGATCCTGAATTCCCAAATATACAACCTGAACCTGTATTCAAGTCTTTCTTACGGTCAACTGTGATAGCGTTCTTAGATAGCTGATTCTGGCCATAATAAATTGCACGTGGACTGTTAGATCGAAGATCTACGTTGGTAAATGGGACTTGTGTAGCTAAGTTACTGGTAGTCATATCTCTCATAAAACGGCGTTTTACGTTGATAAATGGAATTCCAATCGGTAGAATGGTATTCAAGGATTCTTCCTGGTACAAGTAACACTTATCCAGTTCTACTGTATTCTTACGGACAGATCGTTGAACCTGCTCAGTGTAGATATTCAACTCTTCCAGACTGTCAGCCATGAAGAAAATCGTCATCACTCCTGAAAACATTTTTTGGTCATTGTCCTGAAGTTCTTCAGTCCATTTCTCTGTTTCACGAGATGTCTCCACGGCCTTCCCACCAACGGCCAGGTCACTTCCATAACCTTCCTTTGCGGCAGCCTTCTGACTTTTGATCATTTCCCTGCGTACACTTGACTTAACTGTCTTGATTTTCTTCAGGGCATCTGCAGTATCATAGGGCTTCGCATGTAGGCTGATAGCCAGTTCAATTCCTGTATCCAGGATATTCTTGATCAGTTTGTCATTCAAGAAGGTAGGATATTGTCTAACATACAGCACCCTTGCGAAACAATCATCAATTTTCATATGATCTTTTTCAAACTTCAGATAGTTTGGAGCTACAAAGTCCCTGGTAGATAATCCAGAAATAGCGATGTCTTCATAGTTAAAATCAATAAAACCTTCTCGCCTCAAGAGTTTTCGGAAGATAAGAAGACGATCTAAGCCCTCTAACTCCTTAAAGGAGATTCCTAAGCCACTGTATTGACTTTCAATCACGCTGGCTGTATCATCTAGGATTCTTCTAGCTTGATGATCCTGGTCCGTTTGGGTTGTAATTGTTAGATATTTTTCTACCTTAAAGGTATTTTGTTCCTGCGAGAAACGATCATTAATCATCGCATTGTATTCTCTACGATAATCGTCATATCCATCTCCAACCAAATCATAGCGGATAGAAGATAAGCTATTGCTTTCTACCCTACGATTCAGGATCAATAGCTGCATATCATTGTCAATATCCAGCGAGTTAAAGATATCAGCGCTTGTTTCAATGATATCAATTCGCTCATCATCTGTTGCAGTAATATAGCTTGTATCACCTAAGCGATAGGTCTTTGAAAATTGATCATTTGTAATTTTCATAAGTCCATCAGGTGTCAGCCATTGATAATTAAGGCTGTTCTGTGTAGATGCCGTCATGGTACGTCTTAGACGTTTGGCCCGTTCCCGTTCTTCCTTAGAGAGTTTCGGGGTTTTCTTTCGGCCGAATAAATTCATTTCTTGTATATTCCTTTCTGTCATAATCTGTCTGATAAGAGCGTTCCTGCTTAGTCAAAAGGAAACGAACCTCATCTTTAATTTTTTCATCAATGTAACACCCGAAAATAACAAAAGGCGCTAATAATAAAATATCAACGCCATAAAGGATTATATCAGGTGCCTTCAGCCAATAGAGAATAGTAGTGACAACTACTGTCAATGCTATCCCAAATAGTAGCACTAACTGTCTCAGTGTCATATACCCTATAACTGGCCTTTCGTAGCTATCTAAAGCCTTTAAAAATTCACTGCCTAAACGTGTCATTCTGTTCCTTTCTTCAGTACCTTTTTAGCAAATTCCTAGTTCACCTGCATGATATTCTTAGCCATGCGTTGGCTGCCAAAGAGCATAATGATGTAAATGATTCCTTTTGCAATGGCTACGAGTGCAGTTATAAAAGCTCCAGTATTGCTAAGTGTCAATAAATCATTCGTGACAACAGCTGGATAAAGCATGGTCACAACCACTAAAATCAATCCCTGAAGGACAGCAGCAGCATAGAGCTTAAAGAAACCGAGGCAGATCGGGCGTAAGCTATCCACCATGTAACAAGCGACAATAATTTTAGCGATTCCCTTATACGTGTAAAGCGTAAAGGAGCGTAACAAGATCAACAACTTAGTCGATATCTGACCGACAAAATCAACAACCGCATAAACAATTTTAAAGAATGATTTCTCAATCATACCCAAACCTTTAAAATCTGGTGGCTCAGAACTGAAAGGATCTGTAGCATTCTTGGCTACTAACTTAATGATAACATTGAACAACCATGACAAGGCATCAAAAATCGCATCCACATAGAGGATAAAAAAGAGCGCAATAGCATATTTGAGGATTTCTTCAATCCAAAGCTGAAAAGACAGCTCCCCACCATTGCTTTTAAGTTGTTGGTGCCAATTCATGAGGTTGATCCCCATAAAAAGGAGAAGAAGCAAAATTGCTACCTTCTCCATCGATCCCGAAACAGTTTCCATCAATTCATAGGCTGTCGCATTATAGTCTTTCAGACTCATGGTTAGTTGATCAAGTGTGGATTGGTCCATAAAACCACCTCCTCTTTCTTCTTCATCCTAACCAAGAGATTGAAGACCTGTTGCTAAAGCTGTAAAGAGGGCTTTTAGAACGGCACCTAAAAGTGCACCTAGTATCAAACTTTGGATTCCTTTATCCTTCTTATCATCCAATTCACGTTTGATTCCTACTGCTAAGTCCCAGGCACCCCAAGCGGCCCAACCAATACCGATAATCCCACCGATATTTCCAATTTTGTTAATAAAATCTACAACTGCATCCATTATTTTTTTCTCACTTTCTTTTTATAAAAAGGTACTAAGAAAATTCCTTAGCACCTACATTGTTTATTCAATACTATGTTTCATCCGTTGGACGAAAGGTTAGAGAGAGGGCTGTAATCACAGCTAAGACAACGATAATAGTTGTTTCCCACCAATAGTAGATGGGGACCTTTTGAGGAAAGAAAAAGTTAGTCATAAGCCAATCTAACTGCTTCTCTACATCTGCAGAGGGACCTGATTTTGTTATCCAAAAATATATTTCCCAAAAAGCAGCATAGCCTAGGACAACTACAACCTTAAATACTACCCATCCAATTGCTGTCGCAATCAAGCTCTTAATCAAATTAAAGATAAAGAGGAGAAACATGAGTGGAGTCGCAACCATCAAAACGGCAGCTCTCACAATCACACTCGGTAAGTTCTTCATTCCTGACCAGACGGCTTTTCCTAGCCAACGTAGTCCTTTTTTCCACTTCTTCTCTTCAGCCTTAGTGACTTCTGATTTTTTTCGAGTTGGAGTGTAGTATCTATATCCACTTCTAGTCACATGTGCATCCATTTTCGTGTCCTTTCTCATCTCTCTTCCCCCTCTTTTTTATGGCTTCATTATACCATAGATGAGGGGGAATTTCTAGATGTTCTATTTTTTATGCTTACGAAGCCCAGCTCCTGCAAGACTCAACAATCCCAAAATCATTCCCCAAGTTGGAAGCATGCTTGCTGCTGTTCCTGTGTTTGGTAGTGACGGCTGCGGTTGTGGCTTGCCTGGTTCTTTAGGCTCTGGTTTTGGAGGTTCCGGCGTTGTTGTTGTAACTTTAGCCGTCATCTCTTGTAAATTGACTGTATTGATAAAGGTATTTTCAACCTTACCAGCCTTGATGCGTTCTACCTCTAGGTAGAAATCCGCATCGAACGTGCCTTTTACACCTAAAGAATTTAAGAAATCCTGGTTAATAACATACGACCATTTGCCTTCCTTTTCGTTCCATTTAACGGTCACAATTTTCTTGAGGAAGTTAGGATCCGTATCTTGGTTCACTTCAAACAAGAAGGCATAAGGTGTACCTTTGACGACCTTCTCACCAGCCTTGACTACTTTTCCATCCTTCATGATGACATCATAAGGAAGAACCAAGTCTTTTTCAGCAAGGTATTCTGTCCCACGAATAATACCAGACCAATTACCTGTGAATCGATCATGAACCATATCCAACTGATCACTACCATCATATTGGAAGAGGCTGTCGTGTTTAGTAGGCACGGTTACACCGTCAAGTAAATAGCGAATATATTGGCCAATTTGCACTTCTTGGCCGTCCAAGACTTTTTTATTATCCTTTTGATCCAAGGCGTGCTTCTCTGGATTCACATCAGGAACCGAGACAGTGACAAGGTTTGATTGATAGCCATTGCCAAAGTCGATTTGTTTAAGATCGTTTTCGACTTTCTCCCCTGCTTTAACCAGGAGCTTAGCTGGAAGATCAATCGTCACCTTTTTATTTTGCTTCACGTAATTGTGATAAAAACTCTTAGAATCCTTCGCTACCCAAAGATAAAACTCACCTTTAGGATTCAAGTTCAATTCTTTCAGAATCTTATTGATTGCATCTGTACGCCCTTTGTCTGAAAGGACGTGATACATGTCAAACAAGTCTTTTACATCTTTACCTGCAGCAGTCATCTTGATCTTGCTGTGGTCAACTGTGAAGGCTTTGTCTTGAACATCGTCAAAGATTCCAAACTTCTTACCAATCGCTTGCGCTGAAGCAAGGGTTTTGGTGTAAGGGCTATAATCTGTCATCAAGCGGAAGGTCACGTTGCGATCAAATGTTGTCGCACCATTGATATCCTTACCAGAGCGATCCAAGACAGCTTTGACTGGTCTTGGAGGTTTTGGAGTGTAGTTCGTAACAGTATCTGAGAAAACTTCATAGTTATTCACTAACACTTTATAAGTATTGTCATAGAAGCCTTTGTCATAGATTGGCTTCCAAGTAATCACAGGAGCTTCTAGGCGCTTCCCTTCGTAGGTTGCAGTAAAGGTATACGTATTCTTTACTGCATCATAGGCAACGCCCCATCCTGCTTTCTCTGCAGCTGCCTTTGTGACAGCCACATCAGGAACTGCTCCAGCTTCGAGTGGATCGATGATGGTAATCTTGTCCCCTTTTTTAAGGTTCGCATAGATATTATCATGATGCAATGTATAAAGCTGAGTAGCGTTTTTAGCAACTGTTTGACCGTTTGTATTGGTCTTGTCTGTATCTGCTACAGATTTGCTGACAACTGGTTTATAATGCAATTTATAGCCGTGATAACTTGCTGTCAATTTCTGATTTTTGGTTTCAGAAACTGTTTTAAGCGCCAAAGTTGGTTTTGCTGGATTCTTCGCATTGACCAGGTTAGCTGATACAGGTTCCGTTTTGACAGGTTTCACAGTTGTTTTTGTGATAGTTGCTGTAGCTGGAACTTCAACAACTGGCGTTACAACTTTCGTATTCAAAGCGAACCAGTAGGTTTGACCATTTGGACTTTCTGGTCCATCCCATTGAATAAATTCGGTTGTGAAGGCTGTCCCTTCCTTAAAGACACCAAGAGCAGCACCCTTGTATTGGTAAGGTGAGTCAGATGTATCCCAAAGATGCCCCACATCTTCTTGGCGGTTGTACTCTTCAGCGTAAACATAACCGTAATCTTTGTTTTCTGTAACAGTGGATCCGTTAATTTCAACATGAGTTCCATTAATGGCTTTCGCACCTTCCCAACCAATACGATTGTGATTGAGTGAGGAATAGGTCAGGGTTGCAGGAGTCTTTTCACTTGCTTGGAAGGCTACTTCTTTCCCATCCACGTTGTAGTAGTAGGTATCCGTAACCAAGAAATTCATGTAGTCTGCAGCTCCACCAGCTCCATCATTACGAGCTACTACAAAGCCCTCAGTCGGATCATTCAATACATATACATCGTTTAACCCTGTCTTCCCTTGATTAAGAATCTCGAATTTTCGATGGATACGAGAAATATCATGCTTTTTACCATCTGCAGTTGAAACAGTCAAGCCTTTCAGATTAGTGTAGTCAACTTCTGTTTTCCATCCAGTGCCAACATCCTTGTATTTCAAGACTTTAGTCGAGTCAAGAACACGAGTATAGCCTGACGTTCCATTTGAGGAAGCGATGTAATCTTTAGTGGTTACCTGCGCTCCTGGAGCAGAGGAGTCCACTGTTGCTTCAGGATTTGCTGTCGCAACACTAAGGGCTTGCAAGACTACTTCTTTAGTGTAGCCTTCCGTGCTTGTCTTAGCAAGAAGCTCATTGTACTTCTTCTGCCATTCCGCTTGAGCCTGCTTAGCTTGATCATAAGCCGCTTGGTTTTGTTTCCCAATTTGTTTAGCTTCATCAGCTGAAGAAACTTCCTGTGTTTTAGATGTTAAAAGTACACCAGAGTTTTTCAGTTCAGTTGATTTGCGATCAGCATCTTGATTGACTTCTTGACTAGCAGTTTGGCTTTCTGAGTAGGCATCAAGAAGAGCCTTGTTGAGCACAACTTTTCTTTTTGCGGCCGCAATAGCCTGATCATTTGCTTTCTTCAATGCTTCTACTTCTGCTACTGAAGAAACTGTACGTGTCACTGTATCAACCGTTACGCCCTGTTTCTTCAAGTCTGTAGTTGCGGCTTCTACAGCCTGATTCAAAATTGTAGCTTGTTTGACAGTAGCTTCGTACTTCCCTTTTTCTTCCAGGTAGGTTGAGACAGCTTGCTGATTCTCTGACAAGGTATGTTTAGCTGTTTGAGTAGCTTTCTTGTTTTGAGGTGCTGAACCATCTGTGGCAGTCGAACCGTCATTCGTCACTGTGACAGTTGTTGATTGTTCGTGCTTGCCTTTTTCAGTAGCCACAAAGCTATTGTTAGCTTGGATGGCTTCCAGTGCTTCATTGAAGGCTGTATTGTTTTCGACTTGTTTTACAGTCGTTTCTTCAAGTGCCTTGACCTGTTTGTCTTGATCTTGTTTAATCTCAGACTTAGACTGTTCAAGTTTTGGAGCAGTGGTATCCGTTCCTTTATCAACAATCTTAGTTTCAGAAACGTTCACCCCTGCTTCTTTTGCTTTTTCAGCAGCCTTTGTGACTGCTCCATTATCAATCGCTACAGACTGGCTTCCTGTTGCTTTACCAGCTTGTGTAGCGTAAGCGTTGTTGTCGTTTTTACTTTCAGGCTGGACTGCTTCATCTGCAAATGCTGAACCTGCAGAGAAGGCTTCAAAACCTGCGATTGCAAGAGCTGCTGCTAAACCTTTAGCCCATTTTTTCTTACGGAAATATCCGTGTCCTTTTGTTTTTTCTGTCATATTTCTTTCTCCTTCACTTAATTAAAATAATTTTTTCTTGTAGAAGTAGCCAACCGCTGTAAACAACATTCCACCGATTACAGCTAGGAAACTTTTTTCTGTTCCTGTGTTTGGCAAAGTCACCATTTTACCATCTGCAGTTGAAACACTGATGGTCTTGTCTTCATTCGTAACACCTCCAAGCGCTTCAGGAGCAACTACAGAGCCATCTTCAAGGACAAGATTTCCATCTTTAGTGCTGACAATAGAATTACCTGTGCTGGTTTGAACAGGTGCTTTCGTAATATCATGCACCGCCTGACCTGTTGATGTAGATGTCGTTCCAATTTGTGACTTCCCTTGTTGGTTCGCTTGATCAGTCGTTTTTGGCTGTTCATCTGGAACACCATCTAGGCTACCTGCGTTATCCTTATCTTGAGCCTTGTCTGAAGGCGCTGGTTTATCAGCTGGCACTCCGTCAAGACTTCCTGCGTTGTCTTTGTCTTGTGGTTTATCTGATGGTGTTGGAACACCATCGAGGCTACCTGCATTATCCTTGTCTTGCGCCTTATCTGAAGATGCTGGTTTATCAGCTGGCACTCCGTCAAGGTTTCCTGCGTTATCCTTGTCTGAGGGAGCTGTTGGATCAACTGGAGTAACTGAAGGAGCCGTTGTTTGGTCTGCAGTTCCTTCAGCCTGTGTTGTAGTTGGCTTAGTTGGAGAAACGATTTCTGTCGTTGGTGCTGAAGAATCAACTGGCGCAAGTTCGTCTGCCGATGCAAATCCGCCAGCTTGTAAAAGCACGAGTGTTGAAAGTGCGAGTGTAGCTAATACTTGGTTTTTGTTCTTGTTCATTGTAATTTTTCCTTTTCTAATTTTTAGTGTTCTTAGGCTGGTAGCCTTTTCCTGTCAAGCGAAGTTCCACTCCCGATGGACTTCTGACTTTCCTAGCCACTATGTGGCTTCCTTTTTTGATAGTGCGAATTTGATCATAAACCTTTTTATAAGGCAAATGAAATTCAACATCCCTTAGAACACCGTCTACGTATCCTCTAGCTTGTTTGACTGCATAGTCTGGCTTCAGGATAAGGTCTGTTCCGTCCTCTAAGCGAGCTGTCGCACCTCCTTGTTTTCCTAAGTTTTTTAAGTCCCTTAAGCGGACCGTTGTTTCATCTATCATAGATTTCTCCTTGAAGTTGAAAGGCGAAATAACGCCGTGCTGTGTAAAAACGTATTTTTACATCGGTATTTCATGCGCTGGGTTTATAGTCTAGGAACCCTTACTCCTTCAGCTTATGATCTTTATCATGCTTTTTCGTTCAGTGGCTGGACTAGATATCATTTTCTAGTTTGCTGCTCGCCCCCGTTTCTTTTTTATCCATAGCCACGCTGCATCAGGGCAAGCCTTGTATTTAATTTTCAATGTTCTGGTAGTTTAGTGACTTCTCGGTCAATATGAATCTAACTGGACTAAGTTTGGTCCGATTCTGATCCTAACAGGTAGTCAATGGTTACCCCGAAATATTCTGCTACTTTTTTAGCATTTTCAAGACTTATCTGACTATATCCTGTTTCCCAGTTCGATATGGTGTTACGAAACACACCTATCTGATCAGCCAAGGCTTGCTGAGACAACCTGGCTTTTTTTCGTAATTCTCTGATACGATTTTGTGTTTGTTTCCTCACATCTACTTGTCTCCTTCATTATTTGGAATTGATATTATTTCCTCATCCATCAGAGGAGCATTCTTCAGCTCCAGCATGACAAGCCCTATTCCATAAGCTAAGATCAATAAAAAAGCTATTGCAACTAGTTTAAACATTATTATCCTCCTGATATCGTTCCTTATTTTGTCCGATAAGTTATCTTCTTCACCCATCGAGGATTGATAGAAAACGGCGGAGCCGCTGATGTGAAATTCATACTAGCTCCTGTTCCAAATGAACTTGATACCAATTTTTCTAGTTCCTCTAAGTTGGAAGTGACAGAAATACTGTCTACCGTTTTATCAAAATACTCTACAATCATTTCGATTTCTTGAACTGATTGGGAAGATCTAGCTTTCATAGCTTGCCCTCCGTTCATTCTATCTTGGTTATTAAACAATCCCATAAAATCAATCCTCTTTCTGTTGCCATGATGAGAAAATTTGGTTGAGTTTCTCAGCTCTTTCTTTTTTCGGTAAATCAAAAACAGCTTTAGGAATCGTGTAGATTTTCTCCTTCGGGCTACGACCTATCGTTAGCACTTTACCATCAATTGGTCTAAATTCATCTTTTAACATGTTTCAACTCCCTTAGACAATTCTGATAAATAGCTATTCAGTTTCGTCTCTGATAGTTTATCTGGATAATAGTATGCAATAAGACTAGGACACTCAGCAGGGGATTTTCTAGCATACTCACTTTGTCCTGATACCTCCATAAAGCCCTGTTCTTTTTCAATGAGTAAAGCCATCTTCCAAAAACGAATCATCATTTTGTAGAAATAGGCTGGGATATTCTGGATTGGTTTTCCTTCAGCCTCTCCTGTTTTAATTTTGAAAATCAATTTATCAAGCTCACGTTCAAGATCCTGTAACCAAACCTCTCCATAAATTTCCTGATTAGCTAAGAGGTTGTTGTAATTCTTCTCAACTTGACGTTTTGATTGATAGATTTTATTTTCAAGAATTTTTGCATCTTTTCCAAACAAACTGAGTTTCTGAACTAGTTGAGGAGAAAGAAAACCATGTTGCCCCATTTTAAATGCTTCAGAAATTGATAAACCAGATAAAGATGACTCACCCTCGTATCGATTAGTATCGTATGAGGACTCTGTCTGACTCCTCTCTGTATTTATTCCGTCCGCTTCGTGGACGTTTTGAAGTCCATTTTGCGGACGTCCATTTTTGATACTTTCTCTATTACCAAGGCTTTTGGGTGCTTTTTCATAGAGAACTTTACCTAAAGCATTAACCCTCTTCAGTAACTCACCATCAGTTGAGTAGTGCTCCACTATTTCTAAATTAGCATCCACTAGCTGAAGATAAAGTCTATTTGGCTTATTGAGTCCCTGCCTAACCTCTCGTAAGAGACCATGTTCTTGTAGCTCTTTCTTAATTTTAGTAACTTTCATCTTTCCCTTATCAAGTAGTAACATCAGATCAGAAACTGTAAAAATTAGAAAAACCGCTCCATTTTCATCAACGTAATCTCTATTCCCCTTCTGGAATGAACTGATACTTAATTTACAACGATTATAAAGAGCGCCATAAGCTAACTTAGCATCAGATGAAAGACTCGTATAGGAACTAGTCAATTTGACATAGCCTTTCTCATTGTGTTGAATACGAGTAAAAAATATTTCTGGAATTTGATAAAAGGTTAGAGTAGCTAGTTGATCAATCGTGATATCCGCCATTAGTAGCCTCCTACAACTTGTAATCTCAAGCCTCCAGCTTCAGGAAAATAGACAAGATGAGTTTGTTCTAACTCTTCAATAGCTGCAATAGCACGACTTCTAGTCCATCCCATTGTATTCATCAAATCGAAAATCATTACGTCTCTAGTCAACTTGGAGACCTTTGTTTGGTGTTGTTTCATAGGTAATCCTTTCTTTACTTGATTAGTCCAAAATAGTTGAACACTGATAATAAAACTGCAAAAGCATTTACTATAAAAATAACTAGTAAAAGCACAACAGGTTTATCTCTGTGATAAGAGCTGATAAACATACCGAATGAAACAATAGCAAAAATTAGATTAAATATAATCAGAACACTCATCGAGTTTTTCCTTTCTTAGTTTTTTAAGCCTATTAGACATAGCTATTCCTCATTCTGTAGTATTTATTGAATAACCTCCAAGCTTTAAACGGGTTTTGTCTAGAATGATTTTCAAAAAATACGACATGATAACAACCTTTATTTAAGACTTTCTCAAAATCATTTTTTGATACAGATAAACCGAAATCTTCACGATCGCCAAGACTAAGTAAAAAATACTTTCTCCATCGTTTTTTTACTGGAACACTCCTAAACATCAGTTCATTAAGTTCTAGTGACTCTTTTGAATAATCAAAGCTATAAATATAGCATGCCACCAATACTTTCTTGCTAAACATTCCTTATTTCCTTCCTACACATATCCCATCAATTCTGGATTAAACTCTAGAGTCAACCACAAGGCTTGATCCTGAGTCAATTGGCTAGTTTGTCCCCAAGTTCCATCTCTTGCTCTTCTGGAGTAAGGATAACTGCCATGTTTATTTCTAGGCTTTAATTCATGAATAACATCGTCTTTAATAACTTCCCAAAGTAGACTAGAGGGCTTATAATAATAACCGTTTCCAAGCCAAACTCTATCGAGGTCATCGTATGGAGATACCTTTTCTTCAGAATTTCCTTCAGGGATACAATCAACCATATTTTCATTCTTATCAAGATCTATTACATCGAAAATTTCTAACGAATCAATATCCATAACAATTTCAATATTATCTGACATTTTTTCTCCTTTCCTTAATTTTTGGCAACGAAAAAAGAGAGCGATTTTCTCACTCTCTCAAGTTATATGATATTTAATTTTTCACTTTCCCAAAACTCTAGACACTTAGAGAACTCCG
>NZ_KQ970183.1:139579-141727 GCF_001579015.1 Streptococcus oralis
GACCTCGAGTAATCTATTGTAGACTACATAGATTACTACAATAACAAACGAATTAAAGTCAAACTAAAAGGACTTAGCTCTGTGCAATACAGAACTAAATCCTTCGGATAAATTAATTGTCTAACTTTTTGGGGTCAGTACAATTGTGAAGCTCCTCTTTTTGTTATGTGTTCTTTTTCTCACAGATCGTATGACCTGGTTTGACACAGTTGGATTTCAGGTACTTTCAGTTTAGCTTTATATCAACCATCATCAAAATCCAACTATTTTCTTATTTTAAAAAATATGAATAAGTTTGATTGAATGAGGGAATTTCTTTAAATTTTTTCTTAGCACCTATAAGTTAATAATACTATTCTTTAAATTATAGTTTATAATTATCTGATGTTTCAATGACCACAAAACAAAGTACAGCGAATCACTTCCTTTAGTCAAACATATAACTGAACAACATTGTTTATCTTCCTGCACTTTCATATTTTTTCAATCCTTTTCTAAAAATTGTACGACTGATAATAATCAAAAAAACTGTAAAAACTATTTGATAGAAAAATAGGTTCAATGTATCTTTCCCTAAAAATATTAATACTGCAGGATTGGCAATTAATAAATTGGGAACAAATAACATAGTGATCAATCTGTTAATACCTGTAAAAATATTATATGGATACTTAGAAATTCCAATATAATTCAAAAATACATCTACTTTTGAAAATTTAGTTGGGAACCAAAATGAACTAATCGTTATTAGAAACCAAATTGAATAATATATAATACAACCACACATTAAAGAAAGGATATAAAATAATATTTTTAATGAATTTAAATGTACATTTAAATTTCCATAACTTATAAAAATGATCGCAAGACCAAAAAAAGTATTCACGAATTGAACTAAATTAAATGATCTAAAAATATAGAACAACTGAGTATCAAACGGCCTCAATAAAATTTGATCCAAGTTACCACTCAAAATATCTGATTCTAAAATTCCCATACTTCTAATTAACAATCCCATCATAACTCCATCTACAATAGTGTAGGAACCTACCAAAAATAAAATTTGATAATAGTCCCAACCATTAAAAGAGTCTATGTTTAAGAAAATCAATCTAAAAAATACAATAGGTAAACCAATCCACAGTATCGACGAAAATAGACCACAAAAGAAGTCAAAATGAAAATTCATATCAGATTTAAAACCAAAATGAAGTAGCCTAAAAATTACTTTTATTCTAAACATTTTATCCTCCCACATTTGAGAAGTGCTCCACTCCTTTTCTCAATATGAATCTTGATATAATATAAAAAATGATGCACCAAATCAATTGAATACAAATAATTCTCAAATAGTCTATTAATTTATATGTATCATTACTAAACATCTGAAGCGGTTCATATACTAAGTATTTAAAAGGTAATACATCTAAAAACAGACGAAAATTATTTGAAAAAAACTTAAAGGCAATAATATTCCTGATAAAAACTGAATTACTATTTCTTTAACAGTAAGGACAAAAAATATATTTTCTAACCAAAAAGAAAGCATACCTACACAACATGATATTAAAAACCATAGAACCATAGATAGAATAATTGCAATACTTCCTAAAATAAGAATTTCAATGGTTAATAACTCATTCTTGTAATAAACACTGGAGAATAAAATGACAGGAATGATGATAAATAATAAATGAGCAAGCCTATCTCCAAGCATTTTACAAAAATAATACTTATAAAAAGTAACAGGTTTTATTAATATGCTAAAAAAATTTCCTGAATGAACATCGTCATTGATTTCCCAATCAACTGGATAAAAAACAAAATATGAAAAAATTATAGTCCCCAAATAGTATTGAACCATTGAGGTAAAATCATATCCTGCTATATTTATCTGGTTACTCTGATATATATACGTCCATAAAAATACTGATATCATAATTTGTATACTTGCCTGTAACATTAACAATAGTACACTTGATTTATAGTTCAAAATAGATCGAAATGATATCAGAATAATAGACATTTCTTTTTTCAATTGTGCTCCTTTTTTGTAAAATAGTTTTGTAAAATAATTTCTTCTAAAGAAAGATTTGATATTTCAAAATCTTCTATATCTACAAGCTTATTGATTGATTCTAATGTCTC
>NZ_KQ970183.1:141815-144693 GCF_001579015.1 Streptococcus oralis
AAAGACAAAATCTCTAGGTATTTTTAGTATACATTCCGATTTTGTTTGAGAAATGACTACTACTCCTTTAACAGAGCATAACTCTGGTACCAAATCTAATGTCATTTTTATCTTTAAATATTTAAAATCAGAAAATTTAGATAAAATAACATCCATTGACTCCTGCAAAATAATTTTTCCTTTGTCAATGACGATTAATTCGTCACAAACAGACGAAATATCATCCATATCATGACTCGTTAAAATAATAGTAGTATGACATTCTTCATTCATTTTCTTTAAAAATGTTCTGATATCTTTTTTAGACTGTATATCTAACCCTATAGTAGGCTCGTCTAAAAATAATATTTCCGGACTTGTTAAAGATGCCGCGATAAACTCCATTTTCATTTTTTGTCCAAGAGAGAGGGTCCGGACCTGCTGGTAAAGCTGATCTTTTACATTCAACAAATTGCTTAATTCCTGAATTCGTTCTTGTAAAATCGCCGGTTCTACCTCATATAAAGTACCAATCAATTGAAAATAATCCATAGCCGAAACATCTTGAAATAACTGTAATTTATTTCCTACTACTATTGAAATTTTTTTTCTAAAATTTATACTTCTTTTAAATGGAATTTCTCCATTCACTTCTAATTTTCCGGAACTAGGATAAAGAGTCCCAGTCAACATTTTAATCGTTGTGGATTTACCAGCTCCATTACTCCCAATAAAGCCAACTATACTCCCTCTCTTAATCGTAAAACTAATATCTTGAACAGCTCGAATCGTTATTTGATTACGTTTCAAAAATCTCTTGATAAATGGGAGTCTTGAATCAAAATTATAAAAATTTTTAGATAAATTCTGAGCATTAATAACTATTTCACTCATATATCTCTCCTTTCGATAAAATATATTTACTTGTACTTTTAAAGATTGAGCTAAAATCTTCGGGATGGGTAAAATAATATTTGTCTTTAAAAAGTTTCTCAAAACCTTCAAGGCGATTATTGAAATCATTAAATTTTGTATTGTCTAGCTGGTTGAATGTCTCTTTAATATCCATAAACTTTCTCCGTGATTCTTTATTTCACTTTATAAATAGAAGAGTGTTTATATATTTATAGATCCTCAAGAACTTGCATTTTATCAAGTATAAGTAGAATAGTATGTAAGGGTTTACATATTCATATTATATGATTATTTAAGGAATCCGTCAATTTTCCACATTATTATATGACAAAATGTATTTTTTAAAAATGCAAAAATCTATGAGCAAGATGTTTGACTTCCTTTTTTAAAGTATATATACTTATATTAACCTTAGAAAAGAAAAAATGTTTGAACAGATATTCAATAATAATTACTTTTTTTAAAATTAAAATTCGAACTTTAAATTTTTATCTTTTTTATATTATTGAGTAACCTAAATTGCCCAATTTGTAAAATTTAGCTAGACAAAAAAAGACATCCAAGAGAAATTTCTTAAATGTCTGTAAACGTTGATATAAGCGTGTTGATTAACGTTTTGATAATTGTGATGCTTTACGAGCTTTCTTAAGACCTGGTTTGAAAAGTATGAGTTTCAGTTGGACTAAAACCAACGTAATATCAAGGCTTTTCAGAACGGGATCTACTGATTAATTTCATAAAATTTGAATCAATATTTTTTAAACAGGGGAATAGTTTAGGTCTGTAAGAATTAACTTATACATTTACAAGGTTCATTCTGATCGACTTTATAACTGTCTACAAAAAAAGATAGAGTTTAAAAAAATATAAGAAATTCAGTGATCAAAGTTAGTATCTATACTTCTTAATCACTCTCACTAGTAAATAAATCTTCCCACTGAGTGATAGATGCTGGTAGGATTAACTTATATTTCTCATAGAAATCTAATAAATCGTCGTCCCCTATCCTAACTACATTTTCAATCTTATCTAAATTTATTACTTTCGGAGCATATAAATATACTAGATAACCTTCATCTACATATTGTTTAAATTCTAAAGCGTCAAGTTCCTTTGCCTTCTTGCCTTTCACTTGAACTACTGCTTTTCTAGGGTTCTCAACATCCCTCGAAATCATTTCACACTCAATCTTAATTGTAGTAGATTTATTTGCTATCGAATTAGATAAAACATAATAATTTTTTTATTTGTAGATAGGATATTACAAGCTCTTCCAAATCAAATTCAGGTAGATTATTAAGAAGTCCTCCCTTATAAGGCGTTATCTTAAAATAGTTACTCTTCGAAAATTTATTAAATAATGATTTTGAGTACTCTATTATACTTTTATCTTTAATTTTTTCGATTGTTCCTCCTCGTGGTCTATTAAAGGAAGATTTGATTTGTCCAGGAACCTGTAAGCCCACATTATATGCTTCTACAGAAATAACAGCACCAATATCCAACTGTGTATCACATACAACCTCAACTGGAGACTTTACTCTACAAATCCAATAATTTCCTTCTAAGTCTCGTGTCCAAAATAGATCATCTTCCTTAGCATCCCTAAAACCGTTTATCGCTGGATTTGCTCTACCTCTTTCTTGTTTAATCCGATTGTAATATTCTTGAAAGTCATTTGATTCTATACCATCACTTAATCTACTCCATCCAATCGCAACATACTGTTCAGAATTATTTAAACAGAGGTGAAGTAAGCATTCAATACGAATCAATACATAAGAAAAACGCTGATTTCAAGCGTTTTTTCTTTTTTCAATTTCAATACATTTCACTATATTTCAGTCCAAACTCTACCTTTTTCTCTACCTTTTTTAGATAAATATATCATCTGGATATTGAAGTTAAGCCCTGCTATCATTTCGATGGCAGGGCTTTTTAATGTTTGCTACACTACCTTCTTATCAATATTTTGATGGGGCTG
>NZ_KQ970183.1:145016-154603 GCF_001579015.1 Streptococcus oralis
AAAAATATAGCAGATGGTTTATTGCCGTTGTTTATTTAGGATTGGGGATGTATATCCTGATTGAAAACAACAGCTTTGACATGCTAAGGACTGTGTTCGGCTAGGAGAAAAAATTATGAAAAAAGATAGTATATGCCAAGTGAATATTATAAATCAACAAAATGTTACAACCGCAACGAACTACCTTGAAAAGGAAAAAGTCCAAAAATCACTTTGTATTTTATCAAAGTTTACCGATAATAAACAGATAAATATCATCTTTTATCTTCTTGCTGTTGAAGAACTCTGTGTATGTGATATAGCCTGTTTACTAAATCTCAGTATGGCATCTGCCTCCCACCATCTTCGTAAACTAGCCAATCAAAACATCTTGGATACTAGAAGAGAGGGGAAAATTATATATTATTTTATAAAAGATGAGGAAATCAAAGACTTTTTTAATCAACTAGGATAACAACTATTTTTACTACTTTACCATTCACTCTACCTTTTATTATGTAGCATTCTAAAAACATTGATGTACCAACGTTTCTAACAGCTAAAATAGAAATTATTTAATCTTTTTATAGAAGTGAAGTAAGCATTCAATACGAATCAATACATAAGAAACGCTGATTTCAAGCGTTAGTTAGATAGAAGAAAAGTCCTTTTTGAGGGCATTTTCTTCTATCTTTTTCTTTGTAATCAAGAATATAAAATTCTTTAAAATCTTCGGGTTATAAAGAGATCGTTTCCAGCTCTTTTGAGTTGTCTTCGTTGACATTTTATCTCAATAGTGTATAATCGATGTAATATGTAAAGTTACAACAAAAAGGAGACACCCTATGACTTATGCTTACCAAAGCCACATTTACCTAGCAGAGGCGGTTTTAAATGTCAAGGATTTGACGAGTCAAACGGCTTTTTATCACCAGATTATTGGCTTGGAGATTTTATCTCAAACAGAGACAGAAGCGATTTTGGGACTTGGTAAAAAGGCCTTGGTCCACTTGATTCAAGCAGAAAAGTCTGGCGAAGTAAGGGAGCATTATGGGCTCTACCATCTGGCGATTTTGTTACCGACACGAAAAGCCTTGGCAGATGTCTTGAAACACCTAAGTGACTTGCGCATTCCTCTGGTCGGAGGTGCGGATCATGGATACAGTGAAGCCCTTTATCTGGAGGATTTGGAAGGAAATGGCATTGAACTCTACCGTGATAAGCCAGTTTCTTCATGGGATATTCGCGAAGATGGCCGTATTATCGGTGTGACCGAAGCCCTTGCGGCACAGGATATCTATGAGTTAGGGGAAAAGGTAGACCCCTTTATCCTAGCTGAGGGGACGAGAATGGGGCATATCCATCTATCGGTTAAGGATAGCCATGCGGCGAGTCAGTTTTATCAAAAAGTGTTAGGGCTAGAGGATAAATTTAGTATTCCAAGTGCTAGTTGGATAGCGGCAGGTCAGTACCATCACCACCTGGCTGTCAACGAATGGGCTGGAAAAGGTCTAGCTCCGCGTAAATCGGGCTTGCCTGGCTTGGCCTACTACGTCCTTGAGGTCGAAAGCAAGGAAGAACTTTTGAACATCGTTAAGCAAGCACAAGAGCTAGAAGCACCGATCAAGTGGCTAAATTCAAGTGAGCTGAATCTTCTAGATCCAGACGGGATTGTGACCCGCATTCGCTTGGCACGATGAGACGAGGAAAACACATCATATACATAGAAAAAGGCGAACAGGCTCGTATTCTGTTTTTAGAATGCGGACTTGTTCGCTTTTGTATGAGATGACGAAGCTTTTCTTGACTCTAGCCAAGGTATCTATCGGGGATATTTTCCCTTTTCTGGGGGTTCATGCTATAATACTAATAAACTTTTCTTTCTCTAGGAAGGAAAATACCGAAAAATCGGCTAGACTGCTCGCAATCGTCGTCACGATGCTTTTAAGAGAAAGTAGAACTCTGTTTGAGTATCCGTATTGAGTTTAGGAGACGGGAAATAAGATGGATACAAGTGTAAAAAAATTAATCAGTATGGACCCTCTGGAGGATTATTTTATCTATTATGATCTGAGGGATCAAGTATTCTACGGTATAAAACAAGGCATGAATTATTCAGCCATTGCAGCTCCTATTGCAATCTATTCCTTGCAACGGCTGTCGAAGTGGCTCAACCAAACCTTTGGAGATGTCTCGTCACCTTTCAATCTGATCTTCTTTATCTTGATGTCTCTGTTTTTGATTTTCGGGACAATTCTCCTTGCCAAATCTACCCGACGTAAAATGAAGACAGATAGATTTAGAAAAGTCCGACTGACAAAAGCCAATATCAAAACACTTAGGAGAAAATCTAGATGGACAGTCCTAGTTGAGGTTTTTTGTTTTCTCATGATTCTGTTTTCAATCTATCGCTATTTTATCTACTCTGATTTTCAGTTCTTGATTATGTATATGTTAGGGATTTTTTCCCTTGTTTATATGATCTATGAATTTCAGATGAAAACACGCAAACGACTGTTCAAGGAGCTGATGGAGACATTACAGGACGATAGCCGAGGGAAAGAGGGAGAAATGTAAGATGAGAAAAATCATTTATATAGGCGAAGGAAGCCAGCAATCCGTCTACTATAATACAAGGACGAGAGAGGCTTTAATGACAGAATATAGCAACTTGCCAGACACGGAAGGTGCTATCAGTTCAAAAAAATCCAAGTGGCCTTGGATTCTCTTCTTTGCTTTCTTGCTAGTTGCTATTATCAGTATTTAGATACGATCCTTGATAGCGCCTTTTAAATTGAGTGAGTGGATGATTCCGATCCATCTAGCCGCTATCCTTTTCGTTTTTATCGGAAGTATTTATGGATTTGGAAAACTGTTCTACAGTAGGGCTAAGTCGCTTGTCCCAGCAGGTGAAGAGCAGTTTAAAGAAGCGGTTGAAAGTAGTACTTTTTGGAGGAAGTCACCAGATAAGGAACCAACAGCCGATAAAATCATCTTGTATCTATTTGTTATCCTCGTTCTTCTATTCGCTTTGGTTATTGTTGTGCTTTTTGCCATACCTGGGACCTTCATTCCCTATTATGAACATGAGTGGTTTGAGTCGTCCATGTTCATGGTACCAATCGGATCAACGATCGTCCCAATCAGTGTCGTACTGCTCTTATTCCAAAACAATCCAATCCGCTGGCTCTTAGCCGTACGAAAATACAAGCAGGGAAAAGTATTGTTTAGGGAAGAGAAATAAGTGGAGGATAAGATGAAAGAAAAGTATGTTGAATTTTTGAATATACTGATGACTCGTCATATACCAGTGAGAAATTTACATTTCTATCTTGCATTTTTAATCGAATTTTTATTTACTTCAGTAGTACTGATTGTTTCTATATTTACTAAGAATCAAATGCAGAATCTTAGTATATTTTTGATTCATGTTACTATTGTCCATATGGTAATAATACTGCTTGCATTTTTGTTGTTTCAAAAATTTTCCGCTTCAAAATTATTACAATCAGTTCCGACGACTTCGTATCTTTTTCTTCATTTTGAATTTCTTTTTTTGAGCTCTATATTCTTTGGGGAACAGTATTTATCGATACTCTTTCTTTTCATTGGATTGAGCTTTGCTTTTCAAGTAGTAAACTTTTTTTATCAAATATCAATTGTTTCGAAAGTCAAACAAATACCAGATAATGAGCATAAGAAGAATTTGTTACACTTACCAGCCCTTATTGTAATAATAACGTCAGCAGCAATAGTAGTAATAACACGATTGTTTATGTTATCTGGAATCTATATTATCATCGGATTAGTAGGAATGAGTATTTCATGGAACTCGTTCTTTATTCTCGGCTATACTCAAGTATTCACAGGTTGGAGAAAGAAAAGCACGAATAACTTCATTTATAGAGGAAAAATAAAATGAAATTAATGAGAATGTCTAGTAGTAGCACAGCTCGTGCTAGGAGGATAAGATGAAAGAAAAGTATGTTGAATTCTTGAATATGGCAGTTGTGGATACTAGTCCTATAAAGCGTTTTGATTATATAAGGGCTTTTGCAATGGAGGTTGTTTTTACTTTACTAATATTTATAGTATCTATTTTTATAAAAGGTGAGATGCATGATGTGAGTATGATAATCTTTTACATTACCATTTATCATGCAGTAGCTTTAGTGTCCATGTTCTTGCTATTCCAAAAATTTTCCAAATCAAAATTCTTGCAATTGATTCCAGCCAGTTCTATTTTGATTTCTCATGTTGAGTTTCTCTTCTGGGGATCTATATTTTTAGGGAAGAACTATTGGTCTGTCTTCACGATTTTAATTGGCCTAAGCCTTATTTTTCAGTTACTAACCTTTGTTTACCAGTTGTTAATTGTCCCTAAAGCTAAGAAATTACCACATGGTGAGTATAGGAAGAATCTTTTATTTCTTCCTTCTGTTATTTGCCTATTGATTTCAGCAACTGTAGTAATCATGGCACGTTTATTTATGTTGCCAGGAATATATATAGTTACTCCCCTTGTTGTAGCGAGCATAGCCTGTCTTCCCTACTATTGGCTTGAGTATGCACGAGTATTCACCGGTTGGAAAAAGAAAAGCACGAATAACTTTATTTATAGAGGAGAAATAAAATAAAATGAAATTAATTAGAATAGATATCAGCAATATTGCTTATACAGAGAAAAAAGTAGCCATGGATTCTTTTCTAGATTTGATTGAAGGTTGTGAAAAATTATTATTTGAAACAGGGGTCTATAAAAATGGTCCGACAACGATTGAAACATGTTTGAGCACTTTTGGGAAGCCGGGAGAAGCCTTGTTTAAGGTCTATATTCCGACAAACATTCCAATTGAAGGAAATGATGAATTTCAATATCTAGAACATTTTACAATTAAGCAGTGTGTCTCTGATGTAACTCCATTTGATGAACATTTCCTTCCCAAAATTGAAGAAATGAAGCAATATATTCAAGATGAGGGGTTGGAAATGCAAGGAGATACCGTTTTTCTATCTATTTTGCCAATATTTGGACAGCACTTTGTTGAAATTAATATCCCAATTAAGGAGATTTCAGATGCTATTTAAAAACGTGGGAGAATACCAAGATATACAGTATAGAAATGTTATCTCAAGGTATTATACAGTATCTCCAGAAGAGATGCCAGACACCTATAATGCTTTTTTAGACGAAGTAAGAGAAGCAGGATATACGCTTCGAGGACCTTTCTTTTATACGATTAATTCCAAGTTAGAAGAAAATCAAGATGTGTTGATGGAACTGTTTATCCCAGTAGAAGAAGAGTATATTGAAAATGCTTTGCCGAAAGAGTTTTTATATCACAGTCAGTTTCAAGTTTTAAATACTGTTTCAACTAGAATTTTAGAGCCAGATGACGAGTCAGTGAAAGAGGGAATAAGCTTCTTGGCGGGTTATATCTATTATCAGGGACATTGTGAGTTGACCCCTCCCTTCTTTTTTACCACAACAATTGATGAGAAATTCTATACAGATATTAAAGTAGGGGTGTTGAAGGAGTAAGTCGTATTCCATCCGATAATCTACTTCCGATAAAAGTTAGATTTGTTAGTATATTTTAGGACTTTTCTATCTACTTTATTTAGTGAAACAAAGTTAATTCTAGGAGAGTATAGATACAGATATTATCAAATAATATTACCATACTTTAAAGAAATCAAAAACGAGGAGCTACTTTGACATTAAAGAAAGTCCTCGTTTTGGAAATAGCTTTGCAAGAACTAATGGCGCTTCTAATCAAAGGTATATTACTCGATTAAATATTAAAATACAATCTGGTAGCTTAGCTAGGAATCGACTCCAAGATGAATCTGACGGATACTTTACTCTTTCTATCTATCGAATACGGGATAGACGATTGGAAGAATCGAAAGTAGACCTCTATCATTTGGTAGGAGATTACAATGAAAATTATTTTCCAGTACCAACGGGTGATATTGTAGAAATAAATGGGAAAGATTATCTCCCTATAGCTGTTCATAATCCAGATTGGTATATTACTAAGAGAAAGCAGTTATGGTTAAATTTAGAAACCAAGCAAATTGATTGGGAAGATACAAAAATACAACAGTTTCCTAAAACTCCTTCGGTAGATCTAGGTTCCTCAAAAGAGAAATTGATAGAGATGACTATCTCACAAACTTACTATGATAGTCTTCGCCAAAATCAACTTTCCTTTCATCAGGATGTATTGAAGGGAAGTGTTTTGGAGAAAGCTGCGCCTAAAGTTTATCAATTATTAAGCAAGCAAGATTCACAGTTTTATCTCCTAATTGATTCTAAGATATATAACCATGAGGTTTATGGAGATGTTCCACAGTTTCTTGATTTGTATCAGCTTTTTGTCCCAGCCAATACGAATCTTGACGAAGGGCTTAAGATTCCAGCCGAACTCAGTAAAGATGATCAAGAGCATTCAGTCAATACCAAAGAAGAATTTGATTTGTATTACGATGTTGCTAAAGACCGCGAACTGAACAAACAACGCCGAATACTGGTTGAAAAAGAAGAATAAGAGGACGATTCGCTCTATTTATTCAAACTTAAATAAAGGAGGATTTTTACCAAATGAAATACCTATGGGAGAAAATAAATGGATGAGATACAAAAAGATATTAATGATGCACTAGAAACAACACGTAAATGGAATCCATTATTAATGATTTTCGCAATGCCTTTGTATTTGTTTTTGATTATTTGGGCCTCATACTTTCCAATGGGAGTGCTCCGATTGGCTAGTGAAGATGGACATGAACTAGTTATACAATTGACATCAATAGAAAATAGCCTTATTCCTCCAGCTAGTTTCTTTGGTTTTCTATTCTTGTTTAGTTGGCTCTGTTTTATTAGTTTTTATATTATTTCCAAAAGAAATCGCATTAAAGCTTATTTATTGACTCAGATTCTTCAGTTGATTCTATTTGTGATTTTTTATTATAGTTGGTTTATAGCCATCTTGTATTTAATCCCTCTAGTTGCAATTCGTATCGTTTACTGGATAGGTTTTGTCTTATCACTGATTTACTTTATCTATATTTTTGTAACAAAGCAGCGCGCTAGAAAAGATTTTTTTGCTTCTCTAAATATTAAAAAATTTTTGAATGTTATTTTATTCTTATGGTTGTTGATGTATGGAATCAACCTCTTTACCCACGGGCTTAATCATTTCCTTGCGCACCTCTTGCTTGCTTTGTTACCTATTGCACCTATTCTCTTAGGACTATTTTTGGTATCATTTTTTAAATCCAATGTAGTAACGCTAGAGAACTTGAATGCAGTCAATAAAAACCAAGAGAAATACCGTGAGGAATATGGTTATACCATTGAAGAATGGTACGGGAAAAAGTCAAAAATGTACAAGGAACATGTGAAGAAGTCTAAGAAGAGATAAAGGTTTGTATAAGTTTTATTAAAAGGAGGAAGAATGAAGAAGTTATTTGTCATCGTCTTGTTATTGATTCTTGGAGCTTGCTCTAATGGAAAGGAAGCAGGGGGAACAGAGAAAAGTACACGCGAGACAGTTGTAAATAAAGAGAAGGAATTGAAATTTGTGGTAGCGCCGCAATACGAAGGTAAAACATCTGATTTAATTGAACTTGGAAAAAAATTGACCAAGGAACATCCCGAACTAGGTAGTAAGGGAAATATGGCTATCTACTTTACAGGAGCAGTTTCAGATGGTAGAGCGGCACTAATGCTCGTCAATAAAACTGACGTAGATATCAAAAAAGATTTGGAGTTTTCACTAAGCTGGTCCTATGATGGCAAGACTATTTTTGATAATCAAAAGATTAGCTATACTATCAAGGATAGTGGTGAGTTACCTTCTTACACAACTACGTTAATTTTGTTACCACTAAACTCAGAACAATTGGATCTTGTTGACTCAATGTCAGATCCATCTAAGATGACACTTTCAATGTCCGATGTGAAGAGCGTAGAATAAGATAGGAGTAGAATGTGACAACAGAAACCATATTATTTTTAGTTGCTACTATCGTTATTCTTTTACCCTTGATTTTTTTATCGGGTACGTATTTCTATCTTTATTTTCGGGATAAAAAAATGGTACGTCTTGCCAAATCGTCTGTTAAGGGAGCGGTTGTGGGCTATAGTAATTTTCAAGCTGGAAATCCTCCGGTTGTTGAATATACGGTTAACGGAACTACTTATAGCAAGCCATTACGGTATTTTATAATCAAAACGATTTCGCTTCCATGGGGGCCAATAAGTACGTCTGATAACTTTACCAGAGAGGACATGCTGGCGAATTCACTCACCTTTTATCGTAATTCCTTTATATCGTTTAATAACTTAATGCGTATGCATTTTCCAGTGTATTCGAAGATGACGGTATGGTATGATTCTGAAAAACCAAACAGAGCTTATGTGGAACGATACTGTGGAATCAACAAACTTTATAAATTGTTGGGTATCGGTAGTGCTATATTGTTAATCATGGTCTACGCCGTTGTAGTGCTTGCTTATTTGTTAGAGAGATAAGGTAATCCACATGATGTCACAAGAAAGATACTTGCAGATCAAAAAAGAGCATCAAGTTCGAAAGTGTGTGGGGCTTTGGCTATTCATTGTTCTCGCCATACTCGATATTCTACTGGTATCGAGTCATTCCAGTTATGTTCCGCTTATAACGGTGGCTATGGCAACACTTGTGCCTTTTAATTATTTTCTACTGGGTCCTCTTGGGATACAGAAAAAAGCCATAGAAAAAGAGCACCCAGAATGGAAAACACTCAGTACAAAGGGAGTAAAGGTTCCCTCGGCTGAAGCCAATAAAAGAACCTTGGCTGGTATTGGGACCTTGATTGCCTTACTATTGTCCTTTGGGCTATCCTATAAACCTGTAAAACAGCCGAGCGACCAAGTAGATAAGCTACCTAGGGTTGATTCTAAAGCGACTGAGAAGTCCAAGTCTTCGGAGCCTGAGCCGTCTAGTTCCTCTAAGGCAAAAGAATCCAGTTCCTCAGAGTCGAAAGCCTCGTCTTCGACTGAACAAAGTTCTAAAACAGAAAGTTCAGAAACAAAGCCGTCAAAAAGTGGCTCCAATAATCCTTATTACCAGATTCCAGGGCTTACTGACGAACAGGTGAGAGATATCATATCAAAATCTGTGAAAGATTTGAAAGAACAGCAGTCTAAAGAAAAATCCGAAGAGTAGACTCGAGGGCTTCAGTGTCGTTTTTGGACGAGTTAGTATTGGAAATTTACTTTATAGAATAACTGGAGGAGTTCATATGACTAAAGAAATGATTGGTTTGATAGTTGGGACAGTTGTCATTCTCCTATCTTTTGTGTTTGTATGCGGGACCTTTCTCTACCTCTATCTTCGAGATCAGAAGTTGGTCCGTCTTGCCCAGTCATCTGTACAGGGAACGGTTGTCGGCTATAGCCGTTTTCGTGAGGGGTATCTACCTATCGTCGAATATACGGTTGATGGGCTTACTTATAAGAAAACCTTGCAGTATTTTATGATCAAAACGGTCACGACTCCGTGGGGTCCTACTAAGGTTTCAAACGATTATACAAGAGAAGAGATGCTGGCGCCTTC
>NZ_KQ970183.1:154623-165555 GCF_001579015.1 Streptococcus oralis
CTACAGCAACTCTTTTGTTTCCTTTGATAGTTTGATGAAGACTCATTTCCCCTTCATTCGGAGCTAACGGTCTGGTATGATCCAGACAAGCCGACCAGGGCCTATGTCGAACGTTATAGCGGGATGGACAAATTTTACAAGTGGTTCGGTATCGGATTTGGAATGGCCCTAGTCCTAGTCTATGGGATAGTGATCCTAGCCTTTTTGTCCAAGATATAAGGCATAACTAATCGGAAACGTGATGTTCCAACCGTGCTCCAAGGAGAACAGCCTTTGTTCTCCTTTTTTATATTCAGCAATCTTTTCTATCCGATAAAGACAGATAGGATGAGAATTTTGACAAAGAACCTTATTCGAGATATAATGAAGAAAAAGTGACCAAGGATAAATCAATGACAAACTCAAAGTATATAACACGCCTGAAACGTTCAGAGGGCCAGTTGCGTGGGATTCAAAAGATGATCGATGAAGATCGTGACTGCGCAGATATCATTACCCAGTTGACCGCAGTGCGCTCCAGTGTTGAGCGCGTGATTGAGATGATGATTACCGAAAATCTTACCGATTGCATCAACCAGCCACTAGATGACCCCGAGGCTCAAAAGGAACGCTTGGAAAAGGCTGTTCAATACCTTATCAAACGAAAATAACCCTCTTTTGGGGGCTATCAAGTTGATAAAGGAGGCTAGAAGATGGAAGCATACGAAAAAGTTGTAGAAATGCTAAATGGGCTAGATATTCCCTTTGATATCGTGGAGCACGAGCCAGCCTTAACCACGGAGCAGGCAGATAGTTTTATCGAGGAAATCGAAGGTATCCGTACCAAGACCATGTTTCTCACAAACAAAAAAGAAAAACAACCTATTATCTGGTAATCATGGATGATCAAAAGCGTCTGGATATGGGCCTCTTGAAAGAACTAATAGGAGCTAGCAGGATTCGGATGGCTTCATCTGAGAGCTTGTTTGAAAAAATGAGCTTGCCCGCAGGTGTTGTTTCACCTTTTGGCTTGCTCAACAATACCGACAAGGACATTCAAGTTTATTTCGACAAAGAAATCATATCGGAATAACGGATGAATTTCCACCCCAATACCAACGAGAAAACCCTCTTTTGGGCTACGATAGATTTGCTTCGTTTTCTAGAAGTGATTGGTTACGAGTCCCATATTATTGAGTTATAGGAAGCCGTAATCATCCACCTACCAACTTGTACTATTTATGCACACCATACACTACATCTTGAACAAAAAAACAAACACCAAAAATGATGTTTGTCTACTTTCTGAGAGCTGGATTCCAGCTCTTCTTTTTATTTAACAACAAGCTCATAGCGAGTTTTGCTGGTGAAGGTTTGCCCTGCTTTGAGAATGACTTGGTCTTTAAAGTTACTGTGAATGGCATCTGGTAAAGCTTGCGCTTCAAGGGCAATCCCATTGTGTTGCACCATTGGCTGACCAGCTATGATGACAGTCTCATCCACAAAGTTTGCTGTGTAGACCACAAAGCAAGGGGCCTCTGTTTTGAAAAGCAGGAAACGACCTGAGTTTTGGTCATAAAGGAAACCAGCATTATCATGACCTGTAGGAAGAGCAAATGGGTGATCCAAACCAGATACCAACTGGATTTGCTCATCGTCCTCTGCAAAGATATCCTTGAGCAAGGCACCATTGTAGATGTGTTTCACCACATCGCGATCAGCATCTGGAGTTTTGGTCGGAACACCGTCTGGAGCGATTGGGTAAATGCCCTCCATATTTAGCTGAAAGACATGGCGGTCAATTGTCTGCGTGAAATCACCAGACAAGTTGAAATAGCTGTGATTAGTTGGATTGACAAGCGTATCCTGATCGGTTGTTACCTTATAGCTGACTTCGTAGGCACCAGTTTCTTCCAAGTGGTAGCTAATCCAAATCTTAAGATTACCAGGAAATCCTCCTGTCCCGTCTGTACGCTCTGTGTAGAGAGTCAAGCCATGGTCGCTAACTTCAACTAGTTCAAACAAGCTCGAATCCCAACCTGTTGAACCACTGTGGTTACAGTTGCTAGCATTATTGACTTCAAGGTCATAGGTCTTGCCATTGAGCTCAAATGTCGCACCTGCAATACGACCTGCCACTGGCCCCACACTAGCTCCATGCTTGGGACTATTACCTACATAGCTATCAAAATCATCAAAGCCCAAGATAACATTGGCAAAATTTCCAGCCTTATCAGGTGTGACATAGCGCAAAATGGTCGCACCATAGGTCATTATTTCTAGCTGGTAGCCACCGTCAGTCTCAAAACCATAGGCCAAAACATCCTTGCCCTCATGATTTCCAAATACACGCTCTGTGTATGCTTTCATTCTTCTCTCCTTTGATCCATTTTTCTTAAGTAAACAAACCATAGAAAGTGTATTTACCATCTATGGTTGTAGTTTCTATTTTCAGAATCCTTTGTCAGAAAACCTTGAGTCTCTTCTTAACAAAAGGGATTCTTCTATTCTTATTTTATGCTTCTACACGTTCTTTCCATGAAGTCGCTGTTGTTTGAAGAACCTTGTTGAGTTCGTCAATGTTCTCAAATCCAGTTGTGCGAAGCCATTCACGGGCTGCTGCTTCACCATCTTTGATGTAAGCTTCAACTGATCCAGCCCATGTTGCACGGCCGCAAAGAACTCCGTTGAAGTTTGCGCCTGATTCGTGGGCAAAGACAAGGGTTTCTTGGAAGAGTTTGGCTGACACTCCCGCACTCAAGTAGATGTATGGCAAGTTCGTTGCTTCGTCTTGAGCTTTGAAGAAGGCTGCTGCTTCTTCACGAGTATACACGATTTCGCCATCGCCAAAGCCTTCAACGTATTTGACGTTGACTGGAACTTCCACTTTCAAAACATCGATGTTGAAGCGTGGGTCTGAAAAGACCTTCATGGCACCGATAACCTTGTGTGGTTTCACTTTTGCGTATTCTGCAGAACCTGCATCCGCAATCTTTTCATCGTAAGCCAAGATTTCAAGGAAGAAGGGAATGTCTTCCGCCACACACTCAGAGCCAATACGTTCGATGTAGGCTTGTTTTTGTTGATTAAGTTCGTCAGAACTGTCTACATCGTAGTAAAGCAAGAACTTGACAGCATCTGCACCTTGTTCTTTGATACGTTTTGCAGACCAAACATCCAAGCAGTCAGGCAAGCGTTTAGTGCTTGTTGTGTCGTAGCCAGTTTTCTCATAAGCAAGGAGAAGACCAGCATTTGGATCAAGTGCTTTTGTAGCTGGAAGACCATACTCAGGGTCAAGGAGCATAGATGAAGCATATTTCGTCAATTCATCAGCTACCAACACTTTAAGTTCTTCCATTTGAGCAACTGTTGGTTCTTCTGTTTGGTATTGAGCCATAAGGCGTTTCAAAGCACCACGTTGGTCAAATGCCAAAGCAGAAATGATGCCATTCTCATCTGAGAGTTTTTGCAAGCAGGCTACTTTATTAGGACTTAGTTGTAATTTACTCATAGATACTTCCTTATTTTTGATAGTCATGAATGATAACACCTTGTACCACACGGTTTACTGTACCAGTAGGAGACGGTGTATCTGGTTTATTTTCGACCTTAAGTGAAGTCAATAGGGCAAAGAGTTGGGCATAAATGATGTAAGGGAAGACACGGTAAATGTCATTCAAGACTCCACCACAGCCAAGAGCCACTTCTTTGACATTTTCAAGACCAAAGACTTGATCACTCAAAAGAACGACACGACGAGCAATCTGGTCACCAGCAACTTCACGAACCAAGTCCAAATCATACTTGCGAGTGTAGTCTGTCGTTGTACCAAATACCAAAACAACTGTCTCTTCGTTAATCAATGATTTTGGACCGTGACGGAAGCCAACTGGGCTTTCATACATGGTCGCAACTTGACCAGCTGTTAATTCCAAAATCTTGAGCTGAGCTTCATGAGCAAGGCCGAAGAAAGGACCTGCACCCAAATAGATGACACGATTAAAGTCGAGGTCAACCAACTCTTTGACATCTTCTGCATTGTCTAGGACCTTACGGGCAAGGCTAGCCACAACTTCAAAACGTTCAGCTTTCACAGCAAATTCTGTCGGGTCAAAGACCAAGAGAGCTGTCAACATCATAGACGTAAAGCTAGAAGTCATGGCAAATCCAGCGTCGTTGGAAGCAGCTGGTTGCAAGAGCAAAAGATTGCGGTCATCGCCATGAGCTTGAAGAGCCAATTTCCCTTCCACAGCACATGTAATGGTCACTTGATAGAGGTCATCCACCAAGGCTTTAGCCAAATCAACCGTCGCCACACTTTCAGGTGAATTCCCACTACGAGCAAAGGATACAAGGACAGTTGCCACATCTTTTTTCAGATAGATTTCTGGATTGGCTACAATATCTGTTGTCGCAATGGCATTAAAGTTCCATTTGCGCTCGTCATAGACTTCCTTAAAGTATGGTACCAAGGTATCTCCCACATAAGCAGAAGTACCAGCACCCGTCAAGATGACCTTGATATAGTCATGTTTATCAGCGATCCCTTGCAGAAAGGCTGCAATTTCTTCCCGTTTCGCTTGATAGACTTCAAAAGCCTCTTTCCATACATCAGGCTGTTGGTAGATTTCACGAGTCGTGATTTCTGCACCCAGTTCAAATAATTCTTCTTTTGTGTAATTTAGCATAGAGTTCCTCTAATCTATTATTGTTTCATTCCTATTGAAAATATGGGAATGGGATTGACTCCCATTCCCATGTATATTCTATACAAGCTGTTCTAACGATTTAGCCGTTGTCACATCTTATTCGTCTTCGTCATCATCGAAGCCAGCTAACAAATCATTGACTTTTACAATGCTTTCTGCAGCACGGCTCTTATAATCCGCATCCGCGCCTGTAAGGCTGGCATTGATAAATTCAATCACCATTGGCAGATTCATCCCTGCGTAGAGTTCAATATCACGACCCTCCATAATCAAGCGGCTCACCACGTTACAAGGTGTCCCACCGAGAAGGTCCGCAAAGACTAGGAAATCATCCAATCCTTCGATAGCAGCTTCAAATTTTGCAGTAAATTCTTCTGGACCATCTTCTGGAAGAAGAGCCACTGCATGAATGTTGTCCTGTGGACCCATGATCATTTCTGTGCTACCTTTAAGTTCTTCACAGAAACGACCATGACTCACCAAAATTAATGATTTGCTCATAAATTATGCGCCCATTCCAAGTACAAATTTACCAAGGGCAGAGAGACCCACTGCAAGAACGATAATGATACCGATCGCTTTAGTAGAGTTCATACCTTTCTTACCAAGCAACCAGAAGATAAAGGCAGTAAAGATTGCTGGAAGCAAGCGTGGGAAGATTGAGTTCAAGATGTCTTGGAAGTCAATCATCTTTTCACCGATTGGCAATTTGTAAGAAATGTCAAAGTTGATCATTGTTGCTACAAGAGCACCCATCATGAAGACACCAAGTACAGATGCAGCGTCAATCAAAGCTGTCAAAGTACTTTGCATGTTGTTGATAAGGTTAACCCCTTCTTTGTAGGCAAATTCCAATTGTTTCCAACGGAAGATGTCATAAGCAACTGCAACTGCGATCCAAAGGAAGATACCCCATGGTTGGCCAGCGATAGCCATAGTTGCTGCGATAGATCCCATGATAGCAGGTACAAGTGAACCAAAGATAGTATCTCCAAGAGGAGCAAATGGTCCCATCAAACCTGTCTTGATACCGTTAACGGCATCTTTTGAACCCACACCATCTTTTTCTTCCATGGCAAGGTCAAAACCAGCGATAATTGTGTGGAAGAATGGTGAAGTATTGAAGAATTGAGTATGAACTTTCATCATTTCTTTCAATTCAGGAGTTCCATCCCCATACATTTTACGCAATTGAGGCAAGATCATGTAAAGGTAACCAGAAGCTTGCATACGTTCGTAGTTCCAACCTAATTGGAAAGTAAACAAGCTACGTTTGTTGATTTGATTAAAATCTTCTTTTGTAAGTTTGTAATTAGAATTCGTCATCTTCGATTTCCCCACTTTCTGATGGTGTAGAAGGTGCTGCTACAGCTACTTTTTGGCTGTTCTTAAAGTGAACAACTGCAAGGAAGATACCTACGATAGAGATACCGATCATAGACAAACCTTTGAAGTTGTTAGCAAAGCCAATCTTTTCAGCAACATCAGCAGGAAGAGTACCAAGGATACCCGCAACGGCTCCACCAAGACCTGTTACATATGAGTAAAGAACAGTCAACATAGCTGTCAAACCGAATCCCATTGCAAGGTAGTGAAGGTTACGTTTAACTGGAAGGTAACGAAGCAAGATTGCAAATCCAAGACCTGGAAGCATACGTCCTGCAAGTGTCAAACCGTCTGCAACCCATTTATATGCTTCAACGAAGTCTACGACTGATTGTACAAAGGCACCACCAAAGGCAAGAGCAAAGAAGACTGGAAGGGCACGAGATAAAGCCCAAGGAATCGCACCAAGTAGGTAGTTGCGTTCGATACCTTTGTAGTCAAAGCGTTCGATTGCAGCATCCACACGGTGTGCGAAGAAAGTAGTTGTCATACGTCCAAGAACGTCGAAGTAAGTCAAGAGAGCTGCTACTGGTACAGCGATTGTTGTGATCGCAAGGTCTGTAGCGATTCCTTGTGAAACTGAGAATGCTGTTGCAAGAACCGCACCAGAAGTTGCGTCGATACGAGAAGCACCACCAAAGGTACCAACCCCAAGAACGAACAACTGCAAGCTACCACCGATAAACAAACCAGTTGTCACATCTCCCATAATCAAACCAGTAATAAAACCAGCGAATACAGGGGAACCTGCAGATGAAACGATTGTCAACTCATCACAGATTTGATAAGCTGAGTACAAAGTGAGAAGTAAAATTTGCCACCATTGTATCATAACAA
Source organism: Streptococcus oralis (assembly GCF_001579015.1). Lineage (GTDB taxonomy): Bacteria > Bacillota > Bacilli > Lactobacillales > Streptococcaceae > Streptococcus > Streptococcus oralis_K. The sequence goes on from NZ_KQ970183.1 coordinate 161,535, forward strand.
TGACCTCCTAAAAATTTTTTCCTATTTTAATAAGCTCAAAAAGTCTGAAACTGGATCATTTGGAACCATTTGAGCAGTGAGTTTCACACCTTTTTCTGCTAGTTTGTGGAAATCTTCCACATCCTTGTCTACCACATTGATAGAACGTGTGATAGAGCGAGTTTCTGGTGTTTGAGACATATTGCCGACGTTGAGTGTTTCAAGCGGAACACCTGCTTCGACCAAACCAAGGAAACGGTCTGGTTTACGTGCAACGATAAAGAGACGTTGGCTATCGTATTTACCAGCAAGGATATTTGCTGCTGCTTTCTCAACTGGCAAGATACTGAGTTTCACACCTGGTGGTGTCGCAAGTTTCAAACCACTCTTTTCAATATCGTTGTTAACAACTTCGTCGTCTACAACCATAATGCGTGAAACATTTAGTTTTCCAGCCCAAAGATTGGCTACTTGACCGTGGATCAAACGTCCATCGATACGGCATCCTACAATTGTCATAAGTTTTCCCCCTTTATATGTTTTAGTGTAGGTTTACGAGTTAAATGAATCTCTTCTTTATATTCGCCCTCAGTTTCAAAGATAATGATGCGGTTAGCACCTTCCTTGAGATAACTATGAGGGATATAAAGTGAGAGGGTCGGGCCGACGTTCCAGAAACGCCCTAGGTGACGCCCGTTGACAAAGGCAACTCCCTTACCAAACTCAGACAAGTCTAAGTAGGTATCCTTCGGCTCTTCGACAGTAAAGTCGAAAGCGTAAAAGGCTGGTTGTCCTTCTGTCCATCCTTTTGAAAAATCAATCTTCTCAGGATTATCCAGTGGCAGTGGATATTGTTTCCAATTCAGTAAGAAATGTAGATCCTTGCAGACACCTGTTCGAATTCCTTTACGTTGCGTATCTGCCAAGAACTTATGACCGTAGTTGACACGCCCCATATTTTCGATCAAGATGTCAATTTCTGAAAAGCCTTCTCGGTTGCCTTGACAGTAGATATCTTCACCAATCTCTGTCTGGTATTGAGTAGCAATCCATTGACCATCTACATAGAGTTGAGCTCGGTCACGTCCATCGATGATACGGAGACGTTCCTCTTCTGCATCCCAACTTGCTTCGGTACGATAAAGAAGGTAGCCATAACTTTGACCAAGTTCTTCCATCGCTTTTGGATAGAGGCTTTCAGTTGGACTTGCCAGACTATCCAAGGTTTCAAACAAAGAAACTTTTTCGACTAGTGGAATGGATTCCATTTCCATGCTTTCCTTGTAAAGTGGTTCCAACTGTGGATACTCTGGAAAGTGTGTTGCCATCATCTTCTTGACTGCTAGGTATTTAGCAGTTGGATTTCCTTCTTCATCGAGAAGGGCATCATAATCGTAAGATGTAACTTGTGGCAAATCCAGAGTTCCTCGAGCCGAGCAACCATTCATGAAACCAAAGTTTGTTCCGCCATGGAACATGTAAAGGTTGATGGAGCCTTGCTCTAACACCTCTCGAACAGCTTCTGCCAACTCTTTTGGATCACGCGTGATGATGGGTTCTTTCCAACGGTTGAACCAGCCATCCCAGAATTCCATACACATGAGGGGCCATTTTTTGCCATACTCATCAAAGAATTCTTGCATCTGTGAAAAGTTGTAAGGAGCCTTAGAACCGAAGTTTCCTGTCACAAAGAGATCTTCTTCAATCAAGGTTCCGGCTTTCAGAGTAGCCCTCCAAGGACCGTCTGAAGTAAAGAGTGGGCAATCAATCCCTCGATCTTCCATCAATTTTCGAATCGCTCTCAGATAAGACTTATCTTCTCCATAAGAACCATATTCATTTTCGACTTGCATCATGAGAATGTTTCCGCCATTGTCCAACAAGCGAGGCACGAGCCTTGGCAATAACTGGTCATAATAGCGAGCAACTGCCTCGATGTAGGCCGGGTCGGACGAGCGGATTCGCATGGGCTTGGTCAAGAGCCAAGCTGGTAAGCCACCGAACTCCCACTCGGCACAGATAAATGGCGAAGGACGTACAATAGCATAAAGGCCCAATTCCTGTGCTATTTGGAGAAATTTCTCCAAATCTAGAGCACCTTCAAAATTAAATTTTCCCTCAACAGGCTCGTGTAAATTCCAAGCCACATAAGTCTCGACTGTATTAAAGCCAAGCGCCTTTAAGTTGTAGAGAGAATGATACCAATCCTCTGCTGGAATCCTAAAATAATGAATGGCGCCGGACAAAATCTTGAACGGTTCTCCATCTAGGTAGAAATCGTTCTCAATTTTAAATCTTGGCATGTTCCCACCTCTGACTAATTAAGTTTGCGCTTTCATTTGTTATAATATTAAATATAATCAAATCTTTTGCATTTGTCAATAGGTTTTAGAAAATTTTTTAAATTTTTTCTATTTTTTTACTTCTCTTTTACTAGCTTTCTGCAAATACCACATGAAAATGAACCCTCTAGTAAATTTTAGCAAGTCGTTAAAATGAGCTACTTCTCATACATAGAATAACATTTTTAGTCTGTTATTCTATTTTTTTATCTAAATACTACTATTTTCTTTATATTTATGGTAAAATCAAGGATAGAGAAAGAGAATCGAGGTGAAATTATGGCTATTCCAAAATACCAATATATTAAAGATGAATTGAAAAACAAAATAATCTCTGGTCAATTTGCGAGTGGAGACAAGTTCTATACTGAAGCAGAGTTGATCGCCATGTATGATGTAAGTTCTATTACCGTCGTACGCGCTTTGAACGACCTTGCCAAAGATGGCTATATTGTCCGCCAACAAGGGAAAGGAACATTCGTATCACGCGCTCGTAAGCACAAACTCGTTGAATTTTCAGATGTCGAAATCTTTGAAACAAAAGATGATAAGGTAACCGTCCTTTCTATCGAACGTGGAAACACACTTGAATATTTGGAGAAACTTGGATTACGTGGTGATCAATTCTACTATAAAATTGAACGAATTCGTCAAAGTAATGACGTAACTTATATCTACCACACTTCTTATATTCCTGAACAATATATCAATGCCAACTATCCAAATCTTGACTACTATAGTTCTATCTATACACGCTTCAAGCTGGACTACCACATCCACATGAGTGATGAGCATTTTGAGGAAATCAATGAGATTGCATTCCCAACCCCCGAGCACGCTGCTTCTGTATTAGGAATCGATACACAATTCCCAACAGTCTTCCAAACCAAGACAACCAAGCTAGAAGCTACTGGTCAAGTTCTGGCCTATAGCGAAACTTATAAGCGAGCGGATTACTACAAGATTAAATTTATCTCAAGTAATAGAGGTCGATAAGAAAAACCTGAGTTTAGACTCAGGTTTTTCTATGTCTATTATAGCATGCACCATTTAGTATGAACATACGATAAAAGGTAAATCTATAATTAGTAGCGTTTTTACTAAAAACAAGTAAAATAGTCAGAAAAATTTTCTGCTAGAGCAGATTTGCTAGGGGAAACAGCTTCCTAATCTTATGATTTTTTCCATTTATTATAGTTCTTTCATAAAGCCGCTTGACTTTTTATAGTTTAGATAATAAAATAAAAACAGTTTTATGTAAACGTTATCATACAACATAATAACAAGGAGGTTTTATCATGAAACTAGAAAAGAAACAGCGCTTCTCCATCCGTAAATACGCGATTGGGGCAGCTTCTGTACTCATAGGATTTGCCTTCGGTACCCACGTCGTGTCTGCCGACAGCGTCACTCCAACACCAGAAAATCCAAGCGCAGCTCAAACTGCTCAGGGACAGTCGCAGACAGCTGAGACATCGGTTGAAAGCAAAATTGAAGAAACAGTTGAGGCAAAAAGCACGGAGGAGAAGGATGCTTCAGCTACACTCGCTCCAACAGTCGAAAAAACTGAATCCCCAGTAATTGCAGAGAAAACTGACGAGACTCCAGTCGCTGAAAAAACTACTCCTGTTTCAAAAGAACAATCAGAACCAGTAAAAATTGACGAAGAAAAGAAAAACGAAGTTGTCACACCTGCAGTA
>NZ_KQ970183.1:165636-171424 GCF_001579015.1 Streptococcus oralis
CTCCTAGCACTGAACGAGCAGCTCAGGTAAACGAAAAACTGGCTAAAAGAAAAATGATCTCAATCGACGCTGGACGCAAGTACTTTTCTCCAGATCAACTCAAAGAAATCATCGACAAAGCTAAACACTACGGTTATACTGATCTTCATTTACTAGTTGGAAATGATGGCATGCGTTTCATGCTAGACGACATGACCATCAAAGCCAATGGCAAAACCTATGCAAGTGATGATGTCAAACGTGCTCTCGAAAACGGAACGGATGCCTACTACAAGGATCCAAACGGTAACCATTTGACAGAGAGTCAGATGACGGACTTGATTAACTACGCTAAAAACAAAGGTATTGGCCTTATCCCAACCGTAAACAGCCCTGGCCACATGGATGCGATTTTGCATGCCATGAAAGAACTAGGCATCCAAAAACCGAATTTCAACTACTTTGGGAAAGAATCTGCTCGTACCGTTGACCTTGATAATAAAGAAGCGGTTGAGTTCACAAAAGCTTTAATCGACAAGTATGCTGCTTACTTTGCTGGCAAATCTGATATCTTTAACATCGGACTAGATGAATACGCCAACGATGCTACAGATGCCAAAGGTTGGAGCGTTCTTCAGGCCTACAAGTGGTATCCAGAAGATGGCTTCCCAGATAAGGGTTACGACAAATTTATCGCCTACGCCAATGACCTTGCTCGCATCGTCAAATCTCACGGCCTCAAACCAATGGCCTTTAACGACGGTATCTACTACAATAGCGACACTAGCTTTGGAACTTTTGACAAAGACATCATCGTTTCTATGTGGACTGGTGGATGGGGCGGATACGACGTCGCTTCTTCTAAACTTCTAGTTGAAAAAGGCCACCAAATCCTTAATACCAACGATGCTTGGTACTATGTTCTAGGACGGAATGCAGATGGTCAAGGCTGGTACAACCTCGACCAAGGACTCAATGGTATCAAGAACACTCCAATCACTTCGGTACCAAAATCTGATGGGGCAGATATTCCATTTATCGGCGGTATGGTAGCTGCTTGGGCAGATACCCCATCTGCACGCTATTCACCATCACGCCTCTTCAAACTCATGCGTAGCTTCGCAAATGCCAATGCTGAATACTTCGCTGCTGACTATGAGTCTGCTGAGCAAGCCCTTAAAGAAGTGCCAACAGACCTTAAACGCTATACTGCAGAAAGCGTCGCAGCTGTCAAAGAAGCTGAAAAAGCCATTCGCTCACTCGACAGCAACCTCAGCCGTGCCCAACAAGACACCATTGACCAAGCAATCGCGAAACTCCAAGAAGCTGTTAGCAACCTAACCTTCACACCAGAAGCTCAAAAAGAAGAAGACGCGAAACGCGAAGTTGAAAAACTTGCCAAGAACAAGGTGATCTCAATCGATGCCGGCCGTAAGTACTTCACGCTTGACCAACTCAAACGCATCGTAGACAAGGCGAGTGAGCTCGGCTACTCTGATGTGCATCTCCTCCTAGGAAATGACGGACTTCGCTTCCTACTTGATGACATGACTATCACTGCTAATGGCAAAACTTATGCAAGTGACGATGTCAAAAAGGCCATTATCGAAGGAACAAAAGCTTACTACGATGATCCAAATGGAACCACTCTTAGTCAAGCTGAAATCACTGAATTAATCGAGTACGCAAAATCAAAAGGTCTCGGACTCATCCCAGCGATTAACAGCCCAGGTCACATGGATGCCATGCTCGTCGCTATGGAAAAACTTGGAATCAAGAATCCTCAAGCTAACTTTGACAAGGTCTCAAAAACAACCATGGACCTCGAAAACGAAGAAGCCATGAACTTTGTCAAAGCTCTTATCGGCAAGTACATGGACTTCTTTGCAGGCAAGACTAAAATCTTTAACTACGGTACAGACGAATACGCCAATGACGCTACCAACGCTCAAGGCTGGTACTACCTCAAATGGTACGGACTCTATGGCAAGTTTGCCGAGTACTCTAACACTCTTGCGGCCATGGCTAAAGAAAGAGGCCTTCAACCAATGGCCTTCAATGATGGCTTCTACTACGAGGACAAGGATGATGTTGAGTTTGACAAGGATGTCATCATCTCTTACTGGTCTAAAGGATGGTGGGGTTACAACCTTGCAACTCCTCAGTACCTGGCAAGCAAAGGCTACAAACTTCTTAATACCAACGGAGACTGGTACTACGTCCTAGGCAATCACAAAGCAGACGAAGCCTACCCACTATCAAAAGCACTTGAAAACTCTGGAAAAGTACCATTTAACCAGCTTGCATCCACTAAGTATCCAGAAGTAGATCTTCCGACCGTTGGAAGCATGCTTGCTATCTGGGCAGACAAACCAAGTGCTGAGTACAAGGAAGAAGAAATCTTTGAGCTCATGACTGCCTTTGCAGACCACAACAAAGACTACTTCCGCGCTAACTACAATGCACTCCGCGAAGAGCTTGCTCAAATCCCAGCTAACCTAGAAGGATACAGCAAGGAAAGCTTAGATGCCCTCAATGCAGCTAAAGAGGCTCTCAACTACAACCTCAACCGTAGTAAACAAGCCGAGTTAGACGCTCTCGTAGCCAAACTCAAAGCAGCCCGCCTAAGCCTCAAGCCAGCGGCAACTCACTCAGGAAGCCTCGATGAAAATGAGTCATCTGCCACTATTGAAACTAAGCCAGAACTCATCACAAGAGCAGAAAAGATTCCTTTTGAAGTTATCAAGAAGAAAAATCCGAACCTCCCAGCTGGTCAGGAAAAGATCATCACACCAGGTGTAGAGGGCGAACGCACTCATTACATCTCTGTCCTTACTGAAAATGGGAAACAAACAGAGACCGTTCTAGATAGCCAAGTAACCAAAGAACCTGTGACCCAAGTGGTTGAAATCGGTGCCCCTATTACGCACAAAGGGGATGAAAACGGCCTTGCTCCAGTCACAGAAGCAAAACCAAGACTGGATATCCAAGAGGAAGAGATTCCGTTTACTACAGTGACACGTGAAAATCCACAATTACCACTCGGACAAACGCAAGTCGTCCTTGCTGGAGTAAATGGTCGTCGTACGCTCTTCTACTCTGTCAGCACTACTGCTGACGGCAAGGAGGAAAGAACGCTTGTCAATAGTGCGATATCACAGGAAGCAGTCGCTCAGGTCGTTGAAGTCGGAACTGCCGTTGAGAAAACTGAGCAAACTGCACCAACTACTGCCAAAGCAGATGAGAAACAACTCCCTGCAACAGGAAGTCAAGACTCTGCAGGCTTGGTCGCAGCAGGACTCATGGCGACACTAGCAGCCTACGGACTAACTAAGAGAAAAGATTAAGCACAAATAAAAAGCGGGATTTAGTCTCGCTTTTTTACTACTATTCCTTAGAACTGTATTGCAAAAGTACTTGCTTTAAACTATTACGAATAGTAGTCAGAACTTGTTCAATTTCATTTGTATATCCCTCTATACTCTCAGATATTTTTGTATGGTCCCTAAAATAAACCTCTAGTACTCTCAAAAAATATTCATTCACGTTACCATATTTTTTGATATCATTTTGTAATTCACTCATATATTCTATCATTACATCAGCAGTAACATTTGTATTTCTAAAAATTTCCTCATACTGTTTTTGTAACCATTGATCATTAAATACTACTTTACTTGTGAAGTAATACTTATCATCACCAATATTTTCACTTGTTATATACCACGGGGAAGATAGATATTCAATCAATACTCCGATAAATGTAGACGTTATATTTGCATCAATTATAGTTAATTCACGAACAAATCTTATAGACTCCGAAATTATTAATTCAACATTATCTTGTTCTAGCGCCATAACCAAGCGTAAATTATAATTTTGAGAAGTATCACTGTATAAATAGTCTTTAAATAAATCAAGATGTAGCATCTTTGAAAACTTCAATTGAGGTAAATTGTATAAATAATCATATTTCACATGACTTTTATATATTTCAAAGTCTTTGTCATATTCTTGCTTTGTGATGTCCGATAAAAAATGCCTACCCGTATTTTGTCTACTATATTCAAAATCCCCCCATGTTTGAATTAATCGATAATGAAATGTACTATCTCCAATAAAATAGACAAAGTAAATCGATTCTTCTAAAAAAGTCTTACAAGAAATTACTATCATCTCTGTGTCCCCTAAATCAAAAGACAATAATTTATCACCTTTTGTTGCACTATCAACGATAACAGGTGATAGTGAATCAGTTACAGAGTTAATCAACTTTAAATAAATTTTTATATTTAAAATAGGTTCTTTACCTCTCATAAACAGTTCAATATCGCCTATTCCCTGACGTTTTTGTACAATAAATAGTGGTCTAACCTCTGCATAAGATTTTTCTCTCTGTTCAAAATAAAGGTTTTTTTGCTCCTTTTCCCTATTTTTATCTTCTATTATTTTAATCTTACGTTCCCTATTTCTCTGAAGATAAAACATAAGGAAAGTAGTCAATATAGCAATAGCTGATAATACAACTTCAAAATACTCCTTATTAGTTCCTTTGTCAGAAACTAAATAGACATAAATATCTCTCAGAAACGATGATTCTAAAGATAGATAAGGTAAAAATACTAATAATAAAATGATGGTGATTGTAATAATAGCGATTAACATATATCTTTCTCTCTACTAAAAAAGCAGATTTCTCTGCCTTATACAATATAAAATAATTATAAATTCTTTAATCCCCTAGTCCGACGCGTTCGAAGATATCATCTACTCGTTTGGTGTAGTATGCAGGGTTGAAGATTTCGTCGATTTCTTCTTGAGTCAGACGTGAGGTTACTTCTGGATCTGCTTCGAGAAGCGGTTTAAAGTCCACTTGGTTGTCCCAAGAGTAAGCTGTTTTCGGTTGAACAAGGTCGTAGGCTTGCTCGCGAGTCATGCCTTTTTCAATCAAGGTCAACATGGCACGTTGGCTAAAGATCAGACCGAAAGTTGAGTTCATGTTACGGATCATGTTTTCAGGGAAGACTGTCAAGTTCTTGACGATATTTCCAAAACGGTTGAGCATGTAGTCGATCAAAATGGTCGTATCTGGTGTGATGATACGCTCAGCTGATGAGTGAGAGATATCACGTTCGTGCCAGAGAGCGACGTTTTCATAAGCTGTAATCATGTGACCACGGATGACACGCGCAAGACCTGTCATGTTTTCAGAACCGATAGGGTTGCGTTTGTGAGGCATCGCTGATGAACCTTTTTGCCCTTTAGCAAAGAACTCTTCTACTTCACGTTGCTCAGACTTTTGCAGACCACGGATCTCCGTCGCCATACGTTCAATCGAAGTTGCGATGCTGGCAAGAACTGCAAAGTACTCAGCATGAAGGTCACGAGGAAGGACCTGTGTAGAGATTTCTTGAGCACGGATACCAAGCTTGTCGCAGACGTATTGCTCTACGAATGGGGGGATGTTGGCAAAGTTACCAACCGCACCAGAAATTTTACCAGCCTCAACACCAGCAGCCGCATGCTCGAAACGCTCGATATTGCGCTTCATTTCGCTGTACCAAGTCGCCAATTTAAGACCAAAGGTTGTCGGCTCAGCGTGCACACCGTGGGTACGCCCCATCATGATGGTGAACTTGTGCTCCTTAGCCTTATCAGCGATGATGTTGGTGAAGTTTTCAAGGTCACGACGGATGATGTCGTTGGCCTGCTTGTAAAGGTAACCGTAGGCAGTATCGACCACGTCAGTAGAAGTCAAACCATAGTGAACCCACTTGCGCTCTTCACCAAGCGTTTCAGAAACCGCACG
>NZ_KQ970183.1:171444-173827 GCF_001579015.1 Streptococcus oralis
CGTGAAAGCTACCACATCGTGGCGAGTCTCTTGCTCAATCTCCAAAATACGGTCGATGTCAAAGTCCGCCTTCTCGCGAATCAAAGCCACATCTTCCTTAGGGATTTCTCCCAACTCAGCCCATGCCTCGTCAGCCAAGATTTCCACCTCAAGCCAAGCACGGTATTTATTTTCTTCACTCCAAATGTTAGCCATCTCAGGGCGGCTATATCTTTCAATCATTTTTAGTTTTTCCTTTCCTTACTGATTATTCCATACACCATAAATAGTGAAGCGTTAGTAAATAACTTGTTTTAAAATTATATTGAATGTTTAGTAACCGTCTATAGCTTCAAGTTTTATTTATAAAATATTTATTGTCTGTTCTCCAATTTTATAATCAACACCACCAATAGTAACCGCTTTTCGTAGAATGTCAGTTTGTTCTACTAAAATTAAATAATTGTCAGATGACGAATCAACATATTGTTTCAATTTTTCTGCGTCATTTGATTTTAGTCTTACCTCAAATATATCATGTAACAATATTTCATATGAACTAAATTGTTCTGCATAATGTAAACCACTATCATAAGTTCTGATAAACTCAAATTCAATATCCCTTAGATTTTGAATTTCTAATATATTTTTATCAATAATCTCTTCAATGAATTCTCTTACTACATTGACCTCTCTATTCCGTCTTGTTTTAAACCATTCCAAAAATTTTATAACATTTTTTGATTGTACATATACTCGTAAATCATTGGGAACCCTAAAATTTTCTTTTTTCTCATCAGTTACTTCTAATTTATTAGCAATATCTACAAAAGAGTCAAAATTCCTATATACTCCCCCAACTGGTTGATATTGATCCGATATTTTTTCATTCTTAACTAATAAATACTTTCCATCAATCTTAATTCTAAATAGGTAAGCTATGCTGAATCTTACCTGATCTTCTCTAGCTTTCGTAACATTTGTACTTATCCATAATCCAAAATATTTTCTATTTGTCCAAATAAACATCAAAAATACACCTACAACAAAAGAAATAACTTCTGAAATAAATTTATCAATTAACCACATCATATTTCCCTTCTCCTAGTCACTTACTTATAGTAACTCACAAAATATCCCCATCTCGCTATAATTTAGGTCTCCCTTTTCATTTTGATAAAAATAAGGAGTAATTTCATCTCTAAAAGATTTAAACCCTTTTGGCTTTCGTCCACTCTTTTTCTCTGTTCGTCTTATATAAATAAACAGCGCCAATAGTACAATCCACCATCTAGACATAGCAATTCCTTGCAATGGTAATGATTCATCATGTGATTTATTTTTTAAAGAATCAACGTTTAAACAATATTCATTTTTTAAACGATCAAAAATTTTCTTATTAATAGAAAAATTATTTCTTACAAAAAAGCTTAATATAATAGGTTCTGTAGAAAATTTTTCTATCACCGCCTGAGACAAATAGTAGTCGAGTTCTTGTTTACGAATTTCTGGTTCTGAATATTTTGTAATAATATAATAGAACCAAATTTCAAATTCTGATTCCGAATAATAATCTAACAAATAATCTCTATCAATAAGCAACTGTTTTATTAATTTAGAAACAACATTTTTAGCTAACTTGCTACAAATTTGATCAATTAATTTATAAACATGCGAAACCAATCTAGGCTGTATATAAGATAATTTGAGTATAAAAGGTATTAAATATGAAACTATCCGATCATCTATCTTCACTCTATCATCTTTAATTGTATTTTTTAATGTAGTTAATACAGTTTTTATCTGACTAAGATAATTTTGAGAAACCAGACTTTCTATATATTTCCTAAGTTGCTTATAATTATCTTTATCTAGAGTTAATGTTTCTAAACTAGAGTAAATGTTCAAATAAGGAAATAAACTATATACTTCATCTATATTTGCTTTATTATTTTTTGAAAAACCTCTCCCAGTTTCAGTTTTTTCAAACTTTCGCGTCAACGAAAATGGTCTAATCAATCTATCAAAAATCTCAATATTCTTTTCCAATTCTGATTGTGAATACGCATAAAATGAATAATCATCTACATATCTATAATACGTGATAATGTTTTTATTCTTAAATTTTGCATCAAGAGCGAGACTTAGAAATTCTGCTGTAATGAAAGAACTTATTGGGCCAGTTATAATCCCTTTTGTCTGATTTTCATTTACTGATCTATTATAACTACCTAAAAATTTAAAAAACACATCTATACTGTCAGCAAAACCATTAAATGGTTCGTATGAACTAAGAGTAAACAAGAGATTTGTATCAATTGATGAGTAATAGTTCTCTAAATCAGCAGATAAATAATATGGAGCACTACCCTCAACTAAGAAAGATTTCTCTTCATTTTTTCAA
>NZ_KQ970183.1:174368-176273 GCF_001579015.1 Streptococcus oralis
AAACTTTTATTTCGTTTTCGGTCTAATTCATTAGTATAATTTTTATATTTTTCAAATATTTGTACATCTTGATTTTCATAATCAATTATAAAAAATAGGCCCAAACCTAATATTGGAGAATTAGATTTTTGTATAATATCTTCTATTTCTTCTGAATTATACAACTGCATTATCCAATCATTATGTGCACTTACTGCATTATAAACAAACGAAAAAAAGTATATAGGATTCACTATTCCCATCATTCTCTTGGAGCCATTATTTTTAAATGCAAAGTATTTTATCGCCTCTGAACCATTTTTTTCAACGTACTCAGTTCTAGAAATTTTCTTTATATTTAACTCCACATAATCACTTTTTCCAATTGTTTGATAAACTGGAATCTTATCAAGTTTAACTTTTTCAAATAACCTATCTGGGATTTTAAAATATTCATCTAAAAACGGAGGTAAGTTAGTCGATACCATCTGATTCATGAGTATATCTATATTATACCTATCTTGTACACTAATCATCAGAACTCCTCCACCTCATCCGGCACATCACTAAACAAAGTCACATGTCCCATCTTGCGGTTGTGCTTTGCCTCTATTTTACCATACATGTGGAGGTGGGCGCTTGGATTTTCTGTAACATATTTTTCAGCGGCCTCAACGTGTTGGCCGAGTACATTAAGCATAACGGCTGGCGCATGCAGTTTGATAGCTGGCAATGGTGCTCCCAGAACACCGAGAATATGGGTGTCAAACTGGGAGAAGTCACAGGCTTCGATTGAGTAGTGTCCTGAATTGTGTGGACGTGGGGCAATCTCATTGACGATAATATCATCAGCCGTCGCAAACATTTCCACACAGAGGGTTCCAGACAAGTTCAGTTGTTCAGCGATTCGCACTGCCATGGTTTTGGCTTTTTCAGCTAGACTTTCTGAAATGCGAGCTGGTACGATGGTCTTGGAGAGGATATTGTTGCGATGGATATTTTCCTGAACTGGGAAAACTGTTACGTCCTTGTCATTTCCTGATACGATGACGGAAATCTCAAGGTCAAAATTGACAAATTCTTCCAAGACACAGTCTGCTGAGTCGGCTAGTGCATAAGCTTCTTCCAAATCTTCTGCCGAGCGAATGACTTTTTGCCCATGGCCATCATAGCCACCAGTCGCAGTCTTGAGAACATAGTTTTTTGACAAGTCGATATCTGCCAAATCTTGGCTAGAAGTCACGGCCTTGTAGGGTGCCACGGTGACTTGGGCCTTGTTTGCGAGAAAATCCTTTTCAAAGATGCGATTTTGAGAAATGCGGAGCAGGTCTGTCCCTTGAGGGAGCTGACCATCCTTGATAACGGCATCCAGCCCATCAGCATCGACATTTTCAAACTCATAGGTGAGGACATCGCAACGCTCAGCCAACTGACGGAGGGCATCCACATCGTTATAAGGCGCCACGATGATTTCCGCCACGCGAGAAGCCGGGCAATCCGCCGCAGGGTCCAGCGCGATAACCTTGTGCCCCATGTAGATAGCCGAAATGGCCATCATCTGACCCAGCTGACCGCCACCGATAATTCCAATTATTTTAGATGAGCTCATTTGTCGACTCCTCTGCGATTTTTCCTTGCTCTTCTGCGAAATCTGCCAAAGCTATCGCGATAGCCTGATCTTCTACTGAGAGGAGACGGAGGGCAAAGAGGGCTGCGTTTGTCGCTCCTGCTTCACCGATAGCCATAGTCGCAACAGGCACACCACCCGGCATCTGAACGATAGAGTAGAGCGAGTCCACGCCACTAAGGGCGCGTGATTTGACCGGTACCCCGATGACAGGGAGGGTTGTTTTAGCAGCAACCATACCTGGCAAGTGAGCAGCGCCACCCGCACCTGCAATAATGACCTTGATACCGCGACTCCGT
>NZ_KQ970183.1:177060-183805 GCF_001579015.1 Streptococcus oralis
AGAACTCTTCTCCGTCAAGGAATTCCTCGATAACCACACGCGCACCTGAGTCACCAAATTTATTGTCCAAAAGCATCTCATGAGCAGCTTCGACTGCTTGCTCAACCGTCTCCGCAACGACGACACCCTTCCCAAGTGCCAAGCCATCTGCCTTGACAACGATAGGAGCGCCTTTCTCCTTGATATAAGCCTTGGCCTCCTCAAAGTCAGAAAATGTGCCATAGACTGCTGTCGGAACGCCGTATTTGACCATGATTTCCTTGGCAAAATCCTTGGACCACTCCAGCTCCGCAGCTAATCTTGTCGGACCAAAGGCTTTGAGACCAGCTTGGTTAAAATCATCTACAATCCCAGCAGCAAGGGCATCATCTGGCCCAATGAAGGTCCAAGCAATATCGTTGCCCTTTGCAAATTCAATCAACTTAGAATGTTCGGAAATAGAGATATTTACCAATTCCAGCCCATCCAGAGTCATTCCGTCATTTCCTGGAGCTACAAAGACTTTTTCAATGTCTTTTGATTCAAGCAACTTCTTAGCAATCGCATGCTCACGACCACCTGAACCAACAACTAACAGCTTCATCTCTCAACCTCTTTTGCGAATTATTTACTAATATTATACCACAAACGTTCGTTTTAATCTTGTTTCACTTAGTGTTTTAAGCTAAAAAAAGGAAAGAAACTGTTTTCTTCCCTTTTGTCTTCTTAATGTCTAAAATGTCTCACTCCTGTGAAGACCATGGTCAAGCCGTATTTGTCCGCTGCTTCGATGGATTCTTGATCACGGACTGAGCCTCCTGGCTGGATGATGGCCTTGATACCTGCTTTGGCGATTTCTTCCACGTTATCGGCAAATGGGAAGAAGGCATCTGAAGCAAGAACTGCGCCGTCAAGACGGTCTTTGGCTTGGTCAATGGCGATGCGAACAGAAGCCACACGGTTGGTTTGACCTGGGCCAACACCAAGTGTCATGTGGTCGTTGGTGATGATGATACCGTTTGATTTGACGTACTTGATAGCCTTCCAAGCAAACTCAAGGGCAGTAGCCTCTGTCTCTGTTGGCTGGCGTTTGGTCACCACTTGCCAGTCAGCCGGGCTCTCTTTCACCACGTCTTGGTTTTGCACCAGAAGTCCACCTACTACACCTGTGTACTCAGCCTCTACTTCACTAGCTTCTTGAGCGTCGAATGGCAAGGCAAGAATACGCAAGTTTTTCTTTTTGTTGGTCAAAATGGCTAGCGCTTCATCCGTATAGCTTGGTGCAATGATGATTTCAAGGAAAACGCCGTGCATCTTCTCAGCTGTCGCAGCATCCACCTCACGGTTAAGAACGACAATCCCACCGAAGATAGACACTGGGTCTGACTCATAAGCGTAGTCCCAAGCAGTTTCGATGTCATCAGCTTGACCGATACCACATGGGTTCATGTGTTTGAGAGCTACAACGGTTGGACGGTCTTTGAAATCACGGATAATACGAATGGCAGCATCAGCATCGCGAATGTTGTTAAAGGACAATTCCTTACCGTTAAGCTGTTTAGCCGAAGCAATGGAGTAATCTGTCGGCAAGGCTTTTTGGTAGAAGTCCGCATCCTGTTGAGGATTTTCCCCATAGCGCATAGCTTGTTTAAGGTCATAAGTCAAGGTCAATTTTTCAGGCTTGCTTTCGCCAACCTGAGCTGTGAAATACTCTGCAATCAAGGCATCATAAGCTGCTGTATGACGGAAAACCTTGGCCGCCAAACGTTGACGCGTTTCGTAAGTCGTTTCGCCATTGGCTGACAACTCGTCCAAAACGAGAGCGTAGTCCGCTGGATCCACCACAACCGTCACACTGGCATGGTTTTTCGCTGCTGAACGAAGCATTGATGGACCACCGATATCAATGTTTTCAACCGCGTCAGCGTAAGTCACGTCTGGTTTGAGAATGGTTTCCTTGAAAGGATAGAGATTGACCACTACAAGGTCAATGAGCTCAATCTGATTGTCCTTAGCCGCTTCCAAGTGACTATCCAAGTCACGACGAGCCAAAAGTCCGCCGTGTATATTTGGATGAAGAGTCTTGACACGACCATCCATCATTTCTGGAAAACCAGTCACATCATCAATGGCAATGGTCTCCACTCCAGCATTATCAAGGGCAACTTTAGTCCCACCTGTCGAGATGATGTCCCAACCAAGTTTTTTAAGTTCTTGGGCAAATTCAACAATGCCCGCTTTGTCTGAGACGCTGATTAAGGCGCGTTTAGTCATGTTTTTTCCTTTCATTTACTTGTCCAACAATTCTCTAATAACCTCTGGATACAACTTGTACTCTGCCTCATGAATGCGAGCTTCAAAGTTTTCGATGGTATCATCAGCTAGACGTGGCACACGGACTTGTTTGATGACCTTGCCTGTGTCCACACCGGAGTCCACCCAGTGAATGGTGACGCCACTCTCAGCAACACCAGCATTCCAAGCATCCTCAATCCCATGAGCTCCTGGAAATTCGGGCAGGTAGGCTGGATGAATGTTGATGATTCGACCTTCATAAGCCTCCAATAAGATTGGCCCAACGATTTTCATGTAGCCTGCTAGACAAACCAAGTCAATCTGGTGTTCTTCCAAGAGTTCAACAAGGGCTGCTTCGTAATCCGCCTTGTTCTCAAACTCCTTGAGTTCAAAAGCGTAGGATAGAACACCAAGCTTTTCTGCACGCTCGAGCACAAAGGCATCACGATGGTCTGAAAAGACAAACTCCACCGGAAATTCTTCGGCAATCACCTGAAAATTTGAGCCATTACCAGAGGCAAAAACCGCTATTTTTTTCATTTGATGATGACACTTTCGTTTTCTTTCGTGACGATGCGACCAATTTCATAGACTGGTTCATCCAGCAATTCCTTAACGCGATCTACATTTTCAGGGCTGACTGCCAACATGAGCCCTACGCCCATATTGAAAATTTCAAACATTTCTTCGTGTTTGATATGACCGTATTTTTCAAGGGCTTTGAAAATCGGAAGAACTGGAACCTTGCTTTCCTCAATCTCTGCAGCCAAGTCAGCCGCAAACATGCGAGGGACATTCTCGATAAATCCACCACCAGTGATGTGGGCAATGCCGTTGACCAACTCTTCCTTGATGAGTGGCAAGACAGCCTTGACATAGATACGAGTCGGCTCAAGAAGAACGTCCTTGAGTTGCTTGCCTTCCAATTCTGGCAAAACTTCCTCACCTGTATAGTCAGCAAAGACACGACGAACAAGAGAGTAACCATTAGAGTGAATCCCACTTGAAGCAAGTCCGAGAAGAACATCACCTTCTGCCACCTTTGAACCGTCGATGATTTGAGATTTTTCAGCCACGCCGACCGCAAAACCAGCCAAGTCATAGTCATCTTCACCATACATACCTGGCATTTCAGCTGTTTCTCCACCGATGAGGGCTGCGCCTGCCTGCACACAACCTTCTGCCACACCAGCGACAACTTGTTCTAGTTTAGCTGGTTCATTCTTACCAGTCGCGACGTAGTCAAGGAAGTAAAGAGGCTCCGCACCTGCAGCGATGATGTCATTGACACACATGGCCACACAGTCCTGCCCAATCGTGTCATGCTTGTCGTACTTGATAGCCAACATGAGCTTGGTTCCGACACCGTCAGTCCCTGAGATCAAGACAGGCTCTTTGACACCTGTCTTTGAAAGGTCAAACATGCCACCAAAGCCACCAAGAGCTCCCATGACACCTGCACGCTCCGTACGAGCCACGTGTCTTTTGATCCGTTCAACAACTTCATAACCCGCTTCAACATCCACACCCGATTGAGCGTATGCATTTTTATTTGTCATTTCTTTATTCCTTTTCTTTAATGGAGAATCGTCTTCCGCCTATTTATAGAAACTGGTCTTGTCACCCAAGCTTCTTCTATATTCTTCTTCATAGTCGTAGAGGGGAGTTGGGTAATCTCCGTCAAAGTAAGCGACACAGAGACCACCATTCGGTGCATCTGTTTCAATCCCGATAGAGTTAATCAAGCCATCAATTGAAAGATAGGTCAGGCTATCCGCACCAATGATTTGGCAGGTCTCTTCAACCGTATGATTGGCAGCAATCAACTCCTGACGCGTCTGGATATCAATCCCATAGAAACATGGATAAGCTAGCGCAGGACTTCCAATAGCAACGTGAACCTCAGACGCACCTGCTTCTTTCAAAAGCTGAACGATACGGCGAGAGGTTGTCCCACGAACAATAGAATCATCCACCATAACCACACGTTTGCCTTTGACAACACCCGAAACGGCAGATAGCTTCATCCGCACACCTTGCTCTCGCAACTCTTGAGTCGGTTGGATAAAGGTGCGTTGGGTGTATTGGTTCTTGATAAGACCCATCTCATTTGGCAGACCGGATTCTTCCGCAAAGCCCATGGCTGCGCTGAGTGAAGAATTGGGCACACCGACCACAATATCCGCCTCATGCTTAAATTCACGCGCCAATTGGGCACCCATACGTTTCCGAGCTGTATGGACATTGACACCATGGATATTGGAGTCAGGGCGGGCAAAGTAGATATACTCCATAGAGCAAATCGCGAGCTGAGTATCATTCGTATAACTATCGTACTGGATACCATTGTCGTCAACAATGACAATCTCTCCTGGTTTCACATCGCGAATCCACTCAGCACCGATTACTTCAAAGGCACAGGTTTCAGATGAAACCACGACTGCTCCATTGGCCATTTTTCCGATCGAAAGAGGACGAAAACCATTAGGGTCAAGGGCAGCAATCAGCTTGTCCTCAAACAGCAAGATATAAGCAAAGCCACCTTTGACAAGACTAAGTGCTTCCTTGATTTTGCCCATCAAGCTAGGATTGTGACTACGGCGAATCAAGTGAGCCAAGATTTCCGAGTCCGAAGTCGCGCTGAAAATCGCGCCTCTTTGTTCTAATTCTTGCTTGAGAGATTCTGCATTGGTCAGATTTCCATTATGAGCCAAGCCAAACTGCATATCATGAAAGCGGAAAAGGAAAGGTTGGATATTGTCTACAGAAGCTTCTCCCGCAGTCGCATAACGCACGTGTCCAATCGCTCCAGTCCCTGTCAATTTATCCAAATTAGCAGGATCTCTGAAGACTTCTGATAAAAGCCCCATATCACGATGGCGCTTCAATTGTCCATGGTCATTGGAGAGGATCCCTGCCCCCTCCTGACCACGGTGCTGAAGACTGTGGAGCCCAAAATAGGTCATTTTAGCAGCATCTGGATGCCCCCAGATACCAAAAACGCCACATTCTTCATTAAGAGATTTTACTTCGTATGTCATTTTTTATACCTTTTATTTCCCTGTGAAATAACGCACAGCTGACGCGAACAGATGCTGGTCTTTATTCCCTGGGATGTTTTGGAAAAGACCGTCTTCATAACGTTCTGAGTGTCCCATTTTACCGATGATTTGGCCGTTCTTGCTGGTAATTCCTTCGATAGCGTTGACTGAACCATTCGGATTGTACTTAGAATCCATGCTTGGTTTGCCTTCAAAGTTCACGTATTGGCTGAAAATTTGTCCATTGTCACGGAGCTCAGCGAATTCCTCAGCCGTCACGACAAACTTCCCTTCACCGTGCGATACAGGAATAGCGTGGATATCACCCACTTGAACACCAGCTAACCATGGTGAGTTGGTATTTGCAATACGGGTTTCCACCATCTTAGCCACGTGCTGGTTAGCATCATTGTAGAAGAGAGTTGGGCTGGTACTGCTGGCATCTTCAAAGTTCCCGTATGGAAGAAGGCCTGATTTTACGAGGGCTTGGAATCCATTACAGATACCGATAATCAAGCCACCACGAGCGATAAAGCTATCAATGGCTGCACGTACTTTTTCATTGAAAAGGATGTTGACGATAAACTTAGCGGAACCATCTGGCTCGTCCGCAGCTGAGAATCCACCTGCAAAGAAGAGGATGTTAGCCTTACCGATGTTGTCAACCATGGTTTCAACTGACTTGACAATGGCTTCTTCATTGAGTGTCACGAATGGCACCAAGTTAACCTCTGCACCTTCTTTTTCAAAAGCCTTGGCTGAGTCATATTCTGAGTTGGTTCCTGGGAATACTGGGATGTAAACCACAGGTGTTTCAATAGTTTCTTTAGCTTTAATGACTGTCTCAGAAGCGATAGCTGGCACTGCTTCCAGTTCTTTGGCTTGGGCAAATTCAGTTGGGTAAACTTCTTCCAGTTTCCCTTGGAAGGCACTGTCAAGTTTCTGTCCATCTAGCTTCACACCGTTGACAATGAGTGTAAAGTCTGCTTTTGTTTGTCCAATTTTCTCTACTCCAGCGATTTCTTGAGGAGATGTGAAGACAAATCCGCCTAATTGAGCTGTCAAGGTTGTTTCAAGTTCAGGCAAGGTCACCTCTGCACCGATATGGTTCCCAAAAGTAGCAAGTGCCAAACTTTCAACCACACCACCATACTTGACAGCTGATGCAGATGTCACATTATGAGACTTTTGAAGGGCTTCAAACTGAGCGAAGTTCTTCTTAATCAAATCAAAGTCGATATCAGCAGAAAGAGCTTGACCTGGGATGTAGTAGATGTTTTCACCAGCAGTCTTGAACTCAGGAGAGAGCACCTTGCGGCTATCTGCTGTTGTCACCCCAAAGGCAACCAAGGTTGGTGGCACCGTCAATTCTTCAAAGGTACCAGACATAGAGTCCTTACCACCGATAGATGGCAAGCCAAGCTGAATTT
>NZ_KQ970183.1:184076-192510 GCF_001579015.1 Streptococcus oralis
CAAAGGTACCAGACATAGAGTCCTTACCACCGATAGATGGCAAGCCAAGCTGAATTTGTGCTTCGATAGAGCCTAGAAGAGCTGCTACTGGCTGACCAAAACGCTCTGCTTGCTTGTCCATACGCTCGAAGTACTCTTGGTAAGAGAAACGAGCCTTAGACCAGTTTGCACCAGTAGCCACCAAACGAGCAGTCGCTTCGATAACTGCATAGGCAGCACCGTGGTATGGAGACCATTCAGCTACATATGGATTGAATCCTTGAGCCATGACGGACGCAGTATGAGTCACGCCATGTTGAACTGGCAATTTCTGCACAGATGCCTCAGTTGGCGTGAGTTGGTAGCGACCACCAAGCGGGTGATTGACCGTAGAACGACCGACCGAACAGTCAAAGATAGTCTGCAAGCCTTTTTGACTCGCATGGTTGAGGTCAGATAGAACTGAAAGGGTATCTGCTTCAAGGGTTTCAACACTCGTCTTGCGTTCTTCTGGGAGTTTGACATCCTTGTCCACAACCTTGGCGTCAACGACCACGCGCACACCGTTGGTATCAAGGAAACGGCGTTCCAAGTCGACAATCGTTTCACCATTCCAGTGCATGACTAGATGTGGTTTTTCAGTCACTGTCGCAACCACAACAGCGTCAATATTTTCTTTGTTACATTCCGCAACAAAGGCATCTACGTCCTCAGGACGAACCACCACAGCCATCCGTTCTTGTGATTCAGAGATGGCAATTTCTGTACCATTCAAACCTTGGTATTTAAGAGGAACCTTGTTGAGGTCGATTTCAAGACCGTCTGCCAATTCACCGATGGCCACACAGACACCACCCGCTCCAAAGTCGTTGGATTTCTTGATGAGGCGAGTGACATCGCCATTACGGAAAAGACGTTGAATCTTGCGTTCCTCAATGGCATTCCCTTTTTGAACTTCAGCACCAGCAGTCTCTACAGACTCAACTGTTTGAACCTTAGAAGAACCTGTCGCACCACCGACACCATCACGGCCTGTCTTACCACCGAGCAGGATAATGACATCGCCCGCTTCTGGTTTTTCACGGACAACATTACCCTTAGGAGCCGCACCAACAACAGCACCAAGCTCCATGCGTTTGGCTACAAAGCCCGGATGGAAGTACTCACGAACGTAGGTCGTCGCAAGACCAATCTGATTCCCGTAAGAAGAATAACCGTGAGCCGCTGTTTTAGAAATGACTTGTTGTGGCAATTTACCAGCGCGAGTTTTAGCAATCGGAGCTGTAATATCACCTGCACCTGAGATACGCATAGCTTGATAAACGTAGGAACGACCTGACAACGGGTCACGAATAGCACCACCGATACAGGTTGCAGCCCCACCAAATGGTTCGATTTCAGTTGGGTGGTTGTGGGTTTCATTTTTAAACATGAGAAGCCATGGTTCTTTGACACCATTGACATCTACTTCAATTTCAACTGAACAAGCATTGATCTCGTCAGACACTTCCATATCGTCCAAACGTCCATTAGCACGCTCATAACGACCGAAAATAGTCGCCATATCCATCAAGGTTTGTGGTTTTTCAGAGCGCCCCAACTCCTCACGCATGGCAATATACTTATCATAGGTTGCCTGTAATTGTTTTTGGAATTTAGAAGCTGAGAAGTCAATATTTTTCAACTCAGTCTCAAAAGTTGTGTGACGGCAGTGGTCAGACCAGTAAGTATCTAGAACCTTGAGTTCAGTCTCAGTTGGCACGCGCCCGATTGACTTAAAGTAGTCTTGGATAAAGAGCAAATCATCCACTTCCATGGCCATCCCTTGCTCGGCCTTGTAGCGCGCAAAGTCTTCTGCTGTATAACTTTCAAATAAAGTCAATTTCGGAATGGTCTTGTCTGACTCTGAAAATTCCTGCTTGGCAATCCCTGTTGTGATATCCTTGAAACGAGAATCCACTGGATTGAGCAGGTAGTTCTTAACCGCTTCTAGCTCAGTCGCATCGATATCCTTATTTACCAAGTACAGTTGAGCTGTGTTGACCGTTACATCACTTGAGCTACCTAGCAAGAGCAAGGCTTCCTGTGAAGATGCTGCACGTTGGTCAAATTGACCAGGCAAGCTTTCGATAGCAAAGAAAGCATAATTGGCAAGATCAGCCTGCACAGCCGCTTCGTCCAAGACATGGTCTGTCACCTGCTCAGAGAAGATGTGTTTCTCTGCGGGCGCAAACAAATTCTCTGCCAAGTCAAAGACATCATACACTTGCACAATGCGAATACTTTTCAAGGTTGAAAGTCCCAAGTTATGCTGGAGTTCTCTTACCAAACTCTCTGACTTGACCTGAAAATCAGCCTTTTTTTCAACAAAAATACGTTTATCCATCAATTCTTATTCCTTTATTTCAGCTCTTGCAATATTCTCAAACAGCCTTTAGGTTGTTATTTCAATTCCTGCAACTTTTCCCAGACAATCTCGTAAACGTCTGTTAGTTCACCTAAACCACGACGGAGTGAAAAGGTCTGGGAGACCTTTTCAGCCTGAGTCCTTTTATTTGAGAGACGAAGGTTTTCCGTTGCTAACAGATTATTTCAAACCCTGCAACTTTTCCCAAACAATCTCGTAAACATCTGTCAATTCACCCAAGCCACGACGGAAAACATCCTTGTCCATGTGATTGCCATCTGCATCCCACAAGCGGCAGTTGTCTGGTGAAAATTCGTCTGCCAAGATAATCTTGCCATCCTTATCAAAACCAAATTCCAGCTTAAAGTCAATCAATTTAAGACCAATTTCAGCAAACCAGGCTTTCAAAAGTTCATTGATACGACGCGTTTCTTCCTTCAAGTAAGCAATCTGCTGATCATCCGCAATCTTTAGGAACTTCACATGCTCGTCATTGATAAAGGGATCATCCAAATCATCGTTTTTATAGTAAAATTCGACAATCGGAGTTTCCAAAGCGATGCCCTCTTCCACACCAAAACGTTTTGAAAATGAACCAGCTGTATAGTTGCGAAGCACAACTTCCAAAGGAATAATCTCAACCTTTTTATTGAGTTGCTCCGTGTCTGAAAGTTTCTCCACAAAGTGAGTCGCCACACCAGCCGCATTTAATTTCTCAAAAATAAAAGATGAAATCTGATTATTTAACACTCCCTTGCCCGCAATCTGCTCCTTCTTGACACCGTTGAAAGCAGTCGCCTGATCCTTGTAAGTTGAAATAATAAGATTTTCATCCTCAGTTGTATAGATATCTTTAGCTTTTCCCGAATAGATCAATTGTTTTGACATTTTAAAGTTCGCCTTTCGTATTACTTGAGCACATTCTACCACAAAAGCACGAAAAATTCAAGATTTTTACGAATAAATAACATTTTCCTTTTTTTAGCGTAAAGAAAAACTGCAAGATGAACTCTCCTTACAGTTTTAAAAGCATTTTTCCTCTGAAAAACACGAATATTAATCTTTATTTTTATTTTTTTGTTTTACGACTTCTAGATCTTAAACCATTTTAAAATCCAGATTGGAAAAATAACTGAAATCATTTCTCCTCTTCCTTTTCTTCTCACTTATCCATTCGAAAAACAATTCGAAAACGAACAATTCATTCATTTTTATTTTAAAAACCACTTAATGAACCACGGATAAAAACCGGTCACATACATAAACATTCAACCTTTTTCTTTCTCATCTCTTTATTCGCAATTTCTACTAAAAGTTTCTCTTTTTCCTGCAAACAAAAAAACAACATGACTTGCATGTTGCTTATGGCTATTTTTTACCTTTAATAATCGCTACCACATCTGCCACACTTTGAAGTTGGTCAATTTCCTCATCGCTGATCTCGATACCAAATTCATCTTCTAGCGTCAAGACAAACTCCATCAAGTCCACTGAGTCTGCATCGAGATCGTCTTTCAAACTCAAAGCTTCTGTCACGACAAAGTCCTCTCCCTGTCGTTCTTGGATAATGATCACAATACGGTCAAAAATTTCTTTTTCTGTCATCTTTTTATTCTCCTGAAAATTCACGCGCAGTCTGGGCAACTACGTCGGTTTCTAGCATAGTACGAATCTGGCGAATCGTACTATACACAGCCTTGGCATCACTTGAGCCATGAGTCTTGACAACCGGTGCCTTAACACCAAACAAGACTGCTCCACCAACATCTGAATAGTTGAGTTGCTTTTTCAAACCTCTAAGGCTATCCTTGAGAAGAAGAGCACCTAGTTTCGCTCGCAGACCTCCACCTGTAATGGCGTTTTTGAGCAAGCCCATGATCCCCATGGCTGTACCTTCAATGGATTTGAGAACAGCGTTTCCCGTGAAACCATCTGTTACGACAACATCCGCAACGCCATTCATCAGATCACGCGCTTCCACGTTTCCGATAAAGTTCAAACTTTCATCAGCTACTAGCAATTCGTAAGTTTCCTTACGAAGCGGGTCTCCCTTGCTGCTTTCTGTTCCGTTGTTGAGCAAACCAACACGTGGTTTTGCAATCCCACGAACATTCTTGGCATAGAAGGAGCCGAGAATAGCGTATTGATGGAGGTGCTGAGCAGTGTTTTCCGCATTAGCACCGAGGTCAAGCATATCAAAGCCTTTTCCATCTATAGTTGGCAATGTTGACATAAGTCCAGGTCGGTCGATATTCTTGATACGACCCACGATGAAGAATCCTGCTGCCAACAAGGCACCTGTGTTTCCTGCGGAAAGAACAGCATCTGCCTCTCCCTCTTTGGCTGCCTTAGCCGCTAATATCATGCTGGCATTTTTCTTCTTACGGACAGCTTTTGTCGGCTCATCGTCTGAGTCAATTTTCTCATCCGTATGGATGATGCTAACGCGCTCTGTAGCTGTTAGATATTGCTTGATTTTGCTTTCATCTCCGTAAAGTTGAATCTCAATATCTGAAAAGTCAGCTAGGGCTTGATTGACCCCCTCAACGATGGCCTGAGGTGCGTAATCGCCCCCCATGGCATCTACTGCGATTTTTTTCATTTGTCTTCCTCTTTTAGTAATTGTCCCCAGTCGGCTAGGGAATCAATAAATTTTTTTGATTTTAGGTGAATTCCTACGTACTCTTCGTAGAGTTGATCCATAAATTGGCGTAACTCTTGCTTGATTTCAGGCTTGAGCGAAATAGTCTCCAAGGTCTCAAAATCAATGGCTTGAAATTGATTGAGTAGATAAGGGATGTTGGGATTCAGATGGCAACGTTTCTCGTCCTCATGGTAATGATCTGGACAGAGGCAGGCTCCATATTTAAAAGAAAAGTCAAAGGCCTGACCAACCCGATGGCAAAAGACACACTCATTAAAATTGAGGCTGATTCCAAATCGGGTCAAGATTTGAATTTCAAAAATATTGGTTAAGACCTGATAATCTATCCCTGCTTCCATCAACTCCAGAGTCTTCCTCAAGAAGGCAAACAAGGGAGCATCCTGCTGATTATCCTGCAAACTAGCATCTGCAAGAGCCGCCACATAAGTCGCATAAGCCATGACAAAGAGGTCGCTATTGATCTTGGGAAAGGTCATGACCTCATGATAGTCCTCAATGTAACTGAGTCCGTCATCATTGATTCGTAAGAGAAAACGAGCTAGTACCAAGGGCTGAATAACCGGAGCTAGTTTAGATTGACCAGCGTGTTTGACGAAAAACATGCGCTTCCCAGCCTGCTCGGTGAAGATCTTGACCAGCTTATCATCCTCCCGAAAGTTACGATTGTAGAGTACGAGACCTTGACTCGTGATAGACTGAATCATGCTTCTCTCATGTACTCCTCAAGTCGTTTCATAGCCTCTCTGATCGTTTCCATGCTGGCTGCATAAGACAGACGAACATAGCCTTCTCCGTAACGCCCAAAGGCAGCACCAGGGATAAAAGCAACAGCCTTCTTCTGAGCAAAATCCTTGAGAAAGGCAAAGGAGTTTTGATTGTAACCAGGTGGAATTTTTGCAAAGATATAGAAGGCCCCGTCTGGTTTGATAATTTCAAAACCAAGAGCAGTCATTTTCTCGATAATATAATCTCGACGCTGGATGTATTCCTTCTTCATAGGCTCTGCATCGCTTTTACCAGCTGTTAAGGCCTCCACCGCAGCATGTTGAGCCATGGTGTTTGCAGCAGTAACCAAATATTGGTGACTCTTGATTAACTGAGCTGTGAAAGCTGCAGGAGCAAAGATAAAGCCTAAACGCCAACCTGTCATAGCATGAGACTTAGATAGACCATTGATAATAATAGCCTGATCTCTCAACATAGTTCCCAGAGATACATGGACTTCGCCTGTGTAGGTCAATTCTGAGTAAACCTCATCACAGACAACGAAAATCTCATACTTGCGTAAAACGTCTGCCAAAGCTTCCAACTGCTCTCGACTATAGGTAATTCCTGTCGGATTGGCTGGATAGTTGAGAATGACTGCTTTGAGCTTGTCCCCTTGCTCCAAAATAGCCTTTTCCAACATTTCAGGAGTCAAGATAAAACCATTTTCAGTTGTATCAATCTCGACAATCTCTGCCCCAACTAGATTGACAATCGGCTCATATCCTGGATAGGCAGGAGCGGGCAAGAGTACCTTGTCTCCCTCTTCCAAAATAGCCGTCAAAGTAGCAGATAAAGCCTCTGTCGCCCCAATTGTAACTAAGATTTCATTTTCAGGAGCATAATCCAGTTGGTATTTTTCCTTAACAAAGTCACTAGCTGCCTGACGTAGAGTCAGTAGACCACTCATCCCTGTATAGTAGGATTGGTTCTGGTCAATGGCTCGCTTGGCTGCCTTCTTGACATGATCTGGCGTTGTAAAATCAGGTTCCCCCAAGGTCAAACGCAAGACCCCAGGAATCTCTGAAATAGCCTGGTCAAACTGACGAATCAAGGACACTTGAATCTTGTCTAATTGTTTATTAAAGCGCTTGGTTAAATCCATAGATACCTCCTACTTTCAAAACGTATTTCTATTATACTACAAAAGCTCCCTGACCGCAAAATCCACCTAAAACCTGCATTTTTTACTTTCTATTTTACTTTTCTTCTCGACAGGACTATAATAATAAGTGCTTATTTTCGGAGGTTTATATGTCATTTTTATCAAAAAATGGGGCAGGAATCTTGGCCTGCCTTGTCATTTCTATCATGTCTTGGTACCTAGGAGGATTCTTTCCTGTCATCGGAGCACCTGTCTTTGCTATCTTTATAGGGATGCTCCTTCACCCTTTTCTATCACCCCACAAACAACTGGATGCTGGCTTGACCTTTAGTTCAAAAAAATTACTCCAATATGCCGTTATCTTACTCGGTTTTGGTCTCAATATCTCGCAAGTCTTCGCGGTAGGGCAATCTTCGCTCCCTGTCATCCTGTCCACCATTTCAATAGCTTTGATTGTTGCCTATCTCTTCCAGCGCTTCTTTGCACTGGACACAAAACTGGCTACCTTGATTGGAGTAGGTTCTTCTATCTGTGGTGGCTCTGCTATTGCGGCGACAGCACCCGTTATCCATGCCAAGGAAAAAGAAGTAGCCCAAGCCATTTCCGTTATCTTTTTCTTCAATGTCTTGGCTGCGCTCATCTTTCCAACTCTAGGAACCTGGCTTCATCTATCCAATGACGGCTTCGCCCTCTTTGCAGGAACTGCAGTCAATGATACTTCCTCTGTAACGGCCACAGCTAGTGCCTGGGACAGTCTTTACCAAACCAATACCCTTGAGTCAGCAACCATTGTTAAACTGACGCGCACCTTAGCGATCATTCCCATCACTCTCTTTCTCTCCTACTGGCAAAGTCGCCAGCAAAAAAACAGCCAAGATTTCCAACTAAAAAAAGTCTTCCCACTTTTTATTCTCTACTTTATCTTGGCTTCTCTCTTAACGACTCTCCTTACCTCTCTTGGTGTGTCTAGCAGCTTCTTCACCCCTCTCAAACAACTATCCAAATTCCTCATTATCATGGCCATGAGCGCCATCGGTCTCAAAACCAATCTTATCGCTATGATCAAATCCAGTGGCAAGTCCATTCTTCTCGGAGCCCTTTGCTGGATTACCATCATCCTCACCAGTCTTGGTATGCAAGCATTGATTGGTACTTTATAACACAAAAAGTAGCCCATGGCTACCTTTTTATTGTTCAAGAATTAAACGAGTATGTTCTCTTTTAATACAGCGATTCATCACGATGTCGTCACATCCTCCAGCACGCAAGATTTCTTCCGCTTCTAGACTTTCTAGCCCTAGTTGTGCCCAAAAAATCTTGGCATCAGCCTTGAGAAAATCACGCGCAACATCTGGTAAAAACTCGCTACGTCGATATACATTGACAATATCCACAGGGAAAGGAATCTCAGCTAGACTGGCATAGGCCTTTTCTCCCAAGATTTCCCCACCTGCAACCTTGGGATTGACTGGAATGATTTTATATCCTCTAGCCTGCATCTCCCTAGTCACTC
>NZ_KQ970183.1:192530-200342 GCF_001579015.1 Streptococcus oralis
AACCCACTACCGCTAACGTTTTACTGGTCGCCAGATACTGACGGACCACACCATCGCTTGGATTGATAAATTCTTGGCTCATAGAAATCCTCCTTTTTCATCAGTATAGCATATTATGAAAGGGTTTGCAGATTTTGACTACAAAAATCTCCCAGCAAGAAAAGAAACCTGCTAGGAGAACTATCTATTTTAAGTGAAGGATTAAATCTTTTTCTCAATACAAAATAGAGGAGAAAGAGGGCGTTTTTCATGGATACGCACGATGGCATCTCCTAAGAGGTGGGCAATCGAGATTTGTTCAATCTTATCAATCAAACGGTCTTCTGGTAGATAGATGGTATCCAAAACAACCAATTTTTTAATAGCTGATTTTTGGAT
The DNA here is from genome assembly GCF_001579015.1 of Streptococcus oralis. Taxonomy (GTDB): domain Bacteria; phylum Bacillota; class Bacilli; order Lactobacillales; family Streptococcaceae; genus Streptococcus; species Streptococcus oralis_K. The sequence goes on from NZ_KQ970183.1 coordinate 192,909, forward strand.
ATTGTCCATAGCTGGCCCCGAAAGAACTGGGTGCGTACAACTTGCGTAAACTTCAACGGCACCTGCTTCAGCAAGAGCATCCGCCGCATGGCAAATAGTTCCAGCTGTATCGATCATATCGTCAATCAAGATACAGGTCTTACCTTCTACCTTACCGATAATGTTCATCACTTCACTGGTATTCATCTTGTCTACACTACGGCGTTTGTCAATAATCGCAATCGGAGTTTTCAAAAACTCTGCCAATTTACGAGCACGAGTCACCCCACCATGGTCTGGACTGACAACCACATAGTCAGAACCAACCATCCCACGACGTTCAAAATAGTCCGCGATTAGTGGAGCACCCATCAAGTGATCAACTGGAATATCAAAGAATCCCTGAATCTGTGCCGCATGCAAATCAATCGTCAACAAACGATCTACTCCAGCAACTTCTAGCATGTTTGCAACGAGTTTTGCAGTAATTGGCTCACGAGCTCGCGCTTTTCTATCCTGACGTGCATAGCCATAGTAAGGCATAACAACATTGACAGATTCTGCACTAGCACGCTTCAAGGCGTCCACCATAATCAAAATTTCAAGTAGATTATCATTTACAGGTGAACTCGTTGATTGTAGGATAAAGACGTGTTTCCCACGGATTGATTCTTCGATATTGACCTGAATCTCCCCATCTGAAAATTGGCGAACAGTCGATTTCCCCAACTCTATCCCAATCTCTTGCGCCACACGCTCTGCCAATTCTCTATTAGAAGAAAGGGCAAACAGCTTTAAATCAGAAAAAGACATGATTTCCTCCGGTATTTATGTATCACTTGTTTTTTACACAACATTTTCCATCTACCATTGTAGCGCTTTTTCCTTTATTTTTCAATCAAAAATAAAACAAGAGCAAACATTTATACCCTTGTTTTATACTATTTTATATTAGCTATATTAAAACTAAAAATCCTACATTTTAACAATAGTTTTTATGCTAGGATGAGATTTTTTCGAGACAAAGTTAGTATACTTCTCTCATACTTCCTGTATCCACATCATAGACAGCACCTGAAATAACCACATCATCAGGAATCAGTGGAGATTCTCGAAGCAACTGCATATCCTCTCTCACACTCTCTTCAACATCCTGAAATGGTAAAAAATCTTGACCAGACACATCAACTCCGAGCTCGTGCTTCAAATGTTCCTGAAAACTTTCATTTTGAAAGGTTTGAGCTCCACAGTCTGTATGGTGAAGCACCACGATTTCTCTTGTCCCCATTTGTTGCTGGGAAATCACCAGTGAACGAATCATGTCTTCTGTCACTCGACCACCTGCATTCCGCAAGATATGAGCATCCCCAAGGGCCAAACCTAGAGCTTGCGCAACGTGCAAACGTGAATCCATGCAGGTCACAATGGCTACTCTAGTTTTGGGTTTAAGTGGCAGATTTAACTCCCCATGTAGGGCAACATAAGCCTGATTGGCTTTCATAAACTGTTCAAAATACGACACGATTCCCTCCTCAAAAATTTGATAATCAAATATTTCTCCTATCTTATCATTTTTAAGAGGATTTGTCACGGATTATGCAAAGACCTTTTTCAAAACTTCCTGAATCGTTGTCACTCCAATCACCTGAATTTCTTGAGGTGGTTTAATGCCTGTCAAAGAATTTTTGGGTACATAAATCTTAGTAAAACCCAGTTTAGCAGCTTCATTGATGCGCTGTTCGATACGATTCACGCGTCGAATTTCTCCAGTCAAACCTAGCTCTCCAACAAAGCATTCCTGAGGATTGGTTGGCTTGTCCTTGTAACTAGAGGCAATAGCCACTGCAACGGCTAAATCAATAGCAGGCTCATCTAATTTCACACCACCAGCAGATTTTAGGTAAGCATCCTGATTTTGCAAGAGAAGCCCTGCACGTTTTTCCAAAACAGCCATAATCAGACTAGCACGATTGAAATCAAGCCCCGTCGTTGTACGCTTGGCATTTCCAAACATGGTTGGCGTCACCAAGGCTTGAACCTCCGCCAAAATCGGACGTGTCCCTTCCATGGTTACCACGATTGACGAACCAGTCGCCCCATCCAAACGCTCTTCTAGGAAAACTTGACTCGGATTGAGCACCTCAACCAATCCACCTGACTGCATCTCAAAGATGCCAATCTCGTTAGTGGAGCCAAAACGATTTTTGACTGCCCTCAAGATACGGAAGGTATGGTGGCGCTCCCCTTCAAAGTAAAGCACTGTATCCACCATATGCTCCAACATACGCGGACCAGCCAAGGTACCCTCCTTGGTCACATGCCCTACGATAAAGATGGCAATATTATTGGTCTTGGCCAACTGCATGAGTTCAGCTGTCACCTCCCGCACCTGAGACACAGATCCTTGCACCCCTGAAATCTCAGGAGACATAATGGTCTGGATGGAGTCGATGATGAGAAAGTCTGGTTGGATGCGCTCCACCTCAGCTCGTACGCTCTGCATATTGGTCTCTGCATAAAGATAAAACTCGCTATCAATATCCCCCAAGCGCTCTGCACGTAGTTTAATCTGCTGGGCAGACTCCTCCCCACTGACATAGAGAACCGTACCCACTTGAGACAACTGGGTCGAAACTTGTAGGAGAAGGGTTGATTTCCCAATCCCAGGATCCCCACCGATGAGTACGAGACTTCCTGGTACCACTCCGCCTCCAAGTACACGGTTAAATTCCTCCATCTCCGTCTTGGTTCGATTGACATTGATAGAAGTTACTTCAGCCAGTTTCATAGGCTTGGTTTTTTCACCTGTCAAGGACACACGCGCATTTTTGACCTCTGCAACCTCGATCTCTTCTACAAAAGAAGACCAAGCTCCACAGTTGGGACAACGGCCTAGGTACTTAGGTGAATTATATTCACAATTTTGACACACAAATGTCGCTTTTTTCTTTGCGATAATAAACCTCTTTCTATATCTCTAACTCACACTCAATTACTTGGCAAAAATCAATCTTCTCGTCTGATACAAATTGGCGCATGAGCATTCGATGAGCGACAACTAGTACTGTCTGGTAGTCTCGGTACTTTATCATAGTTTGCAAAAAACGCGCCTTCATCTCTTCAACTGTCTCATATTGAATAGGACTATTAGGAAGCAACTCCCCCTTGTTTTCTAAAAACAGAGTACGTGCTTTTTCAAAATTCTCTATGCCACTTTCGTAAACCTGCCATTCATGTAATAAAGGCTCTACTCTTAAAGGAAGGTCCGTAGCACAAGTAAGATAAGAAGCCGTTTCTAATGCTCGCGTCACTGCAGAAGACACCAGTATATCAGCTGAGCCAAGCAAAGGATTTTGGCAAAGTTCCTGAGCTTGTCGCCTTCCTTTCTCAGACAAAGGAGCCAAATCTAATCCAAAGCCAGTGTAGGAACACTCCTCTAACTCACGATAATCTGGCTCCCCATGACGCACAAAGATAATCTTCATCCTAGTGCCCTGTTGATCCAAATCCACCAGTACGAACTCCGTCTGCCTCATCCCCATCTGCAATTAAAAATGGTGCAAAGACAGCCTGAACCACACGTTCCCCAACTTCAAGAACAATCTCTTGGTCTGTGATATTTTTCATCTGCGCAAAAATATGCCCTTCATTTCCAGGATTTCCATAATAGTCCCCATCAATAACGCCAACAGAGTTGATCAAGACTAGACCCTTCTTACGAGGGTTTGAAGAACGGTCATAGAGATAGAGCACTTCTGTCGGCTGCATATAGGCCTTGACCCCCGTTGGAACGAGAACAATCTCTCCCGGAGCAATCACCGTGCGTTCCGCAACCTTTAAGTCATAACCTGCCGCATGAGCCGTCTCACGCTTCGGTAATAAATTTTCGTCTGTAAAACTCGAAACCAATTCAAAACCACGAATTTTCATCATCTTCTCTTTTCTATTATCACTTATTCTAGATTATTCTATCTTATTTATTCGGAAAAAGCACGAAAAAAGAGCACACAATTCACATCGCTTAGGGCTGCTGGATTCCTCCCCTGACCCGCTTCACGCAGAACTGTTGCTCCACTATTTATTATATCACATTCCTATTCTTTTTAAAAGCAAAATTATTTTTTCCGTCTATTTCTAAAAAAATTCTGCATAATAGCTGCACATTCATCTTCCAAAATTCCCGTTTCAACCTCTACACGATGATTGAGACGCTCATCTGTCAAGATATCATACAAACTCCCAGCAGCACCAAATTTCTGATTCTTAGCCCCGTAGACTACGTTTGGAATACGGGCAAGTCCAATAGCCCCACTACACATAACACACGGTTCTATAGTCACAAAAAGTGTACAATCCAGCAGACGCCAATTCTCTTCACTCACGTTCGCATTCTCTATGGCCATGATTTCTGCATGCATAACCGCCCGTTGCAACTCCTCGCGCGCATTATGCCCCCTACCAATAATTTCTCCATCCTTGACAATTACACATCCGATAGGAATTTCATCATGCTCTAAGGCAATTTCTGCCTCCTTCAAGGCTTCTCTCATGAAGCTTTCTTTTTCTTCAACTGTATAACTCATCAATTTTTCCTTTTCCTACTTGTCGATTCTATTATTATATCATGATTCCCAAGACAAAAAAAGTCACCCAATGGGGTGACTTAATAGGGAGATTATTATGAAAAAGAAAAGTTTAGGATATTTGTTACAACAAGTTAGGAGGTCTTCTTGTAACTGTCTATAGTATACCCGACCTATCTTAAACTAATCTTAAAAATTTCCTATGACCAAACACTTTCTAAAATATTGGTTTGTTCACGATCAGGACCTACTGAAAAAGTAGAAATACGAACACCAACCAATTCACTCACACGACGAACATAGTTACGCGCATTCTCAGGAAGATCTTCCAAATTACGAACTCCAGTGATGTCTTCTGACCAGCCTGGCAATTCTTCGTAAATTGGCTTGCAACGTTTCAACTGCTCAAGACTAGCAGGATAGTAATCAATACGTTGACCATCAAGATCATAGGCCACACAGATTTTCACAGTATCCAAACCACTCAAAACATCTATAGAGTTCAATGAAAGATTGGTAATCCCAGATACACGGCGGCTGTGACGCATCACAACTGAGTCAAACCAACCCACACGACGTGGACGACCAGTTGTTGTACCGTATTCATGACCTACTTCACGAATGCGATCTCCCACTTCATCAAACAATTCAGTTGGGAAAGGTCCGTCCCCTACACGGCTCGTATAGGCTTTACATACACCTACAACCTTGTCAATCTTACTTGGACCAACCCCAGAACCGATTGTCACACCACCAGCGACAGGATTTGATGAAGTAACAAATGGATAAGTACCTTGGTCAATGTCCAACATAACACCTTGCGCACCTTCAAAAAGCACACGTTTGCCATTATCAAGCGCATCGTTCAAGATAACGGACGTATCTGTCACATACTGCTTGATTTGTTGGCCATACTCATAGTACTCTTCAAAAATATCATCAATTGAAATAGGGGTACTGTCATACAATTTTTCAAACAAACGATTCTTTTCCGCAAGATTGCGTTCCAAGCGTTCACGGAAAATATCCTTATCCAAAAGATCAGCAATACGAATTCCAACACGAGCAGCCTTATCCATATAAGCTGGGCCAATACCCTTGATAGTAGTCCCGATTTTATTATCGCCCTTAGCTTCTTCTTGCAAACGATCCAACTCGATATGGTAAGGCAAAATGACATGGGCACGATCAGAAATACGCAAATTATCAGTTGTCACACCTTCCTCATGAAGATAGCTCAACTCTTTCACAAGAGATTTAGGATTTACAACCATTCCATTCCCAATAACAGAGATTTTTTCAGGGAAGAAAATCCCAGATGGAATCAAGTGCAATTTAAATTTTTTGCCATCAATCACAATTGTGTGACCAGCATTATCACCACCTTGATAACGAGCAATCACTTCTGCATTAGCTGAAAGAAAATCTGTAATTTTCCCTTTACCTTCATCACCCCACTGGGTACCAACAACAACAACTGAAGTCATAATAAAATTCGTCTGAGCTACCAGGAGCTCGTCCTTTCTCATATACATGGCAGGAATTTCACCCGCAATTATATCTTACAATTTATTATAAGAAAAAAACACTATTTTATCAAGAAGAAACAATAGAAAAGATTTGGAATTTCTGTAAATTATAAAATTCAAAACCACATATTTTAAATAAAATCCTTAAATTCACAAATTCAATGTTCCTTATTGTTCGTGATAAATGATATATATGATCCTCACTAGTTTAGGATAGCACCTTCTAGAAAGAATTTATCAAGATACAAGCGATAGGCCGTCTGAAAATGATATAAATTAAAGTCTTTAACACTTGTAATTCTAAATCTTATCAAGTAATAAAGTAAAAAACGAAGATGAAGTGATTCCCACTCAGCACGACTCTGACCTAAAGAAGCATACTCTTGTTCAACAAGTTTCAAAAAGACAAATGCTCGATCATAAAATTTTTGAAGCATATAAAAAATCCCTTTCTTATTATTAACACTAGTCTAACAAAAATAAAAACTAAAAAAGCTTTAAATCCTATAAAAGCAGAATTTAAAGCTAAACGAACTGAAAATAAAATAAAGAGGCATTTATAGATGCAAAAATTAAGTTTTGAATTTTGAGAAGTTTACTTCATTTATAAAATCAGAACCACCCTCTAATGGGTAGTATGCACTAGGGATATAAGCTCAAATTATCAGCCAGCGCCAAAAGACCCTCGCTTTTACATTGTTCAAGCCTTATTGCTCTTGACTCGTCACTTACCTCTCAAAGAGGCTTGAGTGTTACTTACCACTATACCTAAAGGGATCCTCATATTCTTTTACACTCTATTTATCTAGTGCAGTATCATACTTTTCCTGCTCTTGAATATATTTCTTAATTGTGGCTCCATTAAGTCCTACTGTACTCACGTAGTAACCTTTCACCTAAGAATGCCGATTCCCAAACTTATACTTGAGGTTGGTGTGTCTATCAAACATCATGAGTGCACTTTTACCTTTTAAATAACCCATGAAACTTACAACGTTAATTCTAGGTGGAATACTTACTAACATATGTACATGGTCTGGCATTAAGCGACCTTCAATAATCTTAACACCTTGCCACTTTGTGTGCGATAAACTATGAGCCTTTTGTGCCATATTTTTCCCCTTTCGCTTTACAATTGGCTTGAACACCTTTATTGTTTCGCGTTTGGAGTTTTTTGGTATAACCTTCGACGCGCACCTCACGGAGCAAGACGGACTAATAATCACATAACTAAAACAAAAAAACACCAATGGTGTTCTTTTTTCTAACTCCGCCAGTAGGACTCGAACCTACGACATCATGATTAACAGTCATGCGCTACTACCAACTGAGCTATGGCGGAT
>NZ_KQ970184.1:0-5937 GCF_001579015.1 Streptococcus oralis
CAACGAGTGCCTCAGTAAGTGCCAGCACGTCAGCGAGCGCATCTGCTTCAACGAGTGCCTCAGCAAGTACATCAGCAAGCGTATCTGCGTCAACAAGTGCATCAGAGTCAGCAGGTAAGACTAGACAGCAATTGCCGAATACAGGTACAGAAGCTTCCAAATCATCCGTGCTTTTAGGAGCTTTAGCAGCAGTTACAGGTATTGGATTGGTTGCGAAACGCCGTAAACGTGATGAAGAAGAGTAAGATAACCTATAAATTTAGGCTAAACTAACTCGTGCACGTAAATCATAGAAACCCCTTGAAAAATTAGAATTTTCAAGGGGTTTTTACTATTATATAGCTGAAATTTTGACTAAAAAATTGTATAATAAATATAAGGAGAAAATTGCTAGTGGATGATAAAATAACGGTCATTGTACCGGTTTACAATGTGGAAAGCTATCTAAGAAAATGCCTAGATAGTATTATTGCTCAAACATATAAAAATATTGAGATTGTTGTCGTTAATGATGGTTCTACGGATGCTTCAGGTGAGATTTGTAAAGAATTTTCAGAAATGGATCACCGAATTATCTATATAGAACAAGAAAATGCTGGTATTTCTGCCGCACGAAACACCGGTCTGAATAATATGTCCGGAAATTACGTAACTTTTGTTGACTCGGATGATTGGATTGAGTCAGATTATGTAGAAACCCTATACAAAAAAATAACAGAGTATCAGGCTGATATTGCAGTTGGGAATTACTATTCTTTCAACGAAAGTGAAGGAATGTTCTACTTTCATATATCAGGAGACTCCTATTACGAGAGGGTATATGATAATGTTTCCATATTTGAGAACTTATATGAATCCCAAGAAATGAAGAGTTTTGCTTTGATATCTGCTTGGGGTAAACTCTATAAGGCAGGATTATTCGAGCGGTTGCGCTTCGACATAGGTAAATTAGGAGAGGATGGTTACCTCAATCAAAAGATTTATCTGTTGGCAGAAAAGATTGTTTATATCCATAATGGAATCTATTTTTATCGCATCAGAAATAATAGTTTATCCAGATCTTGGACAGAAAAGTGGATGCATGCCTTGGTTGATGCTATGTCTGAACGTATCACTTTATTAGCTAGTCTAGGATATCCTTTAGAAAAACATTTAGCTATTTATCGTCAGATGTTAGAAGGGAGTCTTTCTAATGGGAAGGTCAGTGGCTTAGAAGAAACTCCCACCTATAAAGAGTTTGAGGCAAAAAAATATCTACTAGACAAGCTTGAAAAAACTAAGAAAATACAAAAGAAAGCCATTGTCCTAGCAGCAAACTATTCCTATGTAGACCAAGTAATGACTACTATCAAGTCTATCTGTTACCACAATCGCTCGATTCGTTTTTATCTGATTAATAGCGATTTTCCTAATGAATGGATTAAGCAATTAAATAAGCGCATAGAGAAGTTTGATTCAGAAATTATCAATTGTAGGGTGACATCCGAGCAGATTTCAAGGTATAAGACAGATATTAGTTACACTGTTTTTTTACGCTATTTTATAGCTGATTTCGTGCAAGAAGACAAGGCCCTCTACTTGGACTGTGATTTAGTTGTAACGAGAAATCTTGATGAATTGTTTGCAACAGACTTACAAGATTATCCTTTGGCTGCTGTTAGAGATTTTGGAGGTAGAGCCTATTTCGGTCGGGAAATCTTTAACGCAGGTGTTCTCTTAATTAATAATGATTTGTGGAAGCAAGAAAGTATGACTCAAAGGTTGATTGATTTGACCAATGAATGGCATGATAAGGTTGATCAGGCGGATCAGAGTATCTTAAATATGCTTTTTGAACATAAATGGTTGGAATTGGATTTTGATTATAATCATATTGTCATTCATAAGCAGTTCACTGATTATCAGTTGCCTGTAGGTCAGGATTATCCTACTATTATTCATTATCTTTCCCATAGGAAACCGTGGAAAGATTTGGCGGCACAAACCTATCGAGATGTTTGGTGGTACTACCATGGGCTTGAATGGACAGAATTGGGACAAAATCATCATTTACATCCATTACAAAAATCTCACCTTTATCCGATAAAGGAACCGTTCACTTGTCTCACCTATACAGCCTCAGACCATATTGAACAAATTGAAACATTGGTTCAATCCTTACCAGAGATTCAATTTAAAATTGCAGCACGAGTATTGGTCAGTGACTCCTTGGCGCAAATGGTTCGGTATCCGAATGTCACCCTCTATTCAGGAATCAACTATTTAGTTGATTTGGATAGAGAGCTAAAAGAGGACTGTCAAGTTCTTTTGGATATCAATCACGGGGAAAAGACGGAAGAATTTTTAGAATATTTTACAGAAAATGGAAAACCAGTTTTGGCTTTTGAAAATACTAAAACGATAGACATGGGGCAGCTAACGTATCAGACAGATCAAGTCGGAGATATGATTGAAAAACTGAGAGAATGTGCAAGGGAATGGAGCTGAAGATGATTGGTGATGCTTTAATTTTAACTGTTAGTGACCAGATTGAACACTTGCTGTATCTCTTGGACCAGCTCCCACAAGTTTGCTTTCATATTGCAGCTCCCGTTGTATTTTCAGATAGAATGTTAGAATTACAATCAAAGGGAAATGTGCGCTTACATACAGTAACTGATGAAGCTAGTATTTCTTTTTTGATGAGAGTTTGTGATGTGTTACTGGATATCAACCATTATGAAGAAGTAGATCAGGTGGTGGCACGGTTTTCTCAGTCGGGCAAGAAGGTCCTTGCTTTTGATAATACTGTGCATGGTCAACAAGGACAAGAATGTTATTCTTCCTCTACTCCTCAAGCAATGGTTGAAGCGATTTTAGATTATTTGAATCAGCCTCATATAACTGTAAATGATTTGGATCGTATTTATCAGGAGGGCATATGGAATTCCTTTGAGATAGGCTCTTCAGCTAGTCTATGTGTCGCTCAGAAAGTTGTTTGCCGTAATTTTGAGAGTTTTCAACTACCTGCTGGAAAGCTTATTCTTTATGAAGGAGTCTTTTTGAATAACTACTGTAGTATAAACTGTATTGACCGCATCGAAATCGGATCTGGAACCATGATTGGAGAAGGTGTCCGTTTTTATGACCATGATCATACTTATACAGCAGAGAGGATTGAAAAGTGGGAGTGGAAGATGGCTCCCATAATGGTGGGGAAGGATTGCTGGATTGGCAGCAATGTAACCATTTTGAAAGGTGTTCGAATTGGTGATAACACTGTAATTGGAGCCGGTTGTTTGATACGCCAAGACATTCCTGCAAACAGTATTGTCTACAATAACGGAGATATTCTAATCAAGCCAAGAAAATAGTTAAAGACTAGAAAGGTCAATATGAAACTACATCTAACGAATCTATATGGGATGGCGGGAGACAGCACAGTCATTTTAGCCCAGAATGCGGTCCAAAATATTGCCTCAACTTTAGGTTTTCGTGAATTAGGAGTTTATTTTTATCCTATCACATCAGATAGCAAGTCTGAAATGAACAAACGCATAGATGGCATTATGTCGAGTGTTTCTATCGGGGATATTGTTGTTTTTCAGTCACCTACGTGGAATGGTGTTGAGTTTGATCGCCTATTTATTGATAAACTCAAAGACATGCAAGTTAAGCTGGTTCTTTTTATTCATGATGTTGTTCCCCTAATGTTTGATAGTAACTACTACCTTATGAAGGATTATCTTTATTTGTATCAGCAGGCAGATGTATTGATAGTGCCTTCGGAAAAAATGAAGAAACGATTGCTTGAGGAAGGACTAGAAAATCCCAAAATACTGATTCAAGGGATGTGGGACCACCCTCATTCTTTAGCCCTCTATAAGCCAATCTTCAAAAGAGAAATTTTCTTTGCAGGTAGTTTGGAACGCTTTCCAGGATTGCTAAATTGGTCTCATCCAATCCCCTTGAGAGTCTTTTCAAATCAACCAATCGGAAAAAATCAAGCACCAACTTTTATAATAGAAGGCTGGAAGCGAGATGAGGAACTCCTTTTAGAACTTTCAAAGGGAGGATTTGGTTTGGTATGGGGGACTACTGAAAATCCAGGAGAAAATAGAGACTATTATGGAATGAATCTTTCTCATAAAGTTAGTACTTATTTAGCTGCTGGAATTCCTGTTATTGTTCCCAAAAATCTTTCAACGATGCAGTTTATTGTTGAACAGGGCTTGGGATTTGCGGTTGATACTCTAGAAGAAGCGAGTCAGCTTGTCTCATCTATAACTGAGGAAGAGTACCGTGATATGACAAGGCGTATCGAAATGTTTAGTTATTTATTAAAAAAGGGATATTTTACGAAAAAATCTTGGTTGAGGCTATTTTTCAACTAGGAGTAAGGTAGGAAGACAGATGAAAAAAACAATCGTAATGGCAGGGGATTCGAATTATCTGTCTCAATTAGAGACGACATTAAAATCAATTTTCTATCATAATAAAAATATAAATGTCTATGTTCTAAATCAAGATATCATGCCAGACTGGTTTCGAAAACCAAGAAAAATAGCGCGTCTTTTAGGGGGCGATGTGATTGATGTAAAGTTACCTCAGGGCAATATTTTCCAAAATTGGGGGACTCAAAATCATATTAGCCAGATAGCTTATGCTCGTTATTTTATCCCTAGCCTCATTGGAGAAGACAAGGTTTTATACTTAGATAGTGACTTGATTGTCAATGCTCCTTTGGATGACTTGTGGGAAACAAATCTAGGAGATCAGTTGTTAGCGGCTGTCATGGATACAGACGGTATCACCTTTAATACGGGGGTTATGCTGATCAATAATGCCAAGTGGAGAGAGGAAAATCTAGAGACCAAACTGGTTCAGCAAAGTCAGTTTATGCAAAAAGAGATAGAAGAGGGACGCTTTTTAGATTTTAATGGAGATCAAACGATTATTAACCAGGTGTGTAAAGAAAAATGGCTAGAGTTGGATCGTTCCTTTAATCTTCAAGTGGGACATGATGTTGTTGCCTTTTATAATAACTGGGAGGGGCATCTAGAAGAGGTTCAGTATCCGGTGATTATCCATTATACGACCTATCGAAAACCATGGACAACTTTAATTGCAAATCGATATAGAGAGTTGTGGTGGCAGGTGCATGATATGGATTGGACTCAAATGTTGCAACACCATTTGGGAGAATTTCAACTATCATCCAAGAGAGAGACTTTCAGTTGTTTGATTGTGACAAATTCACAAGAATTAGAAGCCATTCACCAATTAGTTGTCAGTCTTCCAGAAATCACTTTTAATATTGCGGCTTGGACGGACATGGGAGAAAAATTACTAGCCTTATCTGTTCATGAAAATGTCCGCCTATATCCTCAAGTAGTACCGCCTGTTTTACATCAACTAGAAGAAAAAGCTAATCTATATTTAGATATCAATTATGGACAAGAGGTTCAGTCTGTTTTAGAACAAATGCAAAAAAATGATGTGCCTATTCTTTCTTTTTTGTCAACTAAACATGGAGAATACGGCCAAAGAGTAGTGGATTCTCTAGCTGGGATGATAGAAGCGATTCAAGATTATCAGCAAAATGGTAGATTTACGAAAAATCTAAAACCACAATTTCATGCTTTGACCTTTACAGCCTCTCAAGAACTGGAAGGTCTAGGAAATTTGGCAACCGAGTGTCCTGAAATCGCTTTTCACATTGCTGCTTGGACGGATATGGGCTCAAAACTATATGCATTATCTCAGAAACATGAGAATATTTATCTGTATCCTGCCATCTCTAGAGATGAGTTTGAGAGACTTAAAAACCAGATGGATGTCTACCTCGATATTAACTTGGAGAATTCGACAAGTGATATTGTGGCAGAAATTGCAAGTCTTTCCAAACCAATGTTAGCTTTTTATAAATCTCAAAACGGCTGTCATGGTCAACGATTG
>NZ_KQ970184.1:6101-16110 GCF_001579015.1 Streptococcus oralis
AGTTTCCCGAAGTTAAAGGGATTGATGCAACCCTTGACTATGTTATTAAAAATGATGCTTCTTTGATCCGTTTTGGGGATGGGGAAATCAATCTCCTTGCAGGGTATTCAATCCCTTATCAAGATTATGATGAAGAATTAGTAAGTACAATGAGAGAGATTATTTCTCTTCCCTCTAGCGAAGACACCGTAATATGTCTGCCAGATATCTTTCAGAATCGCTTTATTTTTACTTGGTGGGCTATTGATTTTTGGAAAATTCATTTGGATCACTATGCGGATTTTTATCAATCTTTGTCTAGTGATTCCTGGTATGGATCGACCTTTGTTTCACGCCCGTATATTGATTTTGAAGATAAAACGCAAGCAAACGAGCAATTTGCTAAGCTGAAGTCTATATGGAAGGGGCGTGATCTTCTCTTGATAGAAGGTGCAACTTCACGTTCGGGTGTAGGGAATGATCTCTTTGCTGATGCTAAGTCGATTCAGCGAATCATTTGCCCGTCACATAGTGCTTATTCACGTGTTGATGAAATCGAAAAGGAAATTTATAAACACGCAAATGGACGCTTGATTCTCTGTATGCTGGGTCCTACTGCTAAAGTACTGGCCTATCGCCTAACGAAAAACGGCTATCAGGTACTTGATATTGGTCATATAGATTCTGAGTATGAGTGGATGAAGATGGGAGCAAAAACCAAAATCAAATTCAACCATAAGCATACTGCGGAGTATAATTTTGATCAAGATATTGAATTTATCGAAGATGAAACCTATACAAGCCAAATCGTGGCTGACTTATCAAAATAATGTTACATAAAGGAGTAAGAATGAAAAATCATTCTGTTGTTCTTGCGGGAGATTATGCCTATATTCGTCAGATTGAAGCAGCGCTCAAGTCTCTTTGCTACCATAACAGTCATGTCAAGGTCTATATCTTCAACCAAGATATTCCCCAGGAGTGGTTCCGTGCTCTTAGACCAAAATTACAGCAAATGGGTGGTGATCTGGTGGATGTCAAGATGCTTGGTTCCCAGTTTCAGATGAACTGGAGCAACAAATTGCCCCATATCAATCACATGACCTTTGCCCGTTATTTTATCCCTGATTTTGTCGAAGAGGACAAGGTTCTTTACCTGGACAGTGATCTGGTAGTGACGGCTGATTTGACACCTCTCTTTGAAATGGACTTGGGAGACAACTATCTGGCTGCAGCAGCATCTTGTTTTGGAGCTGGGATTGGCTTTAATGCAGGTGTACTCTTGATAAACAACAAGAAATGGCGAGCAGAAGCGGTGAGACAAAAGCTGGTTGAGCTGACTGATCGAGAACACCAGCATGTGAGTGAGGGAGACCAGTCCATCCTCAATATGCTCTTTCAAGACAGCTACATTCCTTTAGACCATTGCTATAATTTCCAGATAGGCTTTGACAGTGGGGCTGCCTTACATGGACATGAATTTATCTTCGATATTCCTCTGGAACCTCTGCCGGCAATCTTGCATTATCTATCTCCAGACAAGCCTTGGAACACTTATTCGGTTGGGCGTTTGCGTGAGATTTGGTGGCACTATCATCTGATGGAGTGGTCTACCATCACTGAGAAATGGCGTCAGGCTGGCCTTGCCTATCCAGTCGCAGTTTACCAGCCAGTGATGACTTGTGTCACCCTAACTAATTCTTGGTGTCTAGAGAAAATCGATTATCTCGTTCAAGCCCTGCCTAAGGTGCATTTCTACATTGCAGCCTATACGATGATGGCACCTGAACTCATGCTCTTATCGCGTTTTGAAAATGTTACCCTCTATCCCAACACCTTCCCCCTCTTGGTTGAGAGACTGATTCAGCAGGCAGATGTCTACCTCGATATTAACCATGATAAAAAACTAAGTGTCGTTTATGACTATGTTTCACGCTTTGATAAACCACTCTTGACTTTTGAGAATACCAAAACTCAAGAACTGGCTGAAAGTGCCTATGCAGGTATTTTCTCAGCAGAAAGACCGGAAGAAATGGTAGTAGCTCTGAAGGCTTATCTGGAGGAGAAATCTCAGCAAGACTGAGATAAGGATTTAAAAAGGCTAAGAGAGAAGTGCTGGATTGCTTCCGTATAACATGATGATAGAAAGATAAAAAAGAACAAGGAGGAGTTAGTGAGAAAGTTAATTTCATCAATTGCAGTAAAAAAAGGGATAGGTACCCTGTTTTTGCTCTTTATTTATGTGCTCGGAAGTCGTATCGCTCTTCCCTTTGTTGACCTCAATAGTCGGAATTTTCTCGGAGGTAGTGCAGCTTATCTGGACTTTTCAGTAGCCCTGACTGGTGGAAATCTTCGCAATCTCTCTCTCTTTTCCATCGGACTTTCACCTTGGATGTCAGCTATGATCTTGTGGCAGGTCTTTTCCTTTTCAAAGAAACTGGGTCTAAACTCTGTTCCTTCAGAGGTTCAGGATAGAAGAAAAATGTACTTGACGCTAGGAATTGCCTTGATTCAGGCCTTGGCCTTGACTACAAACCTTCCTGTCCAAGCTCCCTACAATCCTTTCTTGGTCTTTCTCCTCAATACCAGTCTCTTGGTTGCGGGGACCTTCTTCTTAGTTTGGTTGTCGGACATTAATGCGACTATCGGAGTTGGAGGCCCTGTCGTTATTCTCCTTGCGAGTATGGTGGCTTCTCTCCCACAGGATATTATCCAGTCGATCCAAGTTTATAAAGTCTCCCCTTGGATACTTTTCCTTTTGCTGGTGCTGGGGCTGATTTTTACCTACCTAGTCGTTTTGTTTTATCGGGCAAGATACCGTGTCCCTATTAACAAAATTGGCCTCCATTCTCGCTTTAAACGCTATTCGTATTTGGAGATCATGCTCAATCCTGCGGGAGGTATGCCTTATATGTATGTTATGAGTCTCATGGGTTTACCTTCTTATCTCTTGCTCTTGCTTCAACATCTGGATAAGGGCAATCCTCTCTACTCAGCTATACTGGAGCAATATGCTATGGGAAAACCCTTATGGATCTATGCCTATATCCTTATCCTCTTTGTCTTTAGCATTGCCTTTGCCTTTGTCAATGTGAGTGGTCAACAGATTGCAGATCGGATGAAACAATCAGGAGATTACATCTACGGAGTCTATCCTGGTGAGGATACCAGTCGCTTTATCAATCGCTTGGTTCTACGATTTGCTCTGATAGGTGGCCTTTTTAATGTTACCTTGGCAGGGCTTCCGATGTTGTTTGTCTTGCAGGATGAGGGTTTGTTAAAAGTTAGTATGATTCCCGGACTCTTTTTAATTTTGAGTGGTATGCTCTTTACGATTCACGACGAATTGCAGGCGCTCAGACTAAACGAAAGGTATCAGCCACTATTTTAGGAGGTTTTGATGTATTATTTTATCCCAGCTTGGTATGGCAAGGAGCGTCCCTGGCATGCCGATTTGACACCTTGGTATTTTTCTCATTTTAAGCTAGAATTTGATGATACCTTCAATCAGATTCGTCTGATGCAGCGCCAAGGAATTCCTGCTCAGGTCCTCCTCCTGTCCTATCAGCCTCATCTGCGCTATTTTCTCCACCGTCAAGGTATTTTAGAAGCACAGGTCGATTCCCTTTTTGATGAATTGCAGGATTTTCACGAGATTCGACCGCAGGTCTTGCAGGTCAGAGATATTGAGTGGGAAGAGGACTGCGAGTTTGTTTACAGTCCCTTTACCATTTTAGTTTTGAGGAATGGCAAGCCCTATGCTCAGGTGGAGCATGGGATAGAAGGTTTTATCAGTACGATTCAGTATTTCAAGGAAAATGGGCTTTTGTCTGCCAACTACCTGATGGATGATCGGGGGCTGGTCTCCAGTGTGATCTACTACGAAGATGGTCAGGCTATCTACCAAGACTACCTCAATCCCAAGGGACTGTGGCAGTTTAGAGAGCACTTGCACGATGGGGGGCGTATCGAGGTCAATCCTATCTTTGCTTTTCGCTTCCAAAAAGAGACTTACAGAGATATGGGAGAATTGATTGCTGAGTTTTTTGAGAAGAGATTGGCTCAACTCCCAGAGGAAGAGGCGGTCTATTTTCTGCCTGCTTGTGATCACCACAATGCTTTCCTTGTAGATCGATTGCCTCGCCAAACTACTAAGGTTCTCAGTCTTTTTATCGGACGAAATCCTCAAGAGCAACTACCTCAGTTGGCGGATTTGTTGCCTAAGGTGGACCTAGTTCTGGTTGATAGGGAGGACACCTTGCGCTTGGCTCAATCTGACTTTCCAGAACAAGCAGAGAAGTTCCATCATTTATCGCCTTTTGATACCCGCTTGGAGTTGGGAAAGAGCCAGACTCGAAAAGAGTCGCTCCTCTACTATCAACTTGACTTTGAGCAGGGGATAGATGATCAAGCTCTCTATCAGGTCTTGCATTTCCTTTCTGAAAATAAGGATACAGAGCTGGTCTTTGGAGCCTTTGCTGCTGATCAAGAAGAAATGAAGCATTTGGAAACACGAGTTGCAGAGATGGTCGCAGAGCGGTTTAGAAATCAGGAATTGGAGAAGGAAGTAGATTACCAAGGAGCCGAAAATCCGCTTGAGGATAATCGCCATCAGGCCATGCGCTATTCGTTTGTCAATATGAAGGATGAGTCGGAGTTAATCAAGCAGTTGGAATTTGTTCGTTTGATTGTCGATCTGAACAGTCAGCCTCTCCTTTATACCCAGATAGCGGGAATCAGTGCTGGCATCCCTCAAATCAACAGGGTCAAAACAGAGTATGTCAGTCATAAGAAGAATGGTTATCTGTTGGAGAATATTGCGGATTTTGCGCAAGCTGCTCATTACTATCTCGACAGCCTGCAAGTATGGAACGACTCCCTGATTCATTCGATTGAAAAAATAAAGGAACATACTGGGGAGCAATTCCTAATCAAACTAGAAAAGTGGCTGGAGGAGGTGACTCATGGAAAAGAAATATAAGATTTTGCAAATCGGTCCAGAGGATTGGCAAGATACACTTGCCCTACCAGCCCAACTAGACTGGTACCATGTTCTTCCAAATACACCGTCTGCCATCCAGAAAATCATGGATGAGAATGACCTAGAGCACTTTCATGCTGTCATTCTTACGGATGGAGCTTATTTAGGAGATTTGCTGCCTTTTTCATCTAGCTTGGAACCCTATACGGTTTTCTATCCAGAACAGTTTGTAAGTCAAGATAAAAACATTCAGGACCTCATAAAACAGCACTGCATGCAAGCGATGGACCTGTCAGACCGACAGGGCTTTGTTCGAGACCTTTCCACCTCCCTCTTTGAAGGTGGTTATGGGGACAAGCTGAGTCCGGCTGCGATACGGATTCATCCGAGTTTTCAAGGATCTGCCTCTTATCAAGGATTTGAGTATCTGGAGCTGGAAGGTGATTTTGGCAAGAACTATACTCAGCTAACCTCTTGGGCCTATAATCAGTCTGCCCAAGCCCACTCTCCAATCGAACTCTGGCTCGAATATGAAAAGACTGAGACGGTAGACTTGCGCCTGCGTTTGCGAAAATTCTCAGCAGGATCTATCTCAGAGATTAGCCAGGAAATCCTCCTCGAGGAAGCAGACTTTGCCCAAGCAGTCATTGTAGAACAAGATTATGACGCTTATCTGAGCATTTCTCTCGAAGCGCGTGGTCAGGGAAAAGTCAACATCGGCAATCTCCACCAACGCTGGAGCCGGAAACAGTTTGGAAAATTTGTTCTCGGAGGCAATATCCTGCATGACAAAAAACGTGAGGAAATTAACTATTTCTTTCACCCGGGGGATTTCAAACCTCCTCTAGCAGTCTATTTTTCAGGTTACCGTCCCGCGGAAGGCTTTGAGGGCTACTGGATGATGAAGAATCTCCAATGCCCGTTCCTCCTCTTTTCAGATCCCCGATTAGAAGGAGGAGCCTTTTACCTAGGAACTGAGGAATTAGAAGATAAGATTCAAGCAACCATCCAGTACTATTTAGACTATCTAGGTTTGGATAGAAGTGACTTGATCTTATCTGGGCTATCCATGGGAACCTTCCCGGCCCTCTATTATGGTTCTCACTTTGAGCCCAAAGGAATCGTAGTAGGAAAACCATTGACAAATCTAGGGACCATCGCAAAGAGGGGCCGACTAGAAGCACCAGGAGTTTTCCCGACCAGCTTTGATGTCTTGCACCTTCAGACAGGAGGAGTGAGCCAAAAAGACATGAAGGAATTGGATCAACGTTTTTGGACCCGATTTAAAAAAGCTGATTTTTCACAGACGACCTTTGGTCTTTCATATATGAAGGACGAGGATATGGATAGTGGGTCCTATGACCAGCTAGTGGAGACACTTTGTCAGACAGGAGCCAAAATCTTGTCCAAAGGAACCGCAGGTCGACACAATGATGACACAGGTACAAACGTTGCCTGGTTTATTCATTTTTACAAGATGATACTAGAAGAATACGGAAGAGGTGAGACATGATTATCATTAAGAGAGAAGATATTAGGTGGGGCGAGATGGGAGCCACTTATCTTTATGGTAGCCAGATTGTCTATCATAAAGATGGCCGTGTCACACTAAAAAACCCTTTGCTGGCTTCAGGAGAAACCCTTAAAACCTGGTTTTCCAGTGTCAACTATCAGGCCACCAGAAGTCAGCCGAGTCTTCCTCTTCTCAAGAAAAATCACACCTACCGCCTATCTATGAAGATGCGAGTTCAACCAGCTAATGGCCTTTACATCAAACTGACCTTCTTAAACCGTTATGAGGAAATCGTCGAGGAGAAGATTGAAAGGCAATTTTCCTTTACTTTTACCTACCCTGAGACGGCCTATACGTATCGACTTTCCTTGATTAGTGCAGGATTTGAGGCTCTTGATTTTGCTTCGTTTTCTATTGAGGAGGATGCTGGTGTTTAATCATTTTTATCAGGAAAGACAACTGAGAAGGGTCAAGAAACTGTTAAGCCAAATCAATGACCTCAAAGAAGAGATGGCTGCTCTCAGTGATGGGGAAATGGCTGCCAAGACAGAGGAATTTCGCCAGCGTCTTGCCCAAGGAGAATCCTTGGATGAGCTGTTGGTAGAAGCCTATGCCCTTGTACGTGAGGCAGACAAACGTGTCTTAGGTCTCTTTCCTTATGATGTGCAGGTCATGGGTGCCATTGTGATCCACCAAGGAAATGTGGCTGAGATGAATACGGGTGAAGGCAAGACCCTGACTGCAACCATGCCCCTCTACCTCAATGCTCTAACGGGTAAAGGCAGTATGCTGATCACGACCAATGACTATCTAGCTAAACGAGATGCAGAAGAAATGGGACCGGTCTACCAATTTTTAGGTCTAACTGTCGGTCTGCCCTTTTCAGAGGATCCAAAAGAGGACTTGACTGCCGCAGAGAAAAGAAAAATCTACACCTCAGATATCGTCTACACGACCAATAGTGTACTGGGATTTGACTATCTCAATGACAATCTTGCTTCTACTAGTGAGGGGAAGTTCCTGCCTCCCTTTAACTATGTCATTATCGATGAGATCGATGACATTCTACTCGATAGTGCTCAAACACCCTTGATCATCGCAGGGTCTCCCCGCGTCCAGTCTAACTATTATGGGATGATTGATACCCTAGTGACGACCTTGGTTCAGGGAGAAGACTACATCTACAAGGAAGAAAAAGACCAAGTTTGGTTGACCCGAAAGGGAGCCCATACGGTTGAAGGATTCCTAGGGATCGACCATCTCTACAAGGAAGAGTATGCAACTTATGTTCGGCATCTAGTCTATGCTCTCAGAGCCCACACGCTCTTTACCAAGGACAAGGACTATCTGATTCGAGGTCAGGAGATGATCTTGTTAGACAAGGGAACAGGGCGCTTGATGGAAATGACCAAACTTCAAGGTGGTCTCCATCAAGCCATCGAAGCCAAGGAACATGTGAAACTCTCTCCTGAAACCAGAGCCATGGCTTCTATCACCTATCAGAGTCTCTTTAAGATGTTTCGCAAAATCTCAGGCATGACAGGGACGGGAAAGGTGGCAGAAAAAGAATTTTTCGAAACCTACAACATGTCTGTCATTCGCATCCCGACCAATCGCCCGATAAGGCGGATTGACCATCCTGACAATCTCTATGTGACCCTTCCTGAGAAAGTGTATGCTTCTCTTGAAGCAATCAAGACCTATCACTCCAAAGGCAATCCACTCCTGGTCTTTGTAGGGTCTGTTGAAATGTCCCAGCTATACTCATCCTTGCTCTTGCGAGAAGGGATTTCCCACAATGTCCTCAATGCCAATCATGCAGCGCGTGAAGCCCAAATCATCGCAGAGTCTGGTCAGATGGGGGCAGTGACTGTTGCAACTTCTATGGCAGGTCGAGGCACAGATATCAAACTCGGTCCAGGCGTCGCAGAGTTGGGTGGTTTGATAGTGATTGGTACCGAGCGAATGGAGAGCCAACGGATTGACCTGCAAATCAGAGGGCGATCTGGCCGTCAGGGCGATCCAGGTATGTCTCAATTTTTCGTGTCGCTTGAAGATGATGTGATCAAAAAGTTTGGACCGTCTTGGGTTCACGACCTGTATCAAGACTATCAAGTAGAGGACATAAGACAACCCAACCTACTCAAGGCTAGTAAGTACCGCAATCTCGTCAGAAAAGCCCAAGAGGCTAGTGATAGTGCCAGTCGCTCTGCACGCAGACAAACCTTAGAGTATGCGGAAAGCGTCAATATTCAGCGCCAAATGGTCTACAAAGAAAGAGATTGCTTGCTAGATGGGAGCTGTGATTTAGGGCATATCCTTGAGGATATACTGGCAGACTATACCAAACAAATCTCAGAAAAAGCCTATAGTAGCCCTCAAGAACTCTTTCACTTTATCGTGACCAATATTAGCTTTGGGATGAGAGAATTACCAGCTGATTTGGATTTAGCTGATGCAGATCAGATTCGGGATTTACTAGAGGAGATAATAGCCAAAGAAATCGTAGCTAAAAAGGAAGTCCTCCAACCTCACCAACTCTATGACTCTTTTCTGAGAATATCCATGCTCAAGGCGATTGATGACAATTGGGTTGAGCAAGTCGACTATCTCCAACAGCTCAGTCTAGCAATCGGGAGCCAGTCGGCTTCTCAAAAGAACCCTATCGTGGAGTACTATCAGGAGGCCTATGCT
Organism: Streptococcus oralis; assembly: GCF_001579015.1. Classification (GTDB taxonomy): domain Bacteria; phylum Bacillota; class Bacilli; order Lactobacillales; family Streptococcaceae; genus Streptococcus; species Streptococcus oralis_K. The sequence goes on from NZ_KQ970184.1 coordinate 15,269, forward strand.
GGATTTGAAACCATGAAGCAACAAATCCGTACAGATATGGTACGCAATCTTCTCATGGGGATTGTGGAAGTAACGCCCAAAGGGAAGATTCTTACTCATTTTCCATAAAAAGAGAATCAGATGACAATTTGCAATGTAAATCTAGAGCAGGATCGACGGAGTCACAGCAGTCCCAGAAGTAGACTAGTCTAATAAAATATGCCAACAGCTATGAGAGTTTCTAGTTTTAGCACTAGTCTAGCTGTTTGGCTGAAGTTGATGGAAGCACTTTACTCAGTTTTTTCCTTTCTCGATTTAGATATATTGAGTAGTACGTTTGTTATTAGGAGGAAGTATGACAAAAAAAGATCTATTTTACAAGGATGTCGAAGGACGCATGGAAGAGTTAAAGCAAGGAGCTCTTAAGAAAGAAAAGCCTAGCCAAGGAGAAAAGATCAGTAAAACTTTCTCTATTTTACTTGGCTTGCTCATCCTTATTAGCCTGATCTTTACATTATTAGGAATCTTGAGGTGAAATGATGGAAGTTTTGATGATTGTAGGCATAATCCTAGCCGTCGCCTTGATTGTCCTGGTTCTCATCCAACCTCGCCAAAGCCAACTCTTTTCCATGGATGCGACCAGCAATATCGGAAAACCAGGCTACTGGCAGAGCAATCGCTTGGTAAAAGTTTTAACTCTCTTGATTAGCATAGCCTTGTTTGTATTGCTCCTCGTTTTTATGGTGGTGACCTATCAGTAAAGAACCTCAGAGGAAGTCCTCTGAGGTTCTTTGCATTCTAGTTCCCATATTTCTGGTAAAAATCGACCTTGACCTGGATAAAGGTTTCGGCTTCGCGTAGTA
>NZ_KQ970184.1:16130-20165 GCF_001579015.1 Streptococcus oralis
CACGGGTCTCAAACTCCTCGCGTGTTTTAGGGAGACTCCGATTGCGGAAGACTTGCAGATAGCGTCCGATGTCATCAAGTAAGTCATGAGCAGGATTGGACTGGCTTAGCTGGGCAGCAATCTTAGCAAAGAGCTGGGCTAAAATCAAGCTCTCACTTGCAGCTAATTGGCAAGTGTTGATTTGGTGAGCCATATTTCGCAGGATACGACTTTGTCGCTGTCTCATCTCAAAGTAGTGGATGTGGTAATCCGTTTGGTGAAAGAGATGGTCCGAGTGATCCAGATAGACCAGCTTGAGGGCTTCTTCAAGAAGCTCATCCAATTCGTCAACGAGTTGGGCTTGATTGCGTCCGTCTCCTCTTGACAGATAGTATTTAAAGCGAAGCAGGATGTCTTTTAACTTTTCTTCGACCTGAAGGTGATAGCTTTGGATGGCTTTCTCACGAGAGGGCATGTAAAGGTTGACCAACAGAGCAAAGCTTGTCCCGATGAGAAAGAGGAGCACTTCATTGAGCAAGAGAGCTGGAGAAGTAGACTTCTGTACCAAGAGATGACTGACCAAGACACTGCTAGGAGTGATGCCAATTTCCCAGCCCATTTTATAAGCTAGAGGCACATAGAGGGCCAGATAGAGGCCTAGGCTCCAGATGTGAAAGCCTGTCAGCTGAAAGGCTAGAACGCCGATAGCGAGCGCTAAGAGCATGGAAAAGAGGCGGTTACGGGCCAATTTTAGCGTACTTCTGCGCGTGTCAGAAAGGCTTAAGAGGGCGATAATGCCAGCTGAAACAGCTGATGATAAATCTAAAAAATAAGCGAGAAAACAAGCGAGACAGGTCGCCAAGACCAGTTTTGTCGTACGTTGGGTGATAGACATGAGAATTTCCTAAACTAATAGAATCGAGGGTTTAACGAGGAATCAGGTACTAGGGCCGAGGTTTTCGGTTTGTAGCATACTCGGCAACCGCTGTAAAGAGAACGTCTGTAGAAGAGTTTAGAGCTGTTTCACAAGAGTCTTGCACGACACCAATCACAAAACCGACTCCGACAACTTGCATAGCCAAGTCGTTGGAAATCCCAAAGAGGCTACAAGCGACAGGAATAAGGAGAAGCGAACCCCCAGCGATCCCAGAGGCACCGCAGGCAGAAATGGCGGCTACTACGCTGAGGACAAAAGCGGTTCCAAAGTCTACAGAGATCTCTAGCGTATTGACAGCAGCCAGGGTCAGAATGTTAATGGTAACGGCAGCGCCAGCCATATTGATGGTCGACCCAAGTGGGATAGAAACAGAGTAGGTGTCAGGATTCAGTCCCAAGTCTTGGCAGAGTTTCATATTGACAGGGATATTTGCAGCAGAGCTACGAGTGAAGAAGGCTGTAATACCACTAACACGTAGACATTTCAAAACAAGGGGATAGGGATTTTTCCTCATAAAGAGAAAGGCGATGAGTGGGTTGATGATGAGAGCGACAAAGGCCATGGTGGCGATCAAGAGTCCTAGGAGGACACCGTAGTTAGCCAGACTGGCAATGCCTTTGTCGGAAATAGTCTTGAAAACCAAACCTAAAATCCCAAAAGGAGCTAGATTGATAATCCATTCCACGATTTTAGAGGTCACATCTGCCATGGTTTTCAGTAATTCTTTACTGTGTTTACTTGCTTCTCTCATAGCCAATCCAAAGATGACTGCCCAAGAGAGAATCCCGATATAGTTGGCTTCAACAATAGCATTTAGAGGATTGTCCACCAGTTTGAGCAAGAGGTTGCTGAGGACTTGACCGATACCGTCAGGAGCAGCAACTTCTGTATTTGCACTGGTCAGGGTGATTTGTACAGGTAGTAAGAAACTCGCTAGAACGGCTACCAAAGCAGCAGCAAAGGTTCCAATTAAGTATAGAAAGATGACCGTTTTCATATTGGTGTTTTGTCCCTTTTGGTGCTGGGAAAGGGCATTGGCAACAAGGGCAAAAACCAAAATAGGAGCAATAGCTTTCAGTCCGCCTACAAAGAGGTCTCCAAGCAGACCAATTCCTGTAAGGTTTGGAAAGAGCATCCCGAATGTAGCTCCCAAGATCATTCCAATGAGGATTCGTTTGATGAGGCTTGCCTTAGTCCAGGCTATAATGATTCGTTTCATAGCAGTCTCCTTCAAAATGTATTGTTTATAATTATAGTATAAATATGCTATAGAGGCAAGTGATATTTTGAAAAATAGAGCGAAAATTGAATAATTATGAAAGAAATGAGACGGGTTATTTTATGGTATAATAGGAAAAAGGAGTTTTGTATGCAAGAATTTTTTCAAGGTTATTTTGATAGACTTAATTTAACAACCATTTTAGAGAATCTCTTGACCAAGGTGATTTCTCTTTTGATTTTGTTTCTGCTATTTTATATAGCTAAAAAGATGCTTCACGCGACTGTGCGAAAGATTGTCAAGCCCTCGCTTAAATTTTCAAATCGAGATGCAGGAAGGCAAAAGACCATCTCCCGTTTGCTGGAGAATGTCTTTAACTACATTCTTTATTTCTTTTTGATCTACTGTATCCTGTCCATTTTAGGCTTGCCGGTTTCTAGCCTCCTTGCTGGGGCAGGGATTGCTGGGGTGGCTATCGGTATGGGGGCACAAGGCTTTCTATCTGATGTCATCAATGGCTTTTTCATCCTCTTTGAACGCCAACTAGATGTGGGCGATGAAGTGGTCCTCACAAATGGTCCTATTACCGTATCAGGGAAGGTTGTCAGTGTTGGTATCCGTACGACCCAACTGCGAAGTGATGACCAAGCCCTCCACTTTGTTCCCAACCGAAATATTACTGTTGTCAGCAACTTTTCCCGCACAGAGTAGGTCTGCTATTTTGGCAGATTTGTGGTACAATAGAAAGAGTTTGGTAAAGGAGAAAATATGTTTGTAGAAAAGCAGTTGGGCAATGGATGCACTTGGATTAACCTAGATTTGGGAAAATTGAAAAAACTAGAAGATCTCTCTGAAATCTATGGGTTGGACAAGGAAACCATCGAATACGCACTGGATAGAAACGAGCGTGCCCACATGGACTATCACCGCGAAAGTGGAACCGTCACCTTTATCTACAATGTATTGGATTTGAAGAAGGAAAAGGAATACTATGAAGCCTTTCCCATGACCTTTATCGTGGAACATCATCGCTTGATTACGATTAGCAATAAGAAAAATGCCTATGTGATTGAACAGATGACTCGTTATTTAGAGAGTCATGATATGCTTTCTATCTACAAATTTCTCTTTGCTAGTCTGGAAATCATCAGCAATGCCTACTATCCTGTCATCGAACAGATGGATAAGAGTAAGGATGAGGTCAATGGCCTCTTGCGCCAGCGGACAACCAAGAAAAACCTCTTTGCCCTTTCCGACTTGGAGACTGGTATGGTCTATCTGACAGCGGCTGCCAAGCAGAATCGCATGTTGCTAGAACATATCCAAGGACATGCCCTTTATCGCAGTTTTAACGAGGTTGAGAGAGAACAGTTTGATGATGCCATGATTGAGGCTCATCAGCTGGTTTCGATGACCGATTTGATTTCTCAAGTTCTGCAACAACTATCAGCCTCTTACAACAACATTTTGAATAATAACCTGAATGATAACTTGACAACCTTGACCATTATTTCAGTTTTACTAGCAGTCTTGGCAGTAGTGACGGGCTTTTTCGGAATGAATGTTCCCCTCCCCTTCACAGACGAGCCCTATGCTTGGGTCTACATCAGCTTGGCTAGTGCGGTCTTATGGCTGGTCTTGTCATTGATTTTGAGAAAAATTGCGAAAAAAAGTTAAGAAAAGGAGCCAGAATGGCGATTGAAAACTATATGCCAGATTTTGCTGTGGAAGCAGTCTATGATCTGACAGTCCCAAGCCTGCAGGCGCAGGGAATCAAGGCTGTTTTGGTCGATTTGGACAATACCCTCATTGCTTGGAACAACCCTGATGGGACACCAGAGATGAAACAGTGGCTACATGACCTTCGGGATGCAGGTATTCGCATCATCGTGGTATCAAA
>NZ_KQ970184.1:20185-22656 GCF_001579015.1 Streptococcus oralis
GGTATCAAATAATACCAAAAAACGAGTTCAACGCGCAGTTGAGAAATTTGGGATTGATTACGTTTATTGGGCCTTGAAACCTTTCACATTTGGAATAGACCGTGCCATGAAAGAATTCCACTATAAGAAAAATGAAGTGGTCATGGTCGGCGATCAGCTTATGACAGATATACGAGCAGCCCACCGTGCAGGTATTCGCTCAATCTTAGTCAAACCCTTGGTCCAACATGACTCTATTAAGACACAGATTAACCGAGCTCGTGAGCGTCGTGTCATGAAGCAAATTACTGAAAAGTACGGACCGATTACATATAAAAAAGGAATTTAACTATGGAAGAAATTCTCTGTATTGGTTGTGGAGCAACCATTCAGACGACAGACAAGGCTGGTCTTGGATTTACTCCCCAATCGGCACTCGAAAAAGGTTTGGAGACAGGGGAAGTCTATTGCCAACGTTGTTTCCGTCTCCGTCACTACAATGAAATCACAGATGTCCAGTTGACGGATGATGATTTCCTCAAGCTCTTGCACGAGGTAGGAGACAGTGACGCCTTGGTAGTCAATGTCATTGATATCTTTGACTTTAATGGTTCTGTCATCCCAGGCTTGCCACGCTTTGTATCGGGCAATGATGTTCTCTTGGTCGGAAATAAAAAAGATATTCTGCCTAAGTCTGTTAAACCGAGCAAGATTAGCCAGTGGCTTATGGAACGTGCCCACGAAGAAGGACTTCGTCCAGTAGATGTCGTCCTAACTTCGGCGCAAAATAAACATGCCATCAAGGAAGTCATTGACAAAATCGAGCATTACCGTAAGGGACGCGATGTCTATGTCGTTGGGGTAACCAATGTTGGAAAATCAACCCTTATCAATGCCATTATCCAAGAAATCACGGGTGACCAGAATGTCATTACGACTTCGCGCTTCCCAGGGACAACCTTGGACAAGATTGAGATTCCGCTTGACGACGGATCTTATATCTATGATACACCGGGGATTATCCACCGTCACCAGATGGCCCACTACTTGACGGCCAAAAACCTCAAGTATGTCAGTCCTAAAAAGGAAATCAAGCCCAAAACCTATCAGCTCAATCCTGAACAAACCCTATTTTTAGGTGGTCTCGGACGCTTTGACTTTATTGCAGGAGAAAAGCAAGGTTTTACAGCCTTCTTTGATAATGAACTCAAACTCCACCGTACCAAACTTGAAGGGGCTAGTGCTTTCTACAACAAGCACCTGGGAACCCTTTTGACGCCACCAAATAGCAAGGAAAAAGAAGACTTTCCAAAACTAGTCCAGCATGTATTTACCATCAAGGACAAGACTGACCTAGTCATCTCAGGACTCGGTTGGATTCGTGTAACAGGAAGCGCTAAAGTCGCCGTCTGGGCACCAGAAGGCGTCGCAGTCGTCACACGAAAAGCAATTATTTAAACACAGAAAGGAAAGGGTTGTCTTTATTAAGGCGAGCGTTGCGAGCCCGTAGAGAATACTTTTCGCCGTGGTGTCAGTTGGTACAAGTGATTGTACCAACTGCGGAAAATTTGAGACCTTAGGCTCAAATTTTAGTTATGAAAGTCCAAAGGACTTTGCTGACGTCCGTCACCACTTCAGAAAAGTATGAAAAGAAACTCTTTTAAAGAAATCATGTCATTAACATCAAAACAACGTGCCTTCCTCAATAGCCAGGCACACACCCTCAAACCCATCATCCAAATCGGAAAAAATGGTCTCAACGACCAAATCAAGACCAGCGTCCGTCAAGCTCTTGACGCGCGTGAATTGATCAAGGTTACTCTCTTACAAAACACAGATGAGAACATCCACGAAGTAGCTGAAATCTTGGAAGAAGAAATTGGTGTGGATACTGTCCAAAAAATCGGACGCATCTTGATCTTGTTTAAACAATCCAGCAAGAAAGAGAATCGCAAGATTTCTAAAAAAGTCAAAGAAATCTAAGACCGAAACTCCAAGAAACTGTTTTTACAGAGAATTAAAGGAAGACGAGCCTATGGCAATCGAATTATTGACTCCCTTTACCAAGGTAGAGTTGGAGCCAGAAATCAAGGAGAAAAAACGCAAACAAGTTGGGATTTTAGGGGGGAATTTTAACCCCGTTCACCATGCCCATCTTGTTGTGGCGGACCAAGTACGGCAACAGTTAGGACTGGACCAAGTCTTGCTCATGCCTGAATATCAGCCACCTCATGTAGATAAAAAAGAAACCATCCCTGAACACCACCGTCTCAAGATGCTTGAATTGGCGATTGGGGGAATCGAAGGCCTAGCTATTGAAACCATTGAGCTAGAGCGCAAGGGCATTTCTTACACCTACGACACCATGAAGATTTTGACAGAGCAACATCCTGATACGGATTATTACTTCATTATCGGAGCTGATATGGTGGATTATCTGCCCAAGTGGTACCGAATTGATGAGCTGGTTGACATGGTTCAGTTTGTGGGGG
>NZ_KQ970184.1:22923-24667 GCF_001579015.1 Streptococcus oralis
ATCTGCCCAAGTGGTACCGAATTGATGAGCTGGTTGACATGGTTCAGTTTGTGGGGGTTCAGCGCCCACGCTACAAGGCAGGGACTTCCTATCCAGTCATCTGGGTGGATGTACCACTCATGGATATCTCATCCAGCATGGTGCGTGATTTCCTTGCCCAAGGTCGGAAACCCAACTTTCTCCTACCTCAGCCAGTGCTAGACTACATCGAGAAGGAGGGACTCTACTGATGGCCTATCAAGACTATATCAACTGCTCCCGTGAGGCTTTGTTGGAAAAAATGGCAGAGCTTCTACCTGAGAAACGCTTAACCCATTGCTTGAGTGTAGAGTGTGCAGCCATAGAACTAGCGGAGAGATTTGGAGTTGATGTCGAGAAAGCAGGTCTTGCAGGTCTCCTTCATGACTATGCTAAAAAGTTGTCAGATCAGGATTTTCTAGACTTGATTGACCGTTATCAGCTAGACCCTGACCTCAAAAACTGGGGCAATAATGTCTGGCATGGCATGGTCGGAATTTATAAAATCAAAGAAGATTTGAACTTGCAAGATCCGGAAATCCTGCGAGCCATTGAAATTCATACAGTCGGGGCGGCTCAGATGACAGACTTAGACAAGGTCATCTATGTAGCAGACTACATCGAGCACAATCGTGCCTTTCCAGGAGTGGACCAGGCGCGTGAGATTGCAAGTTTATCGCTCAATAAGGCAGTGGCCTATGAGACAGCTCGCACTGTCGAGCATCTAGCTCATCAGGGATTTCCCATCTATCCCCAAACCCTTGAAACCTATAACGCCTATGTGCACTATTTGAAAGAGGACTAAATGAACGAAAAAGAATTACTAGAACTAGTCGTGAAAGCGGCTGATGAGAAACGTGCGGAGGACATCCTTGCACTTGATGTACAAGATTTGACTAGCGTGACTGACTACTTTGTTATCACTAGCTCGATGAATAGCCGTCAGTTGGACGCAATCGCTGATAACATTCGTGAAAAAGTAGCTGAGGCGGGCTTTAAAGGCAGTCATGTCGAAGGCGATGCAGCGGGAGGCTGGGTCTTGCTAGACCTCGGTGGGGTCGTTGTGCATATCTTCTCAGAAGAAATGCGCGCCCACTATAACCTTGAAAAACTATGGCATGAGGCAAATTCAGTAGATTTATCTGAAACTTTGGCCTAGTAGATGAACTCAGTTGCAGTCAACTGGGTTTCTTTGCTTATTTTAAAAGAAATTGATGGAAAGGTGAGGGCGTCGTGTTTGGTTGATGTTGAAACTGAACACGAGCTAAGAGCTGTGAGAAAAAGAGTAACTTCCTTGGTATCTGACGATACAACAGAAAGTTTCCTATTTTCTCCTTGCTTTTAACGCTCTTTGTATCTTAGAAAGGATTTGAACCCGTCCTGTAATCATCGGAAAATAGATAGCCTTCCTTGGAGCTCGTCTCCATCGTCAAGCTCCTAATTTTCATTCCGATTACGGACGGACTTGGTATCATGAATATGGCAACTTATGAAACCTTTGCGGCTGTTTACGATGCTGTGATGGATGATAGTTTATACGACAAATGGACGGATTTTTCGCTGCGACATTTGCCTAAGACTAAGGAGAGAAAGAAACTCTTAGAATTGGCTTGTGGAACAGGTATCCAGTCTGTCCGCTTTTCTCAAGCTGGTTTTGATGTAACTGGACTCGACTTGAGTGCAGATATGCTGAAGATTGCAGAGAAGAGAGCGACTTCAGCCAAGC
>NZ_KQ970184.1:24687-25910 GCF_001579015.1 Streptococcus oralis
TTATAGAAGGCAACATGCTGGATTTATCCAAGGCGGGTAAATATGACTTTGTCACTTGTTATTCGGACTCTATCTGCTATATGCAGGATGAGGTGGAAGTAGGGGACGTCTTTAAGGAAGTCTATAATGCCCTCAACGAAGATGGTGTGTTTATCTTTGATGTCCATTCGACCTACCAGACAGATGAAGTTTTTCCAGGCTATTCTTACCATGAAAATGCAGAAGATTTTGCCATGCTCTGGGATACCTACGAGGACGCGGCACCTCACTCCATCGTGCATGAGTTGACCTTCTTTATCAAGGAAGCAGACGGTTCCTTTAGTCGCCACGATGAAGTGCATGAGGAGCGAACTTATGAGGTCTTGACCTATGATATTTTGCTGGAACAAGCTGGTTTCAAGTCCTTCAAACTCTATGCGGACTTTGAGGACAAGGAACCAACAGAAACCAGCACCCGTTGGTTTTTTGTCGCGCAGAAGTAGGAGAGCATCATGACCATCACCGGTATTATCGCGGAGTTCAATCCTTTTCATAATGGGCACAAATACCTGCTGGATCAGGCTGAGGGGCTGAAAATCGTTGCCATGTCTGGGAATTTCATGCAGAGAGGCGAGCCTGCTATCGTTGATAAGTGGGCGCGGGCCCAGATGGCACTGGAAAATGGCGCAGACTTGGTAGTGGAATTGCCCTTTTTAGTCAGTGTTCAGGCGGCAGATTTCTTTGGCCAAGGAGCTGTGGATATCTTGGCTCGGTTGGGCATTGATAGCCTAGCTTTTGGGACAGAGGAAGTTCTGGATTACCAAAAAATTGCTGACTTATACACAGAGCAAGGTGCTGAGATGGAGAATTTTGTGGAAAATCTGCCTGATTCTCTCTCTTATCCTCAGAAAACCCAAGCCATGTGGAAGGAATTTGCTGGTCTTGATTTTTCAGGCAATACGCCCAATCATGTCCTTGCTCTGGCCTATGCCAAGGCGGTTGCAGGACGCAACATCAAACTCCAGCCGATTCAGCGTCAGGGAGCGAGTTACCATTCTGTGGACAAGAATGTGGACTTTGCCTCGGCGACAGCCCTCCGTCAGCACCAGAGGGACAAAGATTTCTTAGAACGCTTTATGCCTTCTGTAGAGCTTTTTGAAAATGCTAGTAAGGTGAGCTGGGATGATTATTTTCCCTTGCTCCGCTATCAAATCTTGTCAAATCCAGACCTAACCACCATCTAT
>NZ_KQ970184.1:26442-28761 GCF_001579015.1 Streptococcus oralis
GCAGCGTATCGCTGGTGACTATGTAGCAGAGTCAACAAACTCGACAGTTCACCTACCAGATGATACCATGAAGGGCCGCATTATCGGACGCGAAGGTCGAAACATTCGTACCTTTGAAAGTTTGACAGGGGTTGATGTGATTATCGACGATACACCGGAAGTGGTAACCTTGTCAGGATTTGATCCGATTCGTCGTGAAATTGCTCGTATGACCATGGAAATGTTGCTCAAGGATGGCCGTATCCACCCAGCTCGTATCGAGGAGTTGGTGGAGAAAAACCGTCAAGAGATTGACAATAAAATCCGTGAATACGGTGAGGCTGCAGCCTATGAGATTGGTGCGCCAAATCTTCATCCAGACTTGATGAAGATTATGGGACGCTTGCAGTTCCGTACTTCATATGGACAAAATGTCTTGCGTCATTCGATTGAGGTTGCTAAGCTATCTGGTATCATCGCCAGTGAACTTGGTGAAAATGCAGCTCTTGCCCGTCGTGCTGGCTTCCTTCATGACATCGGGAAAGCTATTGACCGCGAGGTTGAAGGTAGCCACGTTGAGATTGGTACGGAGTTGGCTCGTAAGTACAAGGAACACCCAGTTGTGGTGAATACGATTGCTAGCCACCACGGTGATGTCGAACCCGAAAGCGTCATTGCAGTGATTGTTGCTGCAGCAGATGCCTTGAGTGCAGCGCGTCCAGGTGCTCGTAGTGAATCTCTTGAAAGCTATATCAAGCGTCTCCATGATTTGGAAGAAATCGCCAATGGCTTTGAAGGAGTGCAAAATAGCTTTGCCCTTCAAGCAGGACGTGAGATCCGTATCATGGTTAATCCAGGACAAATCAAAGACGACAAAGTCACAATCTTGGCTCACAAAGTTCGTGAGAAAATTGAAAACAATCTCGATTACCCAGGAAATATCAAGGTAACCGTGATTCGCGAACTTCGTGCAGTAGATTATGCTAAATAAATAAGAAAGAGCAGTTGAAATATTACTGCTTTTTTGTTACACTAGATAGAAAGACTGTAGGAGGATAACTGACGCGATCATCAGTATCCGAGAGAGATTTCACTTTATTTCACAGACTAACTAAAGGAGACATAATGGCAGACCGAGGCTTGCTAATCGTTTTTTCTGGTCCTTCAGGAGTTGGGAAAGGAACGGTTAGAAGAGAGATTTTTGAGAGTTCTGAGAATCAATTTCAATACTCTGTATCGATGACGACGCGTGCGCAACGTCCTGGTGAAGTGGACGGGGTGGACTATTTCTTCCGTACTCGTGAAGAGTTCGAAGAGCTGATCCGTCAAGGCCAGATGTTGGAATATGCAGAATATGTCGGTAACTACTATGGAACTCCTCTTACTTATGTCAATGAAACTCTGGATAAGGGAATCGATGTCTTTCTTGAGATTGAAGTCCAAGGAGCCCTTCAGGTCAAGAAAAAGGTTCCAGATGCTGTCTTTATCTTTCTAACGCCACCAGATTTGGATGAATTGCAAGATCGTCTGGTAGGTCGTGGAACAGATAGCGCTGAAGTGATTGCCCAACGAATCGAAAAAGCCAAGGAAGAAATTGCTCTCATGCGTGAGTATGATTATGCCATTGTCAACGATCAGGTGCCCCTCGCTGCTGAACGTGTCAAGCGTGTGATCGAAGCAGAACACTTCCGTGTGGACCGTGTTATTGGTCACTACCAGGAGATGTTGCCAAAATCTCCAACTACTCGATAAACTATAGGAAACAGGTACAAGCAAATGATGTTAAAACCCTCTATTGATACCTTGCTGGACAAGGTACCATCAAAATATTCACTCGTAATCTTGGAAGCAAAACGTGCCCACGAACTAGAAGCAGGGGCGCCAGCAACTCAAGAGTTTAAGTCCGAAAAATCAACTCTTCGCGCTTTGGAAGAAATCGAGTCTGGAAATGTAACCATTCACCCAGATCCAGAAGGAAAACGTGAAGCGGTTCGTCTCCGTATCGAAGAAGAAAAACGCCGTAAAGAAGAAGAAGAAAAGAAAATCAAAGAGCAAATCGCTAAAGAAAAAGAAGATGGTGAAAAAATTTAAGGTTGGGGGGACTCAATCTTATTTTTTCTATTGCAAGAATTTGCTGACAAGAAGGAGGTGAGAAAATGACTATCGCAAAGATTATCGTGGATGTTCCCTTGATGCAGACGGACCAGCCCTATAGCTACAAGGTCCCTGAGGAATTTGTAGACATGCTGGAAGTTGGTATGCGGGTCCACGTACCCTTCGGCAAGGGCAATCGTTTGATCCAAGGGATTGTGTTGGGCTTGGAGTCCCAGTCTGATGACG
>NZ_KQ970184.1:29425-31009 GCF_001579015.1 Streptococcus oralis
CTGAAAGAGATTGCAGAAGTGTTGGACTTTTCTCCCGTCTTGACTCAGGAGCAACTCTGGCTGGCTGAGGAGCTACGTAAGTCAGTCTTTTCTTACAAGATCTCCATTCTAAAAGCCATGCTTCCAGGATTTTTAAACTCCAGTTATGATAAGATTCTCTATCCTTTAGAAGGCCTAAGTCAGGCAGACAAAGAGCGCTTGTTTGATTCTGAGGATTCACTTGCCTTTTCTTCTCTAGATTTAGCCAAACAGGCAGAAATGATGCGCTTGACCAGAAAAGGTCTGCTCCGCTTAGAATACCAGGCTGTCGATCAGAAGAAGGTCAAGACCCAGTCTTGGTATGAGGTCCATATTGAGCAGTTAGAAGGTATTGAGATTTCTGCGCGTGCTAAGAAAAAGGCAGAGCTAAGAGACTATTTGCTTGCTCATGCGGAAAGTGCTCCTCTGGCTAGCTTGTTAGAGTCCTACTCGCGGGAGCAAGTCAACTTCTTTGTGGAGCAAGGAGCTCTAACCATAGTCCAAAAGGAAGTGCAACGTTCAGCTACTTATTTTGAAGGCATTGAAGCAAGTAGACCTTTGGAGCTGAATCCAGAGCAAAGACAGGCTCGTGATGCGGTTGTCAGTGCTATTGGCAGTCAGCAACCTCCCTTCCTCCTTCAAGGGATTACAGGAAGTGGGAAAACAGAAGTTTACTTGCAGATTATCCAAGGAGCCTTGGACAAGGGCAAGACGGCCATTTTGCTGGTACCTGAGATTTCCCTGACGCCACAAATGACGGAGCGTTTTATTGCTCGTTTCGGTGAAAAGGTCGCCATTCTCCACTCGGGCTTATCCAATGGTGAAAAGTACGATGAATGGCGCAAGGTCGAGCGTGGAGATGCTCAGGTAGTCGTTGGCGCTAGATCTGCTATCTTTGCTCCACTGAAAAATCTAGGTGTCATCATTATCGACGAAGAGCATGAAGCTAGTTACAAACAAGACAGCAATCCCCGTTATCATGCTAGAGAGGTCGCCATCTTACGGGCCCAGTACAATCAAGCAGCCCTGGTCCTTGGTTCGGCAACACCGAGCTTAGAGAGCCGAGCGCGGGCTGGAAAAGGTGTCTATCAACACTTACGTCTGACCCAACGGGCCAATCCTTTAGCTACGATTCCTGAGGTTCAAGTGATTGATTTTCGGGACTATATCGGACAAAATGAGACATCAAACTTTACCCCTCCTTTGCTAGAAGCTATCCAAGACCGCCTGGATAAAAAAGAACAGGTAGTCCTCATGCTCAACCGTCGGGGTTATTCTAGCTTTGTTATGTGTCGGGAGTGTGGGACGGTGGATACTTGTCCCAACTGTGACATTTCTCTCACCCTGCACATGGATACCAAGACCATGAATTGCCATTACTGTGGCTTTTCTAAGGGAATTCCTCATGTCTGTCCCAACTGTCAGAGTCGCAGTATTCGTTACTATGGGACGGGGACTCAGAAGGCTTATGACGAGCTAGCAGAGCTTTTTCCTCAGGCCCGCATTCTGCGGATGGATGTAGATACGACTCGTAAGAAAGGTAGTCATCAAGCTCTTCTTGACCAG
>NZ_KQ970184.1:31029-36030 GCF_001579015.1 Streptococcus oralis
ACTCGTAAGAAAGGTAGTCATCAAGCTCTTCTTGACCAGTTTGGGCGAGGGGAAGCAGATATCTTGCTGGGAACTCAGATGATTGCTAAGGGCTTGGATTTTCCAAATGTGACCCTAGTCGGAGTGCTCAATGCGGATACGGCCTTGAATTTACCTGATTTCCGTTCTTCTGAGAGAACCTTCCAACTCTTAACTCAGGTGGCTGGTCGGGCAGGTCGTGCGGAAAAGGCTGGGCAGGTCTTGATCCAGTCTTACAATCCTGAGCACTATGCCATTCGTTTTGCAAAAGATCAGGATTACGAAGGTTTTTATGCCTATGAAATGAGTATCAGGCGCCAACTCGGCTATCCACCTTATTATTTCACGATTGGGATTACCCTCTCTCACAAGAAAGAAGAAGAGGTTGTCAAACGTGCCTATGAAGTCATGGGGATCTTGCGATCTGGTTTATCGGAAACTAGTAAAATCCTTGGACCGACGCCAAAACCCATTGCCCGTACCCACAACCTTTATCATTACCAGATTTTGATTAAATACCGTTTAGAAGATGAGCTAGGACCAACCCTCAATCGAGTTTTGGCCTTGACTCAAGAACGTGAAAATAGCGAGCTTCGTCTCAGCATTGACCACGAACCGCAACAATTTTTATAAGAAGGAGAAGACATGACAAAACTAATCTTTATGGGAACCCCTGAATTTTCAGCAACAGTTTTGAAGGGGTTGTTATCAGACGACCGTTACGAGATCCTAGCTGTTGTGACTCAACCAGACCGCGCTGTCGGCCGTAAAAAAGTGATCCAAGAAACCCCAGTCAAGCAGGCTGCCAAAGAAGCTGGCCTTCCTATCTACCAGCCTGAAAAATTATCTGGAAGCACAGAGCTGGAAGTTATTATGAATTTAGGAGCGGATGGGATTGTGACCGCTGCTTTTGGGCAGTTTCTCCCAAGTAAACTTCTTGCTAGCATGGACTTTGCGGTCAATGTTCATGCTTCCCTCCTTCCCAAACACCGTGGTGGTGCACCTATTCATTATGCCTTGATTCAAGGGGATGAGGAAGCTGGTGTGACCATTATGGAAATGGTTAAAGAAATGGATGCAGGAGATATGATTTCCCGCCGCAGTATTCCCATCACAGATGAGGACAATGTCGGTACCTTGTTTGAAAAATTGGCGATAGTTGGTCGAGATTTGCTTTTGGATACTTTGCCTGCCTATATTGCTGGGGAGATCAAACCTGAACCGCAGGATCCAAGTCAGGTTACCTTCTCGCCAAATATCAAACCAGAAGAAGAAAAACTGGATTGGACCAAGACCAACCGTCAACTCTTTAACCAAATTCGTGGGATGAATCCGTGGCCTGTTGCCCATACTTTTCTCAAAGGCGACCGCTTCAAGATTTATGAAGCCCTCCCAGTAGAAGGTCAGGGAAATCCAGGTGAAATCCTCTCGATTGGCAAGAAGGAATTGATCGTTGCAACGGCAGACGGAGCTCTATCTCTCAAGCAAGTGCAGCCAGCAGGTAAGCCTAAGATGGACATTGCATCCTTCCTCAACGGAGTTGGACGAACATTGACTGTAGGAGAACGATTTGGTGACTAAAGTAGAAACGGCTAGAAATCTAGCTCTAGCAGTGCTAGAGGATGTTTTTGTCAACCAAGCATATTCCAATATTGCTTTAAATAAACACCTCAAAGGCAGTCAACTCTCAGCAGCAGACAAGGGCTTGGTGACAGAGATTGTTTACGGAACAGTAGCCCGCAAACTCACCTTAGAATGGTATCTGTCCCACTTTATCGAAGACCGAGGTAAGCTAGATAACTGGCTCTATATCCTACTCCTTATGAGCGCCTACCAAGTCCGTTTTCTAGATAAGGTGCCTGACCATGCTGTGGTCAATGAAGCAGTGGAACTAGCCAAAGCCCGTAAAAAAGGCAGTGAAAAATTGGTCAACGCAGTCCTTCGTCGTATCTTGCGAGAAGGCTGGCCAGATATTGAAACTATCAAACGCAAAAACAAGCGTGATTCCATTGCTTATTCTCTCCCAGTTTGGCTCGTGTCTAAGCTCAAGGAAGAATACGGCGAAGAGCGAGCCCAAGCCATTTTTGAAAGTCTTTTGGTGCGAAATAAGGCCAGTATTCGGGTGACCGACTTGAGCCGAAAAGAGGAAATCAAGACCGTGTTAGAGGCGAGTGATTCACCTTTGTCCGCTTCTGGTCTGGTCAAGGAGCAGGGACACTTTGCGGGACATGATTTGTTTTTAGAGGGGGCCATTACCATCCAAGACGAGTCCAGTCAACTGGTTGCTCCGACTCTTGATCTACAAGGGGATGAAGAGGTCCTAGATGCCTGTGCCGCTCCGGGTGGGAAAACAGCCCATATAGCCTCTTACCTCACATCTGGAAGGGTTACGGCTTTGGATCTTTATGATCACAAGTTGGACTTGATCCAAGAAAACGCCCAACGTTTGGGTGTGGCGGATCGGGTTCAGACACAAAAACTGGACGCCAGAAAAGTACATGAATTTTTCGGTCGGGACTCCTTTGACAAGATTTTAGTAGATGCTCCTTGTTCTGGAATTGGCCTCTTGCGTCGCAAACCAGATATCAAATACAATAAGGAAACGGCGGATTTCGCATCATTACAGCAAATTCAGCTGGAAATATTAGGTAATGTTTGTCAAACACTACGAAAAGGTGGTATAATAACCTATAGTACCTGTACTATTGTCTCAGAGGAGAACTTTCAAGTTGTTGAAGCTTTTTTGGAAAGTCATCCTGAGTTTGAACAGGTAAAACTAGAACACGAATGCAAGGATATCTTGAAAGATGGCTGCATCTTGATTACCCCTGAACTATACGAAAGTGATGGATTCTTCATTAGCCAATTTCGTAAGATATCAGATTAGGAAGGAACTGACACAATGGAAATAGCATTATTAACAGATGTTGGTCAGAAACGAACAAATAACCAAGACTATGTCAATCACTTTGTCAACCGAGCAGGACGCACCATGATCATCTTGGCTGATGGGATGGGAGGACACCGTGCAGGAAATATCGCTAGTGAGATGGCGGTAACAGACCTAGGCGTGGCTTGGGTTGATACCCAAATTGACACAGTCAATGAAGTTCGTGAATGGTTTGCCCACTACCTAGAAATTGAAAATCAAAAAATTCATCAACTTGGTCGCGATGAGGCTTATAAAGGAATGGGGACAACCCTTGAAGCAGTAGCCATTATTGGAAATCAGGCCATCTATGCTCACATCGGAGATTCTCGTATTGGTTTGATTCGTGGTGAAGAGTATCATCAGTTGACGAGTGATCATTCCTTGGTTAATGCTTTGTTGAAAGCTGGCCAATTGACCCCAGAAGAAGCTGAAACACACCCACAGAAAAATATCATTACTCAATCTATCGGACAAAAAGATGAAATTCAACCAGATTTTGGTATGGTTAGCCTAGAGCCGGGAGACTATCTCTTGCTCAATAGTGATGGTTTGACCAATATGATTTCAGGTAGTGAGATTTACGATATTGTAACCAGCGATATTTCCTTGGAAGACAAGGTGGCAACCTTAATTCGTTTTGCCAACAATGCAGGTGGTTTAGACAATATTACAGTTGCCCTTGTTTACATGAACGAGGAGGCTATAGAATGATCCAAATCGGCAAAATTTTTGCCGGACGGTATCGGATTCTAAAACAGATTGGTCGAGGAGGCATGGCAGATGTCTATTTGGCCAAGGATTTGATCTTGGATGGGGAAGAGGTAGCTGTCAAGGTCCTGAGGACCAACTACCAAACTGACCCAATAGCTGTAGCGCGCTTTCAGAGAGAAGCGAGAGCTATGGCAGATCTAGACCATCCTCATATCGTTCGGATAACAGATATCGGTGAAGAAGACGGTCAACAATACCTAGCGATGGAGTATGTGGCTGGCCTTGACCTTAAACGATATATCAAAGAAAATTACCCTCTTTCAAATGAGGAAGCAGTTCGTATTATGGGACAGATTCTCTTGGCTATGCGTTTAGCACATGCTCGCGGGATCGTTCACAGAGATTTGAAACCTCAAAATATCCTTTTGACCCCAGATGGTACTGCCAAGGTCACGGACTTTGGGATTGCAGTAGCCTTTGCAGAGACCAGTCTGACTCAGACCAATTCTATGCTAGGATCTGTTCATTACCTGTCACCTGAGCAAGCGCGTGGCTCAAAAGCGACTTTCCAGAGTGATATCTATGCCATGGGGATTATTTTCTATGAAATGCTGACTGGTCATATCCCTTACGATGGGGATAGTGCGGTTACGATTGCTCTCCAGCATTTTCAAAAACCACTTCCATCAGTCATTGCTGAAAATCCATCTGTCCCACAGGCTTTAGAAAATGTTGTCATCAAGGCGACTGCCAAGAAGTTGACGGATCGTTATCAGTCTGTTTCAGAGATGTATATGGATCTGTCGAGTAGTTTGTCTTACAATCGCCGAAATGAACCGAAATTGGTCTTTGATGATGCAAACAAGGCAGACACTAAAACTCTACCGAAAGTGTCTCAGAGCACTTTGACTTCAATTCCTAAAGCACAACCGCAAGTGGAGAAGCCACAAGCGAAACAGCCAGTACAGCAGGTGGCCAATGATACGCCTCCAAAGCAAAAGTCAACTAAGAAACGTAAGTTTATGGCTCGTTATATGATTATACTAGCTAGTCTATTGTTAGTTGCAGCCTCTCTCATTTGGATTTTTTCTAAAACTCCGGCAACGATTGCCATTCCTGACGTGGCTGGACAAACCGTTGCAGAGGCCAAAGAAACCCTTAAAAAGTCCAATTTTGAAGCAGGCGAGGAAAAATCAGAGGCCAGTGAGACGGTGGCTGAAGGCCGAGTCATTCGAACAGATCCAGAAGCTGGAAGTGGCCGAAAAGAGGGAAGCAAGGTAAATCTAATCGTTTCATCAGGCAAGCAATCCTTCCAGCTGAGTAACTATGTGGGACGTAAG
>NZ_KQ970184.1:36050-37102 GCF_001579015.1 Streptococcus oralis
CAAAGAGAAAAGGTTCCGGAAAATCTCATCAAGATTGAGGAAGAGGAATCTAGCGAAGGAGAAGAGGGAACTGTTTTAAGGCAAACACCAGCTGCAGGAAGTACTTATGATTTGACCAAGGCAACCAGTATTGTTTTGACGGTTGCTAAGAAAGTGACCAGCGTTTCGATGCCAAGTTATATTGGATCAAGTCTCGAATTTACTAAGAACAATTTGATTCAAATTGTTGGTGTAAAAGAAGCTAATATCGAGGTTGTGGAAGTATCGACTGCTCCTGAAGGAACTACTGCAGGAACAGTTGTTAGTCAGGATCCTAAACCTGGTGAAAAGGTGGATCTTAATAAAACACGTATTAAGATTTCGATTTATAAACCGAAACCAGCTCCTTCATCATCCTCATCATCAAGTTCATCCCAACGTGAGAATCAAGGAACAGATACAACACCAACACAGGGAAACCATCAAGGTAATAACCCGTCCACTAATCCATCAAGTGGAGAGAGAACACAAGTTCCAACACAAGACTAGATGAATCTTTGTCATGATTTCATGACAAAGATTTTTTTTCACAAGATTTTGTGATAAAATATAGGGAGTAGAAAAAGGAGGAGAAAATGGACGAATCGAGAGAGTTAAATGCCATCATTGATGTGATTATGTTAGCTGGAACCATTCTTTTGAAAAGTGGCTCAGAGATTCATCGGGTTGAGGATACCATGATCCGTATTGCCCATTCGCAGGGAATATTGGATTGCAATGTTCTTGCCATGCCCGCAGCTATTTTCTTTTCTATTGAAAATACCAATATTTCTCGGATGAAACGGGTGACCTCATCCTCTTATAACATTGAAAAAGTTTGCGATGTCAACCAAGTATCACGGGAGCTTGTGGGCGGGCAGATTGATCTCTCGACAGCCTTTAAAAAGCTCAAAGAAATTGGTAATCAAGCCCTTCCTTATACCAAGTTCCAAGTGACTGTAGCAGCGACCCTCAGTGCCCCTTTCTTCTCGATTATGTTTGGGGGCAATGTTTATGACGCTTTTGGTGCAGCT
>NZ_KQ970184.1:37474-40837 GCF_001579015.1 Streptococcus oralis
CTATTGCAACTTTATTTGGATTTGCCTTCTCTCTCTATGTCGAGAAGTTTGTCCGCATTCCTTTTGTAACGGCCTTTGCAGGTGCCTTTGTTTTCGGCTTGATCGCCCAGTTCTGGGCCCGCTATACAGGCTTTCCTTCGACAGCAGACCTGATTATAGCAGGAGCGGTCATGCCCTTTGTTCCAGGGATTGCTCTGACAAATGCGGTACGGGATATCATGACCAACCATATCAACTCTGGTATGAGCAAGATGTTTGAATCCCTGCTCATTACCCTCGCTTTAGGGGCCGGTACCTCCGTCGCCCTAGTTTTGATGACATAAGATGACTCTAACAAGTATTTTACTCCAAGCAGTAGCGAGTTTACTCGCCATTATCACCTTTCTAATCGTACTGAATGTTCAACGCTCCATGCTCCTACCTGGTGGTATTTTGGGAATGGGCGTTTGGCTCCTCTATCTCGTGCTCAAAGAACCAACCAATGTTATTGTCGCGACCTTTATCGCAGCAGTAATTGGCTCTTGCATCAGCCAGATTTTAAGTATTGTCTATAAGACACCAGCGGTAGTTTTTGTCTTGGCCATTCTTGCCCCCTTGGTGCCGGGTTATTTATCCTATCGAACGACAGCTTTCTTTGTGACAGGCGATTACAGCCATGCTATTGCCAGCGCGACTTTGGTGGTTATGTTAGCTCTTGTTATTTCTATTGGAATGGCAAGTGGAACGGTAATTCTAAAGCTTTATTACTACATCCGCAAACAACGAGGAATCTCTTCCTAATGCAGTCAAAGCAAAGACTTGATTTGTTGAATCAAGTCTTTTTTCTCTCTTTTGTTCCTATTTGTGATAAAATAGAATGAAACGATTTTTTACAATGAATGAAAAAACAGAGGTAAATATGACAATCGGTATTGATAAGATTGGTTTTGCGACCAGTCAATATGTCTTGAAATTACAAGACTTAGCAGAAGCGAGGGGAGTTGACCCCGAAAAATTTAGCAAGGGACTCTTGTTAAATGAAATTAGTATTGCTCCACTG
Organism: Streptococcus oralis; assembly: GCF_001579015.1. Lineage (GTDB taxonomy): Bacteria > Bacillota > Bacilli > Lactobacillales > Streptococcaceae > Streptococcus > Streptococcus oralis_K. Next base: position 38,514 of record NZ_KQ970184.1, read on the forward strand.
ACTGAGGACATTGTTACCTTGGCAGCTAGTGCAAGCAACTCTATTTTAACAGACAAAGAAAAAGAAGAAATCGATATGGTCATCGTGGCGACTGAGTCAGGGATTGACCAGAGTAAGGCAGCGGCAGTCTTTGTTCATGGCCTATTAGGCATTCAGCCTTTCGCCCGTAGCTTTGAAATCAAAGAAGCCTGCTATGGAGCGACAGCTGCCCTTCATTATGCTAAATTGCATGTGGAAAATTCTCCAGAGTCTAAGGTTTTGGTTATTGCCAGTGATATTGCCAAGTATGGTGTCGGAACTCCGGGCGAACCAACTCAGGGTGCTGGAAGTGTGGCGATGTTGATCACCCAAAATCCGCGCATTATGGCCTTTAACAATGATAACGTTGCCCAAACGCGCGACATCATGGATTTCTGGCGTCCGAACTATTCAAGCACTCCTTATGTAAACGGCATGTACTCGACCCAACAGTATCTTGATTGCCTGACAACGACTTGGGATGAATACAAGAAACGCTATGATTGGACTATGGATGACTTTGCGGCTATCTGCTTCCACTTGCCTTATCCTAAGTTGGCCCTAAAAGGCTTGCGCAAGATGATGGACAAAACTTTATCTCAAGAGAAAAAGGATAGTCTGCAAGAAAACTTTGACAAGTCCATTCTCTACAGTCAGATGATTGGGAATATCTATACAGGTTCCCTCTTCCTCGGCCTCCTCTCCCTTTTGGAAAATGCAGAGACTTTGAAGGCTGGTGATAAAATTGCCCTCTACAGTTACGGAAGTGGAGCGGTTTCAGAGTTCTTTAGTGGTGAATTGGTCGAAGGCTATGAGGCTTACCTTGATAAGGATCGCTCGAGCAAACTCAAACAACGTACAGCACTGTCTGTTGCAGACTATGAAAAAGTCTTCTTCGAAGAGGTACAGTTGGATGAGTCTGGCTCAGCCCAATTTGCAGCTTATGAACATCAATACTATGCCTTGGTGGAGATTGTCGACCACCAACGCCGTTATAGCAAGGTTGAAAAATAATGAAGATAAGTTGGAATGGATTTTCTAAAAAATCATACTATGAGCGCCTGGAGTTGCTGAAAGCTCAGGCGCTCCTTAGTCTTGAAAAGCAAACCAGTCTAGAGCAGGATGAACAAATCAGCTTGGCTGTTGCAGACCAGCTGAGTGAGAATGTGGTAGGAACTTTTTCTCTGCCTTATTCGATCATTCCAGAACTTTTGGTGAATGGTCGGGATTACACAGTTCCTTATGTGACAGAAGAACCCTCAGTGGTTGCTGCCGCTAGCTATGCCAGCAAAATCATCAAGCGAGCAGGCGGTTTTACTGCTCAAGTTCATCAGCGCCAGATGATTGGTCAGGTAGCCCTTTATCAAGTTGCTGATCCTGAACAAGTGCAAGAGAAGATTACCAGCAAGAAAGCGGAGCTCTTGGAACTTGCCAATCAAGCCTATCCTTCTATCGTCAAACGTGGTGGCGGGGCGCGTGATTTGCATGTAGAGCAGATTAAAGGTGAAACAGACTTTCTCGTTGTTTATCTCCATGTCGATACCCAGGAAGCCATGGGAGCCAATATGCTCAACACCATGCTGGAAGCCTTGAAGCCAGTCTTAGAAGAACTCAGTCAGGGACAGAGTCTCATGGGAATCCTGTCCAATTACGCGACCGATTCTCTGGTGACTGCAAGCTGTCGTATCGCCTTTCGTTACTTGAGCCGTCAAAAGGATGAAGCCAGAGAAATTGCAGAGAAGATTGCTTTGGCCAGCCAGTTTGCGCAGGCTGATCCTTACCGAGCGGCTACTCACAATAAAGGGATTTTTAATGGTATCGATGCCATTTTAATCGCCACGGGTAATGACTGGCGTGCTATCGAAGCTGGGGCTCATGCCTTTGCCAGTCGAGACGGACGCTATCAAGGTCTTAGTCGATGGAGTCTAGATAGGGACACAGAAGAATTGGTCGGTGAGATGACCTTACCCATGTCAGTAGCGACCAAGGGTGGCTCTATCGGTCTCAATCCTCGTGTAGCCCTTAGTCATGAACTACTAGGAAATCCTTCTGCCAAAGAATTAGCTCAGATTATCGTGTCCATCGGTCTTGCCCAAAACTTTGCGGCCCTCAAAGCCTTGGTGAGTACGGGCATCCAGCAAGGCCACATGAAATTGCAGGCCAAATCTCTAGCTCTCTTAGCTGGTGCTAGTGAGTCCGAGGTTGCTCCCCTCGTTGAGCGCCTCATCGCAGATAAAACCTTTAACTTCGAGACAGCCCAGCGCTATCTCGAAAATTTAAAGTATCATAAAAAAAACTCAGACGAA
>NZ_KQ970184.1:40962-42751 GCF_001579015.1 Streptococcus oralis
GTTTTTGTACTTAAATACTTTTTCCAGGTAATAGGGTGACTGGTAAGAAGTAACCAGTTGTCGCAACTTCCTTGCCTTCAATTTTCTGCAAGAGAAGATCAACAGTGAGTTGGGCAATCTCTTTCATAGGTTGCTTAATCGTTGTCAGGTGAGGATAGTAGTTTTCGATAAAGTAAGTCCCATCGTAGCCGATGACCTTGAGCTCATCAGGAACAGAGATACCTAGCTCCTGAGCTATTTTGATAACCAGGATAGCTGTCAAATCATCCGAAGCAAAAATCGCATCTGGTTTCTGATGGGTCAAGATATTTTTGATTTCCATTTCTTTTCGGACGGGAGAAAAGTCACTCGAAACATTGATAATAGGCGCTTTTGGGAGTACAGAGGCAAAGCCAGCGTGGCGAAGTCCAGTCGGTGAGTTAGAGTTATCATTTCCTGTAATCATGATGATAGACTGAGCGCCTGTCTTGACCAAGGTTTGGGCAGCGAGAACCCCGCCACCGTAGTTGTCAGAGGAGACAACAGGAATGTCTGGAGACAAGTTTCGGTCAAAGGAAATAATCGGTGCCGTCACACGATTGTAGTCTTCGATTCCCAAGTTGTGACTTCCAGAAATGATACCATCGACCTGATTGGCCTCCAGCATTTCAATGTACTCCCGTTCTTTTTCAGAGTCGTGTTCGCTGTTACAGATGATGGTTTTGTAGCCATTCTTGAAGAGTTGGTGTTCCAACTTGTCAATCAACTCCGCATAAAAGACATGACTGATGTTTGGAAAAATAAGTCCAATCAACTTGGCAGATTTTCCTTGGAGACTTCGAGCCAGATTATTGGGTTTGTAGCCCAATTCTCGCATGGCTTCATTAACCTTTTGAATGGTTTTCTCAGATAGATACCCCTTTTTATTGATGACCCGTGAGACGGTAGTAGGGCTGACGCCTGCAAGTTTTGCGACATCAGTTAGTTTTGCGACCATAATCTAATTCATAGTAAGTTCCAGTTGGGTTTCCAGACTTGATGAGGATACCATTTTGGTCCGCATGTGGGAAGACACGACCAGAAAATACTTTTTCTCCTTTATTGATGAAAATTTCAAAGACCGACTTGTCGATGAAGATAGTGACAGTAGTAGTTTGGTTATTGATAGGGCAAGAACGAGTTGTACCAAATTCTTGGGCGTACTGTTCACCAGCCTGACTACGATCCACTGTCACCTGTCCATTGACAAGGTCAAAGTTGATTGAAAGCCCCTTGCCCTCTTTGTCAGCGAGCAAGACAATCTCGTTTTGGCTATTGGCCTCCAAGTTGAGCTCCAGTTCATAGGTGTTATTGGTTTGAGTACGATTTGAGAAGACCTCTTCAGAAGAACGAAGTTCTTTGACGGCTGATACAGGATATTGGTAGAGTTTGCCATCTTTGATAGTGAGTTCTTTGACCAATGAGAAGGTTCCTTGGTGGTCAAAACGATCAGATGGGTAAGAAACATCTGGCAGTCCAAGCCAACTTACTGCTAGTGCACGTCCATCCGGAGCGTTGAAGGCTTGAGTTGCATAGGCTTCAAAACCATAGTCTAGATTTTGCAATGGAGACACATCGACCATTTTGGCATTTTCAGGATCAAAGGAAGCCCCGATTTTGTACATGTTTGGATAGATATTGTCATAGTCTAGAACAGCCTTATCCAATCCTTGTGGGCAGTAGAGAAGGACAGGTTGCTCGCCTACAAAGACTAGATTTGGACATTCCATCATGTAGGCAGTGCGGTCGTTAGCAAAGTCTAGGTCACCAA
>NZ_KQ970184.1:42771-43737 GCF_001579015.1 Streptococcus oralis
GGTCGTTAGCAAAGTCTAGGTCACCAACCTTTTGCCAGTTGGTGTAGTCATTATCAATAGCCTTGTAGAGACGAACAAAGCCTTTTTTCTCCAAGTCCTGTCCACCCACGATAGCATAATATTGCCCCTTAAAGTTGAAAATTTGTGGGTCACGGAAGTGGTCGGTAGAGTCTGCTGGCTGGTCAATCAAGACCTTGTCAATCTTCGTAATCTTGCCATCTTTTCCCAAAAGAGCACCGATCTGGTATGGGTGACGAATCCAGTTTTCATCGCGGACATTTCCTGTATAAAATAGGAACAAGTTATCGCCAAACTGCATGGCAGAACCAGAGTAGGCCCCGTGGCTATCTAATGGAGTATCTGGCAAAACTTTGACTCCAGTTTCTGTAAAGTGCACCAGATCATCACTTTCAAGCTGCACCCAAGACTTCAAGCCATGAGCTGCACCAAAGGGGAAATTCTGGTAAAAGAGAATCCATTTACCATCAAAATAGGAAAAGCCATTTGGATCATTGAGAAGCCCCATTTTTGGCTCGACATGGTAACGAGTATGCCAAGGAGATTGTGCCATCTTTTCCTTGATTTGCTTGATTTCATTATTAGACCAGTCTTCATAGCGTCTGTAACGGCGCTCGGTTGTCCATTCCATTTTATCTTTCCTCCATAAGTTCTATTCTATTATTAATAGTAAACGTTTTCGACAAAAAAAGCAAGCCTTTTATGTTAAAAAAAGAAAAATATGTCAAACGATTGCCATAAATCAAGTAAAGGAAATCTGGCAAATTTTCACGAAAAAATGAAAGAAAATGTAAACAAAAGCCTTGATTCCTCAAGTATAAAGATATTTTTTTGAGGAAAAAGAGAATAACCCTCAAAAACGAGCAAAAATAATCAGAGAAAAAAGAAAGGGAATAAAAAATTCTGCAAAACGCTTGACATATTTTAGAAACATGATAAAATAATAGT
>NZ_KQ970184.1:44076-47195 GCF_001579015.1 Streptococcus oralis
CTCTTGAACGCTCTTGGAATCACACTTCCAGAAGATGTTACCATTTACAGCCAAATCCTCACAGATACAGCCTTCATCATCTTGCCAGGTTTGGTTGTATGGTCAACCTTCCGCGTATTTGGTGGAAATCCAGCCGTTGGTATCGTCCTTGGTATGATGCTGGTTTCTGGTTCACTTCCAAACGCTTGGGCAGTAGCATCAGGTGGTGAAGTAACAGCTATGAACTTCTTTGGTTTCATTCCTGTTGTTGGTTTGCAAGGTTCCGTACTTCCAGCCTTCATCATCGGGGTTGTTGGAGCCAAGTTTGAAAAAGCTCTCCGCAAAGTGGTTCCAGATGTATTGGATCTCTTGGTGACACCGTTCGTGACACTTTTGGTTATGTCTATTCTTGGACTCTTTGTCATCGGACCAGTCTTCCACGTTGTTGAAAACTACATCCTCTTCGGAACAAAAGCAATTCTTGGCTTGCCATTTGGCCTTGGTGGTTTGGTCATCGGTGGGGTTCACCAATTGATCGTCGTTTCAGGTGTGCACCACATCTTCAACTTGCTTGAAGTGCAATTGCTTGCTGCTGACCATGTGAATCCATTCAACGCCATCATCACCGCAGCGATGACAGCTCAAGGGGCTGCAACTGTTGCCGTTGGTGTCAAAACTAAAAATCCTAAACTGAAAACACTTGCTTTCCCAGCTGCTCTTTCTGCCTTCCTCGGTATTACAGAACCTGCTATCTTCGGGGTAAACTTGCGCTTCCGTAAACCATTCTTCCTTTCATTGATCGCTGGTGCTATCGGTGGTGGATTGGCTTCAATCCTTGGACTTGCTGGTACTGGTAATGGTATCACCATCATCCCTGGTACAATGCTTTACGTTGGGAATGGTCAATTGTTCCAATACCTTCTTATGGTAGCTGTATCATTCGTTCTTGGTTTTGCCCTTACTTACATGTTTGGTTACGAGGACGAAGAAGAAGTTGCTACTGAAGTGGCGACAGAACGTTTGGTTCAGGAAGAAACAACTGGCAACATTCCAGTAGCTCCTCAAAACGAAACAATCCAAACTCCTATCGTTGGTGACGTAGTTGCTCTTGAGAATGTTAATGACCCAGTCTTTTCAAGTGGTGCTATGGGACAAGGAATCGCAGTGAAACCAAGCCAAGGCGTGGTTTACGCACCAGCTGATGCCGAAGTATCGATCGCATTTCCAACAGGTCACGCCTTTGGTTTGAAGACAGCCGATGGAGCTGAAATCTTGATCCACGTTGGTATTGACACTGTATCTATGAACGGCGAAGGTTTTGAAGCAAAAGTTGCTCAAGGCGACAAGGTCAAAGCAGGTGACGTTCTTGGAACCTTTGACTCAAACAAAATCGCTGCAGCTGGTCTTGATGACACAACAATGGTTATCGTTACCAATACAGCTGACTATGCTTCTGTGACACCAGTCGCAAGTGGTTCAGTTGTCAAGGGCGATGCGATCATCGAAGTGAAAGCCTAGTCCTCTTTGAAAATCAAATCTAAAAACAAAACGAACAAATGTCATGTTTGTTCGTTTTTGTTAGATGGTAAGATTTACAGAGGAAAATCTAAAATATAGAGAAATGTAGCTCTTTAAAATATGCTATAATAGAGAAAACAAAGATAAGAGGTTTATCATGACAAAATTATACGGAAGCTTAGAAGCAGGCGGTACAAAGTTTGTCTGTGCTGTCGGAGATGAAAATTTTAACATTGTAGAAAAAACACAATTTCCTACAACAACTCCTATCGAGACCATCGATAAAACCATTGAGTTCTTCTCAAAATTCGATAACCTTGCTGGTCTTGCTGTCGGATCATTTGGTCCGATCGATATCGACAAAAACTCAAAAACCTATGGCTTTATCACAACGACTCCAAAACCTAACTGGGCAAATGTAGACTTGCTTGGTGCTCTTCGCCGTGCCCTCAGTGTACCCATGTATTTTACCACAGACGTAAACAGCTCTGCCTACGGTGAAGTAGTTGCCCGTAACAATGCTGGCGGCCGTGTCGAAAACTTGGTTTACTACACAATCGGTACAGGTATCGGTGCAGGTGTTATCCAACGTGGCGAGTTTATAGGTGGTGCAGGTCACCCTGAAATGGGTCACTACTATGTAGCCAAACACCCAATGGACGAGGAAAAAGAATTCAACGGTGTTTGTCCTTTCCACAAGGGCTGTTTGGAAGGTTTTGCGGCTGGACCAAGTTTGGAAGCTCGTACAGGTATTCGTGGTGAAAATATTGAACTCAACAGCCCTGTCTGGGACGTCCAAGCCTACTATATCGCTCAAGCTGCGGTCAACGCGACAGTGACTTTCCGTCCAGATGTGATTGTCTTTGGTGGTGGAGTCATGGCACAGCAACACATGCTGGACCGTGTACGTGAGAAATTCACAGCTCTTCTCAACGGCTATCTACCAGTACCAGACGTGCGTGACTACATCGTGACGCCAGCAGTCGCAGGCAATGGTTCCGCAACACTTGGGAATTTTGTCCTTGCAAAAGAAGTTTCAAAATAAACCACAAAATCCGCTTGGGAAACCAAACGGATTTTTCTATTCTCAAAACATCTGCCAGAAGAAATCAATAATATAGGTCAAACCATAAGTGTAAACCACTAGGGTAAGGGGTTTGGTCAAAACGATGATAATCATGTAGCGCTTGAAGGTCATCTTGGTCAGGGCTGCCAGCATGCAGAGAAAGTCAGCTGGGCTAACTGGCCAGATCATCATAAAGATAAAGAAACGCTCGAAACGATTGCCCTTATCTAACCAGCCAATGTATTTGTCATAGGTGCGCTTGCTGACGACGGACTGGACAAAGGCAGCCCCGTAGAGTCGCACGAGGTAAAAGATAATAGCACAGCCAATCACGATGCCGATATAATTATAGATGGTTCCGATGATGTGACCGTAAATAAAGACCCCAGCCACTGAGGTCAAAGCTCCCGGAATGATCGGAACGACGGTTTGTAGGATCTGTAAAAAGATAAAGAGTGGAGGCCCCCAAACCCCAGCTTGCTGGATAAAGGCGGATAGGGTTTCCTTGGACTGTAAAACCCCCGCCTGATAGGCCCAAATGCAGAAAATCAAGGTG
>NZ_KQ970184.1:47215-52214 GCF_001579015.1 Streptococcus oralis
CCCCCGACGATAGACGAAATATTGATGACTTGCTGTAGAAGGGGAGAAACAGCTTTCATTTGCTTATCCTGTGACATGTAAACTCCTTATAGATAGTATGATACTACTATATCATATTTTGTGGAGAAAAACTATCTGGATTATCGGACTGGAGAAATAAGTGTGGTAAAATGAGAATAAGAAAATGACGGTATAGAATGAGAGGGTATCATGTTAGGTTTAAACTTTAAAGGAAGCTGGCGCCAATACCAAAAACAGGTCTTGGATCGTTTTCAGGACTATCAAGCAGACGGTCATGTTCATCTAGTGGCTGCACCAGGGTCTGGAAAGACAACCATTGGTATCGAGCTAATCGCTCGTTTTGGCAATCCAGCCCTCATCTTAGTTCCGACTGTCACCATTCGTGAACAATGGGTGGAGAGGATTCAAACAGCCTTTTTAGAGAACGAACAGAAGATTTCAGACCTCGTTTCCCAAAACTTAAAGGAGATGAGGCCCCTAACGATTGTGACCTATCAGGCTTTTCATAGTGCCATAAACCAATTACAATCACAAGAAGATGGTGAAGCAGAGGATTTCGTGGGGTTTGATTTGCTTGCAAGTCTAAGAGCTCAGAAGGTTGCGACTCTTTGCTTGGATGAATGCCACCATCTGCGCAATGAATGGTGGAAAAGTCTGGAAGCCTTTCGCAAGCAGTATGAACAGCTGCAAGTCATCTCCCTGACAGCCACACCACCATATGACAGCGAGCCAGAACTCTGGGAACGCTATATCCGAATGTGCGGGGAGATCGATCAAGAAATCACGGTACCCGAACTAGTCAAGGAAGACACTCTTTGCCCTCATCAGGATTTTGTCTATGTGTGTTCACCAACAGCTGAAGAGTCGGAACGTCTCAAGCGGTTTGAGGAGACTAAGTGGGACTATATTCATCACCTTATAGTTGATCCTGATTTTCAAACATTTGTAGCAGATTCAAAGGTCCTCAAAGGGGATATTTCATCTGATTTGCTCTTAGAAGATCCCAAGTATTTGTCCGCTATGTTGATTTATATGCATTCTCAGGGATTAACGATTCCTTCCTCTTTGCAAAATTTACTGGGAACTCAAAAGCTTCCACCGTTGACCTCCTACTGGTTAGAGATACTATTGCAGAGCATGCTCTATCAGACACCAGATTGGTATGAGGATTTAGATGGTTATAGGAAAAAGTTAGAGGCTGACTTGAAGGCGCGCGGGTTGGTGGAAAAACGTCAGGTTTATCTGGTTAAGTCTAAGGCTTCTGATCAGCTTTTAACTCAATCTCTAGGGAAGTTGTCTGCCATCGCCGATATCTTCTGGACAGAGTATGAAAGTCTAGGTCAGGAACTGAGACAGTTAGTACTAGCTGACTATATTCGCAAGGATTTTGCTACCTATCTGGGAGATAATCAGGCAACCATTTCTCAGTTGGGGGTTCTCCCTTATTTTGAAAGCATTCGTCGAAAAGCTCAGGAGCAAGAGATACCTGTGTCTTTGGCTGTCTTGTCAGGTAGTGTCGTTATTTTGCCTACCGATGTGGCAGCAGAGTTGAAGGAACTCTTGTCTCAGGTTCGTCTCAGTTTTTCGTCTATTGGTCACTTGGATCAAAAGCATTATGTACAAGTCGTTTTTCCGAGCTCAGCTAAGGGAATCGTGGCAGCGGTGACGGAGCTTTTTCAACGAGGGCGGATTCAAGTCCTAGTCGGCACCAAATCTCTCCTCGGAGAGGGGTGGGATGCTCCTTGTGTCAATTCCCTAATCCTCGGAAGCTTTGTGGGGAGCTTTATGCTGAGTAACCAGATGCGAGGGCGTGCTATTCGTATCTGGTCAGGGCATCCAGAAAAGACCAGCAACATCTGGCATCTGGTAGCCGTTCAAGTGCAAGCACTCATCACTCTTCCTGGAGAGGAGTCTAGACCAGAGAGCAATCAGGATCTGCAGACCTTGTCGCGACGGATGGAGCATTTTCTTGGCTTGGCCTATAATCGGGAGAGTATTGAGACCGGTTTGGATCGTTTGGATTTTCCAAAGCCCCCTTTTAAGAAAAAGCAAATCAGCGAGTATAATGAGCGAGTTAAGAGTCTCTCCAAGGATCGAGCAGGCTTGAGACAAAAATGGCAAGATGCTCTCGTCGTAGCGGATCAATTTGAGATAGTTACAGAAGTCGCAACCCCAAAAAAGAAAATCCCAGTCATGCTCTTGCTTGATGCATTAAAATGGGTTCGCATGTCATTGCTCTTGTTAGCAGTGGATTTGTTGGTCTTGCTATTTAGAATGAGACTGATTGGTGTTTGGTGGCTTACGGCAACCTGTTTCCTCTTTTTTGCCTTTGCATCTTGGCGTTACCTCTGCTATAAGAGTCCCTATAAACGATTGCAGTCTCTGGGTGAGCAGATCCGAAAGGCTCTGCTAGATTTGGGGCACCTAACGGACGATCAATCCCGTGTTCGGGTAGAGGAGGATAAGGAAAATTATATGATTTTTGCCTATCTCAAGGGAGGAAGCATGAGAGACAAGGAGTTGTTTGCTCAGACTGTGGGAGAATTCTTTGCTCCAGTGGACAACCAGCGCTATCTCTTGAAGGCAGAGAAAGTCCGAGAAGGCCAGTCACCTTACTATGCTGTTCCTAGTCTTTTTGACAAGCGTAAGGAAGAAGCACAGAAATTCCTTGACTTTCTGACGCCAACTATTGGACGTTATCACCTCGTCTACACACGGACAGAGGCTGGACGGAAAATCCTTCTTGAAGCTCGTATCCAAGCTCTCTCTAACAAAAACGACCGTATCTTGACTAAGAAGAAGGTTAAAAGCCGGTTGGAGTAGAGTAGGTAGCTATTCGAAGTTTCGAAGACATAGACCTCCTAAAGTTTAGATGTATTCTAATCTTCGAATGATAAGAAATACATAAATTTATGAGTATTCTAAGCTTCGAATAGTCTATCTGAGAAAGTTTTGAGGTCTTCGAACTTTCGAATAGCCGTCTTTCCTAAAGTTTAGATGTATTCTAAAGCTAGAAAAGTTTAAATCTAAAAATAGTAAGAGTCTCTATCTGATAGAAGGATACGTTTCCAGTCAGATAGGGATTTTCTGTTTCTGAAATGACTAAATTTTCCTGTAAAAGTAAGAAATAGAATGAAAAAGTGCTGTTGGGATGATAAAGTAGACAGTTGAGAGGAAGTGGGACAAATCTTTTAAAGTAACTGTTAGAATGGATTTGTCAACTTAAAGAAAGAATTCCTTATTTAATGGAAATAGAAAGGTTATCAATATGATAAAAACATTTACCATCCGCCCGCTAAGCTACACCAATTTTACCAACCGTGAGTTTGAAAGTCTCATGGTAGATACGGGTCAACTACTAGAAGTCTTTGCCAAGACACATAAGGACGAGCCTATGTATGGCAGGCATCTCGATTCCTTCAAGAGCAAGCTAGCAGACTTTCAAGGCAAACTAGCTATTGTAGAAAAGAAAGAGGCGACGAACCTGACCGAAGTCGATCGCAATCGTGATAGTGCCCTAGTCGGTCTCTTTACTCTTCATCGAGGATTTGCTAAGATCAAGGAGACCAAACTCAAAGAAGCCCATGAGACCTTGAAACCAGTCTTTGCAAAGTACAAGGATATCACCAAGCATAGCAATGATGTGGAAACGGCAGAAATCAAGAGTCTGCTCAAAACTCTAAGCGAAGAACCCTACCAGACAGCAGTGACCAGTCTAGGACTGACACCTATGCTGACGGCAGTGATCAGTGCGCAGGAAGACTATGATCAGGTGGAAAGTCAGGCGCGTGCGCATAAGTCTGCCAAGGAAGTTGGCAAGACCAGACAAGTCCGTACCGAATTAACTAGTATCTACGACCTCTTTATGCGCTATACCGCAGCCAGTGCAGAAGCCTATCCTGAAAAGGAACACCTAACCAAACTCCTTAAAGACCTCAATACAATCCGAGATAGTAAACGACGATTGACTGGTTCAGGTAAGAAGGATAAGAAAGTTAAAGTAGAAGAAACTACACAAGTAGCAGGATAAAAACAAACGTCTTTAGATATATTATTATCTAAAGGCGTTTTTTGGTGGATTCGTGATATAATTTTTATAAAAGTAGGCGCTATGAAATATTTTGTTTTTTAGAAAGAAATACTATGGATGATAGATTTATTACATTAAAGCACATTGATACTTCAGTAGCAGCTAAAAATGTTGCTAAATTACTTGAAGAAAATAAAAATTATTTCTTAAATGGGAACTGGGGTTCTGGAAAAACAGAATTTCTAGTTGAAGTTGGTAAGAATACTAATAAAAAATTAGTTACGATAGACTTTTGGAGATTAAGCGATAACCGCTCAACGATTGAAATTGTTTTTTCAAAATTACACCCGTTTGTATATAGCTTTTTAAGGATTTTCATAGTTTTATGTGTCGCAGTTTCTATCTTAATGACTAATGTAGTTGATTTGGGTTTAAGTTCTTTTTTTGAATCTTTTTGTGTTAAATTAATTATTGGGAGTATTGTTTTATTAGTAGCAATCTATCAATTTTTTAAAATCAAATCAGATGGTTTTTACAGTTGTTTACTAACTTCTAAATGTCTGTCATTATCTCGGAAAGTATTAGTTATTGATGATTTTGATCGAATGTCTAACAAACAACAAGAGGAGAGTTATAAAATTTTTAGCTTGCTTAATGGCAAGATTCCAATTGTTTTTGTTGGAGATATTGAGAAAGTGCATCTTAACGACAATAATTTTCTTTCTAAAATAATTGATAGAAGGATAGAGCTACCATTTGTTCTTCACCCATCAAATATTTGGCAAGATTATTTTGAGTTGTTAAGTAAAAAACTCAATACGAGTTTGTCAGATGATTTTTGGAGAAGGTTTAGCTTTGAAAACAGAAACTTGCGAGATCGTAATCATTTTAATGACTATGTCAATCAAGAATTCTTTTCAAGGGAGAAGTTTGAACATGTTCAAGAAG
>NZ_KQ970184.1:52662-61530 GCF_001579015.1 Streptococcus oralis
CAGACAGTAATGAATTATCCAGAGAACTAAGAGGGGCAAACTATAACAAAGATTTTTATCAATATCTCTCAAGCGAATATAAATCTTTTTCTGAAATTCAGAAAGCTAAACTACTACGTATTACTATACAGGAATCTCTGAAATCTTATAATAGCTCTGCAATGGACTATATTGTTGAAGAAAAATTGAATGAAGAAATCCCTAGATATGAGAGAAATACTCCTTTAAGCAAGGAAACAATAGCTAGGATTGTAAATTTTTGGGAAACTATTCTTAGAAAAGAAGGTTTAGACCAGTCTGAAATCATTTATTTTATGGAAAAGCATAGAGTACTTAGCTTCCATGATTTGGGACTTCACTATACAAAATTAGAGATTAATAATGAAAATTTTGCCAAGCTAAATCGGAAAGATTTCTTCCTATTGACCTATCTAAGTGCGGTTAATAAATTTGGGCAATTTAAGACTTGGGATAGTAGTATATGGCATGCAATAGATAGTTTTGGAGATAAGGAATTTTTGTCATTTTGGAAATTTCAAAGCATTCTTTCTAGTGATGATAATTATTTTGATTTTGATATTGTTTCATCAAATAAGACCTATATTCTTTGGGTTGCTAGATATGAATTTGAACCTCCACATAAATTGGAGAATTATATGGAGGATGTTATTGAAAAGATTCGTCCGAAACTTGAGCAGCTGAAATCAAAAGGATTTACGTTTGTAGAAAAAATAGATGGAGAACATAGACGTAGAGATTAGGATTTTAAAATTTGGGAATTTTTTCTACTTCATTGCTTATTTTTATCGTTATACTAAAGTTAATTTTTAGTTGTGAAAATATGATAAAATAGAAAAGATAATACATTAATTAAGGAAAGTAAAAATGGCAAGTAAAGAAAATGCAGAACGCAAGGAGCTGCATCGTAAAATTTGGGCTATTGCGGACGATGTGCGTGGGGCTGTAGACGGTTGGGATTTTAAACAATATATCCTAGGAATTCTGTTCTATCGTTTTATTTCAGAGCATATGGCAGACTATTTTGACCATGCTGAGCATGAGGCTGGTGATTTAGAATTCCGTTATGCTGACTTAAGTGACCAAGAAGCTGAGCAAGATTTTAAACCGGGGACAGTTGAGGATAAGGGATTCTTTATCCTTCCGAGTCAACTATTTGAAAATGTTGTCGAGAACGCTTCACAAAATGAAAATTTAAACGAAGAGTTGGCCAATATTTTTCAAGATATTGAAAAGTCAGCAATTGGCTTCAAATCAGAAGATGATATCAAAGGTCTGTTTGATAACTTGGATACACGAAGCAATATCCTAGGTGGGACTGTTTCAGAAAAAAATAAACGACTTTCTGATATCCTTAACGGTATCAATAGCATTAACTTTGGCAATTTTGAGGAAAATGACATCGATGCCTTTGGGGATGCCTATGAGTTTTTGATTTCCAACTATGCCAGTAACGCAGGGAAAAGTGGTGGGGAATTTTTTACCCCTCAGACTGTTTCTAAATTGTTAGCTCGACTAGTCATGGTCGGCAAGGACAAGATTAATAAGGTCTATGACCCAACATGTGGGTCGGGCTCACTCTTGTTACAGATGAAAAAACAATACGAAGACCATATCTTGGAGGATGGTTTCTTTGGTCAGGAAATCAATATGACCAACTATAACTTGGCTCGTATGAATATGTTCTTGCACAATATCAACTACAATAACTTTGACATTAAGCGAGGAGACACCCTTTTAAATCCTCAGCATTTAGAAGAAAAGCCTTTTGACGCTATTGTCTCTAACCCTCCTTACTCTGTCAAATGGGTGGGAGATGGAGATCCAACTCTGATAAACGATGACCGTTTTGCGCCAGCTGGTAAGTTAGCACCCAAGTCAAAAGCTGACTTTGCCTTTATCATGCATAGTCTTAACCACTTGTCTAATAAAGGTCGAGCAGCTATTGTTTGTTTCCCAGGCATTTTCTATCGTGGTGGTGCTGAAAAGACCATTCGTCAGTATCTAGTAGATAACAACTTTGTTGAGGCAGTCATTGCCCTTCCAGACAATCTCTTCTTTGGGACTTCTATCGCAACGACAATTTTGGTTCTAGCGAAAAATAAACTAGAGAACAAAACGCTCTTTATTGATGCGAGTAAGGAATTCAAAAAAGAAACCAATAACAACGTCTTGACGGATAGCAATATCGAGCATATAGTTGAATTATTCTCTAATTATCAAAATGTTGACTATAAATCTGCTCTTGTTGATAATGATGTGATTGGTTCAGAGCAGGATTATAACCTGTCTGTTTCAACTTATGTTGAACAAGAAGATACTCGTGAGAAGATTGATATTGATGTGCTCAATAAAGAAATCGCTGAGACTGTGACAAAGATTGACTACTTGCGTGCAGAGATAGACAAGATTGTAGAGGAATTGAACCATGGCAAATGATGTGATTCTTTACAGAACTGATGACGGTGAGTCCGCTATTGAGCTTCACTTGGATAATGGAACGGTCTGGCTGACCCAACAAGAACTAGCTGAGCTCTTTCAGACCTCCAAGCAAAACATTAGTAAACATATCAAGGCTATCTTTGGGGATGGTGAATTAGATGAAACAGTGGTTGTCAACTATCAGTTGACAACCACTCGTCACGGTGCAATAGCTGGTAAAACTCAGTCAAAAAAAGTCGCCTTTTATAATCTGGATATGATTTTAGCGATTGGCTACCGTGTGCGCTCCCCTCGTGGAATCCAGTTCAGACACTATGCTTCTACAGTCTTGAAAGAGTATCTGATCAAGGGCTTCGCTATGGATGATGAGCGCTTGAAAAACTTGGGTGGTGGCTCTTACTTTAAAGAACTCTTGGAAAGAATCCGAGACATTCGATCAAGCGAAAAAGTCTTTTACCGTCAGGTTTTAGATCTTTTCGCGACATCAAGTGACTACAATGCAAACTCACCAGAGGCAAAGAAATTCTTTGCGACGGTTCAAAACAAGATGCATTATGCCATTCACCACAACACTGCGAGTGAACTCATCTATAACCGTGTCGATAGTGAAAAGGAGTTTATGGGCTTGACCACTTTTAAGGGAGACCTTCCTACTTTGTCTGAAGCAAAAGTTGCCAAGAACTATCTGACAGAAAAGGAACTCCGTGGGCTCAATCAGCTTGTATCAGGATATCTAGACTTTGCGGAAAGACAGGCAGAGCGAGAAGAAGTCATGACCATGGCTGACTGGGTGACACATGTAGACCGTATCCTTCTAGCTACTGGCGAAGATTTGCTAGATAACAGTGGTTCTATCTCTCGTGAACAGATGAAGCAGAAGGTAGATAAGGAATATAAGAGCTACCAAGCCAAGACCCTCAGTCAAGTTGAAAAAGATTACCTCAAAGAAATCAAAAGTATTGAAAATCTAGCCAAGGAAGGAGGTAAGTGATGAACATCCTAGAAGAAATCCAAAACTGTCCTGTTGAGTGGAAAGAGTTGGGGGAAGTGTGTGAAATTGTCAGGGGTGTGAGAATAACAAAAAAGGAACTTATAGAAAAAGGCTTTCCTGTCGTTAGTGGGGGTACTAGTTTTATGGGGTACACTAATAAGTACAACAGGGAAGCAAATACGATAACTATTGCTCAATATGGAACAGCTGGTTATGTTGATTGGCAGTCGGAAAAGTTCTGGGCAAATGATGTATGTTTCTCAGTTTATCCCCTAAAATCCATCTTGAATAGATTCTTGTATTATTTTTTAAAGAATAAACAGAATTATTTATATGAAATATCAAATAGAACAGCAGTCCCTTATTCAATTTCAAAAGAAAAAATATTAAGGATAAAAATTCCCATTCTCCCTCTAGAAATTCAAGAAAAAATCGTGCAAATACTTGACAAAATGACTGAATATGTTACAGAATTGACCTCACGTAAAAAGCAATATTCTTTTTATCGAGATAAACTCTTATCATTTGAGGATGAGGTTTATCAGGTTGAGTGGAAGACTTTGGGAGAATTATTTGTTTTTAAGAATGGATTGAACAAAGGAAAAGAATTTTTTGGGAGTGGAACACCTATAGTTAATTATACTGATGTATACAGGAACAATAAAATATCAGCGAATGTTTTGAGAGGAAAAGTTAGAGTAAGTCCTGAGGAAAAAGAACGTTATGGTGTTCAAATAGGGGATGTCTTTTTCACACGAACTTCTGAAACACAAGAAGAAATTGGAAAAACTTCCGTATTATTAGATGAAGTTAAAGACGGAGTTTTTAGTGGATTTGTTTTGAGAGCGAGACCGATTACGAAATTATTGCTTCCTGAATACTGTGCATATTGTTTTGAATCAACTACTTTCCGAAGGGATATTGTGCGGTATAGTACTTATACAACCAGAGCTTTAACGAATGGTAGTGCACTTTCGAAATTGAAAATCCCAGTCCCTTCTTTAGAAATCCAATCCCGCATTGTTGAAGTTTTAGACAACTTTGACAAGGTTTGTAATGATCTAAACATCGGACTACCTAAAGAGATTGAACTTCGTCAAAAACAGTATGAATATTTTAGAGAAAAACTCTTGACATTCGTCGCCGAAGGCGAGTACACTGAGAGTAGAGTAGAGTAGAGGAGTGGGACAACTCCGCTATTATCAAACTTTTACAGTGGGTATTTGCTCCAATTCGAGTGAAGTTGGGACAAGTTGTCAATTTACAACGCGGGAAACGTCTTGTGAGACAACAATTAGCTACTAAAGGAAGTTTTCCAGTTTATCAAAACAGTTTGGCGCCCTTAGGATATTATACTGAATCAAACAGAGTGAAAAATACTAGCTTTGTAATTTGTGCAGGGGCGGCTGGTGAAATTGGGTATAGCGCTATGGACTTTTGGGCAGCAGATGATGTCTACACATTAGAGACGTCAGATAATATTTCTGATAAATTTATGTACTATGTCTTGTTAAGTAAGCAAGATAGACTCAAATCACAGGTTCGAAAGGCCAGTATTCCGAGATTATCTAAGGATGCTATTGATAAAATTACTTTTTACTTACCATCCATTACAGAACAAGAAAGAATCGTCTATATTCTTGACAATTTTAACACCCTAACCAACTCTCTTTCTGAGGGCCTTCCAAAGGAAATTGAACTAAGACAGAAACAGTATGAATACTGGAGAGAACAATTATTAAACTTTACTAGATAAATTCTTGAATCATTTTGAGATAAAATCTCAAGCAAAATAAAAAAGGAAGCATGCTATGGTTGATTATTCAAAAGCACATGAAGTAATTGCGGAAACAAATGAAGGGATTCTCTTGGCTGAGTACCAACCAGAGTATCGAACGGATAGAGAGTATCAGTCAGAGGCTGACCTAGAAAATCAGCTGATATCTGATCTGGTTAATAGCCTAAACTATGAGCGACTAGATATTCATACGCCTACCGAACTCTTAGCCAATGCCAAGGTGCAAATAGAAAAACTTAATAAGGTGACTTTTTCGGATGTTGAGTGGAACCGCTTTGTAATGGAGTATTTAGACTGTCCCAATGAAGGGTTAGTTGAAAAAACACGAAAAATCCAAGAAAATCATATTTATGATTTTGTCTTTGATGATGGGCGAATTAAAAATATTTTCATCCTTGATAAGAAAAACATTCATAACAACAGCATGCAGGTCATCAACCAAGTGACCCAAGTGGGTAGCCACACTAACCGTTATGATGTTACTATTTTAGTGAATGGTCTTCCATTAGTTCAGATTGAATTGAAAAGACGTGGTGTTAGTCTTAAAGAAGCTTTTGAACAAATCCATAGATATAGTAAGGAAAGCTTCAATAGCGAAAATTCTTTATACAAATACATTCAGATTTTTGTCATTTCTAATGGCACTTATACACGCTATTTTGCCAATACAACAGCTCAAAATAAAAATCATTATGAGTTCACCTGCGAATGGGCGGACCGCAAAAATAAAACAATCCACGACCTAGAAGACTTTACTGTTACATTTTTGAGCAAGCGAGTCCTTTTGGAAGTTTTGACCAAGTATTGTGTTTTTGATGCTGATAATACCTTGCTCATCATGCGCCCTTATCAGATTGCAGCAACTGAGAGTATCTTGCGCAAGATTCATTCATCTAATGAAATGAAGAACTTTGGCACTATCAATGCTTGTGGCTATATCTGGCATACAACGGGGTCGGGAAAAACTTTGACCAGCTTTAAGACTGCGCGCTTGGCAACAGAGTTGGACTACATTGACAAAGTGATTTTTGTGGTAGATAGAAAAGACCTTGACTATCAGACCATGAAGGAGTATCAAAAATTCCAGCCAAATTCAGTCAATGGTAGCAACAATACCAAAGAACTCCAACGAAGTATCGAAGAAAATGATGATCGAATCGTTGTCACAACCATTCAAAAGTTAAACAAGTTTATAACAGCAAATCCAAATCATGAAGCCTATGCTAAGAAATGTGTCTTGATTTTTGACGAATGTCATCGTTCGCAGTTTGGGAAGGCGCAAAAGCGCATCAAAAAGGCCTTTAAACAGTATGCTTTATTTGGCTTCACAGGGACACCGATTTTCCCAGAAAATAGCTTGACGGGTGAAACGACACAAGAAGTTTTTGGAGAACAACTTCATAACTACGTTATCACAGATGCTATTCGAGATAAAAAAGTATTGAAGTTCAAGGTTGACTATAACTATATCAAGCCTGAAATCAATAAATATAGAGAAGCAGAAAAAGCAGTTGGTCAAGAGCTTGATGAGAAGAAACTCAAAAAGATGGAGAAGGAACTTCTTCTCCATCCAGAACGGATAGCAACCATCACAGAGTACCTGTTGAGAGTTTATAACGACAAGACGCGTCGGAGTAAATATTACACTCATAAACAAAAGAAGATGCAAGGTTTTAACGCTATGCTGGCTGTACAAAGTATTGAAGCTGCTAAGTTATACTATGACGAACTCCAGCGACAACAAGCAACTTTACCAGAAGCTAAACGCTTGAAAGTTGCAACCATCTTTAGCTTCGCACCCAATGAAGAACAGTCAGCTTATGGGGAAATTCAAGATGAAGAGCTCGAACCGCAAGATACAGCCATGCCTCAATCTTCTAAAGAGTTTCTGGCTAAGGCAATCTACGACTATAATCAAATGTTCAAGACGAACTTTTCGACAGATGGCAAAGAGTTTCAAAATTACTATCGTGACCTTTCTAAGAGAGTTAAGTCTAAAGAAGTGGATCTTCTGATTGTAGTGGGTATGTTCTTGACAGGATTTGATGCTCCGACAATGAATACGCTATTTGTCGATAAAAATCTACGTTATCATGGTTTGATTCAGGCATTCTCGAGAACTAATCGAATTTTTAACAAAGTTAAACCTTTTGGGAATATTGCTTGTTTCCGTGATTTAGAAAAGGCTACGCAAGAAGCTATTAAAACTTTTGGGGATACCAACAAACTTGAAATCATCTTAGAAAAAAGCTTTAGCGAATACATGGATGGTTTCGTGGATCAAGTAACGGGTATCGAGGTCAAAGGCTATACTGAAGTCTGTCAGGAAATTCTGGAAAGATTCCCGAATCCGCAGGAAATTGAAACAGAGCATGAGAAAAAAGAGTTTGTTAAGCTCTTTGGTGAGTTGCTGAAGCTTGATAATGTTCTTCGAAATTATGACGAATTCCAAGAAATAGACAAACCTATTTCAGAAGGTTATCTTCAGGATTTAAGAAGTGCCTATGTGGAAATTCGAGATGAATTTTTGAACCTCAAAAACTATGAAAAGACCAAAGATCTAGATGTTGACCTTTCAGATGTTGAATTTGAAATCGAACTCTTAAAAACAGATGAGATCAACCTAGACTATATTCTGGCATTGATTGTTGAAAAATCGAAGAATTCTGAGTCCAAAGAAGCAATGAAAGCAGAAGTTAGTCGTGTGATTCGTTCTAGTATCGATATTCGTGCCAAAGAAGAGTTGGTTATTGGATTTATCAATGATACCGATTTGCAAAAATTGCAAGATCATGATGAGATTATCAATGCATTCTATGAATATGGTAAGGAGCGCAAGAAAATTGCGATTCACGACCTAGCTGAATCTGAGAAACTTGTAGCTGATTATCAATTATTCATCGACAAATCAATTCAACGAGGTTATGCTGAAAACAGTGGGACTGATTTGGATTCGATTATTCCACCAACTTCTCGTAGACAGGGAGCGCGTGAACGGAAAAAGCAAGAGGTTTTACGTAAGATTCAGTTGCTAGTAGAGACATATTCAGGTATTTAAGGATTGTCAAACAAGGTTTATTAGAAAAATCAGGCTCTACAAAAAACACTCTTTATTCGATCATTTTTAAGATACAACTTTGTTTCCATATTTCCTGGAAACTGATAAAAAGCAAGGAGAAAGATGGAACAAACTAATCAAAAATCCCAGTGTCAACAACTCTGGGCTAGAAACAAATACCTTGTTTTGAGCCATTCCAGCAATATTTATAATGAGATTCGTCAGTATCTCAAGAATGAAGAGATGGAGGTAAGTCATGTTCAAGAACTGATCAACCGTGCCTGTCAAATCCCAGAACACAGGGGTCAGGTTTGCAATGCCTTTCAGCATATTTGGGGCTATTTCAAAAAGAAAGCGACAGATGCTGAGCGCAAAGACTATATGCTCTTGTTGGATCGCTACCGCTTTGGTCAAGCTTCCAAAGAGGAGCTGATTGCACAGACTAGAGACTTGCTTGAACGTTATCCAAATGCTTATCTGCAAAATTCTACCTTACTGAGAGGAGACGCCCATGAGACTTTGGCATGAGACTTTGATTTCACAACTTCCCCGTTCTCAACT
>NZ_KQ970184.1:61550-66954 GCF_001579015.1 Streptococcus oralis
ACTTCCCCGTTCTCAACTTTTGGGACAACATCGAGAATGTTGTGCTCTGCGTGGCAATGGCTGGGGCAGAAAGCATGCGATAGTGGACTATGTTTTTACCCATTCGCCCTATCGTTTCTATGCCTATCATCGCTTGATCATGGAGGAGATGGCTGGTCGTGGATACAATGTCAGTCCAGAGTGGCTGGACAAGAACTACCGTGGCAAAACCTGCCCTCCTTATCATGACTTGCCTGAGGAGAAGCTGACTAGTCCTATATACAGTGAACACGATGCCGCCTACTATGAGGAGTGTCTAGCTAATCTCCGAGAGAAAGGCATTGAGCTGGAGTAAGAGTCAGGATTAGCTCCACATTATAACTCTTCTCGTAATTTTTTCGAATAATAAATTCGAATAATAAAGATGAGACTTTTAGAATGATTCTGAAGGTCTTTTTTTATGAGTGTTAAGATTTACTTTTAATAACTTTTGAGTTATAATGAAATTAGAAAGAGGTTGCTTGGTGCATACGATTTACTTCTATAAGGACAAAAATGGAAATGAGCCAGTCTTAGATTATATGAGAGAATTGGCTTGTCAGAAAAGTAAGGATAGCCGCATCAAACTCAATAAAGTAAACGACTATATCGAGTTGCTTAGTCAGCATGGTACGAGCGCTGGCCAACCCTATATCAAACATTTGGAAGATGAGATTTGGGAACTAAGACCTCTTAGGGATAGGATATTATTTGTGGCTTGGGTTGATGGGAGTTTTGTTCTTTTACATCATTTTGTTAAAAAGACTCAAAAGACTCCTAGAAGAGAAATTGAAAAAGCCAAGCGTGAACTGAAGGACTTAAAAGAAAGAGGGTTAAGTGATGAAGAATAGTGCCATTGGAAGTAATTGGAAGGATGTTCGGTCAGAACTCTTTACCAAGGAGGAAATCCTTGAAAGTGATATGCGAGTAGCTATCATGAGTGAGTTGATTGAAGCCAGACACGAGCAAGGAATTAGTCAGAAAAAGCTAGAAGAACTTAGTGGAGTCAGCCAGCCTGTTATAGCTAGGATGGAAACAGGCAAGACTAGCCCTCAATTGGATACGGTTTTAAAAGTTCTAGCCAGTTTGGGAAAGACACTAGCAGTCGTTCCACTTGAACAGGAAAAAAGTTGATTAAACTAATCTATAGTCTTTTCTAATAACAAGCCATAGTCACTTATAAGAATTATCAATAGCTCGTTTGAGTATTCTAACTAAAATATAGCTATAAAACAAGATATACAAAGGATTTGAGACACTAGTCTCAAGTCCTTTTCTTTTGTCTAAAAGAGTGATATAGTTTCAAACTATATCAAAGCCTAATTATTTACAATTATACAGGCGCTTTCTTTTCTGTTAAGATAGTTTCAACAACAAATTTTGGAGGACACATCATGTCAACTACAATCATCGGTTTCCCTCGTTTGGGCGAATTCCGCGAATTAAAATTTACAACTGAAAAATATTTTAGAAAAGAAATCTCAGAAGAAGAACTCCTTGCAGCAGCAAAAGAATTGCGCGCAAAACACTGGAATATTGTCAAAGAAAAAGGCATCACTGAAATCCCATCAAACGACTTTTCTCACTATGACAACTTCCTAGACGCGGCCTTCCTCTTCAACGTGGTGCCAGCTTCTGTTCAAAACTTGGAATTATCAGAACTTGAACGCTACTTCGCTTTGGGACGTGGTTACCAAGGAGAAAAAGGGGACGTTCGCGCCCTTCCAATGAAGAAATGGTTCAACACTAACTACCACTACATCGTTCCTAAATTTGAAAAAGACACTCAAGTCAAATTGGCTGGTCATAAGATCTTTGATGAGTTCCAAGAAGCAAAAGAACTTGGCCTTAACACTCGTCCAGTCCTTGTAGGACCATTCACTTTCCTTCAATTGTCAGACTTTGAAGAAGGCGTGAAAGCAGAAGACTTCGTTGATAGCTTAGTTGCTGCTTACCAAGAAGTTTTTGCGAAATTGGCTGAACTTGGTGCGACTCGTATTCAACTCGATGAAGCGGCTCTTGTCAAAGACTTGACAGCGGAAGAAAAAGCACTCTTCTTTAACATTTACAACAAGCTTTTGGCTGACAAGAAAGGTCTTGAAGTCTTGCTTCAAACTTACTTCGGAGACGTTCGTGACGTCTACGCTGACCTTGTGAAATTGCCAGTAGATGCCATCGGTCTTGATTTTGTCGAAGGTAAGAAAACTCTTGAATTGGTCAAAGGTGGTTTCCCAGCTGACAAGACTCTCTATGCTGGTATCGTCAATGGTAAAAACATCTGGCGCAACAACTACGAAAAGAGCTTGGCTGTTCTTGAGCAAATTCCAGCTGAAAACATCGTATTGACAAGCTCATGCTCACTTCTTCAT
This sequence comes from Streptococcus oralis, assembly GCF_001579015.1. Lineage (GTDB taxonomy): Bacteria > Bacillota > Bacilli > Lactobacillales > Streptococcaceae > Streptococcus > Streptococcus oralis_K. Next base: position 63,938 of record NZ_KQ970184.1, read on the forward strand.
GTGCCATTTACAACTGCTAATGAAGAATTTGAGCCAGCTATCTTGAACCACTTTGCTTTTGCAGTTGAAAAATTGGATGAAATTCGTGATTTGGATGCTATCCGCAATGGTCAAGGCGCAGAAGCTCTTGCAGCCAATAAAGAACTCTTTGCGACTGAACGTGTTGGTGAAAATGCTGAACTTCGTGCGCGTATCGCTGGATTGACAGACGCTGACTACACTCGTTTGCCAGCCTTTGCGGAACGTGAAGCTATCCAAGAAGAAGCCTTTAAACTTCCAGCTCTTCCAACAACAACCATCGGTTCATTCCCTCAAACTAAGGAAGTTCGTGCTAAACGTTTGGCCTTCCGTAAGGGTGAGTTGTCACAAGAAGAATACGATGCCTTCCTTGCTGAAACCATCGACGAATGGATCAAATGGCAAGAAGAAGTTGGATTTGACGTGCTTGTACACGGTGAGTTCGAGCGTAACGACATGGTTGAATACTTCGGACAAAACTTGTCAGGCTACCTCTTCTCTAAGAATGGTTGGGTACAATCATACGGTATGCGTGGGGTGAAACCACCAATCATTTGGGGTGATGTCACTCGTCTCAACCCAATCACTGTTAAATGGTCTAGCTACGCACAAAGCCGTACTGACAAACCTGTCAAAGGTATGTTGACTGGACCTGTTACCATCCTCAACTGGTCATTCCCACGCGAAGACATCTCTATCAAGGACTCAACTCTTCAAATCGCTCTTGCCATCAAGGATGAAGTGCTTGACCTTGAAGCTGCTGGTGTGAAAATCATCCAAATCGACGAGGCTGCTCTTCGTGAGAAATTGCCACTCCGTCGTAGCGACTGGTACGAAGACTACCTTGACTGGGCAATTCCTGCCTTCCGCTTGGTACACTCAACAGTAGCGCCAGATACGCAAATCCACACTCACATGTGTTACTCAGAATTTACAGATATCATCCCAGCTATCGACAACATGGATGCGGACGTTATTTCCTTTGAAGCAAGCCGTTCAAACCTTGAAATCTTGGACGAACTCAAAGCGAAAAACTTCCAAACAGAAGTGGGACCTGGGGTTTACGATATCCACTCTCCTCGTGTGCCTAATGAAGGCGAAATCGACCACACAATCGATGCTATTCTTGCCAAAGTACCAAGCAAGAAAGTTTGGATCAACCCTGACTGTGGTTTGAAAACACGTGGTATTCCAGAAACAAAAGAAAGCTTGATCCGCCTTGTCGAAGCAGCAAAAGCTGCGCGTGAGAAATTGTAAGATAAGATTTCTCTCTTGACACTGACTGATCAAGGAACTGCTTGGCCCTAGCTGGCTCAGCAATCATGAAATCAAAAAGAAAAGGATAATGACTATGTCACGCCAAACACCGTCACTTTCATTTGAAGTGTTCCCTCCAAACCCAGCTGTGGGTAATGATAAAATTATTTCAGCCTTACAGGATATGCGGGAGCTGACACCGCACTTTATCAGTGTGACTGCCAGCAATAATAAATTTAATATCAAGGAAACAACGGTTCGTTTGGCTGACTTTATCCAGAATGACTTGGCGATTCCAACTATTGCCCACTTGCCAGCCATCTATCTGACTAAGGACAAGGTTGCTGAAACCATTGCAGACTTGGATAAGGTTGGGGTACAGAAAATCTTGGCCTTGCGTGGGGATATTATCCCTGATGTGGAGCCACAAAAGGATTTCCGCTACGCAACGGACTTGATCGAGTTCATCAAGGAACAAGCCCCTCACTTTGATATTATCGGAGCTTGCTACCCAGAGGGACACCCAGATTCACCAAACCAAATCTCGGATATCCAAAATCTCAAGAAGAAGGTGGACGCAGGCTGTTCAAGCCTCGTAACGCAACTTTTCTTTGACAATGAGCGCTTCTACGATTTCCAAGACAAGTGTACCTTGGCGGGGATTGATGTTCCCATTCATGCGGGGATCATGCCCATTCTTAACCGTAACCAAGCGCTTCGTCTCTTGAAGACATGTGAGAATATCCATCTTCCACGTAAATTTAAGGCCATCTTAGACAAGTATGAGCATGACCCTGAGTCGCTCAGAGCAGCAGGACTTGCCTATGCCGTGGATCAAATCGTGGACTTAGTAACCCAGGATGTCGCAGGTGTGCATCTCTACACCATGAACAATGCTGAAACAGCCAAATACATCCACCAAGCAACCCATGCCTTGTTTAATCATCAGTCTTTAGGATAATAAAAAGCAAACCATTCTTCTCAGGTGAGGGGAATGGTTCCTTTTTAATAGAAAAGCCCGCACTTTTTAAGAAAAATATGATAAAATAGACTCTGTACGTACTTGATACAAAGATGAGGGTATTTAGGTTGTAGAAGTTTGTTTAAAGTGGATTATTTTTTAAACAAAATATGATAATAGGTGTCTCAAAAAAACTACTTAATTGAATTTTGGTCTCATTTCTTAGGAAAAAAGATAAGCTTCCTAGCACTCATCGAGTGCGGCGTCACCTTCCTATTTTTCTACAGAAATGTTCGGCAAGCCGAACCGTCCAAAATATCTTGATTAATTGAACACGGGCTAAATTCCTAGTGAAAAAGATAGATTGCCTGGTGTGCATGATACACTGCGTCAATCTCCTATTTTCATACGGGATTCTTCACGCCCTTGGTATCTTGATCTTTGTAGGCAAGACGTATAATTTTATCAATCCAAAGGGGATTAACATGACAAAACAAGTGTTTCAAACGACTTTTGCGGGTCGTGAGTTGGTTGTAGAGACTGGTCAGGTTGCTAAGCAAGCAAATGGCTCTGTTGTCGTGCGTTACGGTGAGTCAACTGTCTTGACTGCAGCCGTGATGTCTAAGAAAATGGCAACTGGGGATTTCTTCCCACTCCAAGTCAACTACGAAGAAAAAATGTATGCAGCTGGGAAGTTTCCTGGTGGCTTCATGAAACGTGAAGGACGTCCTTCAACGGATGCGACTTTGACAGCACGTTTGATTGACCGTCCAATCCGTCC
>NZ_KQ970184.1:67245-70251 GCF_001579015.1 Streptococcus oralis
GCAGTCAAAGAATTGATTGCCTTCCAAGAAGAAATCGTTGCTGCAGTTGGTAAAGAAAAAGCAGAAGTGGAACTGCTTCACGTAGATGCTGAATTACAGGCTGAAATCATCGCAGCCTACAATAGTGACCTTCAAAAAGCGGTTCAAGTAGAAGAAAAATTGGCTCGTGAAGCTGCAACTCAAGCAGTTAAAGACCAGGTAACAGCAGTTTACGAAGAAAAATATGCGGACCACGAAGAATTTGACCGTATCATGCGTGATGTGGCTGAAATCTTGGAACAAATGGAACACGCTGAAGTGCGCCGTTTGATCACAGAAGACAAGGTTCGCCCTGACGGTCGTAAGGTCGATGAAATCCGTCCTTTGGATGCGCAGGTTGACTATCTTCCTCGTGTACATGGTTCTGGTCTCTTCACTCGTGGGCAAACGCAAGCCCTTTCAGTCTTGACTTTGGCGCCAATGGGTGAAACGCAAATCATCGATGGTTTGGATCCAGAGTACAAGAAACGCTTTATGCACCACTATAACTTCCCTCAATACTCTGTAGGAGAAACAGGTCGTTATGGTGCGCCAGGTCGTCGTGAAATCGGTCACGGTGCTCTTGGTGAGCGTGCTCTTGCTCAGGTCTTGCCAAGTCTGGAAGAATTCCCATATGCTATCCGTCTGGTAGCAGAAGTCTTGGAATCAAATGGTTCTTCTTCTCAAGCCTCTATCTGTGCTGGAACTCTTGCCCTTATGGCTGGTGGTGTGCCCATCAAGGCGCCAGTAGCAGGGATTGCCATGGGTCTCATCTCAGATGGAAACAACTATACAGTCTTGACCGATATCCAAGGATTGGAAGACCACTTTGGAGATATGGACTTTAAGGTTGCAGGTACTCGTGACGGGATTACAGCCCTTCAAATGGATATCAAGATCCAAGGAATCACTGCAGAAATCTTAACAGAAGCTCTTGCCCAAGCCAAGAAAGCCCGTTTTGAAATCCTTGATGTGATCGAAGCAACCATTCCAGAAGTTCGTCCAGAATTGGCTCCAACTGCTCCGAAAATTGATACCATCAAGATTGATGTGGACAAGATCAAGATTGTCATCGGTAAGGGTGGAGAAACCATCGACAAGATTATCGCTGAAACAGGCGTTAAGATTGATATCGACGAAGAAGGAAATGTGTCTATCTACTCTAGCGACCAAGATGCCATTAACCGTGCCAAAGAAATCATTGCTGGTTTGGTTCGTGAGGCTAAAGTGGATGAAGTTTACCATGCCAAGGTTGTTCGTATCGAGAAATTTGGTGCCTTTGTCAACCTCTTTGACAAGACAGATGCTCTCGTTCACATTTCGGAAATGGCTTGGACGCGTACCAATAATGTCGAAGACTTGGTGGCTATTGGAGACGAAGTGGATGTCAAAGTTATCAAGATTGACGAAAAAGGACGTGTTGATGCTTCTATGAAGGCTCTTCTTCCTCGTCCACCAAAACCAGAACACGATGAAAAAGGCGAAAAGGCTGAACGCCCTCACCGCCCACGTTATCAAAAGGACCACAAACCGAAGAAAGAATTTACACACAAACCAAAAGATTCAGAATAAGAAAGGAGAAATGTATGGGATGGTGGCGCGAAACCATTGATATTGTAAAAGAAAATGATCCAGCGGCCCGCACCACTTTGGAGGTTCTATTGACCTATCCAGGTGTCAAGGCCTTGGCGGCCCACCGTCTCTCGCATTTTCTCTGGAAGCATGGCTTCAAACTCCTGGCTCGTATGCATAGTCAGTTTTGGCGCTTTTGGACGCAGATTGAGATTCATCCAGGTGCTCAGATAGAGTCAGGTGTCTTTATCGACCATGGCTCAGGTCTGGTGATTGGGGAGACAGCGATTGTTGAAAAAGGCGTTATGCTTTACCACGGAGTGACTCTTGGTGGGACAGGTAAGGATGTAGGGAAACGCCATCCAACAGTTCGTAAAGGAGCTCTCATATCAGCTCATGCCCAAGTTATTGGACCAGTGGAAATTGGTGAAAATGCTAAGGTCGGTGCTGCAGCAGTTGTAGTGGCAGACGTACCTAGTGATGTGACTGTCGTCGGAATTCCTGCTAAAATCGTCCGAGTTCATGGACAAAAGGATGAGCCAATGATCCACGAAGTAGAAGAAAAACGAGAGTACTACGTCAATAAACTAGAGCAGGCTAGAGAAGCCAGTCACAGATCGTCTGGGTTGTAGAGAGTCGTAATACTCTAAGGGATATAGGCAAATGCTATTAGAAGAATTCGAAAATGTACCTGCTGTTATCGAACCAACTGATCGAAGTATTCGTGGTGGTGGAGAAATCTGTGACACGATTATTTTATCTTTTAATGGAGAAATCGTTGAACGAGTGAAGCAGTTTGTAGATGTTTACGAAGGTGGCTATCTAACCAATCTAAATGGTAGATTTCCATGGTATATCTATGAAAAAGATGGGAGTAAGGTAGCAGTTGCTATGGATACTATTGGAGCCCCAATGGTTGTAGGTTTCTTAGAAGAACTCAAGGCCAGAGGATTTAAGAACTTTATTGTTTTGGGTTCTTGCGGAGTTCTAGATCAGTCTATTCAGGCAGATAAGATTATCCTACCAAGTTCAGCTCTACGTGATGAAGGTACAAGTTACCATTACGCTCCTGCAAGTGATGAAATAGCTTATGATGAAACTTTGCTCTTAACTATGGAAGAAGCTTTGAACAAATCTTGCATCGAGTATATCCGCACTAAGGCTTGGACCACAGATGCCTTTTATCGAGAAACGCCTGATAAGGTCAAGCGTCGCTTGGCTGCTGGAGCCAAAGTGGTGGACATGGAAGCTTCGGCTATCATGGCTTGGAGTCAATTTCGCAAGAGTAAAGTCTATCAGTTCTTCTACACAGCTGACTATGTGGATCATCATAACCGAACCTGGGATGCCCGCCATGAAGAGCGGACAGCTGATGCCATGACTTTTTTCACTATCGCTTTGATAATAGCAAAGGAA
>NZ_KQ970184.1:70271-71904 GCF_001579015.1 Streptococcus oralis
ATGTGACCGTTGTCGGAGTCCCTGCAAAAATTGTTCGTGTTCACGGTAAGAAGGATGAGCCGATCATTCACCAGGAAGAGGAAAAACGCGAATACTACGTGAATAAGATGGAGCACGCCAAGGAAGCCAGTCACCATTCATCAAGTCTTTAGAAAAGGTTGGCAAAGTTATCGAAGTGAAATATGACAGGAGGAACCGACCTGTCAGATTTATCAGATGCTATTTTGAACCAGGCAGTCCTTAAACTGAAAGAAGGCTTGGAGTCAATTTCGTAAGAGTAAAGTCTATCAGTTCTTCTACACAGCTGACTATGTAGATCATCATAACCGAACCTGGGATGCCCGCCATGAAGAGCGGACAGCTGATGCCATGACTTTTTTCACTATCGCTTTGACAATAGCAAAGGAACTAGAAAGGTAACTACAAGAATGGCAGTATATTTTTACGGCTGTATCACCATGGATGGCTACTTGGCAGACAGCCAGCACAGGATAGACTGGCTGCATCAGCTTGGTTCTGTAGAGGATACAGGCTATGATGACTTTTACAGGCAAATGGATATCACCATCATGGGCAAGCGGACCTTTGAGGAAATCCAAGATTTGCAAGATGTAGAAAGTTTTTATCAAGCTACGGAAAACTATGTCTTTACGCATGATAGGCACCTGCCTGTCAGCAATTACCAGCCAGTAGCTGGGGATGTGGTGGACTTTGTTCACCAGATTGACAAAGGCAAAAATGTCTTTGTGATTGGTGGTAATTCCTTGGTAGGACCGCTCTTGGATGCGGATCTTTTCGATCACCTCATTATTCAGATAGCGCCCCTTATCCTAGGAAAAGGGGTTCCCCTCTTTACCCAAGAGGAAGGGCAGCGCTTTTACCAACTGGATAGCCTCAGACAATTTGGCCCTTTTGCAGAGCTGGTTTTCAGCCGAAAAAGTCAAAAATAGAGAAGGGAGTGGACCGCATGATTAAAATTTACGACACTATGACCCGCAGCCTACGTGAGTTTGTGCCCATTGAGGAGGGCAAGGTTCGCATGTATGTCTGTGGTCCGACGGTTTATAACTATATCCATGTCGGCAATGCTCGATCGACGGTAGCTTTTGATACTGTTCGCCGCTATTTTGAGTATCGGGGATTTGAAGTCAACTATATTTCCAATTTTACAGATGTAGATGATAAAATTATTAATCGAGCTAAGGAAGAAGGTATCACGCCTCAGGAGGTTGCGGACAAGTACATCGCAGCTTTTCGTGAGGATGTATCAGCTCTGGGTGTAAAACCTGCGATTCGTCATCCGCGGGTGGTGGAGTTTATGGCTGACATCATCCGTTTTGTGGAAGACTTGATTGAAAAAGGTTTTGCCTATGAGAGTCAAGGGGATGTTTACTTCCGTGTGGAAAAATCTCACAACTATGCTAAATTAGCCAATAAAACCTTGGAAGATTTGGAGCTGGGTGCTTCAGGTCGTACAGATGAAGAAACGGCACGTAAGGAAAATCCTGTGGACTTTGCCCTCTGGAAGGCAGCCAAGCCGGGCGAGATTTCCTGGGACAGTCCTTGGGGAGCAGGTCGTCCGGGCTGGCATATCGAATGTTCGGTTATGTCAACAGAGATTTTGGGCGATACC
>NZ_KQ970184.1:72316-74359 GCF_001579015.1 Streptococcus oralis
ACTCAGCATTACCGCAAGCCAATCAACTTTACGGAAAAAGCTGTTCGCGATGCCGAGACCAACCTCAAGTATCTGAAAAACACCTATGAACAACCATTTACTGGAAATGTAGATGCCCAAGAGTTACAAGCATTTAAAGATAAGTTTGTAGCGGCTATGGATGAGGACTTTAACTCTGCCAACGGTATCACAGTAGTCTTTGAAATGGCCAAGTGGATTAACTCAGGTAACTATGATGCTGCTGTCAAGCAAGCTCTTGCGACTATGTTAGAGGTCTTTGGTATTGTCTTTGTCGAAGAAGATTTGAATGCAGAAATCGAAGCCTTGATCCAAAAACGCCAAGAAGCGCGTGCCAATCGTGACTTTGCGACAGCAGACCAAATCCGTGACCAACTGGCTGCTCAAGGCATTAAACTACTGGATACAAAAGATGGAGTGAGGTGGACTCGTGATTGATGTCAATCTCATTAACGGGATTGCTCTAGCTTTTGAAGGGGATGCGGTTTACTCCATGTATATTCGTCGCCACCTCATCCTTAAAGGCATGACCAAGCCCAACAAACTCCATCAAGAAGCGACCAAGTATGTCTCAGCAAAGGCTCAGGCTCGCCTGATTTCCCTCATGTTGGAGGAGCAAGTCCTGACGGAAAAAGAAGAAGAAATCTATAAACGCGGTCGCAATACCAATAGCCACACAAAGGCTAAAAATGCAGATGTCGTGACTTACCGTATGTCTACTGGATTTGAAGCGGTCATGGGCTATCTCCATCTGACTGAAAATGTGGAGCGTCTAGAGACCTTAATTTCTTGGTGCATCCAAAAAGTGGAGGGCTAGGATATGATTGCAAAAGAACTACAAGATTGGTTTCCTGAAGCTCAAATTTCAGATCAGCCAGTAGAGAAATTAGGATATCTTACTCTTCCTCTATCTTCACAGCAGTGGATTTTACTGGAAGAGACCAATCTCACTGAACGTGAAAAGCAGTTAATTGCCCTTTTGACCCAGCAGGAGCAGGCTAGTTCGCTTAATCCTTGGTATCCCTATCTGATTGAGGGCAAGGGGCAGGCACCGCAAACTTTTAAAAAGATTCAGCTGGTTTATTGCCATCTTTCCTATTTCCAGCAGGAAAATCTAGCCTCTTGGCTGGATATGATGCAGACCCTCTTTCCTAACTGCCAGACAGTGTTGCAGGTCGGTGCTCAGGATTATGTATTTGTGCTTCAACAAGATAAGTACACCTCTGTACGAGCTATTTTAAGTGATACGATTGAGGCAGTGGAGTATGACTTTGGTCTTCGTCTATCTATCATGTTGGGCCAGGTTTGGTCTCAGACTGGGTATCAGGCTCTGTCAGATTTAATCCAAGCAGAGCGGGACTTGTTTAAGACTTGGTGGCGTCAAGGTCATCAAGGTGTTCACACTTTTTCACAACTCTATCTCTGGAGTCTTGGGGAAGGGCTGATTGACCATAGAATTATCAAAGAATACCTTCGTCAGTTGATTCTGGACCAAGATCAGATTCAGGAAATCATTCTCTCCCTTTGGGAAAACAGTGCTGTCCTAACTAAAACAGCCCAGCAACTTTATCTTCACCGCAACTCTCTCCAATACAAGATTGATAGATGGGAAGAATTAACTGGGCTTCAGTTGAAGGAGTTGACCGATCTCACCTTGTGCTATCAGTTGATTTTATCAGATATTCTCTAAAGTTTTGTGCAACTTGCACAGAACTTTTTTGTTTTTTTGGTCACCTTGCCATAGAAATGTAAAGCGTTTTCATTTATAATAAAACTATCAAAATATAAAAGGAGTTCACCTTCCATGGTAGAATTAAATCTTAAAAACATTTACAAAAAATATCCAAACAGCGAACACTACTCAGTTGAAGACTTCAACTTGGACATCAAAGACAAGGAATTTATCGTTTTCGTAGGTCCTTCAGGATGTGGTAAATCAACAACTCTTCGTATGATTGCTGGTCTTGAAGACATTACAGAGGGTACTGCATCTATCGATGGTGTGGTTGTCAACGACGTAGCTCC
>NZ_KQ970184.1:75219-78745 GCF_001579015.1 Streptococcus oralis
GAAGCAGGACGAGTCTCGCCTTGCTTCTTTTGTTGTTATTCTTCCTTTTTCTTGAGAGAAAGCCCAAACACGGCTAGAATGATACCTAGGAAGGTTAGGATAGACGTTTTCTCACCTGTATTTGGTAGGGTAGTAGCTACTGGATTATTGGTGCTTGGTAAAATAATAGTTTGGCCACCGTTTGAAAGAGTGATTGCATCGCCTTGATTTTGTCTCTGCGTATCTTGGACTTCGCGGTGATTTGTTTCTGCAGGTTCAGCCTTAGGCTCTACATAGAGAAGGCGGTATTCGCCGAATCCTTCTTGGTCGGAGCTTGCTAGATATTGAATGTCACCGTCTGTACCGACCAAGTCTTTGGCCTTATCAGCCGTCAAGAAACGAACATCCAGACCTTTTATGCTATCTGTGAAGTGCCAGTTTTTATCTGCACTTGGGTTGATATTTTTCACATCGAGGATATAGTTGATGATAACCTGACGATTTTCAAGTCCGAGTAGACGATTGAGGCTAGCATCACGAACACCAGGGAATTTACCATTTGCGCGATAGTTGTTGGTTACCACGATGAATTCCTGATCAGGAGCTACATCTTTTCCTTGGTATTTAAGATTGCGGACACGACTAGCATCTGGATGGATCAACTTGCCTTCGCGGTCGTATTTATTTGGTTGGGTGACATCGTACTCATAGGTTACACCGTCAATCACATCAAAATTATAAGTGCGGTAGCTTGGATTGATTAGCTGTTGCGCTTCTTTTTTAGTTGGATCGATGGTGTTGAACTGACCAGCAGACATTTCCAACCATTCTTTGAGTTGAGCTCCTGTGACTTTTAGAATGGCCGTGACATTGTCATAGAGATAGAGATCCGCTACGTTTTTGATGGCGATTGGGCCAGCAGGAATATCCGTATAGGCAGTAGCATCTCCACGAGTCCCCGCCTTAAATGGCGCAGCAGCCGAGAGAATAGGAAGATTTCCTTCAGGAGTGCCTGCTAGTTCTTTCTTTGCATACCAGATTTGCGCGTTATTGACGATTTGGACAGATGGATCGTCCTTGACAAGGGCAAAATAACTCGTGATTGGTGCGGTTGTTGTTCCGACTTGTTGGCGAACGTATTGGATGGTTCCTTCGTGGGCTGTTTTGGCAATTTCTTTGATTCGTTCATCAGCGTCTTTGGACTTAGTATGAATCTTGCGGATAGAGCCTTTGCTGTTGGCAACAGTCCATTTTCCCTTTTTGTAAACAAGGTTGAGATCGATAATGCCGAGGTGATCACCGTATTTTCCAGCCATGGTTACAGGAGTACCGTTGATTTTACCATTTACGCCATCAACACCAGCATATTTTTCATAAAAGCCTGTACCATTTCCACTTGGAAATTCAGCGTGCGAATGCCCTGTTACGACTGCATCAACACCAGGTAGACTTGCGATTTGATAGCCTTCGTTTTCTTCCCCTTTTTCGTACTTATCATCTCCGATACCTGAGTGAGAGAGTACGAGAGTGATGTCTGCACCTGCTTTACGCATTTCAGGGATAATCTTTTGGATAGCTTCTACAGAGTCGTTGACCTGAATCTTTCCTTCGAGGTTGGCCTTATCCCAGCTGAGAATTTGAGGAGGAACGATTCCAGTCACTCCAATTTTGACGGTCGTTTTGCGACCATTTTTATCAACAAAGGTTTTGTTGATGATTTTATAGGGGTCATAGACATAAGCACCAGTTTTAGGATCAACAACATTGGCATTGACAATTGGCATTCCAGCTGTATCAATGACACGTTTGAGGTAGTCTAAACCATAGTTAAACTCATGGTTTCCAAGTGTACCAGCTTCAAAACCAAGCTTTTGAAGTGCTGCATACATAGGGTGCTGTTCCCCTTCTTTGACAGGGTTAACGATGGCCTTGTAAGTTCCAAGTGGCGTTCCTTGGATTGTATCTCCATTATCTACGAGAAGTGTATTGCTATTTTCTTTTTTAGCTTCTTCGATGAGAACAGCTGTCTTTGCTAGCCCAACATTCTCAGCGGGTTTGTCTTGGTAATAATCATAGTTGACTAGATTTGTGTGGAGGTCGGTTGTTGCAAGGATGCGGACATCAACTTCCTGTCCTTCTGTTGGTTGAAGGGCCTTGTCGTCCGCAAGGCTTCCCTCTTTAGAAGAGGTTGTTTCTGTAGAAGGCTTTGTATTAGTGCTTGTTACTGGTGTAGCATTTTCATCTTGCTTAGTAGGAGCGTCTGTTTTTTCAGATGCTGTTCCCTTTTCATTTCCAGTAGGTGCAACGGATTTCTCTGATTGATTTGCTACTGGTGTAGATGTTGTGCTAGTATCTAGATTTGTAGCTTTTTCATCTGCTTGTGCAGTAGAAGCCGCAAATACAGCTGCAGTCAGACCTAAAAGGGCTGCTTGTTTACGAAATGATGACATAATAATCTCCTCAAAAATAGTTTCCCTCTATTATACAGGATAGAAGGAGAATAATCAAGTTAATTACGAATGTTTTTATAAAATTCATAAAAAATGATAGGAAATAGAGGGTTTGTTTATAAAATTCACTGATTAATTATAGAAATAATAAAATCGCTTTTAGTTTATTGCTTTTCTTGAGGCCATCGTAAGGGATGGAGCAAATTCTAGAATTGCAGAGCTTTTCTAGTTTTCATATCCTTAAAAAAGTGATAAAATGGTAGGAAGAATTGGAGAGAATAGATGCCGAAAGAAGTGAATTTGACGGGCGATGAGGTTGTCGCTTTAACGCAAAAATATTTATCGAAAGAAGATGTTGCTTTTGTACATAAAGCCTTGGTTTACGCAGTTGAATGCCATAGTGGTCAATATCGTAAATCTGGCGAGCCCTATATTATTCATCCCATTCAGGTGGCAGGGATTTTAGCTAAGCTCAAGCTAGATGCCGTGACAGTTGCCTGTGGTTTTTTGCATGACGTAGTTGAGGATACGGATGCGACCTTGGATGATTTAGAGCAAGAGTTTGGTCATGATGTTCGCATTATTGTTGATGGGGTGACTAAGCTGGGTAAGGTCGAGTACAAATCAATCGAGGAGCAATTAGCGGAAAATCACCGCAAGATGCTCATGGCCATGTCTGAGGATATTCGCGTTATCTTGGTTAAACTGTCTGACCGCTTGCATAACATGAGAACGCTTAACCACCTACGAAAAGACAAGCAGGAACGTATTTCCAGAGAAACCATGGAAATCTATGCACCGCTTGCTCATCGTCTGGGGATTTCCAGTGTCAAGTGGGAGTTGGAAGATTTATCTTTCCGTTACCTCAATCCAACTGAGTTTTACAAGATCACTCACATGATGAAGGAAAAACGCAGAGAACGTGAGGCTTTGGTCGATGAAGTCGTGACAAAGTTAGAGGAGTACACTTCCGAACGCAATCTCAAAGGAAAAATCTATGGTCGTCCTAAGCATATCTATTCAATCTATCGCAAGATGCAGGATAAGAAGAAACGCTTTGAGGAAATTTATGACCTGATTGCCATTCGCTGTATCTT
>NZ_KQ970184.1:78928-83550 GCF_001579015.1 Streptococcus oralis
GCTATTGGGATGAACTGGATCAAGGAGATGATGGAGCTCCAAGATCAGGCTGATGATGCCAAGGAATTTGTGGATACTGTCAAGGAAAACTATCTGGCTGAGGAGATTTACGTCTTTACCCCAGATGGTGCGGTTCGCTCCCTTCCAAAAGATTCAGGCCCGATTGACTTTGCCTATGAGATCCATACCAAAGTCGGTGAAAAAGCAACTGGTGCCAAGGTCAATGGCCGTATGGTTCCACTGACAACCAAGCTTAAGACAGGGGATCAAGTTGAAATTATCACCAACCCCAATTCGTTTGGCCCGAGTCGTGACTGGCTCAACATGGTTAAGACTAGCAAGGCACGCAATAAGATTCGTCAGTTCTTTAAAAACCAAGACAAGGAATTATCCGTCAACAAGGGCCGTGAAATGCTGATAGCTCAGTTCCAAGAAAATGGCTATGTAGCCAATAAATTCATGGACAAGCGTCACATGGACCAAGTCCTTCAAAAGACCAGCTACAAGACAGAAGAATCTCTCTTTGCAGCCATTGGTTTTGGAGAAATTGGCGCTATTACTGTCTTTAACCGTTTGACTGAAAAGGAACGTCGTGAGGAAGAACGTGCCAAGGCCAAGGCGGAAGCAGAAGAGCTTGTCAAAGGTGGCGAGGTTAAGGTTGAAAACAAAGAAACCCTCAAGGTCAAGCATGAGGGTGGTGTGGTGATTGAAGGTGCCTCAGGTCTCCTCGTTCGGATTGCCAAGTGTTGCAATCCAGTACCGGGTGACGATATTGTTGGCTACATCACCAAGGGGCGAGGCGTGGCCATTCACCGCGTGGACTGTATGAACCTTCGCGCCCAAGAAAACTATGAGCAACGTCTCCTTGATGTGGAATGGGAAGACCAATACTCAAGCAAGGAATACACTGCCCACATCGATATCTACGGCCTCAACCGTACAGGTCTCTTAAATGATGTTCTGCAAGTTCTTTCCAACACAACTAAGAATATCTCAACCGTTAACGCCCAACCAACCAAGGATATGAAATTTGCCAATATCCATGTGTCTTTTGGAATTTCAAACCTTTCTATGCTGACAACGGTCGTAGACAAAATCAAGAGTGTGCCAGAGGTTTACTCAGTCAAACGGACTAATGGCTAATTCTCCTAGCAGTTACTAGAAAGGATATTATGAAAATCATCATTCAACGAGTCAAGAAAGCCCAAGTGAGTATCGAAGGTCAGGTTCAGGGGCAGATAGATCAAGGTTTACTGTTATTAGTTGGTGTAGGCCCAGAGGACCAAGAGGAAGATCTGGATTATGCTGTGAGAAAACTGATCAACATGCGTATCTTTTCAGATGCAGAAGGCAAGATGAATCTGTCTGTTAAGGATATTGAGGGCGCAATTCTTTCTATTTCTCAGTTTACCCTCTTTGCAGATACTAAGAAGGGGAATCGTCCAGCTTTTACAGGAGCAGCCAAGCCAGATATGGCAGCTGCCTTCTATGATGCTTTCAATCAAAAATTAGCTCAAGAAGTGCCCGTTCAGACAGGTATCTTTGGAGCGGATATGCAGGTGGAGCTAGTTAATGATGGACCAGTCACCATTATCCTTGATACTAAAAATAGATAAGAAAACCAATCCCAGCTGGCTTGGTTTTTTGTTTATAGACACTCCCATAGAGAGATATGTTTGTCGTAAAAGTCTGGATACTTTTCTCTTAGGTGGCTAGCCGTTATATAGTATAAAGTAGAATGACAGGAAGTAAAGACTGGAGTAAGAGAGTAGAAATATTGAGGACCAGTGATCGCTAAAAAGACAAATAATAGAAAGTCAACGGAGAGAATCCCTAAGTAGTAGAGGCGAACTTTTTTGTTCATCTGAGGATAAATCTCAGAGAAATGTTTTTTGAGTCGGAAGACTAAGCGAGACAGCAGTAGTCCCTGAGCGAGGATGAAAATGAAGCAAAAGATCAGACCTCTCTCCAAAGAAAGTTCGTATCGGGGTCTGAAATTTACCAACAGTAGCAAATCGGAGACTGCAACGGCTGCGAAATGTATTCTAAAGAGCTTTTTCATAAGATGACCTCCCTCTTTTATCTAGCTTCATTCTACACCAAACGAATGGGTGTTACAACTAAAACGATAAAAAATCCCTGAAAGAAGTTTCTTTCAGGAATAAGGGGTTAGTTGATTTTTTCGACATAGAGTTGTTTGGCAATATCCATACTAACTTGGAGGTCTTCATCCTTGTTGACCAGAGTAAAAGTATTGGAAAAATTATCAAACTGCTTGACTTTGACTTGGTCACCGATATGAATTTCATGCTTTTCTAAGTATTTGAGCAGATCAAAGCTATCGTGAACCCGAGTCAGGAGGTAGGTTCCAACTTCCTTGGTCTCTGCTAGTGGTAAGTTATTGATTTCGACCAAGAGCTCTCCCTTGGCTGGGATGGTTCCTCCGTGGGGACAGGTTTGAGGGAAGCCAAGCAGTTTATCCAGTCTCTCTACGAAGAGGTCGGATACAGTGTGTTCTAGGACTTCAGCTTCTTCGTGGATTTGATCGCTGGTATAATCTAGATGGTGAACTAGAAAGACTTCAATCAAACGGTGTTTACGATAAAGCTCAGAGACCAGTTTGAGGCCAATATCTGTCAATAGATAGCCGTTCTCCTTATCCTTGAGGATGAGATTTTCACTTTTCATGCGTTTGATCATCTCTGTTACGGCAGGTGGAGAGACCTGCATACGGGCAGCAATTTCTTTATTGGTGATTTTTTGCATTTCCGTACCGATTTCATAAATACATTTTAGGTAGTCTTCTTTATTTGGCGTCATTCGTTTCCTCTTGTTCATTCTCTCTATCTAGTATATCAAAAAAGCTAGATTTCTCTAGCTTTCTGCCATAATGGCTTTGATTTTAGTCCAGTTCTTTAACAGCGGCAATAGCAGCTTCAAAGTCTGGCTCCGTGTTGATATTGTCAACGTATTCCACATAACGGATGACATTGTCAGCATCGAGAACAAAGACAGCACGCGCAAGGAGATGCCATTCGTTGATCAAGAGGGCATAATCACGACCGAATGAATGGTCAAAGTAGTCTGAAAGCATGATGGCATTGTCAAGGCCTTCAGCCCCACACCAGCGTCCTTGGGCAAATGGTAGGTCCATAGAAACGGTAATAACGACGGTATTGTCAAGGCTAGCAAGTTCTTGGTTGAAGCGACGAGTTTGCGTTGAGCAGATACCGGTATCGATAGATGGGACAACGCTCAAAACTTTTTTCTTTCCATCAAAGTCGGCAAGACTTTTTTTAGAGAGATCAGTTGTAGTGAGGGAAAAGTCGAGTGCCTTGTCTCCGACTTGTAGTTGTTTACCTGTAAAGGTTACAGGATTTCCGAGAAAAGTGGTCATAAAACTACTCCATTCTTTTTTCTTTTATTTTACCGAGAATTGTCAGATTTTTCCAATGATTTGACTGGAAATTAAAAGATAAAAAAACGCCTGTTCATGTGAGAACGACGTTTTTAATGTATTATTTTGACAAACCTTCGGCAATCTTGTCAAGGTTGTATTTCATCATGTTGTAGTAGCTGTCACCTTCTTTACCTTCTTCAGCGATTGAGTCAGTAAAGATTTGTGCGTAAATTGGGATATTTGTGTCTTGTGAAACGGTCTTCATTGGACGGTCATCGACACTTGATTCAACAAAGAGTGATGGAACTTTTGTTTGGCGAAGTTTTTCAACCAAGGTCTTGATTTGTTCAGGTGTCCCTTCTTCTTCTGTGTTGATTTCCCAGATGTAGGCACTTGGAACTCCGTAAGCTTTAGAGAAGTATTTGAAGCATCCTTCGCTGGTTACGATCAATTTCTTTTCAGCAGGGATATTGTTAAATTTCTCTTTGGCTTCCTTGTCCAGTTTGTCCAGTTTGTCTGTGTATTCTTTGAGATTTTTTTCGTAAAATTCCTTGTTGCTAGGATCTTTAGCGATTAATTGTTTTGCGATGTTTTTCGCATAAATCATCCCATTTTCAAGGTTGAGCCAAGCGTGTGGGTCTTCTTTGCCTTTCTCATTTTGACCTTCAAGGTAGATGATATCTACGCCATCACTGACTGCAAAGTAGTCCTTGTTCTCAGTTTTCTTGGCATTTTCAACCAATTTGGTAAACCAAGCATTGCCACCAGTTTCAAGATTGATGCCGTTATAGAAAATCAAATCAGCTTGAGAAGTTTTCTTAACGTCTTCAGGAAGTGGTTCGTATTCGTGTGGGTCTTGACCAACAGGAACGATACTGTGAAGATCAATCTTGTCACCAGCGATATTTTTGGTAATATCAGCGATGATTGAGTTAGTGGTCACAACTTTCAGTTTTTGGCCAGAAGCAGCATCTTTTTTTCCGCTAGCACATGCTACAAGTGCAATGACGGAAAGAAAGAGAACAAGCAATGTACCTATTTTTTTCATTAGATTCCTCCAGAAGGGTTTCCCCGTTATTTAATGATTTTTTGTTTTTCAGTTTCAAGTATCGTTGCTTAGGAGAGATAAAGAAACTGATTAGAAAGAAGCTGGCGGATGTGAGCACGATGCTGGATCCTGCTGCGAGATTGAAACTATAGCCGATAAAGAGCCCTACAACAG
>NZ_KQ970184.1:83762-91635 GCF_001579015.1 Streptococcus oralis
CTCCTAGGCCTGATGAAAGAAAAATCATGCTCTTTAGGCTATTAGCATAAAGGTAAGCCGTCGCAGCTGGGGTGATCAACATGGCCACGATAAGAATGGTTCCAACACTTTGCATGGCAGTGACTGACACAAGGGTCAAGAGCACCATGAGCAGATAGTGGTAGAAATTAACGGGCATTCCCATGGCTTTAGCCAGAAGCTCGTCAAAGGATGTAATCAATAGTTGTTTAAAGAAAATCCCGATAATCAAGAGAATCAATGCCCCCACACCAATGGTGATCCACATGTCCGTATCTTGGACAGCGAGGATATTCCCAAAAAGGATATGGAAGAGGTCTGTCGAACTCTTGGCAACACTAATCAAGATGACACCTAAGGCTAAGAAAGATGAAAAGGTAATACCAATGGCAGTGTCACTCTTGATGATAGAGTTCCCCTTGATGTAGGTAATGATGATGGAAGCCATCAAGCCAAAGATGATCGCTCCAATAAAGAAATCAATTCCCAGGATAAAGGAAAGGGCTACGCCGGGCAAAACTGCGTGAGAGATGGCATCCCCCATGAGAGACATTCCACGTAAGATGATAAAACATCCCACGGCTCCAGCAACCACCCCGATGACTATAGCTGTTATCAGGGCATTTTGTAGGAAATGGAAATGTTGCAATCCATCGATAAATTCTACTATCATAGGTCACCTCCATTAAAGAAGAGCTTACTACCATAAGCTTTTTTGAGATTGACTTCGGTAAAGGTTTCTTCAGTTGAACCAATAGCAACCAATTCTCGATTGAGAAGCATAACTTGGTCGAAATAATGAGGGACTTTGCTGAGGTCATGATGGACGATGAGAACTGTTTTACCAGCTTTTTTAAGGTCTCTCAGTGTATTCATGATAATCTCTTCACTGATCGAGTCAATCCCGACAAAAGGCTCATCTAAAAAGATGTAGTCAGCTTCCTGCACTAAGCAGCGGGCAATCAAAACACGTTGGAATTGTCCTCCTGAGAGCTGACTGATTTGGCGATCAGCATAGTCTGAGAGTCCAACGATTTCAAGTGCATCCGCCACTTTTTTCCAGTGGCTGGCCTTTAAAGTGTGGAAGAGCGGGATAGATGGATAGAGTCCCAGTGAGACACATTCCTTGACCTTGATAGGGAAATTGTAGTCGATATGGATTTTTTGCTCGACATAGGCAACTCGATGTAAAGATTTCTTGACTTCTTTGTCATCGAGAAAGGCCTGACCTTCGTGTGGGATAATTCCCAACATACTTTTTAATAAAGTTGATTTTCCAGCACCGTTTGGACCAATAATTCCGGTAATAGTTGGTCCGTGGAGCACTAGTGAAATATCCTTTAGTGCCAACGTTTCTTTGTAGGAGACACTGAGGTTTTCGATACGTATCATACAGTTATTTTCCTCCTGTCTTTTAATATACATTAAAAAAAAATTAAGTCAAGTTAATTTTTAAAAAATTTAAAATAATAACTGAAAAATGAAGAAAAAAGAGAGACCATTTTTAATTGCATTCCCAAGTGTTTTTTGCTAAGCTAAGAATAAGTGAAAAAATGAAAGCGAGAACAAGATGACACGTTATCAAGACGATTTTTATGATGCAATCAATGGAGAATGGGAAAAAACAGCTGTTATTCCAGCTGATAAATCTCGAACAGGTGGCTTTATTGACCTTGATGAGGAAATTGAAGAGTTAATGCTGGCAACTACGGACAAGTGGTCGGAAGGCGAAGATGTTCCAGAGGACGCTATCCTCGCAAATTTTGTTAAGTACCATCGTATGGTACGTGATTTTGATAAGAGGGATGCAGATGGAATCAAGCCTGTCCTTCCTCTGCTCAAGGAATACCAAGATTTGGAGAGCTTTGCAGATTTTACCAGCAAACTGGCAGAGTTTGAACTAGCAGGTAAACCAAACTTCCTTCCATTTGGAGTATCACCAGACTTTATGGATGCCAGAACCAATGTTCTCTGGGCAAGTGCACCAGGAACTATCTTGCCAGATACAACCTACTATGCTGAAGACCATCCTCAACGTGAGGAGCTCTTGACGCTTTGGAAGGAAAGTAGCGCAAATCTTCTCAAAGCCTATGATTTTTCAGATGAGGAAATCGCAGACTTACTAGAGAAACGATTGGAGCTGGACCGTCGAGTTGCAGCTGTGGTACTTTCTAATGAAGAAAGCTCAGAATATGCCAAACTGTACCATCCATACGCTTATGAAGACTTCAAGAAATTCGCCCCTGCCCTATCTCTAGATGACTTCTTCCAAGCTATTCTTGGGCAAGTTCCTGACAAGGTTATTGTAGATGAAGAACGTTTCTGGCAAGCAGCAGACCAATTCTATAGTGAAGAAGCATGGCCTTTGCTCAAGGCAGCCTTGATTTTGGCTGTGGTCAATCTTTCAACCAGTTATTTGACAGATGAGATTCGTATCCTGTCAGGTGCCTACGCGCGAGCTCTTTCAGGTGTTCCAGAAGCTCAGGACAAGGTCAAGGCGGCTTATCACTTGGCCCAAGGTCCTTTCAAGCAAGCCCTAGGTCTCTGGTATGCGCATGAAAAATTCTCCCCAGAAGCAAAAGTAGACGTAGAGAAAAAAGTAGCGACTATGATTGACGTTTATAAGAAACGTTTGGCTAAGAATGACTGGCTCACTCCTGAAACGCGTGATAAGGCCATCGTCAAACTCAATGTCATCAAACCTTATATCGGTTATCCGGAGGAGTTGCCAGCCCGCTATAAGGACAAGGTAGTGGATGAAACAGCCAGCCTCTTTGAGAATGCCCTAGCCTTTGCGCGTGTGGAAATCAAGCACAGCTGGAGCAAGTGGAACCAACCTGTTGACTACAAGGAGTGGGGCATGCCAGCACATATGGTCAATGCCTACTACAATCCTCAGAAGAACTTGATTGTTTTCCCAGCGGCCATTTTACAGGCTCCATTCTATGATTTGCATCAGTCATCTTCTGCCAACTACGGTGGGATTGGTGCTGTTATTGCCCATGAAATTTCCCACGCCTTTGATACTAACGGGGCTTCCTTTGATGAAAATGGTAGCCTTAAGGATTGGTGGACAGAAAGCGACTATACTGCCTTTAAAGAAAAAACGCAGAAAGTTATCGACCAGTTTGATGGACTGGAGTCTTACGGCGCAACGATTAACGGGAAATTGACCGTATCAGAAAACGTTGCCGACTTGGGAGGGATTGCTGCAGCCCTTGAAGCTGCTAAGAGAGAACCAGACTTCTCAGCTGAAGAATTCTTCTATAACTTTGCTCGTATCTGGCGTATGAAAGGTCGTCCAGAGTTGATGAAACTCATGGCCAGTGTTGACGTGCACGCGCCAGCTAAGCTCCGTGTCAATGTCCAAGTACCAAACTTCGATGACTTCTTTACAACTTACGATGTTAAAGAAGGAGACGGTATGTGGCGTTCACCAGAGGATCGTGTGATTATTTGGTAAGAGTGTTCTATTAAGAGATTCCGTTAAACAAGGATTCAGAAAGTACATGCTAAAGTGTACTTTCTGATTTTTTGAGTAAATTGCTAATTTTAGAATACTTAAAATGAAAATAATGAGGGAAACATGAAGAAATATTGGATGATGATGATCGTAGCTCTTTGCCTTCCAATTTTGGCATCTTGTGGAGGGAATCAAAGTAGGGAAAATGTAGAGACGTCAACTACAGCAACCACTTCAGCTAAAGAAGTTCAAAAGGATATAGCTACAAAATCAGATAGCGAAGCTAGCATAAGCTCTTCCAAAACGGCACCATCAACTACGGTTGAAAGGGAAAATGATACGGGACAGGACCTATATAAAGAAGTTCTCGAACGATATAAGCGCTATGTATCACTTTTAAATCAAGGTAAGAGAGAAGAATTGCAAAAAGAGCTGAAGGAGAATAAAGTTTCCCCAGAGGAGTTTGGCTATATTTTCACATTAAGCACCTATGAAAAACCAGTGGCTCCAGAATATGTTTTTTCAGATTTGAATAAAGATGGACAGGATGAATTGCTAATTGGGAATGGCCAAAATCTTACAGCAGTCTATTATTTGGAAAATCAAAAACCCACATTGCTTCATACAGGTTATGCAGCATCTGCGGGTGGTTTTCGATCTAGTTTAAGTCTCTATGAAAATGGTCAAGTTAGCTATGCAAATTGGCATTCGACTTCTCCAGAAATGGACCTAACTCTTTATTCTTTGAATAACAAAGGCGTAAAGATAGTGAAAGAAATGACTCTTAAAATTGGTGGAAATGAAAAAGTTGCTCAAGTTTTAGAGGTTTCTTCTGAAGAGGTTGATCTGACTAAATTTGATTGGAAAGCCTTTGAGATAGTGAATTAGTTTTGGATCCATTTATTCGCCCATCTTCGATTTGGCAGAGTGAGTCTTGATACAGAAAAATTAACCAAGGATTTTATCCTTGGTTGTTTGCTTGCTAGAAAAAAGGATTAAAGGTCTTTTCGTGAGCGATGGTCGTAGCTGGACCATGCCCTGGATAGACATCGTAGTTAGGAAGGGTAAAGAGTTGAGTCTGGATACTATGGAGGAGTTGTTCCATGCTACCTGTAGGAAGGTCGGTCCGTCCGATGGTTTCGCGGAATAGAGCATCTCCTGTCAAGACCAGATGGGCATCAGGGAAAACTAGGGAAACCCCACCGATAGAGTGACCAGGAGTTGGTAGGGCAGTAAAACGGAATTCCTCGATCTGGTATTCTTCATGAAAGACATAGGTGTGTTCAGCTGGTTTGCAGACGACATCAGCCATATCATCGTGACGAGGTAGGCCAGAGAGATTGTCAACGGGAGTATAGAGCCAAGAAGCTTCACTCTCTGCTACATAAACTGGTGGCGCTCCAAAAGTATCTCTGACTAAGTCAAGACTCATAATATGGTCGTAGTGGGTGTGGGTCAGGAGAATCGCACAGACGGGTTTGTTGATTTTCTCGATGGTCTTGCGAATGGCTTCCCAATGGCTACCAGGATCGACCACAATCAGGTGTTGGTCTCCTTCTAGATAATAAGTGTTTTCATAGGCAACGGGATTCACAGTTTTATGGATTTTCATACTGGCTCCAATCTCAAATAATGTACTAAACTAGTATAGCATAGAAGAGAGAAATAAAGTGAAAAGAAAGTCCCTCTTTTGTGTAAGAGGGACAACGGTCTTATTTAAACTTGAAACCTTCGTAAATGAGTTTTGCTTTGGGATTCTTTTTCTTGATTTGCTTAGCAAGGGCCTTCATCATAGGAAGAGGGCCACACATATAGACTGTAGTCTGGGTAGGGATTTCTTCTTGATCTAAAGTCAGGTATCCTTTTTCATTGCTATCGACTAGCTGCAGGTCAAAGTTAGCATTTTGACGGGCGTAGTCTCGAAGTAGATCTAGGTAGACAGCATTTTCCTCTCCACGGAAACTATAGTAGAAGCGGACGTTCCTGTCTAGGATAGGATGCTCACGGATATAAGAGATGAAAGGTGTAATTCCAATACCACCTGCAATCCAGATTTGCTGCTTTGGACCGTGTTCCATAGTCATATGTCCATAAGCGCGATCAACTGCAACCTTGCTACCAACTTGAAGATTGTCATAGATATTCTTGGTGTGGTCACCAGAGTTTTTTATCGTAAAATAAAGAGTTCGTCCTTGTCCTCCAGAGATGGAGAAAGGATGTGGAGCAGTCTCAAAACCTTTTTGGAAAATTTTTAGAAAGGCAAATTGTCCATATTCGTAGGTGAAAGGATGACTGAGTTCTATTTCAATTTCAGTCGTATCATGGTTGAGGTGTTTGATCCCTACGATTTTTCCAAGATAGGTGAAGCCGACCTTTTGATAAAGGAAAATGATATAAAAACCTGCAAGCAAGCCTAAAATAGCATAGATTCCAAAGATAAGACCTAGGAAACTAAAGGAGAGGAGGCGATTTCCCATGATCATCAAAACATGAAAAAGGCCAAAGATATAGGCTAGATAAACCAATCGATGAATCCATCTCCATGCCTCATACTGGATGTATTGTCCCAGATAGGCAACCAGAACGATGCTGATAAAGATATAGATAGCGATATTTCCAAACTGTGCAGCCAAATGTGAACCCCAGAGACCGCCCATGCTAAAGTTGTGTAGGGTTAGTAGGAGAATGGATAGAAAAGCGGTGAATTTATGAGCTAGATACATCTTTTCAAGTCCGTTAAACCAAGATTCAAGTAGGGGTAAACGGCTAGCTAGTATAAAAGTAAGTGAGAGGGTAGTGAGAGCTAAACCAGGGATTAGAAACTGACTAGCACCTGAACTGAGCCAAGCTAGAATAGTCAGAAGCATGCTAAGCCCGATAAATAAAATACCTTTTAATGATTTCATAGTAGAAGTCCTTTCATGGATTTATCTTATGTTAAATGTAATAAAATTTGTTACATTTTAACAAAAAAAGAATCTCTCGTCAAGGTTCGTGATTTAGGCTAACTTTTCTGACCCTTTTTTCTAAAAAAGCCAAGGAATCGGGTGATTCATTGACTTTCCTATCTTAACGATTTTTCCAAGCTTGGTAGCGAGTGTCAATCAAGAGTTGGGTTAAGCGTCCCATGGTTTCTCTTTCTTCAGGAGTGAGGGATTAAGCTTGGACAAAGAGTTGATGAATGTGTTCAATGACCTTGAAAGAAGAAGGGTCGTTGATAGAGGAGATGTCTGCATCAAGAATGATTCCAAAAAAGAGATCGAAGTAGAGCTGCAGTTCAGTATCAGGGACTGTCTCAACCCATTCCTTGAAGGTAGTATCGACTTGCCGGCTGTCACTATTGGTCTCGTCCAGTTGGGCAAAGTGTTTGCCTTCAACCTAAAAAACCTTGATAATGTACTGACCCCAAAAGTTAGATTTTTTCTGTCTAACTTTTGGGGTGCAGTTCAATACTGAACTTTTTGATTTTTAAATCCTTAGTTCTACTAGTTAATCACTACTGAGCAGAAAAGAGTAGCAAAAAAATGAGCTGTTTCCAAATATTAGAATTGTCTGTTTAATTTTTTTTGAAGAGTACCTCTAAGATTTTTCCTGTTAAGAATTCCTTTTAACGAAGATTCGGAATTGTTTTTAGGGTCCTATATACAAAAAGAGAACAGTAAATGTTCTCTCTCCGGCTAATATTGTTATTAGATAAATTAACTTTTAGTCTTATTTTTCATCTTTGTGAAGCATGTTTTTAACACCTTCAATAGCGCCTTCAACAGCGTCTTTAGCATCTTCGGCAACTTCTTTTACTTTAGATACTACTTTTTCAGCTGCACCTTCTTTTTCCATTTTTTCATCGCCGATCATTTTGCCGACACCTTCTTTAATGGAACCTTTTGCTTGATTTAATTTTTCTTCTGTTGACATGATTCTGCCTCCTTTAAATTGATTGATTTTGATTAGATGAATTAGTGTACGCGGGCTTTTTCATTTGTTTCGCCCTTAACGGCTTCAACACCTTCGCCTACTTTTTCTTGAACAGCAGCAACACCTGAACCGATACCAGATTTCACTTTTTCAAATTGTTCTGAAGCAAATTCTCCTGTTGAAGAAGCCACGTCAGTTACTCTGTCTTGGAGGCTAACTGAATCTGCTTCATGCTGTTCCTTAGTTTTGATATCAACAACATTCACATTGACTTCAACAACTTCTAGATCAGTCATTTTTGTAACTTGTGATACTACAACATCTTTGATTTCTTTGTACAAAGCAGGAACATTCTTTTGGTATTCAACAACAACGTTCAAGTCAACTGCAACTTGTTCTTTACCAACTTCAACGTTAACACCGCGTGTTACGTTATCAGTATTGATAATTTTTTCTGTTAGATTAGAGAAAAATCCT
>NZ_KQ970184.1:92270-93911 GCF_001579015.1 Streptococcus oralis
CATGAGTTATTTCATGCTGAATCACTTGACACCTGTTTGAGATGTTGTTTGAAGGAAGAATTGTACCTTCTACAGTAACGAAACATTTATTTTTGCGACTATTTACATGGACCTTAGGATCTTTCATAAATCTATGGTCAATCACTAAGCAGCGAACAAAGCTTTCGATAGCCGAATTTCTAAGTTTTAACGTATCTTTTTTTTCTGCTAGCTGAATTTCTAAATATTGTTTAGGATAAAAGAGTATCCCTAACATTGAAATTAAAACTAAAACAGATAGGACAAGTGTCCCCCAAAATATATATCTAGAAATTACGAATTCAAGATAGAGCTGTCTCCAGCTAAATAATTGAATTCCTAAATCACTGACTTCATGATAATCTATGAGAATAGGAAGGAAAATAGTCAAGATTAAAATACAGAAAATAAGTAGTAGTATTTTCTTTGAGTTTGACATATTAAATCCTTTCAAAAAAAGTTTTAAACTATAATCTTACCCGTCTACAGTATTCAAAATTATGGCTTATCACTTTTAATTTCTTGTTAGGTAATGCTTATTTTTTACCAAATAAGAATGAAACGACTGCAACAACAATCACTGCACCTACGATTGATGGAATAATAGCCATTCCAGCCAATGAAGGTCCCCAGCTTCCGAGAAGAGATTGTCCTACAGATGAACCGATAAGACCTGCAAAGATATTTGCAATCATTCCCATTGAACCACCTTTTTTAGTGATTGCACCTGCGATGAGACCAATAAGACCTCCTACAATAATGGACCACAACATAGTGTATCCTCCTTTTCTATTTCTAAATCAAAGAACCAATTTCTTTGATTAAATTAATTATATAATATTTTAATTTAGAAAGATAATAGTTCGTCTTAAATCCCTTACTGTAAATATGTACCCTAAATACAGATAAATAATAAAAGCTTGATTTTACTGAGTTTTCAGCAACTAGGATAGTGATTTTATAACAAGCAAAAGTCGCTGTAAGAGGATTAATACGCTTTATTATATGGTATAATTGCATGAAGATTGAAAGACAATCGTTTAGTTTATTATAAAGAGAGAAAAGCTATTCATGAGAGATTTATTATCTAAAAAAAGTCACAGACAATTAGAATTGTTAGAATTACTATTTGAAAACAAACGCTGGTTTCGTATTTCGGAACTAGCAGAATTATTGCATTGTACAGAACGTACTGTAAAAGATGACTTATCCCATGTCAGATTTTCTTTTCCTGACTTGATATTTCATTCCTCGACAAATGGTATCCGTATCATAAATACTGATGATAGTGATATTGAAATGGTCTATCACCATTTTTTTAAGCATTCAACTCACTTTTCAATTTTAGAATTTGTCTTCTTCAATGAAGGATGTGATGCAGAGAATATTTGCAAAGAGTTTTATATCAGTTCTTCCTCTCTTTACCGTATCATCCGTCATATTAATAAAATCATTAAGAAACAATATCGTTTTGAAATTAGCCTCAATCCAGTTCGAATCACTGGAAATGAGATTGATATCCGTTACTTTTTTGCCCAGTATTTTTCAGAGAAATATTATTTCCTCGAATGGCCATTTGAAGATTTTTCAGTAGAACCCTTGTGTAAGATGTTAGCACTGGTC
>NZ_KQ970184.1:93931-95633 GCF_001579015.1 Streptococcus oralis
TGGTCTATAAAGAAACTGCATTCCCTGTCAATTTCGCAACTCAAAGAATGTTAAAATTGCTTCTGGTTACAAATTTATATCGCATAAAGCTTGGTCATTTCATGGAAGTTGAGAGAGATTCTTTTAGTAATCAATTGTTGGAATCGTTCATGCAGGCAGAAGAAATCGAGGACATTGTAGCGAGCTTTGATTCTGAATATCAGATCTCTCTGAATAAAGAAGTGCTAGGTCAACTATTTGTCTCCTATTTTCAAAAAATGTTTTTCATAGATGAAAAAGTATTTCTGAACTATGCAAAAAAGAAAACTATGTAAAAAAATCATATCAATTATTGGGAGATTTAGTGGATCAGGTATCAAGAGACTATAATCTTCAAGTAGACAATAAAGACAATCTGATTTGGCATCTGCATAATACGGCACATCTGCATCGTCAGGAATTATCTACAGAGTTTATTCTATTTGATCAAAAAGGCAATACAATCAAAAACTTTCAAAATATTTTCCCTCGCTTTGTTTCAGAGGTGAAGGAAGGAATGGAGCATTATCTAAAGACTTTGAAAATGGATTATAGTTCAATGAAAGTCAATCATTTGTCCTATACTTTTATCACCCATAGCAAACACTTAGTGCTAAATCTTTTACAAAATCAACCTAAATTAAAGGTTTTAGTCATGAGCAATTTTGATCAGTATCATGCAAAATCAGTAGCGGAAACACTTTCTTATTATTGCAGCAACAATTTTGAACTGGAAGTTTGGAGTGAATTAGAGTTATCACTTGAGTCCCTAAAAGATTCACCTTACGATATCATTATTTCTAATTTTATTATTCCTCCTATTGAAAATAAGAGACTGATCTATTCCAATAATGTCAATACAGTCGCTCTCATCTCTTTGCTTAACGCAATGATGTTTATTCGATTAGATTAGTGAGTGATAGAAGACTCCATCCATCTCTAGGGTAGATTTCCTATAGATAGGTGGAGTCTTTTTGAATATTAAAAAAGCTTCATATGATTTATCATCAGAATTGAAAAATATTCATTATAGTCGAGTCATAATAAAGTTAAGATATTGTGGACTTATTTTGAAACAACTCAATTTTATTATTGCAGTAAGTGATTAAATTTTGAGCTTTTTCAAGTGTGTATCCTTTTTCAGATACAGATTTCACTTTCTTCTCATCAAAATAGTAGCCAGTCAAACCAGTGACTTCTTCTGATAATGTAAGATAGTAACCTGTTTCAATTCCCTCGTCTAGATTTTTGGGAAATGACTTCATCAAGCGTCCGAAGAGAGATTTTTTCGTCTTTTCATCACTGGAATCATTCCCCAAATTGGTTGAAATCAAGCCAGGATGATAGGCATTGATGGTGATGCTTGAACCTCTTAAAAAGAACTCTCTGGCTAGATAGCGTGTCATCCAAATAGTGTAAAGTTTGGAATTATTGTAGGCCAAACCAGGATTGTAGTTCGTCTCAAATCCAAAGTCCAAATCCTTAACCTTGGCAAAATGATGCATATAGGAAGAAGTATTAATGACACGGCTGTCAGCCGCTTTTTCTAACAAGGGACTTAGCTCAGTTGTTAATATATAGGGAACCAGAACAGATAACATAAAAGTTAACTCGATATTTTCAGCACTCGCTTTTCGTTCTTTTCCAGCATATAGGCCTGCATTGTTAAACAAGACATCAATAC
>NZ_KQ970184.1:96760-98871 GCF_001579015.1 Streptococcus oralis
AGTTAGGAATCCTGATAGGTTCATGTCTTTATCCGCAAATTCCTTTGTTCTCATCCCCATTCGTCCTAGGACTTTCAAAGCTTCAATTTTTCCTTGTTCATCATGATTATAGAAGATATAGCGTTTAGGATCGATGCGCTCGAGTCCAGCTTTAAACATAAAACTAAAAGTTTTCCCTGTTACCTTATCGACCTCTTTTCCACCTCGAGGTCCTGTTCCAGCCAAGATTAAACGATTGACTAGAGTAGGCTTGATTCGGATGATTTCTTGGGCAATCATACCTCCCATAGAAAGGCCAAGAAGATTGATTTTCTTGTGTCCAAGGGCTTTTACGAAGTCAATTGTCTGCTCAGCCATTCTAGGAATAGTCGAAGCAACTTTTCCTTGACTGGCTCCGACTCCAGGAAGATCGACTACAATGACATGGTGCTTTTCAGCGATTAAGTCTAATAGTTTTGGATCCCAGTTATCGAGAGTTGCTGCCAAATGGACTAGCATCAGAAGAGGTAGTTTTGATTTACCTTTCCCGAGTTCGCGATAGGCGATTTGGTTCCCTTGGACAGTGATGTATTGATTTTTAGTTGTAATATATGACATGATTTTTTCCTTTTTATTTCTTAAAGCTGAGAACTGTTTTTCCACGTGAGCGACCATTAGCGACTTTGTCTAATGCGCTATTTACCTGTTCAAATGGGTAAACTGTATCGATAGAGGGTTTGATGTCTAATTTACTAAAGAGGTCAGCTACCTCTTGTAATTGAGCGCCATTACTTTCCACAAAGATAAAATGGTAATGGACACTATATTTTTCCGCCATTTTATCAAATTTGCGACCGGCTAAGCCAAGAATAATTTGTTTCCATTTTGGTAGATTCATGCGTTTGGCAAAGGCACCGTTTGGCATGGCACGAAGTGAAACAAGATGACCACCTTTTTTCATGATAGACATTTGTTTTTCAGTTTCAGCACCCCCAAGAGTATCGAGGACATAATCCACCTGACTAACAGTTTTTGTATAATCCTCTGTTTTGTAATCGATAAATCTATCTGCTCCTAGTTTCAACACACGCTCAGCACTATCTCCAGAACCGTTGGTAATGACCTTCAAACCTTTGGCCTTAGCAATCGGAATGGCCATTCCACCAACTCCTCCAGTACCGCCAGAAATAAAGATCGTTTTCCCAGCTTGAGCGCCCATGAGGTCAAGAGCCTGCATGATAGTCAAGGCAGTAAGCGGAACAGCAGCAGCTTCCTCGTCTGATAGATAGTCTGGAACCTTGGCTAAGGCTTGGCTATCGACAGCTACGTATTCTGCAAAGGCGCCGATATGATCAAGTGGCAGACGGCCAAAGACACGGTCTCCGACTTTGAGATTTTTAACTTGTCTACCTGTCGCCTCAGCGATTCCAACCACTTCGTTACCTGCAGTTTGAGGAAGTTTGTAAGGAACAATCATCTTAACTTCACCACGAGAGATCATGTTATCGAGAGGATTAACTCCGGCTGCGGATACTTTCACCAAGACTTGTTTGTCTGTAATACTTGGTTTAGCGATTTCTGTGATGTTCAGTGTGATATTCTTTTTGTTATAAGTAGTGTGTTGTGCGGCTTTCATTGTCTTCTCTTTTCTTTTTATTTTATATACCTGTATCTAATACAGGTACATTCTGTTTCCAGTAAAAACTGACTTGCTATCAAATCAGTTTCGGACTTGTTTGGCTTGTTTATATAGATTGTCAATGACATCTTCTAAAGTTTGATTTGCTAATTCCTTCTCTAATTGAGATTCGGCACTAGCGAAAAGCGGTGAAACTGCTCCTTGGATATGTTTTCCAACGGGACAATCGGGATTACTATTTTGATGAACAGGGAATAAACTAATGTGATTGATTTCTTGAGTAGCATAGTAGATCTCTAGTAAAGTCATTTTCTTTGGAGACTTACTGAGTTGATAGCCTGTTTTTCCTTGCTGAGAATGAATCAAATCTGCATTTTTCAATAAGGCAATCACCTTTCGAATGTAACTAGCGTTAGTCCCAACACTAATAGCTAGTGCTTGAGAACTTAATGTTTCCTTGCTTTCACTAATCATGGTTAAGATATGCAAAGCA
>NZ_KQ970184.1:99332-100858 GCF_001579015.1 Streptococcus oralis
TGTTTATATGATACCACTTTTTCAAAAAAAATCAAGAGGAAAGTGCAATTTTTTGAAAAGGATTTCAGATTTTTCGCAAACGGTCGATGGCTTCCTTTCTTTGAGCTAAAGCACGTTCATATTTACCAGTATCTTCTGGGGTGAAATAGTGGTGATTTTGGATGTTTTCTGGCAAATAGTCTTGCTTGACCCAATTTCCAGGATAGTTGTGTGGATAGAGATAGTCTTGGGCATTCCCCAATTCCTTGCTTCCACTGTAGTGACTATCACGCAGGTGTCGTGGAATAGGCAAATGCCCTGATGTTTTGAGGTCGGCAAGAGCCTTGTTCATAGCCACATAGGCTGAGTTTGATTTTGGAGAAAGGGCCAAATCAATCACAACATTAGCAATGAGGATGCGGGCTTCTGGGAAGCCGATTCTTTGAGCAGCATCTAGAGCAGTTACGGTATGGATCTGAGCTTCAGGATTGGCCAAGCCGATATCTTCATAAGCAATCACAGTCAAGCGACGGGCGAGGCTAGGCAGGTCACCCGCTTCAATCAAGCGGGCAGCATAGTGGAGGCTGGCATCGACATCTGAGCCGCGGATGGACTTTTGCAGGGCTGAGAGGACATCGTAGTGACCATCCCCATCCTTGTCCATGGTAATATAGCTCCTTTGTAGGCTATTTTCCATGATGTCAAGCGTTATATGGTGAATGCCTTTATCATTTGCTGGGGTCGAAAGTACAGCCAAATCTAGTGAATTAAAGGCAGAACGCAGGTCTCCATTGGTAGATGTTGCGATAAAATCAAGCGCATCCTCATCTAGCTCAACTGGGAACTCAAATCCTCGTTCAGGATTAGTGAGAGCGATTTGAATCGCTTCTTTGACATCTTGGTTGGACAAGGGTTCGAGTTCAAAAATCTGGACACGGCTACGGATGGCAGGAGTGACAGAAAAGAAGGGATTTTCAGTCGTAGCGCCAATCATGATAACCAGTCCACTCTCCAAGAGAGGCAAGAGGAAGTCTTGCTTGGTCTTATCGAGACGATGAATCTCGTCTAGTAACAGGACTAATCCTCCAGAGAATTTTGCTTCCTCAGCGATTTCTTGTAGACGTTTTTTACTATCAACAGTTGCATTGAAGGTCCGAAAGGCATACTTGGTCGTTCCAGCGATGGCAGAGGCAATACTGGTCTTGCCGATACCTGGAGGTCCGTAGAGAATCATGGAGGACAGGCGGTTGGCTTCCACCATGCGGCGGATGATTTTTCCTGGTCCGACCAGATGCTTCTGACCGATGACCTGATCGATGGTTTTTGGGCGCATGCGAAGCGCGAGATTGTCTGGCATAGCAGTCCTTTCTAACATGGATTTTCTGATGTATATGTGGTAAGATGGTAGTATCTATTTTAGCATATTTCCGAGCAATCGGGGCGATTAAAGAGTCGCATAGAAAGAGGACCAAATGGCAACTTATGGATTTTTAGATGTTTTAGAGGAAGAGTTGGAGAAGAACTTTCCCTTTGACTTTGAGATTAGT
>NZ_KQ970184.1:100878-102370 GCF_001579015.1 Streptococcus oralis
TTTGACTTTGAGATTAGTTGGGACAAGCGTAATCACGCGGTTGAAGTGAGTTTTTTGCTAGAAGCACAAAATGCTGCGGGAGTAGAGATGCTGGACGAGGAAGGAGAAGTGTCGTCAGACGATATCCTATTTGAAGAAGCGGTGCTTTTTTACAACCCTGCCAAGTCAACAGTTAATGCAGAAGACTATCTCACAGTCATCCCTTACTTGCCGAAGAAAGGTTTTTCTCGTGAATTTTTAGCTTATTTTGCCCTTTTCCTCAAAGACACTGCCGAGGTTGGGCTAGATGCCCTCATGGACTTTTTGGAAGATCCAGAAGCAGAAGAATTTGTCATGGAATGGAACCAAGAAGTCTTTGAAGAAGGAAAAGTAGGCTTGGAAGAAGGAGAATTTTATCCTTATCCGAGATATTAAATATTAAAAAAATAAAACCAAAAAGGAGAATATATTATGAAAGAACAACAGATTTTTGATAAATTAAAGGAAATATTTGTAGGCTATGACATTCGAAGAAGTCATGAAATTAGTAAAGATAACTTTAATTATCTTTTTGTAGATTTTGCTATTTTCCACTCCGAGAAACTATTTGTAATATTGGAATATAAAGAAACGTATGAAAAAGACAATGATATACTAGAACGTATCGAATCATATTTTCAAGTTCCAGCCTTCATTGTGGTAATCGAAGATGGAGAGCTGTTCTTTTATAAGTCTCTTGATGAGGAGGCATTGAATTTTATTGAGTTTCAGGGATCACTTCAAGAACTAACTATTGAAAAAGCGGAAAATAATTTTTTAGGAGTTGAAAATACAGAGGAAGAGATTACAGAGGATATTAGTAGTCCATTTAATCCAGAAGACATCAATATTCAACAACAGTTGCTCTCAGTTAAATATTTGCATGAACTTCATACAGAAGATGCAATTAACTTGAGTCCAGATTTTCAACGTGGCTATGTTTGGAAAGAGAACAAGAGAAAATCTCACTTAATTGAATCATTGATGTTAAGTATACCTATACCGGCATTTTACTTGTATGAAACTGGTGCAGACAGTAGCGATGATTATGAATTCTCGGTTATCGATGGTCAACAACGCTTGACAACAATTTTTGATTTTTTAGATGACAAGTTTCGGTTGTCTTCATTAGAGTATCTGGCTGCTCCATACAACGGCAAAAGATTTTCGGAGCTTCCTCCAAAAATAAAAAGTAGAATAAATAGAACACAATTATCTTTGAATATACTTAGTTACGATTCTCCACACAGAATCATTTATGATATTTTTAAACGAATTAACACTGGAGGGAAAGCTCTTAATAACCAGGAAATGAGAAATGCCGTAAGTACAAATAATACTAGAAAATTATTAAACTTATGCACAGAATCTGAAGAGTTTCTATCTGCGACTAACAGGCGTGTTAAAACATTGAGATTAGATCATCATGAATTAGTATTGCGATTTTTTTCCTTTTATAGAATCTATGATTTTG
>NZ_KQ970184.1:102415-104140 GCF_001579015.1 Streptococcus oralis
GAATTAGTATTGCGTATTTTTTTCCTTTTATAGAATCTATGATTTTGAAGCAAAAAAAGTAAATTATCAGAGTTCTAATATTGTTGATTTATTAAATGATGAAAATGAGAAGTTGAATAAGATAGTTTCTCAAGAAACCCTTAGCCAATATTTAGAAATTTTTAAAACTTCAATGAGTAGATGTTTTAAGTTATTCGGGGATAAAGCGTTTGTGAAGGTTAGCTATAATAAAGAGAAAGAAGAGTACGAATATTCTATGTTAATAAACAAACCACTGTTTAGTGCGTTTAGTGTTATTTTAGCCAATAGAGAATATGAAGATATTAATTTTGGAAATTATAGTCGAATAGCTCGAGATAAACTCTCTCAAAAGTTAGAAGATCCTACTAATTTTATGTCTATATCAACTTCAACGAATAGTAAGAGTAAAGTAGAAAATTATTTTAAAATGTGTCAGGAGGTAATTGACGAATGCCTATTAGAAATGTAAGGATTAAAAATTATAAGTGTTTTCAAGATGAGAGTATAGAGTTATCAAAGTTGACAGTATTAACTGGTAGAAACTCAGCAGGGAAATCATCTTTTATCCAATCTCTTTTATTATATGAATTATCTGGAAAAAATAAGCGAATCTACACGAATGATATATTTGAATTAAATTTAGGTTTACCATCAAAGTTAATTAATTTTACCGATAGTAGCATAGATATAGATAGTAGTGGACAGGAATTTCAAATTGGTATTGATGATAAAATTTCTAAATTTTCTATTGAAGAGGAACGTTTTTCTGAAAATTACTTATCAACGGTAGCAGATGAAAGAAGTGGGAAGATATTTTATTATATAAATGCCGAAAGATTTGGCCCCAGAATCTCACAAATGATTGA
Source organism: Streptococcus oralis (assembly GCF_001579015.1). GTDB lineage: Bacteria > Bacillota > Bacilli > Lactobacillales > Streptococcaceae > Streptococcus > Streptococcus oralis_K. The sequence goes on from NZ_KQ970184.1 coordinate 103,303, forward strand.
AAAAACAGATGTGGAAGATGTAGGAAGTTTTGGTCAGAATACACTGTTTGTTTTAGATAGAGTAAATATGCAGAATCTCACATCAGCATTTCCTACAACAATAAAAAAGAGCAATGGTCGATTTAAAAATGAATGTGAGTACTGGGTAAATAAAATAATTGATGATGTTCAATTTGAAGTTTTTGTTAATGATGACTTAGGAGTGTCTTCGTTGAGATTTAAAGAAAATGGAATAGATGTGCTACCTACTAATGTTGGTTTTGGGATATCATATATTCTTCCAATCATAGTTCAAGGGCTTTATTTATCGGTATTAAATAATAAAGATAAGCAAGAGAGGGTGCTCATTGTTGAGAATCCAGAGGCACACTTGCATCCGTATGGACAATCTCAAATTGGACAATTTTTAGCTGAATTAAGTCATAAAGGGGGAGTCCAGGTAATCGTTGAAACACATAGTGACCATGTAATTAATGGCATGAGATTATATAGTTTAAGACAAAAGTGTGATGAATCAGATTTTAGATTATATTATTTTAATAAACAAGATGGAAGACATGAAATAATTTCTATTGGAATTAATGAATCAGGAGAAATTATTGATTGGCCAAAAGGTTTCTTTGATCAAGCTAAGATTGATTTATTTGAAATGATGAAGCATAGATTAGGAAGATAGCATGAAACATAAGATTGGTGAATTGTATGTACATACTCCTAGTGATTTTGGAGCGATTACAATGGAGAGTGACTACTCTATTTATTTGCAGGAGAATATTGAAAATTCTTCTTGTAAAATACCTGAGGAATATTTTTTTATGAAAGATGAGATGGGTAATGG
>NZ_KQ970184.1:104206-109696 GCF_001579015.1 Streptococcus oralis
GGTTTTGAAAACATACCCAATGAATTAATGACATATTGTCTTCCAAATTTTTATAATTTTAACATATCCTCCAAAAAACTTATCAGGATATTGAAAGTGAACCCTACTATAAATATTTAACAGATAGAGAGATAAAAAATTCAGTAATTAATGATGCTGAAGCAATGGAACTTGAAAAAGAGTTCATATTATCGATGCCGATGAGTGAATTTGAATCAACGCTAAAAATTCCTTATTTCGATAATTTTTTATTAGCAGAGGAAGATTTTGAGTTTGAATTTGTTAAAGATTATTCAGAAAAGGATTATAAACAAGAAATCTTACGAGTTTTAGATGATTTGAATGATTTTTGTTATTGTAATAAATTAGATTCATTTATTGGACATAGAAGTGAATTAATTAATAGTTTAAAATCTTCCGTAGCAAATTGTTCAGGCATGGGAAGTGGAGAAACAAAAGAAAAATATAAAATTGGAAAGCATCATTATATAATGCATTTTAAATTATTTCGACCTGATAGTAGTGTGCGTATATATTTCGATTTTAATGAATCAGCTAATAAGATTGTTTTGGGAAAGATTGGATATCACTTATAAGTAATTTAGGATTTTAGAAAGAAGATTATCATGGAAACATGGCAAGAGTTAAAAGTTACAGTTAAGCGTGAGGGAGAGGAATTGGTTTCCAACCTCTTGATTGAGTTAGGTGCCCAAGGTGTTGCGATTGAAGACAGTATGGACTATGTGGGGAATGTCGACCGTTTTGGTGAGATTTTCCCAGAGGTGGATCAAGAGGAAGAAATCGTGGTGACCGCCTACTATCCTGAAACGGTTGATGTAGCAGTGGTTGAGGCAGACTTGCAGGCACGTCTGGCAGAATTGACAGATTTTATGGACTTGGGAGAGGTCAAGATGGGGACGACTGCCTTGGCTGAGGAAGACTGGGCGGACAACTGGAAGAAGTACTTTGAGCCGGCTCGGATTACCCATGACTTGACCATCGTGCCGTCATGGACGGATTACGAGGCGACTGCTGGAGAGAAGATTATCAAGCTAGATCCAGGCATGGCCTTTGGGACTGGAACGCATCCAACAACTAAGATGAGTCTTTTTGCCTTGGAGCAGGTCCTTCGCGGTGGGGAAACGGTGATTGATGTAGGAACTGGCTCAGGTGTCCTTTCCATAGCTAGTTCACTTTTGGGTGCCAAGGAAATTTTCGCCTATGATCTTGATGATGTGGCAGTTCGAGTCGCTCAGGAAAATATTGAACTCAACCCTGGCATGGAAAATATTCATGTAGCGGCTGGAGATTTGCTTAAGGGTGTTGAAATTGAGGCAGATGTGATTGTGGCTAATATCTTGGCTGATATATTAATTCATCTGACAGAGGATGCCTATCGTTTGGTTAAGGACGAAGGCTACCTCATCATGAGTGGCATTATCAAGGACAAGTGGGACATGGTGCGTGAGTCAGCTGAGTCAGCAGGTTTCTTCCTTGAAACCCACATGGTGCAAGGGGAATGGAATGCCTGTGTCTTTAAGAAGACCAAGGATATTTCAGGTGTGATTGGAGGCTAGCATGCAGCAGTATTTTGTCAAAGGAAGTGCTATCTCACCTGTCACTATCGAGGACAAGGAAACTAGCAAGCATATGTTTCAGGTTATGCGCTTGAAGGAAGATGACCAGGTGATCTTGGTCTTTGATGACGGTATCAAGCGTTTGGCGCGCTTGCTAGATGTGGAAGCCCGTCAGTTTGAATTGCTCGAGGAATTAGCTGATAATGTCGAACTGCCCGTCCAAGTGACCATCGCATCCGGTTTTCCTAAAGGAGATAAGCTGGAGTTCATCGCTCAAAAAGTAACGGAACTCGGTGCCAGCCAAATCTGGGCATTTCCTGCCGACTGGTCAGTCGCCAAGTGGGACGGCAAGAAATTGGGTAAAAAAGTTGAAAAACTAGAAAAAATCGCCCTTGGAGCAGCAGAACAAAGCAAGCGGAATTTGGTTCCAAGTATTACCCTTTTTGAGAAGAAAGCAGATTTTCTAGCCCAATTCGAGAAGTTTGACTCTATCGTAGTGGCCTATGAAGAGTCAGCAAAAGAGGGAGAATCCGCTGCACTTATACAAGCTGTAAGTAGTCTTGAAAAGGGAAGTAAAGTTCTCTTTATCTTTGGTCCAGAAGGCGGTCTATCACCTGCAGAAATCGAAAGTTTTCAAGCCAAAGGAGCCGTCTTGGCAGGACTTGGTCCTCGCATTTTACGAGCAGAAACAGCACCACTTTACGCTTTATCAGCCCTTAGTGTTTTAGTAGAATTAGAGAAATAAGAGGAAAAATATGGAACAAAAACACCGTTCAGAATTTCCAGAGAAGGAACTTTGGGACTTAACCGCCCTATACCAAGACCGAGAGGATTTCTTGCGTGCCATCGAGAAAACGCGAGAGGATATCAACCAATTTAGCCGTGACTACAAGGGCAATCTTCACACTTTTGAGGATTTTGAGAAGGCCTTTGCGGAATTGGAACAAATCTATATCCAGATGAGCCATATCGGCAATTATGCCTTTATGCCTCAGACGACGGACTATAGCAATGAAGAATTTGCGAATATCGCCCAAGCTGGGATGGAATTTGAAACAGATGCCAGTGTAGCCTTGACCTTCTTTGACGATGCCTTGGTAGAAGCAGACGAGGAAGTCTTGGACCGTTTGGGAGAACTGCCCCATTTGACGGCAGCTATTCGTCAGGCCAAAATCAAAAAAGCCCACTATCTTGGGGCAGATGTGGAGAAGGCCTTGACCAATCTCGGTGAAGTTTTCTACAGTCCACAGGATATCTATACTAAGATGCGAGCTGGGGACTTTGAAATGGCTGACTTTGAATCTCATGGCAAGACCTACAAAAACAGCTTTGTGACCTATGAGAATTTCTACCAAAACCACGAGGACGCTGAGGTTCGTGAAAAATCTTTCCGTTCCTTCTCAGAAGGGCTTCGCAAGCATCAAAATACGGCTGCGGCAGCCTATTTAGCTCAGATTAAGTCTGAAAAACTCTTGGCAGATATGAAGGGCTACGACTCAGTATTCGACTATCTTTTAGCTGAGCAGGAAGTAGACCGTGCCATGTTTGACCGCCAGATTGACCTGATTATGAAGGACTTTGCGCCAGTTGCTCAGAGATACCTCAAGCATGTTGCCAAGGTCAATGGTCTTGAAAAGATGACTTTTGCAGACTGGAAGCTAGACTTGGACAGTGCCCTCAATCCTGAAGTGAGCATTGATGATGCCTACGATTTGGTCATGAAATCAGTCGCACCATTGGGTCAAGAATACATTCAAGAAATTGCACGCTATCAAGAAGAGCGCTGGGTAGACTTCGCTGCCAATAGTGGCAAGGATTCTGGCGGTTATGCGGCGGACCCATATCGTGTGCACCCATACGTTCTCATGAGTTGGACTGGCCGTTTGAGTGATGTTTATACCTTGATTCATGAAATCGGGCATTCTGGTCAGTTCATCTTTTCTGACAACTACCAAAGCTATTTCAACGCCCACATGTCGACCTACTATGTTGAAGCACCGTCAACTTTCAATGAGTTACTGCTCAGTGATTACTTAGAGAATCAATCTGACGATCCTCGTCAGAAACGATTCGCTCTTGCCCACCGCTTGACAGACACCTATTTCCATAACTTTATCACCCACCTCTTGGAAGCGGCCTTCCAACGCAAGGTTTATACACTGATTGAAGAGGGTGAGACCTTTGGAGCAAGCAAACTCAACAGCATTATGAAGGAAGTCTTGATAGATTTCTGGGGAGATGCCATTGAGATTGATGATGATGCGGCTCTGACCTGGATGCGCCAAGCTCACTACTACATGGGCTTGTATAGTTACACTTACTCTGCAGGACTAGTCATTTCAACAGCAGGTTATCTCCATCTGAAAAACTCTGAGAATGGAGCTGAAGACTGGCTCAATCTCCTCAAATCAGGTGGTAGCAAGACACCGCTTGAGTCAGCCATGATTATTGGAGCGGATATTTCAACAGATAAACCACTCCGTGATACCATCCAATTCTTGTCTGACACAGTCGATCAGATTATTGCCTATAGTGCTGAGTTGGGAGAGTAGATACTTATTCCGTGAGGAATTCGTTGGCGAATAAGTTAGACTTTTTAGTAAAAATCTATAAATGAGGAGATAACATGGAAAATAAGTCCCTACTAATGGCTGTTGCAGTTTTGTCTTTAGTTAGCCTTGTTGCTTGTAGCAGTCCAAAGAAAGAGTCCAGTAACTTACCATCTTCGGAATCTAGTTCCGCTAGTGTTGTGAAAGAGACTACAGAATCGAGTAGTAAGATAAAGGAAAAAATATCAGATGGTGATCAGAGTCCTGAAGAAACTAAACGAATCGGTTCAGCAGATTATGGATATGTCAACATCCCGAGTGACTGGAAAAAATATGAATATGAAGAAGGTGGAGATAACATCCAATACATAGATCAGAGTGGTACTAATGCTATTATTTTAAATGCCTCCAATAGAGAAAAAGCAAATGTAGCTGAAGGAGAGGAATTTAGTGCTGAGATGATGGCTCAAAGATTTGAAAGTGCCATGAAAGGAAAAAATAAAGTTGTTAAGGTTTCAAGATCTTCTGCTACTGTTGGAGGAAACGATGCAATTCAAGTAAATATGAGTCTTAAATCAGGAAATTATACTATTCTTTGGGCGTTCAAAAAGGATGATAAGGTGTATATGATTTCGTGTGTTTGCGATGAAAAAACAATAGCTCAATTGACAACTTATGTCAAAGAGACTTGGAGCTTTGATGGAACAGGTGCTGTGTCGGATTAATGAAGAGTGTCAGGTAGCTGTACTGACCCCAAAAGCTAGATAAATAATTTAAGAAAAGGATTTAGTTCTGTATTGCACAGGACTAAGTCCTTTTAGTTTGACTTTAATTCGTTTATTGTTGTAGTAATCAATATAGTCTACAATGGCTTGTTCCAATTGCTTAAGCGACTGAAACGACTTCTCATAACCGTAAAACATTTCCGATTTCAAAATACCGAAGAAGGACTCCGTCATACCATTGTCTGGGCTGTTACCCTTGCGTGACATGGATGCTTGAATTCCATTACTCTCTAGGAATCATAGTAAGTCGAGCGAGCTAAACGTGCTGTTTCAAGAAGTAAATCTAGTCGAAATCCTCCTGAAACCATTCCTCTAACTGTCTCTGCCTTTCTCTCTCTAAGGCTTCGTCCCTTTCCTCTAACTCTTTTAACTTTTTTAGGTAGGCCACCTCAGTCCGTAAGCGTTCATTCTCCTCTTGAAGTCGTTCTAATTCTGTCATCTCTTCCCAAGTTTTCTTCCGTTTACGTCCCATTTTAGCAGGTCTCCCTCTTGTTTTCTCAACAATAGTATACCCGTTTTTCTTGTATTGCGCCAGCCAATTTGTCAACAGCGAACGGTCGGGTAAAGCCTTATCTAAAG
>NZ_KQ970184.1:109716-111688 GCF_001579015.1 Streptococcus oralis
CTACACTTCTTTGCGAACGACCTTCAAGAAGAACTTTATCCATTATTTCTCGTTTTAGTTCTGGAGAACAATAACGATTCTTCCCTTTTTTAACGATTTCTATTCCATGACGGTCAATTAATTTCACCATGTACTTTAGACCAGAAGCATCCACTCCAAATCTTTTGAAATCTTTTTGAAAGCTGTTTGAAGCTTTGTCCTTGCTTTCTTAGTTCATAGATTTGAACTTTATCTTCATAACTCAATTTCATAATAAAACACCCCAAAAGTTAGATTTTTTCTGTCTAACTTTTGGGGTGCAGGCCATTTTAGGTGATTTTTTCATGCTTTAAAGATTTATTCAAATTTTCCTTTATTGGCTTCATTTGAAGCCTTCATGCTAATTTGTAAAAGGTTGGCGAGATTTTCATTATCAAGGCTAGCTTCTCCATTATTATCCACTTTTATGGCGAGGTAATGAGTGTTGCGATCAAGATAATCCATTCCCTCTAAGTCGACATAGTTATTCGCTTTAAAATCGAGAGCTGCCAATTGATATACAAAACGAATATTCATGGCTTTAGCATAGTCTGTGTTTAGAATTTTTTGTTGTTCTTCTACCATTCCTCGAAAGAATTCAAGTTTGTCTGTGTGATAGGATGCTTTGACTTCATATTGGTAAGTATCTACAGCTGGAGACATAAATTTCAAATAAACCAAGTCGCCCTCTACCTTGTAATCTTCAAGAGTATAGGCGCCTGCTTTTCCTAATGCATTGGTGTTGACCTTGAAAAACATTGGTGCATAAATTTTGAGAGGATATTTTTCTCCCTTATACTCAAAGATGGTATCATTTGAAAAATTCGGACGGATTTTAGTTAACTCAGGGACTAAATATTCGTTCCAAATCTTATCAAATAACTCTTCTTGATTGCTAGCACCCGCTGATTTCACAACTAGGTCAAAATTTTCTTGATTGACAAAGACGGCATCCACTAATTTGAGGGCTGTTTGAACCTTAGGATCCGAAATTTCCTTTTTCTTTTTTTCAAGATTCTCAGCAGCCTCTTTAGTGCGATCTAAAGTTTTATTAAATTGACTGCCACTGTTGGTTTCAACAAAGGTTCTCTCATAGTTGGTAGGTTCAACTTTGGCATTCCAGTCAAATGAAGCAGCAGGACCATTTACATCTTTCTTATGGTAGGTTGCTGTCTCTGTATTTGTAGTACCTTCTGTATTGCTTGTAGCAGTGGTTGATGGTTTAGATGAACAGGCGACGAGGCCAAATACTAAAATCGTTGCAGTGGTTAGAAAATAAATTCTAAACTTTTTTCTCATGGTAGTCTCCTTTTCCAAAAACGTTTATTGTATATTATCAATTATACCATTCTCTTCACTTTTTTGTATGATTTACTAGAAAAAGGTTTGATGGAATAATTCAGTGTATCCAAAGCGTTTTTGGGAAATATTTGAAGATTTTAATATTTTTGAATGATAGGTTGAAAAGGATTTTTATTTAATTTTTTACTCTAAACTTGTGTAGACTAAAGAATAGATTTTATCTAGTTTAATTGATGTAGCTTTTAAAAGCCCCTTTTATGGTATACTATAGGGAATTAAATTTAGTTGTTTTATGGAATATTATTAAAAAGGAGAAGGTTATGAAAAAACGCATATTTCTCACAATGTTACTTTTAGGAGGATTGTTAATGATAGGATTAACAGGATGTGGAGAAAATAAGAACAGCCGAGAATGGATTGAGAACAAAGTCTCTGAGGTTAGTCGTGTTTATCCAACCGAGGATCTGTTTGACTTGTTCAAGCAATTTCCAGAAGGGTTTGAGATTGAGCAGGTCTATTATAAAAAGAAAAGTGATGGACCCGATAATTATATTACAGAAATTAAGCTGAAAGGTGATGCAACATCGAATACAATAACGGGTACTCTTTCTAAAATCCCAGCGAAGGATGATGCTCCAAAGAGCGATGAAGT
>NZ_KQ970184.1:111895-113221 GCF_001579015.1 Streptococcus oralis
GGTAGTAAGTGTTCAATATGTAGACAACAAATTTATTTTTTCTGATGAAGAAACCGCTAAAAAAATATGGAAGTTTGATGGTTTCTTGTTTCAAAAACTTGATATAGATAAAGAATTTTTAAGCAAATTATCATTAAAAAACAAACATTTTAACGGAAACAATGGTTCTTTTGATATAGATTATATTATTAAAAACACAACGATCAACCAATATTTTAATAAACAGCAACAAGCTGAAACAGTGCTAGGATTTGGTAGTTCTTTGAGATTAGATGACTTTTATTACTATTCTATTACTGTTGATTTTAATGATGGCTATTATTTTAAGGAGAGAGTATCGAATTAGGAGAGAAGTATGAGTAAGAAGGATACAGTGAACAGTGGTATTGCCACTCTAGATGCAGCAAATTTAACTTACCAATTTGAGTAGGATGCAAGAAAATGTCACTATAAATGAATTATGGCTAACTGTTTTTGGAATATTATAAATAAGGAGAAGGTTATGAAAAAACGCAGATTTCTCACAATGGCACTTTTAGGAGGATTGATAATGATAGGATTAACAGGATGCGGAGAAAACAAGAATAGCCGAGAATGGATTGAGAATAAAGTCTCTGAGATTAGTCGAGTTTATCCAACTGAAAATCTCTTTGACTTGTTTAAGCAATTTCCGGAGGGGTTTAAAGTAAATCAAGTGTATATAAAACGTGGAACCTATCTTATCGAAATCACTTTACAGGGAGATAGTAGCAATCAAACGATTTCTGGAGTTCTAACTAAGACACGTGCTTCTGAAGATATTACTGAAAAGCCAGAAGAAACAATAAAAGTAGATTATATCGATAGGAAATTTACCTTTTCTGATGAGGAGAAGGCGAAAGAAATATGGCCTTTTGATGGGTTTTTATTTCAAAAGTTAACAATTAATCACTCTTTTCTATCTTCATTGTCTATGAAATCTAAAAATTATAATGGTAATAATGGGGCATTTGATATTGATTATTTAGTTCGGAATCAAACTATCAATCAGTATTTTAAAAAAGATGAAAATGAACAGGCAACATTAGGTTTTGGAAGTTCATACCGAAACGACGATTATTACTATTACTCAGTAACTATCAACTACGATAATGTTTATACATTTATAGAAACGGTATCGAATTAAGGGGAAATCAAATAGTAGATAAAAAATATATGAATAGTGGAATTCCTACTCTAGATGTAGTTAGTCTGGCTTACAAATTTGAGTAAGGTGAAAGGAAATATTGCTTTTATGGTATACTATAGGGAATTAAATTTAGTTGTTTTATGGAATATTATAAGTAA
>NZ_KQ970184.1:113241-114411 GCF_001579015.1 Streptococcus oralis
TTTATGGAATATTATAAGTAAGGAGAGGGTTATGAAAAAACGCATATTTCTCACAATGTTACTTTTAGGAGGATTGATAATGATGGGATTGGCAGCATGTGGAGAAAATAAGAACAGCCGAGAATGGATTGAGAACAAAGTCTCTGAGGTCAGTCGTGTTTATCCAACTGAAGATCTCTTTGACCTGTTTAAGCAATTTCCGGAGGGGTTTGAGGTCTATCAAGTATACATGAATGATAAAGTTAGCATAAAAATATATTTAACCGGAAATAGTCAGTTCAAGACGATAACTGGTAAATTAATTCGAAAAGATTTGAAGTTAGAAAAAAAGACAGATATTATTGATGTTAATTACATAGAACAGAGATTTATTTTTTCAGATGAAGAAAGAGCAAAGGAAATTTGGGATTTTAAAGGTTTTCTGTTTCAAAAATTAACGATTAATAAAAGTATTTTATCTGAGTTTAAATTAGAAAGTAAGAGTTATAACAGTGTAACTAATGGTTTTGACATATCTTATAGTGTGAATAATCCAATAATAAACAAATTTTTTAAAAAAGATGGTCTAAAAAATGGCGTATTAGAATTTGGCAGCTCTTTACAGAGTAATGATTATTATTACTATTCTGTAGTTGTTGATTACAAAGACGGTTATTATTTTAGAGAAACAGTGTCTAATGGAGAATTGAATAATGGCGAGTAGTGGAATTCCAACTTTAGATGCTTCTAATCTAACTTATGAATTTGAATAAGATGCAAGGAATTGTTGCTTTTATGGTATACTATAAGTGAACTACGGTTAGCTATTTTGTTGAATATCATAAATAAGGAGAAGGTTATGAAAAAACGCACGTTTCTCACAATATTACTTTTAGGGGGATTGATCATGATAGGATTAACAGGATGTGGAGAAAATAAAAATAGTCGAGAATGGATTGAGAACAAAGTCTCTGAGGTTAGTCGTGTCTATCCAACCGAGAATCTGTTTGACTTGTTTAAGCAATTTCCGGAGGGGTTTGATATTGAGCAAGTCTATTTTAAAAAGAAAAATGATGGAATTGACGATTTCATCACAGAAATTAAGCTGACAGGTGATGCAACATCGCATACAATAACGGGTACTCTTGCTAAAATTCCAGCGAAGGATGATGCACCAAAAAGCGAAGAAGA
>NZ_KQ970184.1:114431-122160 GCF_001579015.1 Streptococcus oralis
CAATATGTAGACAACAAATTTATTTTTTCTGATGAAGAAACCGCTAAAAAAATATGGAAGTTTGACAGATTTTTATTTCAAAAGTTGACTTTAAATAAAACTGAATTGTCTAAGTTAAGATTAAAAGAGAAATCGTATAATAGCGTGACGAATGGTTTTAGTATTTTATATCTTACAGAAAATGAAATAGTTAATAATTACTTTCATAAAAACGATTCTGAAACATCTGTACTAGAGATTGGAAGCTCTCTACAAAACGAGGGTTATTACTACTACTCAATTTTACTAGATTACAATGATGGCTATTATTTTAGAGAAACGGTATCAAATGCGGAGGTATATAATGGCCAATAGTGGAATTCCAACTTTAGATGCGTCTAATCTGACTTACGAATTTGAAAATGTTCGAGTTCAACAGTCGGATATCGGAGATGATAAAAATAAACGGCTTAGGGAAGTTAATAAATTGAAGACTATCCCCTCCAACCTCCAATATCTAGATGATTTTCATGATGACTCTACTGGGACGAGTGGTACAGCTTTCCTAGATAAGGATAGTGGAGAGGTGATTATTGCCTATACGGGAACGAATCCTAATGCGGACATAGTCAAGGATGTCGCTACAGATATCGGTAGTATAGCCATGGCGCTCGGTTTTCATTATGATGAAGCTTTCACATTTTATGAAAGGATTCGACAGAGATATGGGGATAATATTACTCTAACTGGGCATTCTTTAGGAGGAAATATCGCTCAGAGGGTGGCCTTAGAGTATAACGCTCCCCGTACTGTGGTATATAATTCAGCGCCTCTCTATTTAGAGGGTCTTATCGAATCTAAAGATAGAATCATAGATTATCTAACTCCCTGGGATTCGGCAAGGGAGAAGATAATCAATAAACAAAAGACATTCACAGGTCAAGTAGTACGAATCCGGACTCAAGATGACTTTCTTAACAATATCTCAAAGCCTTTTTTAGGTGTATACTTGGGAGAAGATTACCTGCTTGAAAATTCTGGTGGGCACAGTATTGATCCAGATATTACGGGTGATAAAAATCAAATTAACCAAATCAAAGATATTTTGGAAAATCAGAGTCCAGAGAAGATGACTGGACTTGAAAAGAAGAACTATGAAACTCTGAAGAAATTACAAGGTGTCAAAAATCGACTTCTAAAGCAGTTGAGTACCCAATTTTTATCAGATGGTAGTATAAGTAGCCATGAGATGTTTTTCTTGGACAGCGTCCAAGCAACAGCTGTTGCGACGGCAATGACAGAGAGTGTCAGCAACGGACACAGCGAGATTGAGGCAGTGGCGAAAAAAGCAGTTGCGGATGCTGAAACACTCTACGATAAAAGTAAGGAAGTGCCTTGGTTCGTCACAGAGTTAACTTATGATGAGATAGAGGATGTCTATGCTGAAGCTGGGGTAACTTATGATAGTATTGTGGGTGAGACTCAGAGACATTTTGATAAAAAAGTAAGTAAATCAGCTGAGATTGTAAAAGCCTTTACGGATTTGGAAACGAATATTCAGAAGGGTGTTGAGCAAGCAGTTGAAGGAGATGAAAGCTTGGCAAGGGATATTAATCAATGGACAAACTAGAAGAAATTCAAATTAAAATAAAAAAGCAAGAAGATGGTCTTTTGTCCTTGGAGGATGACTATAGAACTGCTAAGAAGAAAATAGAAGAATCTTATGAAAATTTGGATAATAATCGTTCTCAGTTGACCAGATTATATGAGGAGTTTGAAAACATTGCTTATGATTTTGGTAGACAGAATTCTGGAGATGAGAGAGAGCGCCACCAATTTCTGATACTCTTAGAATCTTATGCAGTTGAGACAAGGAGTGAGTATCTTCGTCAATATGCTAAAATAGAAGCAAAAGATGAAGAATTGCAGACTCAGTACCAAAAAGAGCGCTCTCGCTTAGAAAAAGAGTTAGAAGAGAGTTATAGTCGAAGAAGAGATCTATATGAGTTAGAAAGGGAGCAGAAAAAATGCTAGTGGATTTAGTCATAGATGCTTTGATTGGACCCATGTCAGAATCAGCCAGACGAGAAATTAAAAAAACATTGGAAAGAGCAGCTATCAAAGCTTTTTGTGCTCCTCCGATAATATCAGGTAGAAAAGATATTGTAGATAAGTACGATGAGGAGATAGGGATTCTTGCCATGACAAATAAGACAGCTGTAACGACTTTAACAGCTCAAATGGATAGTTCAATTAATGGTTTAGGACAAAAAGCAATTAGCGAGGCTGTTAGTAAAAATAGTAACTCTTTTGAAGATTTAACTCCGAAAAAGAAAAAATAGTGCTTTGACATGCACTTCAAAGTCATCTACGGATGGCTTTTTGATAAGTTACTAGAAATGTAGAGGTATTGACCATGTATCAAGAGTTACTCAGAAAAATAGCAGAAGAAAAACCAAGTTATCATCAGGAAGAAATCCGGTGGTTGCTTGATCATTTGGAAGATCCTTCTTCAGAAATTCGTGATGACCTTGTTTTTACAAGTTTAGCTAGAGGTATTCAAGAAGAGTTGTTTACCCTTGAGCAGTTTCAGTTTATCGCAGAAGAAGTCTCATCTGACGAAGGTCTATACAAAGAGATGGGTAGTAGAGGAGTTTCAACTCTTAAACGTTCTTTTAGGGCACTCATTTATGCCAATCTACTGTCCTGCGATGGTACTAAGGAGTCGCTTTATTACCAGCAGTTGTCTTCTCCTATCAGGGCTACCATGCTAAATCAAGGCTTGCACTATCTTTCAAAAGAAAAGGATACAACTGGTTTTTCAAGTCAGTATGGTTGGGTTCACGCTTTTGCGCATGGTGGTGATCTCTTGACGGAAGTTATATGCCATCCTAGTTTTCCAAAGTCAGATATAGTCGAAGCATTTGAAATCATTGGGAAAATCTTTAAACGTGTTGAGATTCGTTTTACAAATGATGAAGATTGGCGGTTAGCCAGAGCGTTTTATGAACCAATCTTACGAGGGAAAATCGAACCGTCTCTATTCACTGCTTGGCTGCAAACAGTCGAATTTCCCCTGAAAGAAGCAAACGATTTCCATAAATTTTCCAATTTCAGATCTTGTTTGCTGGAAATTTACCTTCAACTAGACTGTCATAATCTTTTACAAGATGACTTGAAAAAAATCATTCAATCTTTTCACTATTAAATTTTATACGGTTACTGTATGGGAAGTTCTTCTAATAGATTAGCTAATCGTTTTGAAAAAGTGTTGAAATCGAAATGGTGCAGATAGTAAAAGAGGTTGGATATTTATCCCAACCTCTTTTTATGTATCTTAATGGAATTGCATACCACCATCAACGATAATGGTTTGACCTGTGATGTAGTTTGAATCTGGTCCAGCAAGGAAGCTGACAGCTGCAGCCACATCTTCTGGTTCAGATAGACGTTTCAAGGCAATATCTTTTGCGAATGTCTGCATTCCCCATTCGTCATCTTTTCCAGCATTTTTCCCAACTTGGTGAGCAATATCGTACATCATTGGGGTTTTTACGATACCTGGTGCGTAGGCATTGACAGTAATGCCTGAGTCTGCCAAATCTCGTGCCAATGTTTGTGTAATTCCACGAACAGCAAATTTTGTACCACCATAAACTGTCAGATTAGGATTTCCGACAACACCTGCTTGAGAGGTTGCGTTGATAATTTTACCACCGTGACCAAGTGCTTTAAATTGAGCTTGAGCAGCTTGGGAACCCCAAATCACCCCACCGACGTTAATACCGAATGTACGTGTAAATTGTTCTTCTGTAATCGTATCAAGAGGAGTAGTTGGGGCGACACCAGCGTTATTTACGACAACATTCAAGTCACCAAAATGGTCAACAACATTTTGAAATGCTTGGGCAACTTCTACTTGTTTTGAGACATCTGCTACGACAGCAAAAGCATTTTCAGCTGATAATTCGGCAACAGCTTTTTCAGCCGTTTCTGGATTGTAGTCTAAGACTCCTACTTTAAAGCCATCTTGAACCAAACGTTTTGCAATTGCAAAACCAATTCCTTGACCTGCACCTGTGACAATAGCAACTTTAGACATATGATTCCTCCTTGGTATAAGCGATACCGTTCAAATGTCCTATGAAAGGACAGCAAAGGTTTATAAATGAGCCTTGATAACGATTCTTGAACCCCCCATCAACGCTATACTAATAGTATACACCTTTGAAAAAAATGTTTCAAATAAATGCCTCTATTGTATAACAGGCTTCAAATGAAGCCTCAACAAAAATTTCCAAGTCACTTTTCTTGAATCCGTTCATTTGTTTTGGTAAACTGATACATAGTTTTTAAAAAAAGGAGACTTATCATGAAAAAATTTGTCGCTGAATTAATCGGTACGTTCATGCTTGTGTTCATCGGAACAGGAGCCGTTGTTTTTGGAAATGGTACAGAGGGTCTTGGACACCTTGGAATTGCTTTTGCCTTTGGTTTGGCAATTGTAGTCGCAGCTTTCTCAATCGGAACTGTTTCAGGTGCTCACTTGAACCCAGCTGTTTCGATCGCTATGTTTGTAAACAAACGTTTGTCATCTTCAGAACTTGTAAACTACATCCTTGGACAAGTAGTTGGAGCTTTCCTTGCGTCAGGTGCGGTCTTCTTCCTCTTGTCTAACTCAGGAATGTCAACTGCTAGTCTTGGTGAAAATGCCTTGGCAAACGGTGTAACTGTCTTTGGTGGTTTCTTGTTTGAAGTCATTGCAACTTTCTTGTTTGTCCTAGTTATCATGACTGTCACTTCAGCAAGTAAAGGAAATGGTGCTATCGCTGGTTTGGTAATCGGTTTGTCATTGATGGCGATGATCCTTGTTGGATTGAACATCACTGGACTTTCAGTAAACCCAGCTCGTAGCTTGGCCCCAGCTGTCTTGGTTGGTGGTGAAGCCCTTCAACAAGTTTGGATTTTCATCCTTGCTCCAATCGTTGGTGGCGTTCTTGCAGCACTTGTTGCTAAAAACTGCCTTGGCACAGAAGAATAATAAACAAAAAGAGCCTTGCTCCTCATCTTGAGGAACAGGGCTTTTTTGTATGATACTCTTCGAAAGTCTCTTCAAACCACGTCAGCTTCGCCTTGCAGTAGGTATGGTTACTGACTTCGTCAGTTCTATCCACAACCTCAAAACAGTGTTTTAAGCTGACTTCGTCAGCCGTATCTATAACCTCAAAGCAGTGCTTTGAGCAACCTGCGGCTAGCTTCCTAGTTTGCTCTTTGATTTTCACTGAGTATGAGTTTAGCGGTTGTCAATTTTCTCTGGGTAAAGGTCGTGTTGGAAGAGGCGTTGTTCTGCTAAGCCTTCATACTTGGTTCCAGGTCTACCGTAGTTGTAGTAGGGGTCGATTGAAATGCCCCCGCGTGGAGTGAATTTTCCCCAGACTTCTAAATAGCGAGGGTCGAGCAAGTTGACCAAGTCTTTCCCGATAGTGTTGATACAGTTTTCGTGAAAATCCCCATGATTTCGATAGCTAAAGAGGTAGAGTTTGAGGGATTTTGATTCGACACAGAGCTTGTCAGGAATGTAGGAAATATAAATCGTCGCAAAGTCTGGTTGAGCAGTGATGGGGCAAAGTGAGGTAAATTCAGGGCAGTTAAATTTGATGAAATAGTCATTTTCTACATGACGATTGTCAAAGGATTCGAGGACTTCTGGTTGATAGTCAAAAATGTAGTTGGTTTCTTTGTTGCCGAGTAGGCTTAGATTTTTCATTTCTTCTTGTTGTGACATGATTTTTTCTTTCTAATCTTAAACACCACGTTGGTTGTCGTAGAGGAGGGTATGGAGTTGAGGAAGGACGCGGACATTGCCCCAGCTGTCGTCGGCAGCGACATGTTCCCAGAGTTCTTTGAGACGGTCCAGTTGGTCTTGGACAATATTGCCTCTAGCCTTGGGCTCAGGGTTTCCTGCTGATAAGAAGAGAACATCGGGTTGGTAGCGCTCTTGAATGCCTTTGGCAAAGGCCAAATCGGCATCGTCAAAGACAGGGATTTTAAAGGTGACTTTATCTGGATCTAGTTGAGAAACGATAAAGTCCAAGGTCTCAAAGTTGACTTCCATCTTGGATGAAGGAGGTTTGGGGCTCAGAGTGACTTGGTCGATGTCTTTTAACCAATTTTGCCAGCGGGAGCCTTGGGTCTCAACAGCCAGAGTGACCCCACGTTCCTTGAGTTTGGTGACTAATTCGGCCATGTTGGTTGCTAGGATAGCAGGATTTCCGCCAGATAGGGTGACATAGTCGTAGCTTCCTAGTTTATCTAAGGCAGCAATGACTTCGTCAGCTGTCATACGAGTTGGTTTTTCAGAACCATCCCAAGTAAAGACGGAGTCACACCAGTCGCAGTGGTAGTCGCAACCAGCAGTACGGACAAACATGGTTTTCTGCCCGATAGCACGACCTTCACCTTGAAAGGTTGGGCCGAAAATTTCCAGAACAGGTAGTTTGAGGACACGTTCCCTAGTCATCTAACCACTCCCGTCTAAACTCTGCAAAGGCAGTCGGAGTCTCATAGAGGCGAACATATTCCAAACGGAGACCACGCTCATCTGGTAATTCTTGACTCATGGTTTGGAAAATCCAGTAAACCATATTTTCAGCAGTCGTGTTCATATAAGGCAGGGTTTCATTGAGATAGCGATGGTCCAAGTGGGGCTCTAAGTAGCTCTTGTAGATGGCTTTGATATCTCCGAAATCATAAGTCATGCCACGTTCATCTAAAAATCCACTGACAGCAATCTGCAAATGATAAGTATGGCCATGCAAGGATTTGCATTTTCCTTCATAGTGAAAGAGGTGGTGGGCAGCATCGAAGGTAAATTCTTTTGATACCAAGGTTCTGTGAGGATTGTAGACAAGGGACTCCCCAGTTTCCTGTTTGATTTCTTTGGGTGCAAAAAACATTAGCCCTCTCCTTTCTGTGAGAGATAAACATCTAAACCATGTTGACGTAAGTGACAGGCTGGACAATCACCGCAGCCACTTCCGATAATCCCATTGTAGCAGGTCAAGGTCTTTTCACGAACGTAGTCAAAGGCACCGAGTTGATCGGCTAACTCCCAAGTTTCAGCTTTATCTAGCCACATGAGAGGTGTTTGGATAACAAAGTCGTAATCCATGGCAAGGTTGAGCGTAACATTAAGGGATTTGACAAAGACATCTCGACAGTCAGGGTAGCCTGAGAAGTCTGTCTCGCAGACACCTGTCACGATATCTTTAATACCACGTTGCTTGGCTAGAACTGCCGCAAAGGATAGAAATAGGTGGTTGCGACCGTCAACAAAGGTATTGGGAACCTCTCCCTCTTTTTGCTCGATTTCCATATCAGAGGTCAGGGCATTTTCAGTGATTTGTCCCAGTAGAGACATATCTAAGATGTGATGACGAATACCTTGTTCCTTAGCGATTTCTCTAGCAACTTGAATTTCGAGATGATGGCGTTGGCCGTAGGTAAAGGTGACGGCTTCGACTGTTTCATAGTGTTTTTTAGCCCAAAAGAGGCAGGTTGTGGAATCTTGACCGCCGCTAAAGACGACCAAGGCTGATTGACGTTTCATAGTACTCCTTCCAAAGTGGGACATGTTCAGAGCACGCAAAAAGCTCCCTTGAGGGGAGCTAAAAAATACCAAGTAGAGGTTTTTTTTAGCGATGGCATGTCCCAAACATCGTAATATTCTACCTACAGTCTAGCATATTTT
>NZ_KQ970184.1:122180-126379 GCF_001579015.1 Streptococcus oralis
TTTGGATTTTCATCTACGTCCATTTTAACGATTTTCAAGACATCTTCTGAAAGTTCTTCAGACAATTTGTCCAAGATTGGACCTTGCATACGACATGGACCACACCAAGTTGCCCAGAAGTCTACCAAGACCAAACCGTCTTTTGTTTCTTGTTCAAATGTTGCATCTGTAATTGCTTTTGCCATTGTATTTCTCCTTTTTACTTATATTGGCTTAAATCTTGTTTCATGAGATAGAAGAAGACATCTCCATAAGTCCCATGGTAGTCCAAATCATGACCATTGTAGGTTAATTTTTGGACTGGGTAGTAGTCTGCGACGCCGATGAGGCAGGCTTGTTGAGAACGTTCAAAGTCTTCATAAGACTCAAAAGTCATGGTTCTCTCTTGCTTGCTGGCGTCTAGATAGGTAATTTCGATCATATAAAACTCCTTTATTCGATCTTGACTTTATTGTACTCCTTGAAAAGAGGAATGTCAAGAAAAATGATTGCGCACGCAACTTTTTTAAAAAATCTGATTAAGAAATGAAATCAAGACTAATTTCCAGTCTTTCTTCGACGGCCTTTTGCAGGTAAGCTAGGGTTGTTTGTCCCTCGTCAGTCAGGCAGATAAAACTAGCCCTTCTATCCTGATCGCAACATCTGCGACTAAGCAAACCACAGTTTTTCTCTTCCAGGCGAGCTACCATTCGAGAAACAGCGCTCGGACTGAGATGGAGTTTATCTGGCAGGTCAATCTGTCGTAGAGATTTTTCTTGGGCCAGATTCAGATAGTAGAGCAGGTAAAACTCTTTTAAGTTCAGCCTTTGTTCACTCTGCTGGGTGATGGTTTCTTCTAACAAAGCTTCCATTTCCTTTTGACGGCGGTTGTAGTCAAACCACCTTTCCAAATAGGTCATTGCTTTCTCCTTTCTTTTCAAAGTAAAAATCACAAAGTCGTTACTGACTGTCTTTGTAACACAAGATGATTGCGCATGCAATGATTATACTACTTTTATCTAATCCATGCAAGAAAGAAAAATTTCGATATTTCCTTGAAATTTTCTGAAAAAAGAGTAAACTGGTATGCAAGAATTCTATTTCAAGGAGTTTAGGATGAAATTATATGTTCAATTAATGATTCTTTTTGTGATTTCTCTAATCGGTGAAGGAATCTCTAGTTTCTTTCATCTGCCCATCCCAGGCAGTATTATCGGTTTGATTATTCTTTTTATAGCCCTACAGTTCAAGTGGCTTCGGACGAGACATGTCAATATGGTAGGAAATTTTCTCTTGGCCAATATGACCATCCTATTTTTACCTCCTGCAGTTGGGATTATGGAGAAATTTGATGTAATTGCTCCCTATTTATTGCCCATTGTCTTGATTGTCTTTTTTGCAGCAGTTATCAATATTATCTTGATTGCGCTTGTAGTTCAGTTTATCAAAAAGCGTTATGAAGGAGATTATGAAGAAAGAGGTGCCAAATGAGCGAATTTGTATCCAATCCACTGTTTGGGATAGCTCTGTCTATCCTAGCTTATCTAGTGGGAATGTTGATTTACAGGCGTTTTCCCCATCCATTGACGACGCCTTTGCTTTTGTCAGCTATTTTCATTATCATCTTTCTAAAGGTGACGGGTATTTCTTATCAAGATTACTACCAAGGTGGGGTTTATCTGAACAACTTGATTGTCCCATCGACGGTAGCTCTAGGGATTCCGCTTTATAAGAGTTTTCATCTGATGAAGCACCATGCGCGGAGTATTCTCTTTGGTAGTCTGTTAGCAGTAGTTGTCAATACTAGCTTCACTGCCATAGTGGCGAAAATATTTGGCATGGACTTTTTCCTAGCCATTTCTCTCTTTCCCAAGTCAGTGACAACCGCCATGGCAGTGGGGATCACAGAAAAATTGCAAGGTTTGACGACGGTGACCTTGGTCGTCGTAGTGGCGACTGGAATCTTAACCAGTGTCATAGGACCAACCCTTTTGAAGTGGTTGAAGATAGATGATCCAGTAGCTGTTGGACTTTCCCTTGGAGGGACAGGGCATGCCGTTGGAACTGGGACCGCCTTTCGATACGGTTCTGTAGCAGGAGCCATGGGTGGCTTGGCTATCGGTGTAACTGGTATTCTCTACGTATTTGTAAGCCCCATCGTGGCCAGCTTGATATTGAGTTAAAGTATAGAAAACCCAGCTCTTGTAAGCTGGGCATTTTTTATTGCAAGTTAACCTTGTTTTTCAAGATGTAGTAGGTTCCGAGGTAGTAGATGGTTCCTAGGAGTATATTTTTCAAGATGCCTACGATCATGAGCGTGTTAATCTGATCATCGACCTTGAGGAAGAATCCTATATAAGAAACGACGATAGAAATCACAATGTAGGCTAAAACAGCGAGGGCTGTGCGGTATTCATTGAAAAGTTGGCCGATAGAGATAGACAAGTAGATACAAAGAATACCTGCAAGAGTATTAAAAATATAGGAAATCAAGGCTAACCAGAAATTATCTTGATAATTTTTTAGAATATACTCGGCAAAGGTAGATAGGTAAGCGCCTGGATCAACCATGACAATGATGATGTAAAGACTAAAAAGAAAGACCAGTGTACTTGTCAAAGACCAAACAAAGGCTCCAAGAAGTTTAGCGGAGAGGATCTGGTGTTCAGATACTGGCAGGGTGAGAGTTAGATAGCCACGACGATCGTAAACACTTCCCTTAAATCGTTGAATAATCAAAATCAAGGTTGAGATACTCAAAGTAATAACCAATCCCCCAAAAACCAGAGATAGAAATACTAACATGACAACGCCCTTATCTTGATAATAGGTGCTTGAGAGGCTACTGCCCTGAATACCGATGATGACAGATAAGGATAGTACAGCTGCATAGAGGGCTAAAAACCATTTGTTGACATTTTTAAATTCATAACGAACTAAATTCCAAAACATAACAATCTCCTTTAACTAGGCTTTGAATTCGTGACGGAAGAGCTGGTCAATTGATTCACCTGACTCGTAACGAATATCATCCACATTTCCTTGGCGGACGACTTTTCCATTTTTCAGGAAAATAATTTCATCTAGTACGGATTCAATATCTGAAATCAAGTGGGTTGAAATCAGCACCGTAGAGGTTGGTGAGTAGTTATTGATGATGGTATTGAGGATATAATCACGGGCCGCCGGATCCACGCCTCCGATAGGTTCGTCCAGAACGTAGAGGCGGGCTTCACGGCTCATAACCAAGATGAGTTGAACCTTTTCCTTGTTCCCTTTTGATAGTTTCTTGAGGCGGCTGTCTTCACTGATTCCAAGGTCGCTAAGGAGGTTCTGAGCTCGCTCAAGGTTGAAATCTTGATAGAAAGTTTGAAAGTAAGTGAGAGCATCCTTTACCTTCATTTGCTCATTCAGATAAGTCGTGTCTGGTAGATAAGAGACAATCGCCTTGGTAGCAGGGCTTGGCTCCATGCTGTTAATGAGGACACGACCTTGGTCTGGTTGGAGAAGTCCGTTGATTAGTTTGATCAAGGTTGTTTTTCCAGAACCGTTTGGTCCAAGGAGACCGACGATTTTCCCAGCGGGAATCTCAAGGGAAATATTGTTGAGGGCTGCTGTAGAACCATAAGATTTGGATACATTTTCAAATGCTAGTAATGTCATACTTTTAAACTCCTTTAATATAACCGCTTAATACAGAGGGTAAGTCTTCACGATTGTAACCGAATTGAAGCATGCCAGTTACAAAATCTTGTAGTTGCTCCTCAGATAGTTGCTTACGAGTTTGGACAATTAAGTCCCGATCCTCTGTCACAAAGCGTCCGGTTGTACGCTTGCTGTAGACCAAGCCTTCACGTTCAAGATCAGACAAGGCACGTTGGATAGTATTGGGATTGACCCCAGCCTCACTTGCCAGCTCTCTCACGGTTGGGAGCTGTTGGTTGGGTTCCAGTTTATGGGAAACAATATCTAGTTTGATTTTTTCCATAATCTGCAAATAGATTGGTTTTGTATTATCAAAAATCCAGGACATCATAGTCTCCTTTCTTTACCTTTATTGTTCTAATAAAATAATACAATAAAACAAAAAACTTGTCAAGTAAAAATAAGAATTGTTTTGGGAATTGCTCAAAAAATGGTATAATGAAAAGAAAACGACAAGGAGGAAAATGCATGCGTTGTCCAAAATGTGGGGCTAGCAAGTCTAGTGTTGTGGATAG
>NZ_KQ970184.1:126771-136969 GCF_001579015.1 Streptococcus oralis
AATACCATCCGTCGAAGACGTGAGTGTGATGAGTGTCAGCATCGTTTTACGACCTATGAACGAGTAGAAGAAAGAACGCTGGTTGTCGTCAAGAAAGACGGTACACGAGAACAATTTTCGAGAGATAAAATCTTTAATGGGATTATCCGTTCAGCCCAGAAGCGTCCTGTGTCAAGTGATGAAATCAACATGGTGGTCAATCGTATTGAGCAAAAACTCCGTAGTCGCAGTGAGAATGAGATCCAAAGTGAATATATTGGAGCTTTAGTCATGGAAGAATTGGCAGAGCTTGATGAGATTACCTATGTTCGTTTTGCCAGCGTTTACCGTAGTTTTAAGGATGTGAGTGAGTTGGAGAGTCTGCTCCAGCAGATCACCCAGTCCTCTAAAAAGAAAAAGGAAAAATAGATGAAGCCAAATGACCGTTTTTCTTTTCTAAAGAATAATCGGGTGTCGCAAGATACCTCATCTCTGGTGCAGTGTTACCTCCCGATTATCGGTCAGGAGGCTCTGAGCCTCTATCTATATGCCATTACCTTTTGGGATGGCGGGCAAAAGGAACATCTTTTTGCTAATATTCTTAATCATTTGAACTTCGGGATGAATACGCTCCTCCAGTCCTTTAAAATCTTATCAGCTGTAGACTTGTTGACCCTTTATCAGAAAGGGGAAACCTATGAATTACAGCTTCATTCTCCCCTCTCCAGTCAGGAATTTTTGCGGCATACTATTTACCGTACACTGTTGGAAAAAAAGATTGGTGATACAGCTGTTTCTACTATGAAACAGATTCCAAGTGAGGGAGAAGCACTCTCTGTTTCTTTGAGCCAAGTCTTTCCAAACTTGACCGAAGAAGTGACTCCAATCGAGTCTAAGAGTAAGGTGAAAAACGATTTTGATTTGGAGCATTTTCAGCGTCTGATGGCTCGAGATGGTCTGCGTTTTGAAAACGAGCAGGCGGATGTTTTGGAATTATTTGCCATCGCAGATGAGAAAAAATGGACCTGGTTTGAAACCTATCAATTAGCCAAGGCGACTACAGTGGCTCAGGTTATTTCTGTCAAACGCATGCGTGAAAAGATTGCGCAAAAGCAGGTTTCTTCTGACTTTAGCCCCAAAGAATTGACCATTATCAAGGAAGCCAAAACCAAAACTCCCCTACAATTTTTAGCGGAAATCAAGCAAACTCGTAAGGGGAACATCACCCAGAGCGAACGGGAACTTCTTTACCAGATGGCATCTTTAGGCTTGTTGGACGAAGTCATCAATATCGTCTTACTTTTAACCTTTAACAAGGTTGATTCGGCCAATGTCAATGAAAAATATGCTATGAAAGTCGCAAACGACTATGCCTATCGCAAGATTCGGACAGCAGAGGAAGCCGTGCTTCGGATTCGAGAACGTCAGCAAAAAGGCCAGGAAGACCAAAAATCGAAAACTAGCTCGACTAAGACAAATGTTCCCAAGTGGAGTAATCCAGAGTACAAGAATCAAACCAGTGAGGAAACTCGTCTGGAATTAGAACGTAAAAAACAAGAAATGTTAGCCCGATTAGAAGAAGGAGGAGACTAGATGGAAAATGTTGGCGACGTTATCAAGCGTCAGACAAGTCGTTTTCAGTATCAGGACCTAGTCCAGCAGATTATGAAAGACCCAGATGTGGCGGCTTTTATCCAGAAAGAGTCCCTCAGTCCAGAGGAGTTGAATCGTAGCATCTCCAAGTTCAACCAATATATTACAGAACGGGATAAGTTTCTTCGTGGGGATGCGGACTATATAGCGCGTGGCTACAAGCCTATCTTGGTCATGAATCACGGTTATGCGGATGTGTCTTATGAAGAAACACCAGAACTAATCGCGGCAGAAAAAGAGGCTGCAATTAAGAATCGTCTCAAGTTGATCAATTTACCAGCAAGTCTCAAGAAAGCGAAATTGGCTCAGATTGACCTGGATGATCTAGGACGCTTGCCGATTTTTGAGAGACTCTATGCCTTTGTTGACCTTTACCCAAGCATCCGAAAAGGTCTCTATCTTTATGGAGATTTTGGTGTTGGTAAGAGTTTCATGATGGCAGCCCTAGCTCATGACCTATCTGAAAAACGTGGGGCATCAACGACCATTCTCCACTATCCAAGTTTTGTCATTGATGTGAAAAATGCCATCGGTGAAGGATCTGTGAAGACCTTGGTGGATGACATCAAGTTAGCAGAGGTCTTGATCTTGGATGATATTGGTGCAGAGCAGTCGACTCCTTGGGTGCGTGATGAGATTCTCCAAGTCATTCTTCAGTACCGCATGCAGGAAGATTTGCCGACCTTCTTTACTTCCAACTTTAATTTCCAAGATTTGGAAAAACATTTTGCCAAAGGAAAGAATGGAAATGACGAGACTTGGGAAGCTAGACGGGTCATGGAACGAATCCGTTATTTAGCAGAGGAAACGAGACTAGAAGGAGAAAATCGCCGATGACAGAAACCATTAAACTGATGAAAGCTCATACTTCAGTTCGTCGCTTTAAGGAGCAAGAAATTCCTCAAGCAGACTTGGAAGAGATTTTGACTGCTGGACAAATGGCGTCATCTTGGAAAAATTTCCAATCCTACTCTGTGATTCTTGTGCGCAGTCAAGAGAAGAAAGATGCTCTTTATGAATTAGTTCCCCAGGAAGCCATTCGCCAGTCAGCAGCCTTTTTGCTCTTTGTCGGTGACTTGAACCGAGCTGAAAAGGGAGCAAGCCTTCATACGGACATTTTCCAACCCCAAGGAGTGGAAGGTCTCCTCATCACTTCTGTGGATGCTGCGCTTGCTGGGCAAAATACCTTGCTTGCGGCTGAGAGTCTGGGATATGGTGGTGTGATTATCGGTTTGGTCCGTTACAAGTCGGAAGAAGTGGCAGAGCTTTTTAACCTGCCTGACTATACCTACCCAGTTTTTGGGATTGCCCTTGGCGTGCCAAACCAACAACATGATGTCAAACCAAGACTGCCTTTGAACCAAGTAGTTTTTGAAGAAGAATACCAAGAACAGCCAGTTGAAGCGATTTTGGACTATGACAAAGTTCAGGCAGACTATGCTGGTGCGCGTGCGACGACCTCTTGGAGTCAACGTTTGGCAGAGCAGTTTGGTCAAGCCGAACCTAGTTCAACTCGGAAGAATCTAGAACAGAAAAAGTTATTGTAGAAAGTGAGAAAACATGGCCTTACCAACTATTGCCATTGTGGGACGTCCCAATGTTGGGAAATCGACCCTATTTAATCGGATCGCTGGTGAGCGAATCTCAATCGTAGAAGATGTCGAGGGTGTGACACGTGACCGTATCTATGCAACGGGTGAGTGGCTCAATCGTTCCTTTAGTATGATTGATACTGGAGGGATTGATGATGTCGATGCTCCCTTTATGGAGCAAATCAAGCACCAGGCAGAAATTGCCATGGAAGAAGCCGATGTCATCGTCTTTGTGGTGTCTGGGAAAGAAGGGATCACAGATGCGGACGAGTACGTAGCCCGTAAACTTTATAAAACCCATAAACCTGTTATTCTTGCGGTTAACAAGGTTGACAATCCTGAAATGCGAAATGATATCTTTGATTTCTATGCACTAGGCTTGGGCGAACCGCTGCCAATTTCGTCTGTCCACGGTATCGGGACAGGAGATGTACTGGATGCCATTGTGGAAAATCTGCCACACGAAGTCGAAGAAGAAAATCCAGACGTGATTAAATTTAGCTTGATTGGCCGCCCTAACGTTGGAAAATCAAGTTTGATCAACGCTATTTTGGGAGAAGACCGCGTGATTGCTAGTCCCGTAGCTGGAACAACGCGCGATGCCATTGACACCCATTTTACAGATGCGGATGGACAAGAGTTTACCATGATTGATACAGCAGGTATGCGTAAGTCTGGTAAAGTCTACGAAAATACTGAAAAATACTCTGTCATGCGTGCCATGCGTGCCATTGACCGTTCAGACGTGGTCTTGATGGTCCTCAATGCCGAAGAAGGGATTCGTGAGTACGACAAGCGTATCGCAGGTTTCGCCCACGAAGCTGGTAAAGGAATGATCATCGTGGTCAACAAGTGGGATACTCTTGAGAAAGACAACCATACCATGAAGAACTGGGAAGAAGATATCCGTGAGCAGTTCCAATACCTGCCTTATGCTCCTATTGTCTTTGTTTCAGCTCTTACCAAGCAACGACTTCACAAATTGCCTGAGATGATCAAGCAAATCAGCGAAAGTCAAAACACCCGTATCCCATCAGCTGTCTTGAACGATGTGATTATGGATGCCATTGCTATCAATCCAACACCGACAGACAAAGGGAAACGCCTCAAAATCTTCTACGCGACCCAAGTGGCAACCAAACCACCAACCTTTGTTATCTTTGTCAACGAAGAAGAACTCATGCATTTCTCTTACCTGCGTTTCTTGGAAAATCAAATCCGCAAAGCTTTTGTCTTTGAAGGAACCCCGATTCATTTGATCGCAAGAAAACGTAAATAAAATGATAAAAAGGATTAAGTCCTAGTAATCAGTGATGAAAGAGTAATTGTATATGATTGCTCTTTTTTACTAAACAATATTGAGTATTTAAATAATTTTTAAATTTTTATAGAGGTGGTGACTTTATTGAAAATCATTCTAAAAGAGGACATTGAACTATATCGTTATTTGATTGCAAAGGTAACATTCTTACAGACGCATAAAGAATACCATTTGGTGGAGTCCTATCTCGATAGTAATTGTTTTTTAATTGCTAACCGGGCAACAGAAGAGAAAGTGTTTGTGGCGCTCTTTAAACAACCGACTAGGAAAACGGTAGAGGTAGAGTGTAAGAAGGTTATGTTTATTCAAACCAGGAATACTAGGATTCCTGAAGGATTTGATGTAGAAAAGGCGGATAAAGGATTTAATGACCAGCTTGCCGAGAATATTCGACTGGGCTTTTTAGCACCAGATCAGTTAGTCGAGCAGTTTCAAGGGGTATTTAAAGAAGACGTTGAGAGGTATTTTAAAAAGGCAGAAGCAAGGATTCAAGCTGAGCGACAAGTTTTTGTGAAGTACTATGCCAAGGAAACGATTGAGAAGAATCCCTATCATGTGGTGGAAGGGAATGTGTCATTTAGCCATCCGAAGCATTTCAACGACCCGTTTGATTGTAATTGCTACTATGCGGATGGTCATTCGATGATGGATTTCTTCCGTGTGTTTTGTTTTACGCATGCTGCAGATAATATTTTAATGTGGTCCTATTACGCCAATAGCCACGCAGGTTATGCGCTTGAGTATTCGTATGCGAGTCTTTTGGATAAAATTCATTCCTTGAAGGTAGACGGACTCTGTGTATACGGCCCGGTGGAGTATATCGATAAACGTCCTAATACGAGAAGCAATAGCAACCAATTCTCTTATTCGAATCTGAATTTTTATATTAAGGCGACCTTTGCAAAATTCAAAGAGTGGCAACACGAGAGAGAATACCGCTTTGTGTGCATTCTGGATGAAAAAGCGGAAGCCGCGCAAGAAGTTCTTGGAGATTGGGTGCTCATTCCACAAGTGGATGTCGTGCAAGGATACGCTGGCTGTAACAATACAAAAATAAAAGTGAAGGCGCAGTACCCAATCAAAAAATTAGAAAAAGATATTTTAAATTACCAGTTAAAATCTTAATAGAAAAGTAAGTTCAATAAGAAAAAGAAAACACAAGGTCTTCTTTCTCTTATTGGGGTCGAGTTTTGGAAGACTTGTCATCAAATTAACATCAATTTCAGGGTTGCTGTCACAGTTTTGTAATGAAAATGCACTTTCTTTGTAAAAATCAAAATGCTATAATTCCTTAAATCAATTTTCCTTTATCAGGGAGGTTATTATGAAAAGAAGCAGATTATTTAAAAATAGTTTGTTGGTTCGCTTGCTTGGATTGCTGATGGTCTTTCTCTTCTTGTCAGCATTCACTGCACCTGAAAAACCTGAGTACGGGATATATGATCCAAATCACTATTTGACTGACGCGACAATTAGTCAGATTCGGGAATTAAATAATGTCAATAGTAAAAAAGCAGAAAAATTCCAAATGGGCGTTTACGTTGTGAAAAGCCTAGAGGGAGAAACAATCGAAACAGTTGCCAATGAAACAGCTAGAGCTTGGAAGATTGGCTATTCGGGAGATAATCACGGTGTCTTGATTGTGGTAGCAGTTCAAGATAGAAAATCACGGATTGAAACCAGCAATAATGTGGCTAGTAAGATCACAGATTATCAGACTCACAGGTTCTTGACAACAGCACGCCCCTACTTTCAAAATGGTGACTACAACAAGGGAGTTCTCTCTATAGTAAACAATCTCAACTACTTGTTCTATAGTGGTTCGAGTACACCTTCTTCAAGTTCTAAAAGTAGTTACGACTATGCTACTAATTCTAGTCGTCTAAGAGAAATTGAAAAGTATACCAGTGAGAGCCAATCTTCGAAACGGCATCGAAAAAGCAGTTCGAGCGACGGAGTTATCGGATTTGGAATTCTCATTTACTTCATCGTGATGATCATCGGATTTATATCTGGAGGTCGTGGTGGTTCTAGTGGAGATGATTCTGGCGGAGGCTGGTGGGGCGGTGACTCATCAGATTCAGGATCCTCTTGGTCAGACTCAGGCTCCGACTCATCTGGAGGCTGGGACGGCGGTGGCTTTGATGGTGGCGGTTCTTCTGATGACTGGTGAGTGATCCTATATAAATCTCAAACCGATTCCTCAAAGCAGTAAGGCAATTCCTTTGCAAAAGTTCACTCCTTAATTTAGAATAAAAAAACAAAGATTGGAAAATTGATTTAAAATCTGAGTCCTATCTCAGAAAAGTTGATAAAAGAAAGTGTTAGGGTTTTGATATGAAACAAAATAAAGTAATTCTCTCTATAGTGGCGATTTTCTTTGGACTACTAGTTTTGGGAAGTTGTTCCGCAGTGACGACCTATAATGGTCTGATCGGTGAACAGACTAAAGTGGAGCAGGCTCAGGCCGATGTCTCAACAGCCCTCCAACGTCGTTCAGACTTGATTGGTAATTTGGTGGAGTCCGTTAAAGGACAAATGAATCATGAAACAGAAGTCTTTACTAAAATTGCTGATGCCAGAGCTAAAATCGGCAGTAGCTCAGTAACATCGGAAGAAAACCAAAAGGCTCAGGGAGAGTTGAGCTCTGCTCTTTCCCGTTTGATTTCCTTGACGGAGAACTACCCTGAACTCAAGAGCAATCAAAATGTTGAGCAACTGATGGTGGAACTTTCAGGAAGTGAAAACCGTATCTTTGTAGCACGTAAGGATTATAACAAAGTCGCAGCCGAGTACAATCAAAAGTTGAGGAGTTTCCCAACCGTACTCTTTGCGAATATGATGAACTTTAAAGAAGCTGAAACCTTCAAAGAAACAGAAGAAGCCAAGACAGTTCCTAAGGTCGATTTCGGAACATCTTCATCAAGTCAATAAAGTGAATCGGCCTATGAATAAAGGGATTTCTCTAGTATGACTAGTGATTTCAAACTCAAACCTGGAAAGCCTTTTCCAGTTTTTTTGGTATAATAAAAGGAAAGAGACAGTGACTAAAATGGAGGTCTGCTATGGAGAAAACAAAAGTTTTTCTTGAAGCGCACTACAAGAGATATATTCTTACGATTTGCTTTCTCTGGTTCCTCATGTTCTTTCTTCCTTGGGATTGGCAAATAGGAGGAGTTTCAATTTATTATTTCGTTATGAAAAAACTCTTCGTGGTCTTTGGTGTTTTATCCATCCTATACTCCATACTGATTAAAAAAATCAGTCTCTTTATCTTTGGAGTGCTATTTTGCATGGCCTTCTGGATCAATCTCTTTTTGTACTTTGGCTTATTACCAGTATTTTTGGGAAATTAAACATAAAAAATTGAAGGACTAGACTAGCTTCTAGTCCTTTTTACTTTCTTGTTAAAATAGTTGGAGATGTAAAAATGATTTTGTTGATGGGCTATCTGTATGATATAATAAGTCCCGTAAACAGAAGATTAAGGGATTTAAAAATGGCGAAAAAAGTAAAGGACTATTATGACCTGGCTTATGCTAAGAATTTGAGTCGACGGTTGCAAGCAGCGTCCCCCGCCTTTGATGGACAAAAATTTAGCTTGTTGCTAGAAAAAGATTTGGAAGAGTTAGAGTTTAGCCAGCGTCAAGAACTCTTGGCTAAAAGTATCAAAGAATGCCTCCCCCTATCTTATCAGGATTCTCTCAAGGTTTTTGAGAAAATTTTAGGTCCTGAGTTAGAGGGTGGTCTAGGCATGTTTTCAGAAGGTTACTGGCTTTGGCCAATTGGCAAATATGTAGAGCTATATGGAGACAAGGAATTTGAATTGAGCGCGGCCTTTAGTAAGGAACTCACCAAGCGATTTACGGGAGAATTTTCCATGAGGCCCTTACTGGCTCGCTATCCTAAGGATACAATGGCTTTGCTGATAGAATGGAGCCAGGATGAAAACTTGCGCGTTCGTAGACTTGCCAGTGAGTGCATGCGTATCCGTCTGCCTTGGGCTAAGAGACAAACCGTGGTGTTAGATTATCTTGAGGATTTCACCACTATTCTGACCAATCTAAAGGATGATAAAGACAAGTCCATTCAAAAAAGCGTAGCGAACAATCTAAATGATTTATATAAGGAAGCCCCCGATAAGTTTGAAAGGATTCTTCAAACTTGGAAGAAGGAGGAACTAAGTCCCAGTTGTGCTTGGATCATCAAGCATGCATCACGAACAAAAAATAAAAAAATGCCGAGAGAAGATTGAAAAAAGTGGATTTTAGAGATGTCTTTTTCCTTTGTAAAGTAAGGATTCTTTCTTGAAAAATAAGAGTAAATATGCTACAATTAAAAGAACTTTCTAAAATCTTCAGAATTAAAAGTAAGGAAAATAATGGCTAATATTTTAAAAAAAATCATCGAAAATGATAAAGGTGAAATAAGAAAATTAGAAAAAATGGCAGAAAAGGTCATGTCCTATGAGGACGAAATGGCAGCCTTGACCGATGAAGAACTACAAGCAAAAACAGTTGAATTTAAGGAACGCTATGCAAATGGTGAAACGCTAGATCAACTTCTGTACGAAGCATTTGCAGTTGTCCGTGAAGGGGCTAAACGTGTCTTAGGTCTTTTCCCATATAAGGTTCAGGTCATGGGAGGGATCGTTCTTCACCACGGAGATGTACCTGAGATGCGTACAGGGGAAGGAAAAACCCTGACAGCGACTATGCCGGTATATCTGAATGCCTTGTCTGGAAAAGGAGTTCACGTAGTAACGGTCAATGAATACCTATCTGAGCGTGATGCGACTGAAATGGGTGAACTCTATTCATGGCTTGGTTTATCAGTAGGGATTAACTTAGCAGCTAAGTCTCCGATGGAAAAAAGAGAAGCTTATGCATGTGATATCACCTACTCAACCAACTCAGAAATTGGATTTGACTACCTTCGCGATAACATGGTCGTTCGAGCTGAAAATATGGTACAACGTCCACTTAACTATGCCTTGGTTGACGAGGTAGACTCGATTTTGATTGACGAAGCGCGTACACCTTTGATCGTTTCAGGAGCCAATGCTGTCGAAACAAGTCAGCTGTATCATATGGCGGATCACTTTGTCAAATCTTTGGACAAAGATGATTATATCATTGACATTCAGTCTAAGACTATTGGTTTGTCTGATTCAGGGATTGACAAGGCTGAAGACTACTTCAAACTGGAAAATCTCTACGATATTGAAAATGTGGCTCTTACTCACTTTATCGATAATGCCCTCCGTGCCAACTATATCATGCTTCTTGATATTGACTATGTGGTCAGCGAAGAGCAGGAAATCTTGATTGTCGATCAATTTACAGGTCGTACTATGGAAGGTCGTCGTTATTCTGATGGCTTGCACCAAGCCATCGAAGCCAAGGAAGGCGTGCCGATTCAAGATGAGACCAAGACTTCAGCTTCTATCACCTACCAAAACCTCTTCCGTATGTATAAGAAGTTGTCTGGTATGACGGGTACTGGTAAGACAGAGGAAGAAGAATTCCGTGAAATCTATAACATTCGTGTCATCCCAATCCCAACTAACCGTCCTGTTCAACGTATTGACCACTCTGACCTTCTTTATGCAAGTATTGAAGCAAAATTTAATGCTGTTGTTGAAGATGTCAAG
>NZ_KQ970184.1:137092-140329 GCF_001579015.1 Streptococcus oralis
CCACTACAAAGAAGCGCAAATCATTATGAACGCTGGTCAACGTGGTGCGGTTACCATCGCAACCAACATGGCCGGTCGTGGTACTGACATCAAGCTCGGTGAAGGTGTTCGTGAATTGGGTGGACTTTGTGTCATCGGTACAGAACGCCACGAGAGCCGTCGTATTGATAACCAGCTTCGTGGACGTTCAGGAAGACAAGGAGATCCAGGTGAGTCTCAATTCTACCTATCTCTTGAAGATGACTTGATGAAACGCTTCGGTTCAGACCGCTTGAAAGGTATCTTTGAACGCCTCAATATGTCAGAAGAAGCCATTGAGTCCCGTATGTTGACCCGTCAGGTTGAAGCAGCTCAAAAACGCGTTGAGGGGAATAACTACGATACACGTAAACAAGTTCTTCAATACGATGATGTCATGCGCGAACAACGTGAGATTATCTATGCGCAGCGTTATGATGTTATCACTGCTGACCGTGACTTGGCTCCTGAGATTCACGCTATGATTAAACGTACGATCGGACGAGTTGTGGATGCTCATTCACGTTCTAAGGAAGAAGAAAAAATCAAAGCTATCTTGAACTTTGCTAAGTACAATCTGCTACCAGAGGGTTCTATTTCTGAGGAAGATTTGGCTGGTTTGTCAGATCGTGATATCAAAGATGAACTCTTCCAACGTGCCTTAAAGGTCTACGATAGTCAAATCTCA
Organism: Streptococcus oralis; assembly: GCF_001579015.1. Taxonomy (GTDB): domain Bacteria; phylum Bacillota; class Bacilli; order Lactobacillales; family Streptococcaceae; genus Streptococcus; species Streptococcus oralis_K. Next base: position 137,799 of record NZ_KQ970184.1, read on the forward strand.
AAATTACGAGACGAGGACGCAGTCAAGGAATTCCAAAAAGTCTTGATTCTGCGTGTTGTGGATAACAAGTGGACAGACCATATTGATGCTCTTGACCAGTTGCGAAATGCTGTTGGACTTCGTGGCTATGCGCAAAACAACCCAGTTGTTGAGTACCAAGCAGAAGGTTTCCGCATGTTTAACGATATGATTGGGTCAATTGAATTTGACGTCACTCGTTTGATGATGAAAGCGCAAATCCATGAACAAGAAAGACCACAGACGGAGATTAATATTAGCACAACGGCTACTCGTAATATCGCAGCCCAGCGTGCAAATCTTCCAGCAGATGTGGACTTGAGCCGAATTGGGCGTAATGAACTTTGTCCATGTGGTTCAGGTAAGAAATTTAAGAATTGTCATGGAAGACGAAACTAATAAGACATAAGAACAGGCGGATACCTGGTGAAAATACATTTTTACTTGGTGTCCGTTTGCTTTATAAGGAGATGAATCATGGTATTTACAGCTAAAAGTCCTAAAATTAACATTGAAGAAGTTCGCACCTTGTCTAAATTAGAAGGAGCGGCTCTCGCGAGAAAAAATCAACGTGATCAGGAATTGGAAGCCATCATCCGTGGGGAAGACCAGCGTATTCTCTTGGTCATTGGACCATGTTCATCTGATAATGAAGAGGCAGTCCTCGAGTATGCCCAGCGTCTATCTGCTTTACAAGAAGAGGTCAAAGACCGTATTTTTATGGTCATGCGTGTTTATACAGCTAAACCTCGTACCAATGGAGATGGCTATAAGGGCTTGATTCATCAACCGAATGCGACAGAAGCTCCTAGCTTGATCAATGGAATCAAGGCTGTTCGTCAGCTACACTATCGTGTGATTACCGAGACTGGTATGACAACTGCTGATGAGATGCTCTACCCAGAAAACCTTCCTTTGGTGGATGATTTGATTTCTTATATGGCTGTTGGGGCTCGTTCAGTAGAGGATCAACAACACCGTTTTGTGGCGAGTGGAGCAGATTTTTCAACAGGATTTAAAAATCCAACGTCTGGAAATCTCAATGTTATGTTTAACGGGATTTACGCAGCGCAAAACAAGCAGAGTTTCCTCTTCCTTGGTAAAGAGGTGGAAACGACTGGGAATCCATTGTCCCACGCCATTCTTCGCGGTGCCTTGAATGAATATGGAAAAAATATTCCCAACTACTACTATGACAATCTGATGGATACCATTGATCAGTATGAAAAGATGGGCTTGGAAAATCCCTTTATCATCATCGATACCAATCATGACAATTCGGGCAAGCAGTACATGGATCAAATCCGTATCGTTCGCCAGACCTTGATCAACCGTGACTGGAATGAGAAAATCAAAAAATATGTTCGTGGTTTTATGATTGAGTCCTATCTGGAAGGTGGACGTCAAAATGAACCTGAAGTTTTTGGCAAGTCTATCACGGACCCTTGTCTAGGCTGGGACAATACAGAAGCACTTGTTCGTGAAATCTACCAAACGCTAGGAGAATAAGATGGCATTTATCGAAAAAGGTCAAGAAATAGATATTGAAGCAATTAAGGCTGCGACCCAGCTGTTACCTGAAGTCTTGCGTTATAAGGAAGCTCGTGATCGAGAATTGGCAGCCATCATCTCAGGTGAGGACGACCGAATCCTTTTGGTGATGGGGCCTTGTTCTTCTGATAATGAAGAGGCTGTTTTGGAATATGCTCGTCGCTTAGCAGACTTGCAGAAAAAAGTTGCGGATAAAATCTTTATCGTCATGCGTGTTTATACTGCCAAGCCTCGTACCAACGGAGATGGCTATAAGGGTATGATTCATCAGCCAAATGCTAGCGAGGCGCCTAGTCTCATCAATGGTTTGCAGGCAGTTCGTCAGCTGCACTACCGTGTGATTACCGAAACGGGCTTGACGACAGCTGATGAGATGCTCTATCCGTCAAATCTCGTTTTGGTTGATGATTTGGTCAGCTATCATGCGGTTGGAGCTCGTTCAGTGGAAGATCAGGAACACCGCTTTGTAGCCTCTGGGATTGACGCACCGGTTGGGATGAAAAATCCAACATCTGGGAACCTTGGGGTCATGTTTAATGCCATCTATGCAGCTCAAAACAAGCAAACCTTCCTTTACCATGGTCAAGAAGTGGAAACTTCAGGAAATCCCTTGGCCCACGTTATCCTTCGTGGTGCCATGAACGAATACGGCAAAAATGAACCCAATTTCTACTATGAAACCCTCTTGAACGCCATCAATCGCTATGAGACCATGGGACTTGAAAATCCCTTCATTATCATCGATACCAATCATGACAATTCAGGCAAGCAGTATATGGAACAAATCCGCATTGTTCGCCAATCCTTGCTGAATCGTGATTGGAATGAAAAGATTAAAAAGACGGTTCGAGGCTTTATGATTGAATCTTATCTAGCAGATGGTCGCCAAAACCAACCAGAAATCTTTGGTTGTTCCATTACTGATCCTTGTCTAGGTTGGGAAAATACAGTAGCCTTGGTAG
>NZ_KQ970184.1:140815-146110 GCF_001579015.1 Streptococcus oralis
ATATTGATGAAGCTATTGAGTTGCGCCAAACAGGGATAAACAAGAAAATCCTCATCTTAGGAGTTTCTGAGCTAGAAGCCGTTTCTCTGGCTAAAGAATATGACATCACCTTGACAGTGGCTGGACTGGAGTGGATTCAAGCACTCTTAGCTACTGGTGCTGACCTAGATGGCTTGTCGGTTCACCTTAAGATTGACTCAGGAATGGGACGGATTGGTTTTAGAGAGGTCAGTGAAGCTGATCAAGCTCAGGACTTGCTCAAGAAAGAGGGGGTTCGTATTGAGGGAATCTTTACTCACTTTGCGACTGCAGATGAAGCATCAGATGACTACTTTAATAAGCAGTTAGAACGCTTTAAGATTGTTTTAGCAAGTATGAAGGAGGTACCAGAGCTGGTTCATGCCAGCAACTCGGCAACGACTCTTTGGCATGCAGAGACTATTTTCAATGCGGTTCGTATGGGAGATGCCATGTATGGTCTCAATCCCAGCGGAGAGGTTTTGGAATTGCCTTATGACCTGACACCAGCCTTGACCTTGCAATCTGCCCTTGTTCATGTCAAGACAGTTCCAGCTGGAACCTGCATGGGCTATGGAGCTACCTATCAGGCGGATAGCGAGCAAGTCATCGCGACCGTGCCAATCGGCTATGCGGATGGTTGGACACGAGACATGCAGAATTTCTCCGTCTTAGTAGATGGGCAAGTTTGCCCAATCGTCGGTCGGGTTTCTATGGACCAAATCACCATTCGTCTGCCTAAGGTTTACCCACTCGGAACTAAGGTAACCTTGATTGGTTCCGATGGAGATAAGGAAATCACAGCTACTCAGGCAGCAGTCTACCGTGGAAGCATTAACTATGAGGTGGTTTGTCTCCTCAGCGATCGCATTCCGAGAGAATATTATTAAAACAAAGAAAGGAGGGGGAGCATGAATCTACACCAATCCTTGCATGTCTTGCCTGGTGTGGGACCAAAGTCGGCAGAGAAGTATGCCAAACTAGGAATTGAAAACTTGCAAGACCTCTTGTTCTACTTTCCTTTCCGTTACGAAGACTTCAAGACCAAGCAGGTACTGGAACTGGAAGACGGTGAAAAGGCGGTTCTTTCTGGTCAAGTCGTGACTCCTGCCAGTGTCCAGTATTATGGTTTCAAGCGCAATCGCCTGCGCTTTAGCCTCAAGCAGGGAGAAGTTGTTTTTGCGGTGAATTTCTTTAACCAGCCTTATCTAGCTGATAAGATAGAATTGGGAGCAACGCTTGCCGTTTTTGGCAAATGGGATCGGGCTAAAGCCAGTCTGACTGGGATGAAGGTTCTGGCTCAGGTTGAAGATGACCTCCAGCCTGTCTATCGTCTGGCTCAAGGAATCAGTCAGGCTGCTCTGGTCAAGGTTATCAAGACAGCCTTTGATCAGGGGCTGGACCTCTTGATTGAGGAAAATCTTCCCCAGTCTTTGCTGGACAAATACAAACTCATGTCCCGCTGTCAGGCAGTTCGTGCCATGCATTTTCCAAAGGATTTGGCAGAATACAAGCAGGCCCTTCGCCGGATCAAGTTTGAGGAACTCTTTTATTTTCAAATGCAATTGCAGACTCTTAAGTCTGAAAATAGAGTTCAGGGCAGCGGTTTGGTTCTGAATTGGTCTCAGGAAAAGGTGACAGCTGCTAAAGAAAATCTTCCTTTTGTCCTGACCCCAGCTCAGGAAAAGAGTTTGCAGGAAATTTTGGCCGACATGAAATCCGATCACCACATGAATCGTCTCCTGCAAGGAGATGTGGGAAGCGGAAAAACAGTAGTAGCTGGCTTGGCTATGTTTGCGGCAGTGACAGCTGGGCACCAGTCTGCTCTCATGGTACCGACAGAAATCCTAGCAGAGCAACACTTTGAAAGTCTACAGAGTCTCTTTCCAGACTTGAAACTCGCTCTCTTGACAGGATCCTTGAAAGCTGCAGAAAAAAGAGAAGTCTTGGAGACCATAGCAAAGGGTGAGGCCGACTTTATCATCGGAACCCATGCTCTGATTCAGGATGGGGTGGATTATGCTCGTCTTGGTTTGATTATCATTGATGAGCAGCACCGTTTTGGTGTGGGGCAAAGGCGTATTTTACGGGAAAAAGGGGACAACCCAGATGTCCTCATGATGACGGCGACTCCCATTCCACGAACCTTGGCCATCACAGCCTTTGGGGATATGGATGTTTCCATTATCGACCAGATGCCTGCGGGTCGGAAACCCATTGTAACGCGTTGGATCAAGCATGAGCAATTACCTCAGGTGCTGACTTGGTTAGAGGGGGAAATCCAAAAAGGTTCTCAAGCCTATGTCATCTCTCCCTTGATTGAAGAATCAGAAGCTCTGGATCTGAAAAATGCCATTGCCTTATCAGAGGAGTTGACAGCTCATTTTGTAGGCAAGGCAGAAGTGGCTCTCCTACATGGTAAGATGAAGAGTGACGATAAAGACCAGATCATGCAGGATTTCAAAGAGCGGAAAACAGATATTCTAGTATCTACAACCGTTATCGAGGTTGGGGTTAATGTTCCTAGTGCGACCGTCATGATCATCATGGATGCCGATCGGTTCGGTCTCAGCCAGCTTCACCAGCTCAGAGGTCGTGTCGGTCGGGGAGACAAGCAGTCCTATGCTGTTCTCGTCGCCAATCCTAAGACCGAGTCAGGGAAGGACCGCATGCGGATCATGACAGAAACCACCAATGGATTTGTCCTTGCTGAGGAAGATTTGAAAATGCGCGGTTCGGGTGAGATTTTTGGAACTAGACAGTCAGGTCTTCCAGAGTTCCAAGTGGCTGATATCATTGAAGATTTTCCGATTTTAGAAGAAGCCAGAAAGGTTGCCTGCTACATCAGTTCGATAGAAGCTTGGCAAGAGGATCCAGAATGGCGCATGATTGCTCTCCATCTAGAAAAGAGAGAACATCTGGATTAAGCCTTTTCTAAGAAATCTATAAGCTAGCTTTTAGATTTAGGTCTTATACTAGAGTCATCAAAAAGAAACGAGGACTCTCATATGACGATTAAAGTGACCTACCAAAAGAAATTTCAAACCGTCAAACTAGAGAAAGGAGCTAGCACCTATTGATTAACAAGGAGCGGGAACGCTCTTTTTGTTTTAAAACTACTTTCAGACGATAGGTTTGAGGGAGGAGAATCTAAAATCACTTTCTATTTATACTCAATGAAAATCAAAGAGCAAACTAGGAAGCTAGCCGCAGGCTGTACTTGAGTACGGCAAGGCGAAGCTGACGTGGTTTGAATTTGATTTTCGAAGAGTATCACCCTTCTTTCTTGCATTGCTTTCCCAGATATGCTACAGTTATAATAGCGATTACAAAACAAAAGGAGCATACTATGAAAAATCCAGCTTTGCTAGAAGAAATCAAGACTTATAAAGGAAGAGATGAGGTTCCAGAAGACTTTGATGCTTTTTGGGATGAAGAGGTCAAAAAAGTTTCCTCTCTTCCTGCCTATCAGTTGGAGGAAAGAGATTTCCATATTCCTCAAGTCAAGTGCTATGAACTAACCTTTGAGGGAAGGAATGAAGGCAAGGTCTATGCACGCATCGTCCTCCCAAAGACTGAGGAGAAGGTTCCGCTAATCTTCCATTTCCATGGATACATGGGGCGTGGTTGGGATTGGGCTGACATGCTGGCTTATACTGTGGCTGGTTATGGTGTTGTTTCTATGGATGTTCGAGGCCAGTCGGGCTATTCACAAGATGGTTTGCGCTCTCCTTTGGGAAATACGGTAAAGGGACATATCATCCGTGGTGTTGTTGAAGGTCGAGACCAACTCTTTTATAAGGATGTCTATCTGGATATTTACCAGTTAATCGAAATTGTTGCTAGTCTGCCTCAGGTAGATGAGGAAAGACTTTCTAGTTATGGTGCCTCACAAGGAGGAGCTTTGGCTCTGGTTGCAGCAGCGCTCAATCCTCGGATTCAGCGAACAGTTGCCATCTATCCCTTCTTGTCTGACTTTAGACGAGTGCTTGAGATTGGCAATACCAGTGAAGCCTATGATGAACTCTTCCGTTATTTCAAGTTCCACGATCCCTTCCATGAAACAGAGGAGGAAATCATGGCGACTCTTGCCTATATCGATGTGAAAAATCTTGCCCATCGTATCAAAGGAGAGGTCAGGATGATTACGGGCTTGGATGACGATGTTTGCTATCCCATTACCCAGTTTGCGATTTACAACCGTCTGACCTGTGACAAGTCCTATCGCATCATGCCTGAGTATGCTCACGAAGCCATGAATGTTTTTGTCAATGACCAAGTCTACAACTGGCTCTGTGGCAGTGAGATTCCTTTTTCCTATGTAAAAAAATAACTTTGAGAGGGCACTAGCTCTCTTTTTTATCACAAAAACCTGAAAGTACTTTTTGTAAATTTAAAATATTAAATTATTCTTGAAAGTAAAATCTATTCTATATCAATTTAGCTATAAAGTTCAAAGTTTATTGTATAATGGGGGAAAGGTATTATGCGAAAGGAGGAAACTTTCTGCTGCTTGGTTAGAGAGTAAGAGCAGTGGACGTTTGAAGAATGGGAGGTCTCATTCAGTCGGTTACTTTCTTTTTCCTTGTTTAGTTGGAGGAACTAAAAATTTTAAGAAAAAAAGAAAGCGCTTTATTTACAGAGAATATGAAAGGTTAAAAAATGAAGTATAGGGATTTTGATCGAAAACGACGATATGGCATTAGAAAATTTGCAGTTGGAACAGCTTCTGTACTAATTGGTACAGTTGTATTTGGAGTTTCGCCAGTTTTAGCCCAAGAACAGGAAAATGTAGTAGCGCCAAGTACTGAAAATGTGGAAAAAGGCAAAGACCAATCATCAGAAGAGGTGCCCAAAGAAGCTGTAGTAGCAAATGCATCTGATGCTGATAAGAATGTAGTTGGGACTGAACTTGATCAAGATAAGCTCAAGAAGCAGGTAGAAGAAAAGACAGAAAATGCAACGGAAACAACGTTAAAAGAAGAGGAAAAATCAACAGATTCGAATGCTATTCCTCGTGATTATTATTCAAGGGATTTGCAAAATGCCAATCCTGTCCTAGAAAAAGAAGATGTTGAAACCAATGCGTCAAATAGTCAGAGAGTTGATTTATCAAATGAATTAGAAAAACTAAAGAAACTTGAAAACGCAACTGTTCACATGGAGTTTAAGCCCGATGCCAAAGCTCCAGCATTCTATAATCTCTTTTCTGTGTCGAGTGCTACCAAAAAAGATGAGTACTTCACTATGGCAGTCTACAATCAAGTAGCTTTGGTT
>NZ_KQ970184.1:146326-148165 GCF_001579015.1 Streptococcus oralis
CTGGCCAGTGGAACTCGGTGACTTTCACAGTTGAAAAACCGACAGCAGAATTGCCAAAAGGCCGAGTGCGTCTCTACGTGAACGGGGTATTATCTCGAACAAGTCTGAAATCTGGTCATTTCATCAAAGATATGCCAGATGTAACGCATGCTCAAATTGGAGCAACCAAGCGTGCCAGCAATACAGTTTGGGGAAGCAATCTACAAGTTCGAAATCTAACCGTCTATAATCGTGCCTTAAGCCCAGAAGAGGTTCAGACGAGAAGTCAACTATTTGAAAGAGGTGATTTGGAGAAGAAACTTCCAGAAGGTGCGAAAATCTCAGAGAAAGAAGACGTCTTTGAAGGGGGAATGAACAACAAACCAAATAAAGATGGAATCAAGAGTTATCGTATTCCAGCTCTGCTCAAGACAGATAAAGGAACTTTGATCGCAGGTGCGGATGAACGCCGTCTCCATTCGAGTGACTGGGGTGATATCGGTATGGTCATCAGACGTAGTGAAGACAATGGTAAAACTTGGGGAGACCGAGTAACCATTACCAACTTACGTGACAATCCAAAGGCCTCTGATCCATCTATTGGTTCACCAGTGAACATCGACATGACCTTGACTCAAGATCCTGAAACCAAACGCATCTTTGCCATTTATGACATGTTCCCAGAAGGAAAAGGAATCTTTGGGATGTCTTCACAAAAAGAAGAAGCCTACAAAAAAATCAATGGCAAAACCTATCAAATCCTCTATCGTGAAGGAGAAAAGGAAGCTTATACCATTCGTGAAAATGGTACTGTCTATACACCAGATGGTAAGGCGACAGACTATCGCGTTGTTGTAGATCCTGTTAAACCAGCCTATAGCGACAAGGGTGATCTATACAAGGGTGACCAGCTATTAGGCAATATCTATTTCACAACAAACAAAACTTCTCCATTTAGAATTGCTAAGGATAGTTATCTATGGATGTCCTACAGTGATGACGACGGGAAGACATGGTCAGCGCCTCAAGATATTACTCCGATGGTCAAAGCTGATTGGATGAAATTCTTGGGCGTAGGTCCAGGAGTGGGGATTACCCTTCGTACTGGACCACATAAAGGTCGAATCGTCGTTCCTGTCTATACGACTAACCGTACCAACCACCTCAATGGTTCCCAATCATCTCGAATCATCTACTCTGACGACCATGGTAAAACATGGCATATGGGTGGTGGTGTCAATGACAATCGTAAACTGTATGATGGTACCGTGGTTGATTCAAGCACCATGAACAATTATTATGCTCAAAATACCGAGGCTTCAGTTGTTCAGTTAAACAATGGTGATCTCAAACTCTTTATGCGTGGATTGACAGGAGATTTACAGGTTGCAACCAGTCATGATGGTGGTCTAACTTGGGACAATAACGTTGATCGCTACGATGTACCAGATATTTATGTTCAAATGGCTGCGACTCATACGGTTCAAAATGGCAAAGAGTATATTCTCTTGGCGAATGCGAACGGTCCAGGTCGTAAAAATGGTTATATTCGAGTGGCTCGTGTAGAAGAAGATGGCCAGTTGACTTGGTTACACCACCATTTGATTCAAGAAGGCGAGTATGCTTATAACTCACTTCAACAAATTGGGCCAGATGAATTTGGACTTTTATATGAGCACCATGCGCCTGGAGGTGTTCCATATACACTTTCCTTCAAGAAATTCAACTGGGATTTCTTGACCAAGGATTGGATTTCTCCTAAAGAAGCAAAAGTGAAATACGCGATTGAAAAATGGCCAGGTATTCTTGCTATGGAATTTGATTCGGAAGTATTGGTCAACAAGGCACCAACTCTTCAAT
>NZ_KQ970184.1:148755-150166 GCF_001579015.1 Streptococcus oralis
AATTAGGAGGAGATAGTAGGTTTTTCAGCCTGCTATCTTTTTCTTTCGGTTCAAGGTGTGCTAATAAGAAATTCTAAGATGTCTGAAACTACTTTCAGGATAGTCTGTTCTATAAAATAGTTTTGAAACTGAAATCTATTCTATCACAAGCTATTGAAAGCGCTTAACAAATGGTATATAATAAATCCATAAGAACAAGAAAGGGAGGAAAGAGGATGCCACAAATCAGCAAAGAAGCCTTGATTGAACAAATCAAAGATGGAATCATTGTCTCTTGCCAGGCACTTCCTCACGAACCGCTTTATACAGAAGCGGGAGGGGTTATCCCCTTGCTAGTCAAAGCGGCTGAGCAAGGTGGAGCAGTCGGTATCCGAGCAAATAGTGTTCGTGATATCAGGGAGATCAAGGAGGTTACGAAACTCCCGATTATCGGGATCATCAAACGTGACTATCCGCCACAGGAGCCTTTCATTACAGCTACTATGAAAGAGGTTGATGAATTGGCTGAACTAGACATTGAGGTCATTGCTCTGGATTGTACCAAACGTGAACGTCACGATGGTTTGGAAATTCAGGACTTTATCCGACAAGTCAAAGAAAAATATCCGCATCAACTCCTAATGGCTGATACCAGTACATTTGAAGAAGGAATTGCAGCAGTTGAAGCAGGTGTTGATTTTGTTGGAACAACCCTATCAGGCTACACCTCTTATAGTCCCAAAGTAGATGGTCCAGACTTTGAACTGATCAAAAAACTTTGTGAAGCAGGAGTGGATGTCATCGCTGAAGGGAAAATTCATACACCCGAACAAGCCAAGCAAATCCTTGAATATGGGGTGCGAGGCATCGTTGTTGGTGGAGCTATTACTAGACCAAAAGAGATTACGGAACGCTTTGTTGCCGGTCTTAAATAACACAATCTCAAAAACAGAGGAGAGTGGTCGATGAGTCGGATAAAATGAAAACGTATACAAATAGAAGGTTACTCACTGTCCAATATGGACACGCTTATCAATTAGGAGAATACAAATGAAATTTAGAAAACTAGCTTGTACAGTACTTGCGAGTGCTGCGATTCTTGGCCTTGCTGCTTGTGGTAACTCTGGTGGAAGTAAAGATGCTGGAAAATCAGGAAGCGATAGCGGAAAAACAGAAATCACTTGGTGGGCATTCCCAGTATTTACACAAGAAAAAACGGGCGATGGTGTTGGAACATATGAAAAATCAATCATCGAAGCTTTTGAAAAAGCAAATCCAGATGTAAAAGTGAAATTGGAAACCATCGACTTCAAGTCAGGACCTGAAAAAATCACAACAGCCATCGAAGCAGGAACAGCGCCAGACGTACTCTTTGACGCACCAGGACGGATCATCCAATACGGTAAAAATGGTAAATTGGCTGAGTTGAACG
>NZ_KQ970184.1:151087-151789 GCF_001579015.1 Streptococcus oralis
AGAAGGTTGGACAACTGATGACTTTGAAAAAGTTTTGAAAGCGCTTAAAGATAAAGGCTACACACCAGGTTCATTGTTCAGTTCTGGTCAAGGGGGAGACCAAGGAACACGTGCCTTTATTGCAAACCTTTACGGCGGCTCTGTAACAGATGAAAAAGTAACTAAATATACAACTGACGATCCTAAATTCGTCAAAGGTCTTGAAAAAGCAGTCAGCTGGATTAAAGACGGTTTGTTGAACAACGGTTCACAATTTGACGGTGGAGCAGACATCCAAAACTTTGCTAACGGTCAAACTTCTTACACTATCCTTTGGGCTCCAGCCCAAAATGGTATCCAAGCGAAACTCTTGGAAGCAAGTAAAGTAGACGTGGTAGAAGTACCATTCCCATCAGATTCTGGTAAACCAGCTCTTGAATACCTTGTAAACGGATTTGCAGTATTTAACAACAAAGACGATAAGAAAATCGCTGCTGCTAAGAAATTCGTTCAATTCATCGCAGATGACAAAGAATGGGGTCCTAAAGACGTAGTTCGTACAGGTGCCTTCCCAGTTCGTACTTCATTTGGCAAACTTTATGATGACAAACGTATGGAAACAATCAGCAGCTGGACTAAATACTACTCACCATATTACAACACTATCGATGGATTTGCTGAAATGAGAACACTTTGGTTCCCAATGTTGCAATCTGTATCAAA
>NZ_KQ970184.1:152415-155296 GCF_001579015.1 Streptococcus oralis
ATGACGAAATTTGAGTTTGTAGGCTTGGACAACTACATTCGCATGTTTAAAGATCCTGTCTTTACCAAGTCTTTGATCAATACCGTTATCTTGGTTATTGGTTCAGTTCCGATTGTGGTTCTCTTCTCACTTTTTGTAGCATCTCAGACCTATCATCAGAATGCTATTGCTCGATCTTTCTATCGTTTCGTCTTCTTCCTTCCTGTAGTTACAGGTAGTGTTGCCGTAACGGTTGTATGGAAATGGATCTATGACCCTCTATCAGGTATTCTAAACTTTGTCCTTAAGTCAAGCCACATCATCAGCCAAAACATTTCTTGGTTGGGTGATAAAAACTGGGCTTTGCTAGCGATTATGATTATCCTTTTGACAACATCTGTTGGTCAACCGATTATCCTTTATATCGCTGCCATGGGAAATATTGATAACTCACTAGTTGAAGCAGCGCGTGTTGACGGTGCGACTGAATTCCAAGTCTTCTGGAAGATCAAATGGCCTAGCCTCCTTCCAACAACTCTTTACATCGCAATCATTACGACCATCAACTCTTTCCAATGTTTCGCCTTGATTCAGCTCTTGACATCTGGTGGTCCAAACTACTCAACAAGTACCTTGATGTACTACCTTTACGAAAAAGCTTTCCAATTGACAGAGTACGGCTATGCAAATACCATAGGTGTCTTCTTGGCAGTGATGATTGCCATTGTCAGCTTTGCTCAATTCAAGATCCTCGGAAACGACGTAGAATACTAAAGAAAGGAGACAGTTATGCAACCTACACAAAAGAAACCTTTAACAGCTTTCACTGTTATTTCAACGATTATCTTGCTCTTGTTGACCGTGCTGTTCATCTTTCCATTCTACTGGATCTTGACAGGTGCCTTCAAATCACAACCTGATACCATTATGATTCCACCACAGTGGTTCCCTAAAATGCCAACGATGGAAAACTTCCAACAGCTCATGGTGCAAAACCCTGCTATGCAGTGGATGTGGAACTCTGTATTTATCTCGCTAGTAACCATGTTCCTAGTTTGTGCAACCTCATCTCTAGCAGGATATGTATTGGCTAAAAAACGTTTCTATGGTCAGCGCATTCTCTTTGCAGTCTTTATCGCTGCCATGGCTCTTCCAAAACAGGTTGTCCTTGTACCATTGGTACGTATCGTCAACTTCATGGGAATTCACGATACTCTTTGGGCAGTTATCTTGCCTTTGATTGGATGGCCATTTGGGGTCTTCCTCATGAAACAATTCAGCGAAAACATCCCAACAGAATTGCTTGAATCAGCTAAAATCGACGGTTGTGGTGAGATTCGTACTTTCTGGAGCGTAGCCTTCCCTATTGTGAAGCCAGGATTTGCAGCTCTTGCGATCTTTACCTTCATCAATACTTGGAATGACTACTTCATGCAGTTGGTAATGTTGACTTCACGTCAGAACTTGACTATCTCACTCGGGGTTGCGACCATGCAAGCCGAAATGGCAACCAACTATGGTTTGATCATGGCGGGTGCAGCTCTTGCAGCCGTGCCAATCGTAACAGTCTTCCTTGTCTTCCAAAAATCCTTTACACAGGGTATTACTATGGGAGCTGTTAAAGGATAATACTCTTCGAAAATCAAATTCAGACAAGGTCAGCGTTACCTTACCATACTTAAGTATTGCTTGCGGTTAGCTTCCTAGTCCATTCTTCCATTTTCATTGAGTATAAGAGAATATAGAGTTATAAGTGTCTACAAAATGTTGGGTATTTGCTTACCCTAGAGATTTTGTCAGACACTTATAAACTTAATCTATGATTTTGGTTAACTATCAGAAACGAAGGAAACAGTATGATTTTTGACAATTTGAAAAACATCACCTTTTACAAAGGGATTCATCCCAATCTAGATAAGGCTATCGACTATCTCTACCAGCACCGTAAGGATTCTTTCGAACTAGGTAAGTATGAGATTGATGGGGACAAGGTCTTTCTAGTTGTTCAGGAAAATGTCCTCAATCAAGCTGAAAATGATCAATTTGAGCACCATAAGAATTATGCAGATTTGCATTTGCTGGTAGAAGGACATGAATATTCGAGCTACGGTTCACGTATCAAAGACGAGGCGGTAGCATTCGATGAAGCGAGTGACATTGGTTTTGTCCATTGCCATGAACACTACCCACTCTTGTTGGGTTATCACAATTTTGCGATTTTCTTCCCAGGAGAACCGCACCAGCCAAATGGCTATGCAGGTATGGAAGAGAAGGTCCGCAAATATCTTTTTAAAATTTTGATTGATTAAAAGAATCAGGAGGAGCAAACATGGCACAAAAAGGAGTAAGCCTGTTCAAGGCAGCATTTGATACAGATAACTTTCTCATGCGTTTCAGTGAAAAGGTCTTGGATATCGTGACAGCCAATCTTCTTTTTGTCGTCTCTTGTTTGCCCATCGTGACGATTGGAGTGGCGAAAATCAGCCTCTATGAGACTATGTTCGAGATTAAGAGAAGCAGACGGGTACCAGTATTTAGAACTTATCTGAGAGCCTTCAAGCAAAATCTGAAACTGGGGCTTCAGTTGGGTCTGTTAGAGTTGGGCATTGTGTCATTAAGCCTTCTAGATCTCTATCTCTTCTGGGGACAGACAACTTTGCCTTTCCAGCTTGTGAAAGCTATTTGTTTGGGGATTCTCATCTTCCTCACTCTGGTGATGCTGGCTAGTTATCCCATCGCTGCGCGCTATGATTTGTCTTGGAAAGAAGTGTTGCAAAAAGGGCTTATCTTGGCAAGTTTTAACTTTCTATGGTTCTTCCTCATGTTAGCCATTCTCTTTCTCATTGTGATGGTTCTTTATCTATCCGCCTTCACTCTCCTTTTGGGTGGGGCAGCCTTTATC
>NZ_KQ970184.1:155548-163716 GCF_001579015.1 Streptococcus oralis
CTCTTTGGTTTTGGTTTGCTAGTCTTTCTCCAAGCAGGTTTGATGGAGAAAATCTTCGCCAAATACCAGTAGGATGGCTTGTTTCTGAAACTACTTTCAATCGTTACAGTTTCTAAAATACAAGTAGAAACTAAAATCTAAGTGTATACAAGATATTGAAAGCGATTTTCACAAGGTGTATACTAAACTTGTAAAAAATAGAACTGCTCTCAGCAGAAAAAAAGAAATCTTAGGAGAAAATCTATGTCAGATTTGAAAAAATATGAAGGTGTCATTCCAGCCTTCTACGCATGTTATGATGATCAAGGAGAAGTCAGTCCAGAGCGTACGCGTGCCTTGGTTCAATACTTCATTGATAAGGGAGTTCAAGGTCTCTATGTCAACGGTTCTTCTGGTGAATGTATCTACCAAAGC
This sequence comes from Streptococcus oralis, assembly GCF_001579015.1. Lineage (GTDB taxonomy): Bacteria > Bacillota > Bacilli > Lactobacillales > Streptococcaceae > Streptococcus > Streptococcus oralis_K. The sequence goes on from NZ_KQ970184.1 coordinate 155,963, forward strand.
GTAGAGGACCGCAAGTTGATTTTGGAAGAAGTCATGGCAGTTGCTAAGGGCAAATTGACAATCATTGCTCATGTAGCTTGTAACAATACTAAAGACAGTATGGAACTTGCTCGCCACGCAGAAAGCTTGGGTGTAGATGCCATTGCAACGATTCCACCTATTTACTTCCGCTTGCCTGAGTATTCAGTTGCCAAATACTGGAATGACATTAGTGCTGCAGCTCCAAACACAGACTACGTAATTTATAATATTCCTCAGTTAGCAGGTGTTGCTTTGACTCCAAGTCTCTACACTGAAATGTTGAAGAATCCTCGTGTTATCGGTGTTAAGAACTCTTCTATGCCAGTTCAAGATATCCAAACCTTTGTCAGCCTTGGTGGAGAAGATCACATCGTATTCAATGGTCCAGATGAACAGTTCCTAGGTGGTCGCCTCATGGGTGCTAAGGCTGGTATCGGTGGTACTTATGGTGCGATGCCAGAACTCTTCTTGAAACTCAATGAGTTGATTGCTGAAAAAGACTTGGAAACAGCGCGTGAATTGCAATACGCTATCAACGCAATCATCGGCAAACTCACTGCTGCACATGGAAATATGTACGGTGTCATCAAAGAAGTCTTGAAAATCAATGAAGGACTTAACATTGGTTCAGTTCGTTCACCATTGACACCAGTGACTGAAGAAGATCGACCAGTTGTAGAAGCAGCAGCGCAATTGATTCGTGAAACCAAGGAGCGCTTCCTCTAATCCATAAGGAGGTATTTATGACACACTACGTTGCAATTGATATTGGTGGAACCAACATCAAATATGGTTTGATTGACCAAGAAGGCCAACTTGTTGAATCGCATGAAATGCCAACTGAGGCGCATAAGGGTGGTCCTCATATCTTACAAAAGACAAAAGATATCGTTTCCAGCTATTTAGAAAAAGGCCCAGTAGCAGGTGTTGCCATTTCTTCAGCGGGAATGGTCGATCCAGAAAAGGGTGAAATCTTCTATGCTGGTCCTCAGATTCCCAACTATGCTGGAACCCAGTTCAAGAAGGAAATTGAGACGAGTTTTGCGATTCCTTGCGAAATTGAAAATGATGTCAACTGCGCAGGTCTTGCTGAGGCAGTATCTGGTTCAGGAAAGGGAGCGAGTGTGACACTTTGCTTGACCATTGGAACAGGTATCGGTGGTTGCTTGATTATGGATGGGAAAGTCTTTCATGGATTTAGCAACTCAGCTTGCGAAGTCGGTTATATGCATATGCAGGATGGAGCTTTCCAAGACTTGGCTTCAACGACAGCTTTGGTAGAATATGTAGCAGCAGCTCATGGTGATCCAGTTGATCAGTGGAATGGCCGACGCATTTTCAAGGAAGCTACCGAAGGAAACAAGATCTGTATGGCTGGCATTGACCGCATGGTAGATTACCTTGGAAAAGGTCTGGCAAATATTTGCTACGTGGCCAATCCGGAAGTGGTCATTCTCGGTGGCGGTATCATGGGGCAAGAGGCTATTCTCAAACCAAAGATCCGCACAGCATTGAAGGTGGCCTTGGTGCCAAGCCTAGCTGAAAAAACACGATTAGAATTTGCCCATCACCAAAATACAGCAGGGATGTTGGGAGCCTATTATCATTTCAAAACAAAACAATCCTAGTTTGGAACTATAGAATTAAGAAAAACACTTAATCACTACTTGAGTGAAAAATGTTTTGCTTAATTCTTTTTTATTGAAAAATTTGAGCCAAAGCAGGTAATCGTGAGAAACTAGGAGAAAATAACCGCCTTGTATGAAAGGTTAAGGCGAGATGATGAGCTACAAGGCGAGAGCAATTCTATCAACCATTTAATTGATATTTAGCTTGAGTAAATGGGAAAATGTGGAAAAGTGATATAATGAGATGGACGAAAAAATTGACAAATTAGAAGTTGTAGCAGTGAGAAAAATGTAATGGCAGCACATCCAGCTTAAATCGAATAGTATAACATCACGAGGAGATTATCAGATGAACAATTATATAAAATGTAATCAAGATAGATGGAATAATGTCAAAAATGACTATACTGAGCCATTGACACATGAAGAATTAGAAGAAGTTAGAAAACATCCAATTTCTGTTGCCTTAACTGTTGGGAAAAAAGTTCCGGAAGAATGGTTTGAAAAAGCCAAGGGAAAAAAGATATTAGGGTTAGCTTGCGGTGGTGGCCAGCAGGGTCCAGTTTTTGCTATAAAAGGTTATGATGTCACCATCATGGATTTTTCTAAATCACAATTACAAAGAGATGAGATGGTGGCTAAAAGAGAAGGCTTAAAAATCAATACCGTTCAAGGCGATATGACAAAACCATTCCTATTTGAAGATGAAACCTTTGATATTGTTTTTAATCCGGTTTCAAATGTATATATAGAAGATTTAGAAAACATGTATAAAGAAGTTGCTCGCGTATTGAAAAAGGGTGGTCTGTTAATGGTTGGATTTATGAATCCTTGGATATACATGTATGATGCGGATATTGTATGGGACAAACCTGATGAGGAATTACTGTTAAAGTTTTCACTACCTTTTAATTCAAGAGAGCTTGAAGAGGAAGGCAAGATAACCATCAATCCAGAATATGGATATGAATTTAGCCATACCTTAGAAACTCAGATTAGAGGACAACTGAAGAATGGTCTCGTTATGATTGATTTTTATGAATCGTGTGATAAAAGACATCGATTATCACGTTATGGAAATGACTACATCGCTACACTCTGCATTAAACTATAATGTTATGGAACATACTTCAGGAGTATAGCCCGTTTGATTTTCTGTAAGGTTTAAAATCTAAATCTCAGTTTGTCGAAGTAAAACAAATAAAAAAAGATAGAGAGGAAGTAAAAGCAAATAGCCGATACTTCCTTTTTTGTTGTCAAAAATTCAAAAACGGAAAGGAGAATTTATGGAAGAATTGAAAAACATAGATAAAAAAGCATTGGTACAAAGAGAAAGATAGGAACGATTATCTATGAGCCTATTATCATTTCAAAACAAAACAATCCTAGTTTGGTTGGACCAAACTAGGATTTTCTAATGCGTTTTTGTCTACGATAGCCGTTGAGTTTTTTGTTTTCCCAATAGCTGTTAAAAATTTTTTCCTTGCTCTCACGATTGATTTCCAAAAAGTAGGCATAAATCAAATCTATAAAGAAAAGCATAGGAAGTTGAGCGGAAATACGCTGGATGTAAGATGATTGACTGTGACTAGCAACAAGAACAGTTTCGGTATAAGCCTGACTATTTTTGTTTGGAGCGCTGGTAAAGAGAATGGTCTTGGCGCCCATTTCCTTGGCATCCAACAAACTATCTAGGACGGATTGGGTAGTGCCTGAGAGGGAAAAACCAAGCACCAAACAATTTTCATCCATGATACTGGTTGTCCATGCAAAGCCATCCTGATCGGTCAAAGCTTCACAAACCACACCTAGACGCATAAAACGTAGTTTCATCTCACGGGCAATCAGACCGGAACTCCCTGTTCCAAAAAAGTAGACCCGTTCAGCATTTTCAATTAACTGAGCTACACGTTCAAGCTGCGCTTCATCAATCAAATCCTGTGTTTGTTCTCGTAGGTTGCTGTAGCTTCGCAGGACACGTTTGGTCAAAGGACTGTGTTTGTGAGAATGAGTGTCCTGTTTGTTAGCTTGGTGTTGATATTGAAAAACAAATTCTCGATAGCCAGTAAAGCCACATTTTTTTGCAAAACGAGTAAGGGCAGCTTGAGAAACATGAAGTTTTTGAGTAACCTGTTGAGATGATAAATCATCCACAATCGTATCTACCTGCAAGAAATAACGAGCGATTTCTTGCTCAAGCTCGGTTAATTCTTCAAAATGGAGATCAATTATAGTTGCGATGTCTGGCTTGTTCATGAGGCTCCTTTTTATGAGTCAAAGTCTTAAAAGTTGACGCTTTCCTAACTATTACTATCATTATATCATAGAAAATAGGATAACCAAATAAAAAGGCATTTTCAGTTAAAAGTCAAAAATTGCTTAGACTTTTCCAAGTCTTTCTTCGTAAAATATGGTACAATGAAAAGTACTGGTTTCTAGTCAAATCCTAGATTTTTTAGGTGGATTTGTCAGGAAAAACTGGAATTTTTCTAGAAAAGAGTCTTAGTTGTATGAGAAAATTCAATAGCCATTCGATTCCGATTCGGCTTAGTTTACTATTTGCCATTGTCATCCTGTTGTTTATGGCCATTATTGGTCGATTGTTATATATGCAGGTACTCAATAAAGATTTTTATGAAACAAAATTGGCTTCAGCCAGCCAGACAAGGGTAACAACCAGTTCAGCTCGTGGACAGATCTATGATGCATCAGGGAAACCCTTGGTAGAAAACACAGTCAAGCAAGTTGTTTCTTTCACGCGAAACAATAAAATGACGGCAGCTGAATTGAAGGAGACGGCTAAAAAACTATTGACGTATGTGAATGTCACTTCCCCTGAACTCACAGATCGTCAGATTGCAGACTACTACTTGGCGGACCAGGACGTTTACAAAAAAACAGTCGAGGCTCTTCCAAGTGACAAACGCCTAGATTCAGATGGGAATCGCTTATCAGAAGCGACCCTCTACAATAATGCGGTTGAAAGTATCAACGTGAGTCAGCTTAACTATACGGATGAGCAGAAAAAGGAAATCTATCTGTTTAGCCAGCTCAATGCCGTTGGAAATTTCGCAACTGGAACCATTTCAACAGATGCCTTAGATGATACTCAAGTTGCTCTTGTGGCTTCTGCATCCAAGGAATTACCGGGCATTAGCATTTCAACCTCATGGGACCGAAAAGTACTAGACACATCTCTATCGTCTATCGTCGGTAGCGTATCCAGTGAAAAGTCAGGTCTCCCAGCTGAGGAAGTTGACGCTTATCTCAAGAAAGGATACTCTCTCAATGATCGAGTGGGAACTTCTTATCTCGAAAAGCAATATGAAGATGTCCTCCAAGGAAAACGCTCCGTCAAAGAAGTTCATCTCGACAAACACGGAAACATGGAAAGTGTGGAAAATGTCGAGGAAGGAAGCAAAGGAAACAATATCAAACTAACGATTGACCTAGGTTTCCAAAATGGAGTGGATGACCTACTTAAGAGCTACTTTAACTCCGAGTTGAGTAATGGTGGCGCCAAATATTCTGAAGGAGTCTATGCAGTCGCTCTTAATCCTAAAACAGGTGCAGTTCTAGCCATGTCAGGTATTAAGCATGATGTTGAATCAGGTAAACTGAGCTCAGACTCTCTAGGAACAGTCACTAACGTCTTTGTGCCAGGGTCTGTTGTCAAGGCGGCAACCATTAGCTCTGGCTGGGAAAACGGGGTCTTGTCAGGCAATCAAACCTTACTTGACCAGCCCATAGTCTTTCAAGCTTCCTCTCCTATCAATTCATGGTACACCTTGTCATACGGCTCCTTTCCTATCACAGCAGTGGAAGCACTAGAGTACTCCTCTAATACCTACATGGTGCAAACAGCACTGGGAATCATGGGACAGACTTACCAACCCAATATGATTGTAGCAACGAGCCAATTAGAGACAGCAATGGGCAAATTGCGATCAACCTTTGGAGAATACGGACTAGGAGCTTCAACAGGGATTGACCTTCCAGATGAATCAACAGGTTTTATACCAAAAGAGTTTGATTTGGCCAACTATCTAAATAATGCTTTTGGTCAGTTTGATAACTACACACCGATGCAGTTAGCCCAGTATGTCGCAACCATTGCAAACAATGGCGTACGTTTGGCTCCTCACATCGTTGAAGGGGTTTATGGAAACAATGACCAAGGTGGCCTAGGTAGTCTGGTTCAAGAAACAGCCACTAAGGAACTGAACAAGGTCAATATCTCAGAATCAGATATGGCTATCTTGCAGCAAGGTTTCTATCAAGTTTCGCATGGAACGAGTGCTCTGACAACTGGTCGTGCCTTTTCAAATGGCGCAGCCGTTTCCATCAGTGGGAAAACGGGTACTGCCGAAAGTTACGTTAATGGCGGTCAAAAAGCCAATAATACCAACGCAGTCGCCTATGCACCGACCGAAAATCCCCAAATCGCAGTCGCAGTCGTCTTTCCTCATAACACCAACCTTACAAACGGTGTCGGACCTTCGATTGCACGCGACATTATCAATCTTTATCACCAACACCATCCAATGAATTAGAAAGGAACTTATGCTGTATCCAACACCTATTGCCAAGCTGATTGATAGCTATTCAAAGTTACCAGGTATCGGGATTAAAACGGCTACCCGCCTAGCCTTCTATACCATTGGAATGTCTGATGACGATGTCAATGAATTTGCCAAAAATCTCCTGTCTGCTAAGCGGGAATTAACCTATTGTTCCATCTGTGGCCGTTTAACGGATGATGATCCTTGCTCAATCTGTACAGATCCGACTCGTGATCAGACAACCATCTTGGTACTAGAGGATAGTCGCGATGTGGCTGCTATGGAAAACATCCAAGAATACCATGGACTCTATCATGTCTTGCACGGCCTCATTTCTCCGATGAATGGCATCAGCCCAGACGATATCAACCTCAAGAGTCTCATGATCCGTCTCATGGATAGTGAGGTTTCAGAGGTGATTGTGGCAACCAATGCGACAGCGGATGGAGAAGCGACATCTATGTACCTTTCTCGTCTCCTCAAGCCAGCTGGTATCAAGGTCACTCGCCTAGCACGAGGTCTAGCCGTGGGAGCAGATATCGAGTATGCGGACGAAGTCACACTCTTACGAGCCATTGAAAATCGGACAGAGTTGTAGGAGTCAGTAAAAACGTAGCTCATTTTGACACATAAGACAAGCCCTAGGAATTTTTCTAGGGCTTGTCTTTTTCTGTTTCTCACGAGAGGTGAACAAGCCTTGCTAATAAGACTACTCAAACTATAAGGCATCAGAAAACGGGTCTCCAAAATCACTAGTGCCGTCTCTATCAAACTCATTAACCAAATGATAGAGTTTAACCTAAGGTGATAGGCGCATTAGTTCCTTATGATTTGTTTTGAAATCGTACTATTTTTGTGTTATGATATGGTCAATATATAATTAATGAGGTATGGGTGGGAAGATAAAATCTAGTACGATAGTAGCAGAGGCAGCTATTAATGAATTGGTCGGGTATGACACGAGCGACAAGCAAAATCAGCAGGTAGAATTTTCATATACTTCTGAAATCGCTGGGATGGAAGCGGGACGTCAGGCTTGCAATCAGATGCTTCAGGCGGTCAGTGATTTTAGTTCAGCTGTTTTGACCCAAGCAAATAAGTTTCCAGAAATTGCTCATAGGATTGAAAAACGTGATATAGAGCAAGCTAAGAGATGGAGTCACTAAGGAATGGTAGATAAGAACGAAGAAAAGCGCTACAAACTCTGGCGAGAGATTGTTAAGATTGACGATAAGGAAGAAAGTCTTCAGACTCTAAAAAGACAATATGAACAGCAGGTAATTCACTTTCACTCAGAAATCCAGAGCATCCACCATCGTATGGCGACTCTATTGTCTCACTCACCCAATTCTCGTCAAGTGATAGAGCAAATCGAAAGTGATAATAGAACCATTCGGCGACAGGTCAACTCTTATGTAGAGGAGGAACTGGATACGTTGGAAAAACAAACGAAGAAGGCTCGTCGAACTTTCGATGAAGCCAGAGAAGAACTGATAGCGGAAAGGAATCGGCTACCATGGGAGTAAAATACAGCGCACAAGAA
>NZ_KQ970184.1:163736-177010 GCF_001579015.1 Streptococcus oralis
GGAAAGGAATCGGCTACCATGGGAGTAAAATACAGCGCACAAGAATCCCAAGAATTGATTCAGTCCATGACGAACAACCTCCAAGTCGCAAACGAAGTCACAGATTGTCTATCTAGCGGATGTGACCACCTGATTTCCTCTTTAGACTCAGGTGAACTGACAGGGGCAGCCTACACAGCTGGTAAAGGTCTATTTACAGAGATTATCATCCCCAGCATCAAAAAGCTCCAAGCAGCGGTAGATGATATCCAACTCGAGTTGACATCCTACAAACATGCGGATGCTCAGGTCTCTGGATATGGTGATTTGGACCTGGATCAGCTCAAGGAACTGAAAAAATTGAGGGAAGAGCAGTTAGCTATCGTAGAAGCTCAGATTCAAGTGAGGGAGAATTGGCTAAATCAAATCACAGACCTCTTTAGTCTTAATTGGGGGAAAGCTTTCTCTGAGAAGACCATCCTCTACAATACCAAGTCTCAAATCGAGTCAGGTATTCAGGATTTGGATGATAAGATTGAAAAACTAGAATTTTTTGTCTCACAGGTTTCCCAGTATTTCAGTGATAGTCTAGAAGTCCTTGGCTTAGCCATCAAAGGAGCCACGCAACTAAGTAAAATCATTGTCGATAGCGATGGAAACTACTATGCGGACGGTGTGGACATGAGTTGGGTACAGAAGATGAAGGATGTGAAGATTGAGAGTGCAAAATATGATTCTTCTAAGAAAACTAAGGATTTGCATAAAGAATACCAGAAAATCTTAGATAAGTTGGAAAATGGAAAAGAACTTAGCGATAAGGAGTTCCAAATTTTAGAATCTTATGTACATCACCATCCTCAAATACAATTTCCTCAAGTTGTAACAGAAAAATTGAAAGCGGAGGCTACCAATAGAGCTAATCCAGAGAAACTACAGGAAAAGGTTGAGAAAATTAAAAAGAGTGATAAAATTTCGACCGAAAAAGCAGACCTAATCGTTAAGGCTTATGAGGATTATCTGTTTTATAATAATAGAGAAGCGTTTGAGGAGTATTGGAAGAAGAGAAAAAAGATGGGTGATGATTGGGGAAAAGAAGATCCAATAATCCAGGATAAGATGAATGATATAGAAAAAGAATTTTACAAATCGTTAACATCAAAAATTAATATAAAAGTAGTAACGCAAAATATGGGAAACGATGTATTAGATGTTAAAAATTTAGAGGATGTAAAAAAGGGTGAATTAATTCAGAGAGGTAGAAGTATATGGAAAAGCCCTGGTGATAATGGAAGAATTGATAGTTCGATTGCTATAGGAAATAAGATTGGAGATAATGGAACATTTATAGATTTAGTTAATTCTAATAAACCCCTAGACCTAAAAATCGAGTTTATAGAGAAGATTACCCTTTTCAATTTGGGGTCGACAATGGGAAGAAGGAATGGAGTCTGATTACCTTGGAAATTATCTTTTTGGCTATGTTGGTAAAGGTTATTTAGAATCTAGTGATGAGTACTTGAAAATAGGAGCCGGAGCAGCTCAAGGGCTGTCTGATAAAGATGCTATAAAATATATAAACAATGTTATCAATGGAAATTATGGAGATAATCCAGGAGATGCTAAGATGATTCAAGACGGAATTAACGACTATAAGGAGAGTTACAAATGAGCATGACGAAAAAATCGAATTGGAATTTAGGTTGTAGTTTAGTACTTGTTGTAGTCCTAGCAGCTAGTTTTCTATTTTATCTATGGGCACAAAATCTTGGTAAGTATACTCTGCAACCAGGAGAGTCGGCTAACTTTACAGTAAATCCTCGGACACATGATGTAGAATACTACTCAGAATTAATCTTGAAAAAAAATGATACTAATAAGCTTAAATTATCAGGTAAAAAAGTTTGGTTTGAGATGCATGGCGATATTTTTTATGATGTTGAAGGGCAAAAACTTGTTCGAAGCCATCATTCAGAAGATGTTGATGAAGAGTTACCCAATAATCAAAAAGATATTACATTAGTGCAGGATGGAATTGTTGTCAGTTACAAAGGGGAAAAAGTTTTTAATGTAACCAATAACAAGTCCTATACAATAACCATCACCAATGTGGACGACAAACCAGCACACTTTGAAGCTCAAGTGGTGGATAGGTAAAATTTCAGCTCTCAAATGAGGGCTTTTTTAGATACAAGTTTCAAAAAAGACGTAAATATGATATACTAAAGGATGAGTATTCTATTAGAATTAGGACAAGTAATATGAAACAAACGATTATTCTTTTATACGGCGGGCGTAGTGCAGAGCGTGAAGTCTCCGTCCTTTCAGCTGAGAGTGTCATGCGTGCGGTCAACTACGATCGTTTCACAGTCAAGACTTTCTTTATTAGTCAGTCTGGTGATTTTATCAAAACGCAAGAATTTAGCCAGACTCCAGGTCAAGAGGATCGTCTTATGACCAATGCAACCATTGACTGGGACAAGAAAATCGCGCCAAGTGCCATCTACGAAGAAGGCGCTGTGGTCTTTCCAGTCCTTCATGGTCCGATGGGAGAAGACGGCTCTGTTCAAGGATTTTTGGAAGTTTTGAAAATGCCATACGTTGGTTGTGATATCTTATCATCCAGCCTTGCTATGGATAAAATCACGACCAAGCGAGTTCTAGAATCTGTCGGGATTGCCCAAGTTCCTTATGTGGCCATTGTCGAAGGGGATGATGTAACTTCTAAAATCGCTGAAGTTGAAGAAAAATTGACCTATCCAGTCTTCACTAAACCATCAAACATGGGTTCCAGTGTTGGTATTTCTAAGTCTGAAAACCAAGAGGAACTCCGTCAAGCTCTAGAACTTGCTTTCCGATATGACAGCCGTGTCTTGGTAGAACAAGGAGTGAATGCGCGTGAAATCGAGGTTGGCCTCTTGGGTAACTACGATGTCAAGAGCACACTTCCTGGTGAAGTTGTCAAGGATGTTGCCTTTTATGACTACGATGCCAAGTATATCGACAACAAGATTACCATGGACATTCCGGCTAAAATCAGTGATGACGTGGTTGCTGTTATGCGTCAAAATGCTGAAACAGCCTTCCGTGCGATTGGTGGCCTCGGTCTCTCTCGTTGCGATTTCTTCTATACGGATAAGGGCGAGATTTTCCTAAACGAGCTCAATACCATGCCAGGTTTCACCCAGTGGTCTATGTATCCACTACTGTGGGACAATATGGGAATCAGCTACCCAGAACTAATCGAGCGTTTGGTTGATCTTGCTAAAGAAAGTTTTGACAAGCGCGAAGCGCATTTGCTATAAAAATGAAAGAGAGGGTAGGAGCCAGAACCATCACCGCAAGGTGACTAGAGTTCTCGGACTTCAACCCTTTTTAAAGGAGTAGAAATGAAATTAACAATCCATGAAGTGGCTCAAGTTGTAGGAGCTAAAAATGATGTCACTCTCTTTGCGGATGCTCAGTTGGAAAAGGCTGAATTTGATAGTCGTTTGATTACTGCTGGGGATTTATTTGTTCCGCTCAAGGGCGCGCGTGACGGTCATGAGTTTATCGAAACAGCTTTTGAAAATGGTGCTGCTGTAACTTTGTCTGAGAAAGAGGTTGTAAATCATCCCTACATTCTAGTAGACGACGTCTTGACTGCCTTTCAAACCCTGGCTGCTTACTATCTTGAAAAAATGGGAGTTGATGTCTTTGCTGTCACAGGTTCAAACGGCAAGACAACGACCAAGGATATGCTGGCGCATTTACTGTCAACAACCTACAAAACTTACAAGACACAAGGCAACTACAATAATGAGATTGGTCTTCCCTACACAGTTCTCCATATGCCTGAAGGAACAGAAAAGTTGGTCTTGGAGATGGGGCAGGATCACTTGGGGGATATCCATCTCTTGTCTGAATTGGCTCATCCTAAGACAGCCATCGTGACCTTGGTTGGAGAAGCTCATTTGGCCTTTTTCAAAGACCGTTCAGAAATTGCTAAAGGGAAGATGCAAATTGCAGACGGTATGGCACCAGGTTCTTTGCTCTTGGCACCAACTGACCCGATTGTAGAGGACTACTTGCCTACAGATAAAAAAGTGGTCCGTTTTGGGCAAGGAGCAGAGCTGGAAATTACAGACTTGATTGAGCGCAAGGATAGTCTGACCTTTAAGGCTAATTTTTTGGAACAAACCCTCGATTTGCCAGTAACTGGTAAGTACAATGCCACCAATGCCATGATAGCTGCTTACGTGGCTCTCAAAGAAGGAGTTTCAGAGGAGCAAATTCGTTTGGCTTTTCAAAATCTTGAATTGACTCGTAACCGTACCGAGTGGAAGAAAACTGCCAATGGAGCAGACATCCTGTCAGATGTATACAATGCCAATCCAACAGCGATGAAGTTGATTTTGGAGACTTTTTCGGCTATTCCAGCCAATGAAGGTGGCAAGAAAATTGCTGTACTAGCAGATATGAAAGAACTTGGTGACCAATCTGTTCAACTCCATAACCAGATGATTTTGAGCCTTTCCCCAGATGTACTGGATACCGTTATCTTCTATGGAGAAGACATCGCTGAATTGGCCCAGCTTGCTAGTCAAATGTTTCCAATCGGACACGTTTTCTACTTTAAGAAAACTGCAAACGAGAATCAATTTGAAGACCTAGTCAAGCAGGTTAAGGAAAGCCTCGGTGCTAATGACCAAATTTTGCTCAAAGGCTCTAACTCCATGAATCTAGCCAAGTTGGTAGAAAGTCTAATGTAATTTAGTGGTTTCCATATAAAACTGTAGATTTCAAATCAGTGCATTTCTACAATATAAATGATATAATAGGTTGCGATTTAAGACGTAAGTATTCTATGAATGGCATGGAATCAAGTTTTTCAAAAAAATAAAAAGGTCGAGCAGTGACTTTTCTACTGCTCCGGCTAGATGAACGAGGAATAGAATATGAATTTGTGGGAACAATTATTTACCACACAGATATCAGAACCGCCCCAGTTTGAATTCCACTGGTATATTGGTTTGTTAAGTTTATTGGCTCTTACTTTCTATGTTTCTTATCGTTACAGAGACAAGGTGGCTTACCAGCGCTTTATTCAGATCCTTCAGTCTCTTCAACTGATTGTTTTGTATAGCTGGTATTGGGGGAACCAAATGCCCCTGTCAGAAAGTTTGCCCTTTTATCATTGCCGTATCGCCATGTTTGTCATGCTCTTGATTCCAGGTACTTCCAAGTATAAGCAATACTTTGCCCTTCTAGGAACCTTTGGAGCAACTGCAGCTCTGGCTTACCCACTCTTTGACCCCTATCCGTTTCCGCACGTGACCATCCTGTCCTTTATCATCGGGCACGTGGCACTTTTGGGGAATGCGCTCCTATACTTGTTTAAGAATTATGAAGCTTCCCTGCTCAATTTGAAAAATGTGACAGTGATTACATTTTCTCTAAATGCCTTGATAGGTGTTGTTAACTTGGTTGTAGGTGGAGATTATGGATTTTTAACGAAACCACCACTAGTGGGGAATCACGGACTATTAGCGAATTACATCATCGTGTCCAGTGTGTTGGTAGCAACTATCAGCTTGACTGCAAAAGTAGTGGAGATCTTTTTGCAACAAAGAGCAGAAAAAATGATTCAAGAGAAAGCCTAAGAAGGCCTTCTCTTTTTTAATCAACTACAGAGAATCACTCTCTTGTTAATAGTAAGGTCGAGAAGTGAATTCTAGGAAAATAGTAAAAAGGATTTTTACAAAAAACCTTGAGGAAATTTATGAAAAACTAAGCACGATTGGATTTTTTGTGTTATAATATTCTGTGAATAGCTATGCCCAAACATAGTTATTAAAATAGAAGTGAGAAACTTGGAAGACAGAGAGGACGCGATGTAATGACTAGAGATGGTTTTTTTACAGGTTTAGATATTGGAACTAGCTCCATCAAAGTACTAGTTGCTGAACTTAGAGATGGTGAAGTAAATGTAATTGGTGTTAGCAATGCCAAAAGTAAAGGAGTCAAAGACGGAATTATTGTTGATATTGAAGCTGCTGCTTCAGCAATTAAATCAGCAATTTCCCAAGCTGAAGAGAAAGCTGGTATTTCTATTAAGTCTGTTAATGTTGGGCTTCCAGCAAACCTCTTGCAGGTTGAACCAACACAAGGAATGATTCCTGTTACTTCAGATACAAAAGAAATCACAGATCAAGACGTTGAGAATGTTGTCAAATCAGCTTTGACTAAGAGCATGACCCCTGATCGTGAGGTTATTACTTTTATTCCAGAAGAGTTTATCGTAGATGGTTTCCAAGGTATTCGTGATCCTCGTGGAATGATGGGAGTCCGTTTGGAAATGCGTGGTTTGTTATACACAGGGCCTCGCACCATTCTTCACAACCTTCGTAAAACGGTTGAACGTGTAGGAGTTCAGGTAGAAAATGTCATCATTTCTCCACTAGCAATTGTGAACTCAGTTCTCAATGAAGGTGAACGTGAATTTGGTGCGACAGTGATTGATATGGGTGGTGGGCAAACTACAGTGGCAACCATCCGCAATCAGGAATTACAATTTACGAATATCTACCAGGAAGGCGGAGATTATGTTACAAAAGATATCTCTAAGGTCTTAAAAACTTCACAACGGATTGCGGAAAGCCTCAAATTAAACTATGGTGAAGCTTATGTACCATTGGCAGGGAATGAGACTTTCCAAGTTGAAGTAATCGGTGAAGTCGATCCTGTTGAGGTGACAGAAAGCTACCTAGCAGAAATTATTTCAGCACGCATTAAGCATATCTTCGATCAAATAAAACAAGAGCTGGATAGACGCCATCTGTTGGAGTTGCCTGGTGGAATTGTTTTGATTGGTGGTAATGCCATCTTGCCAGGTATTGTTGAATTGGCCCAAGAAGTATTTGGGGTACGAGTGAAACTCTATGTGCCAAATCAAGTTGGTATTCGTAATCCTGCTTTTGCACATGTGATTAGCTTGTCTGAATTTGCAGGTAAATTGACAGAGGTAAATCGTCTTGCCCAAAAAGCGGTTAAAGGAGATGAATTCCTTCGCCAAAAACCAATTAGTTTTGGAATGCCTACTCAGAATGTAACTCCGATTTCACAACCCACTCCTGTGCAACCGACTACGACAGTAGCTGAAAATGCTCAGGAAAGTACAGCTACTCCTAAAGATGAGTTCCAAGTTAATTCTCAAAATAGACCGAAATTGACAGAGCGTTTCCGTAGCTTAATCGGAAGCATGTTTGACGAATAAAAGAGGAAAAGAAATTATGACATTTTCATTTGATACAGCAGCTGCTCAAGGTGCAGTCATTAAAGTAATTGGTGTCGGTGGAGGTGGTGGTAACGCCATTAACCGTATGATCGACGAAGGTGTTGCAGGTGTTGAATTCATCGCAGCCAACACGGATGTACAAGCCCTTAGCAGTACGAAAGCAGAAACAGTTATCCAACTCGGACCAAAATTGACTCGTGGTTTGGGTGCTGGAGGTCGTCCAGAAGTTGGACGTAAGGCTGCAGAAGAAAGCGAAGAAGCTTTGACTGAAGCAATCAGCGGTGCAGATATGGTTTTCATCACTGCTGGTATGGGTGGAGGATCTGGAACAGGTGCTGCTCCAGTTATTGCCCGCATTGCAAAAGATCTTGGAGCTCTTACAGTTGGTGTTGTGACACGTCCTTTCGGATTTGAAGGAAGCAAACGTGGTCAGTACGCTGTAGAAGGAATCAACGAGCTTCGCGAGCATGTTGATACTCTATTGATTATCTCAAACAACAACTTGCTAGAGATTGTTGACAAGAAAACACCACTTCTTGAAGCACTTAGTGAAGCAGATAACGTTCTTCGCCAAGGTGTTCAAGGAATTACAGACTTGATCACTAACCCGGGGTTGATCAACCTTGACTTTGCCGATGTAAAAACTGTCATGGCAAACAAAGGGAATGCCCTTATGGGTATCGGTATTGGAAGTGGAGAAGAGCGTGTCGTTGAGGCGGCTCGTAAAGCGATTTACTCACCACTTCTTGAAACAACCATTGACGGTGCTGAAGATGTCATCGTTAACGTTACGGGTGGTCTTGACTTGACATTGATTGAAGCAGAAGAAGCTTCAGAAATCGTCAACCAAGCAGCTGGTCAGGGAGTGAATATCTGGCTTGGAACATCAATCGATGAAAACATGAAAGATGAAATCCGTGTTACTGTTGTAGCAACAGGTGTTCGCCAAGAACGTGTAGAAAAAGTTGTTGGTTCTCCAGTTAAGCAAGCAGCTCGTAGAGAAGCTTCTAGAGCTCCGCATTCACACACATTTGATCGTCATTTTGACCTAGAAGATACAGCAGAAGTGGTGAAACCGAACTCGCGTCGTTACGAAACCAGCCAAGCATCTGCATTTGGTGACTGGGATTTACGTCGTGAATCAATTGTTCGTCAAAGTGATTCAGTTGTATCTCCTGTAGAACGATTTGAAGCACCTGTTTCTCAAGACGAAGATGAGTTGGATACACCTCCATTTTTCAAAAATCGTTAAGAAATGAATTTAAAAAACAATACGGAATTAATTTTTCAGCAGATTGCGGAGGCTAGTCAAAAAGCAAATCGTGATTTGGATTCAGTTTCAGTGATTGCTGTAACAAAATATGTAGATGTAGAAACGGCGGAAGCATTGCTTCCGCTTGGTGTTCATCATATTGGTGAAAATCGTGTTGATAAATTTTTAGAAAAATATCAGGCTCTGAAAGATCGACCTGTTACCTGGCATTTGATTGGAACGCTCCAGAGACGTAAGGTGAAGGATGTCATCTCTTTTGTTGACTATTTCCATGCTCTAGATTCTCTAAAGCTTGCTCAGGAAATTCAAAAAAGAACGGATCATGTTATCAAGTGTTTCCTACAGGTCAATATTTCTGGTGAGGAATCCAAACACGGTTTTTCCAAAGAAGCCTTGCTGGAGCAGTTGGCTGACTTAGCTCAGTTAGATCAAATTGAATATGTTGGTCTAATGACAATGGCTCCTTTTGAGGCAGATACTGATGAATTGAGAACGATTTTCAAAAAAACGCAAGAACTGCAAGCAGAAATTAGAGAAAAACAAATCCCCAACATGCCTATGACAGAGTTGAGTATGGGAATGAGTCGCGATTATGAAGAGGCGATTCAGTTCGGCTCGACTTTTGTTCGAATTGGTACAGCTTTTTTTAAATAGGAGAGACTCATGTCTTTAAAAGATAAATTTGATAAATTTATAGATTATTTTACAGAAGATGGAGAAGAAACAACACCTTACTATGAATCTCAACAAGAGGAAGTAGTTGCTTCACCAATTTCAACTTCCAAGGAATTGCCAGTACAACCCCAAGCAAGCACATCAAAAGATGCCAATATCACTCGCTTGCATGAACGCCAAAAGGAACTAGCCATGCAAAATCACCGTAAAGATGGAAAAGTAATCATTGATGTTCGTTATCCTAGAAAGTATGAGGATGCAACAGTCATTGTAGACTTATTGACTGGAAACGAAAGCATTTTGATTGATTTTCAGTATATGACAGAAGTTCAAGCACGTCGTTGCTTAGACTACCTTGACGGTGCCCGTCACGTTTTAGCGGGTAATATGAAAAAGGTTGCGAGTACGATGTATTTGTTGACACCTGTCAATGTCGTCGTAAATATCGAAGATATTAAATTGCCAGATGATTCTCAAAATGCTGAATTTGGTTTTGATATCAAGCGAAATAGAGCAAGATAATGATTTTTTTAATCCGCTTAATCCAGAATGCTGTGAATATCTATTCCTTCATTCTATTAGCTTTTGCTTTACTTTCTTGGTTTCCCAACGCCTACGATAGTTCCCTAGGTCGTTTAATCATTAGCCTTGTTCGTCCAGTTATTGAGCCACTTCGTAAATTAAATTTACAATTTGGTGGCCTTGATTTTACTGTATGGGTGGCTCTTGTTCTGATTCAATTTATAGGAACTATCCTAACACGGTTAGTATTTTTTCTATGACAGAAGACCGAGTTTTTTATCAGCATTTTTCACAGGACGATATTCCCTTTATTGATAAGGGGTTGGAGTGGATCAAGAGAGTGGAAGATACTTATGCTCCTTTTCTCACTCCCTTTATTAATCCGCATCAGGAGTGGATACTTCATGTTTTGACTGGAACATATAGTTTAAATTGTATGAGTAGTGGACAATTTGTCCAAACAGAATATGTTCGTGTCCTCTTGTATCCAGACTATTTTAAACCTGAGATAGCAGATTTTGAGATAGCCTTATTGACTATTTCTTATCCGAGTAAGTTTGAACAGTTGTCTCACGCAAAAATTTTGGGAACAATTATCAATAGACTGGGAATTGATCGTAAACTTTTTGGTGATATCTTGGTAGATGAAAAGAGAGCACAGATTTTTGTCAATCGTGACTTTATTCCCCTTTTTCAGGATGGGATAAAAAAGATTGGCAGACTTCCTGTATCGCTAGAGGAGAGTCCTCTCATCGATAGAATAAGTTCTGAAATCAATTATAAAGAACAAGAGATTCTGATTTCAAGTTTTCGACTGGATGCCCTCTTATCAAGTGCTTTGAAATTATCTAGAAAGCAAGCTAGTCAGCTTATAGAAAAAAAGTCTGTACAGGTAAATTATCAACCTGTTGAAAAAATTGATTATATAATAGCTGAGGGAGATTTGATTAGTGTGAGGAAGTTTGGTCGTCTGAAAGTTATCAAGAATAATGGCCAGACAAAAAGGGATAAGATTAAACTGACTATCCAAATATTATTAAGTAAGTGAGGAACAGTATGCCAATTACATCGTTAGAAATTAAAGATAAAACCTTTGGTACAAAATTTAGAGGTTTAGATCCAGAAGAAGTTAATGAATTCCTTGATATTGTTGTACGTGATTATGAGGAGTTAGTTCGTAGCAATCATGATAAGGAAAGACAGATTAAAAGTTTAGAAGAACGCTTATCTTACTTTGATGAGATGAAAAATTCTTTGAGTCAATCTGTTTTGATTGCTCAAGATACAGCTGAAAGGGTGAAACAGGCAGCTCAGGAACGTTCAAATAATATTATTAAACAAGCTGAACAAGATGCAGAGCGTCTTTTAGATGAGGCTAAGTATAGAGCTAATGAAATTTTACGCCAAGCAGCAGATAATGCTAAAAAAGTAGCTGTAGAGACAGAAGAATTGAAAAACAAGAGTCGTGTCTTCCATCAACGTCTCAAATCAACAATTGAAAGTCAGTTGGCAATTGTTGAATCACCGGATTGGGAAGATATTTTGAAGCCTACGGCAACTTACCTTCAAACAAGTGATGAAGCTTTCAAAGAAGTTGTGAGCGAAGTTTTAGGCGAAAAGCTTCCTTCTCAACCTGAAGAAGACCCAATTGATGTGACACGTCAATTTTCTCCTGAGGAAATGGCGGAATTGCAGGCACGTATTGAGGCGAGCAGTAAAGAAATGGCTGAATTAGAGGAAGAACAAAAAGAAGATGTGGATGTTAGCACATCTTCTATAGAAGACTCTATAGAGGCAATTGTTGAAGCCAAGTCAAATTCTAAAGAAAAAAAATCAAAAAAAGAATCTATTTCGATTTTATAAGTTTAAAATGTGAGAACAAGATCTAACCAACTATATTTTCAGCGAGCGGGAGATGGTGTGAGTCCTGCAATCCCTAGTGGTTAGATTATCCTCTCTCTGTATCAAATCTGAAGAAAGTAAGATTTGACGTTTCCCACGTTACGGGAAAAGAGGAAAAGAGACTAGGTCTTTTTTCGAACAAAGGTGGTACCACGATTTTCGTCCTTTTTAGCGAGTCGTGGTTTTTATTTTGTCAATTTAAATTAAAGGAGTAACAATGAAACTTAAAGAAACTCTCAATCTAGGAAAAACAGACTTTCCTATGCGTGCTGGTCTTCCAACCAAAGAGCCACTATGGCAAAAAGAGTGGGACGAAGCAAAACTTTACCAACGTCGTCAAGAATTGAACCAAGGGAAACCACATTTCACCTTGCATGATGGACCTCCATATGCAAATGGAAATATCCATGTTGGACACGCTATGAACAAGATTTCTAAAGATATTATTGTTCGTTCTAAGTCTATGTCAGGTTTTTATGCGCCTTATATTCCAGGTTGGGATACACATGGTCTGCCAATCGAACAAGTCTTGGCGAAACAAGGTGTCAAACGCAAAGAAATGGACTTGGTTGAGTACTTGAAACTTTGCCGTGACTATGCTCTTTCTCAAGTAGATAAGCAACGGGAAGACTTTAAACGTTTAGGTGTTTCTGGTGACTGGGAAAATCCTTATGTGACCTTGACTCCAGACTATGAAGCGGCTCAAATCCGTGTCTTTGGTGAAATGGCTAAGAAAGGCTATATCTACCGTGGTGCCAAGCCAGTTTACTGGTCATGGTCATCTGAGTCAGCCCTTGCAGAAGCGGAAATTGAATATCATGACTTACTTTCAACTTCCCTTTACTATGCTAACCGCGTCAAAGACGGAAAAGGTGTGCTAGATACAGATACCTACATCGTTGTTTGGACAACAACTCCATTCACCATCACTGCTTCTCGTGGTTTGACAGTTGGAGCGGATATTGATTATGTATTGGTACAACCTGCTGGTGAAGCTCGTAAGTTTGTAGTTGCTGCAGAATTGTTGACTAGTTTGTCTGAGAAATTTGGCTGGGCTGATGTTCAAGTCTTGGCGACTTACCGTGGACAAGAATTGAACCACATTGTGACAAAGCACCCGTGGGATACAGCTATAGATGAGCTGGTAATCCTTGGTGACCACGTTACGACTGACTCAGGTACTGGTATCGTCCATACAGCCCCTGGTTTTGGTGAGGACGACTACAATGTCGGTGTTGCCAACGGTCTTGAAGTTGCTGTAACGGTTGATGAACGTGGGATCATGATGGAAAATGCTGGTCCTGATTTTGCGGGTCAATTCTATGACAAGGTAGTTCCAACTGTTATCGAAAAACTTGGTAATCTTCTCCTTGCTCAAGAAGAAATCTCTCACTCATATCCATTTGACTGGCGTACCAAGAAACCAATCATCTGGCGTGCAGTGCCACAATGGTTTGCTTCTGTATCAAAATTCCGCCAAGAAATCTTGGATGAAATTGAAAAAGTGAAGTTCCATTCAGAATGGGGTAAAGTGCGTCTTTACAACATGATCCGTGACCGTGGTGACTGGGTTATCTCTCGTCAACGTGCTTGGGGAGTTCCTCTTCCTATCTTCTACGCTGAAGACGGAACACCAATTATGACAGCTGA
>NZ_KQ970184.1:177698-178852 GCF_001579015.1 Streptococcus oralis
CGTGGCTCCTTACAAACAAATCTTGTCACAAGGTTTTGCCCTTGACGGTAAAGGTGAGAAGATGTCTAAATCTCTTGGAAATACGATTGCGCCAAGCGATGTTGAAAAACAATTTGGTGCGGAAATCTTGCGTCTCTGGGTAACCAGTGTAGACTCAAGTAACGACGTGCGTATCTCTATGGACATCTTGAGCCAAGTCTCTGAAACTTACCGTAAGATTCGTAACACCCTTCGTTTCTTGATTGCCAATACCTCTGACTTTAATCCAGCTGTGGATGTCGTAACTTATGAAGAACTTCGATCTGTTGATAAGTATATGACCATCCGCTTTAACCAACTTGTTAAGACCATTCGTGATGCTTATGCGGACTTTGAATTCTTGACAATCTACAAGGCCTTGGTGAACTTTATCAACGTTGACTTGTCAGCCTTCTACCTTGACTTCGCCAAAGATGTTGTCTACATCGAGGGTGCTAAATCACTGGAACGTCGTCAAATGCAGACTGTCTTTTATGACATCCTTGTGAAAATCACGAAACTCTTGACACCAATCCTTCCTCACACAGCGGAAGAAATCTGGTCATATCTTGAGTTTGAAGCTGAAGACTTCGTTCAATTGTCAGAATTACCAGAAGCGGAAACTTTTGCGAACCAAGAAGAAATCTTGGATACATGGGCTGCCTTCATGGACTTCCGTGGACAAGCTCAAAAAGCCTTAGAAGAAGCTCGTAATGCAAAAGTAATCGGTAAATCACTCGAAGCACATTTGACGGTCTATCCAAATGAAGTGGTGAAAACTTTGCTCGAAGCAGTAAACAGCAATGTAGCCCAACTTTTGATCGTGTCAGAATTAACCATCGCAGATGGTGCAGCTCCAGAGAGTGCAGTTAACTTTGAGGATGTGGCTTTCACAGTTGACCGTGCGGCTGGTGAGGTTTGTGACCGTTGCCGTCGTATCGATCCAACAACGGCAGAACGCAGTTACCACGCAGTTATCTGTGACCACTGTGCAAGCATCGTAGAAGAAAACTTTGCGGATGCAGTTGCCGAAGGATTTGAAGCGAAATAATTTACCAAAAATACAGGAGGTTCTGTACTGATCCCCAAAAGTTAGACAATTAATTTATCCGAAGGATTTAGTTCTGTATTGCACT
>NZ_KQ970184.1:180321-181274 GCF_001579015.1 Streptococcus oralis
TCCTGTATTTTTTAAAAAATAAAAAACTTTGGTAAAAATATGGTATAATATACCTTATTAACATAAAAGGAGATATTTATGAAGACAAAAACACTAGCGCAAGTAGATGGCTTTATTGGTGTTATTGCAGGAGCTTTTTTAGCTTTATCACCTATTTTTATGCTTGTTCTTATAACTATTTCTCGAGATGAAGATGTTGTAGGATTTGTATTAGGCGTTATTTTCATTGTGTTTTCTTTAGTGAAAATTGCAACCCTTATTCTTGGAATCCTCTCGCTTGTCTATTATAAGGACGATAATCGTATTTCATTAGCGCCATCCATTCTATTTATTGTTGGATCTGTAGTTGGCTTGATTCCTTTGCTTGGATGGATTGGTGGAATCGTCCTTGTCATCGGAGGAGCTTTGTACCTGTCAAGTTTGAAACAGTTCAAAATTGAAGGATAAGAGATATTTTAGGAGGAAGAGTCAGAGAGCCCTTCTCTTTTTCGTTGATTTTAACTAGCTTTTTTGTGAAAAATTGTGTAAAATAGAATAGATAAACGAGGGAAACCTCGAAAAATAAAAGGAGAATCCATCTAATGGTAAAATTGGTTTTTGCTCGCCACGGTGAGTCTGAATGGAACAAAGCTAACCTTTTCACTGGTTGGGCTGATGTTGATTTGTCTGAAAAAGGAACACAACAAGCGATTGACGCTGGTAAATTGATCAAAGAAGCTGGTATCGAATTTGACCAAGCTTACACTTCAGTATTGAAACGTGCGATCAAAACAACAAACTTGGCTCTTGAAGCGGCTGACCAATTGTGGGTTCCAGTTGAAAAATCATGGCGCTTGAACGAACGTCACTACGGCGGTTTGACTGGTAAAAACAAAGCTGAAGCTGCTGAACAATTTGGTGATGAGCAAGTTCACATCTGGCGTCGTTCATACGATGTATTGCCTCCAAACATG
>NZ_KQ970184.1:182583-183643 GCF_001579015.1 Streptococcus oralis
GTGCCCTTGTAAAACACATCAAACGATTGTCAGATGACGAAATCATGGACGTGGAAATCCCTAACTTCCCACCATTGGTATTCGAATTTGATGAAAAATTGAACGTAGTTGCTGAATACTACCTTGGAAAATAATTATAAAAGATAAAAGGCGGGATTTATTCCGCCTTTTTTTGAGAAGTGATTCTTGGTTCGTCTCACTTTGTAAGGTGAGATGAACCGAGGAGATAATTAGTTTAGAATTTCGATATACTCCAGTCCCCAACTTTCAATGGCGTCTAGGACACCTTGAAATTTTCTACCCATTTCAGTTAGACTGTATTCGACCCGTGGGGGAACTTCAGCATAGACTTTACGCTCCACGATTTTATCCTTTTCGAGCTGTCTGAGGTGTCGTGTTAGAATGGTTTGGGTAATGCCAGGAATCAGCCGTTGTAGTTCATTAAACCGCTTAGTTCCCGTACTGAGTTGATAGATGATGACTAGAGCCCATTTGCCTGTTAGTACACGCTGTGTCGTGGCAAAAGGACAAATTCCGTATTCACTGACTTTGGTTACCATAATTCCTCCAAATTTTTTAAAATTATTCTCTTATTTGACAATAATAGTATCGTATTTGATACTAGATAACAATAAAGTGCCTACTTGTCTTTTTTTTAGTAAGTGATAAAATTATATCATAAATAAAAGAAACGAGGAGTAACTCATGTCAGTAAATTTAGAAATTTTTAATGCATATAACAATGGTCTTATAACAGGTGATTTTCCAGCTGTTTTTGAGACTATGGCAGATGATATCATCTGGCACCAGCCAGGTCAGCATAGTAATTCCGGTACAGTTGTTGGAAAAGAAGCACTTGGAGCACACTTGGCTCAGTTTTCAGAAAAAACAAACGGTACCTTCAAAGTATTGACTAACTGGGTGTCTGAAAATATTGACCTTGTAGCAGCCAATGTGACCTTTGTCGGAACTCGCCCAGACGGCGAGGAACTCAACATGAACGGTATTGATCTTTTCCGCATGGAAGAAGGAAAAATCAAGGAAGTTTGGCTCTTTTCAT
>NZ_KQ970185.1:0-2714 GCF_001579015.1 Streptococcus oralis
CTAAACAAGACTATCTGCCTCACTATGAGAAAATGCTTCCTTAGCAATAAGGAGGCATTTTCTGTGTTGGTACGGGATCTTTGAGAAAAATGAATCTATTGCTTCAAAATTCCAAACATTTCCATATTTAAACGTTGAACTCAAAGCTTCAAAACTTTCCTGAATATCTGAAACGATTGAATTTCAAGTATTTTTTATGTCGAAATATTTCGATAAGGGGAGATTCTATTTTCGAAATACTAAAAACGCATAGTATCAAGTATGCAAATCCTTGATGCTATGCGTTTTATCATGGAAAAATTTACTCAATGCGAAGCGCACTCTCTATTTTTACAGTAGGTATAAAAAGGCTAGGGTCAAGAGACTTGCTAGAAGCCCAACTCCCCAAAAGAAGAAGTCAACCTTCCACTCGCTCCAGGGATTGCCCTTGCCTGAGAATCCCCCAAGCTCGAAATGGTGATGCACAGGTGTCATACGGAAAATACGCTTTCCACCACTAAGTTTGAAGTAAGTAACCTGCATCATAACAGAGCTTGTCTCAAAGACATAGATAATTCCAATCAGCAAAAGAGTCCATTCTTGGTGGAGGGCCATAGAGATTGCTGCTAGCATCCCACCTAGAGCCAAACTTCCAACGTCCCCCATGAAGACCTTGGCAGGCTTGTGATTAAAGACGAAAAAGCCTAACAAACCACCAATCATGGCAAGAATCACAAGAATGATATCCAGTTGATTTTGCATATAAGCAATCACACCGTAGGCTGACAAGCTAATCACCACGGAAATACTCGCTAAGCCGTCAATCCCGTCAGTCAGATTCACCGCATTTGAAAAGCCAACTAGCCAGAAAAGGGCAAAGAAAATATAGAAAATACCCAGATGTACTTGGTAGCCAAAAACTGAAAGCATATCGCCACCACGCTCATAAAAGAGGTAGAAAATCACTCCTCCAAGGAGCTGGAGAGCAAGTTTTTGCTTAGGATTCAAGCCTTCGTTGATCTTACGAAAGACCTTGAGAAAATCATCCAAAAAACCTACCAAACCATACAAAACCAAGATAAACAAAATCATGCCTACATTGTTGGTCAATTGTTGGGTAAAGAGAGCGACAAGGAAGCTCACAACAACTGCAACGATCAGGAAGACAAGACCTCCCATGGTTGGAGTTCCAGCTTTAGCTTGGTGTTGCTTGACATCCTCGTGCATCTGCTGACCTGT
The DNA here is from genome assembly GCF_001579015.1 of Streptococcus oralis. Lineage (GTDB taxonomy): Bacteria > Bacillota > Bacilli > Lactobacillales > Streptococcaceae > Streptococcus > Streptococcus oralis_K. The sequence continues at coordinate 1,219 of NZ_KQ970185.1, forward strand.
AATCTGTGCTTTTCGATAAAATCGGATAAAGGCTGGAATACCTATCAAGGTCAATAGAAAGGCTAGAACTCCAGCACTAATGGAACTAATCATCTTAATCTCCTAAAGTTATTTTCATTTTTTTAATGTCTTTGAGGGCTGTATTGGCACGGACACTTTGTTTCTTGACCGTTTTGCCACTACCTTCCCACTCGACTTCTATATTTAGCCATTTGGCAAATGTTTGCACATTTTCATCTGTCCAGCCGTACATATCAGGCATTTCTTCGACCTTGTCAGACAGGATTAAGATCTGCTGATTGGCTTCCAAATTATCTCCTTCAGCAACCGAGAGTTCCTTGATCTTGGTTCCTGTTCCAATAACGATTGGTTGGACAAGGTTGCGACGCAATTCCTCTGCTAGGTCACCTGGAGTAAAGTCCTTGGTAGCTGGCATGGCATAGCTTGTCGTCTTGCTGACCTGATCCAAGTTCTTAGCAGTTGACTGAAGATTGAGGGATTCTTTCATAGCAGAAGCTCGCTCAAGGATTGGATTAGCAAACTCTCCCAGCTGAACACCCGAATAATGCTCTGGCTGTTGCACCGTCACATAGAGGATAAAGTCAGGATTTTCTGCAGGATGCATCGACACAACAGAGAAGATATAGTTGGTTTCACCCGTTAGGTAACCCCCATTCTTCTCATCGGCAATCTGAGCAGTCCCTGATTTCAGGGCAACATTTTGCCCCGGAACATTGACATTTGGTTTTCCTGTACTGTGGTTGTACATGGTACCATAGACAGGATCTGTTCCGACCATGATCATGTGCTCCCGAGTAGAGGACGCTGCTGCTTTTGACACAGGATTTCCGACAATTTCCTTTTGAGACTTACGAACAGACTGGTCATTTGGATCATAGAGGGCACTGATAAATTTCGGCTCCAACATAACCCCATCGTTAGCAATGGCTGTAAAAGCACGTAGCATCTGGGTCTGCGTTACAGAAATCCCCTGACCAAATGCACTCATGGCAATATTGACAATATTATCTGCAGGCAATTGACCTGTGTACTCATCAGTCAGACCAAAACGCGTCGGCACTCCAAACTTAAAGCGGTTTAGATAATCCAACCAAGTAGCATCTCCCATTTTTTGTTCAAGTAGACTCATTCCAACATTACTGGAGTGAGCGAAACCTTGTGAGAAAGTCATCATCCCACCAGTAGTCAAACCATCATTAACATCCCAATCTCGAATCGTCGCATCCGCTATTTTTAATTCACTGCTATTGAAGTATTCTCCACTTGGGAAGGTATTATTATCAATAGAAGAAGCTAACGTCATCACCTTCATGGCTGATCCTGGTTCATAGTTACTTTGATAGAGGATATCACGCCAAACAAAGTCCTCAGTGATTCCTTCTTTAGTATCTGCATTAAAGGTAGGTCGTTGGGTGGTAGCGAGAATTTCACCGGTCTTTGCACTGACCAAGGTCGCGGTCATATACTTACCTTTT
>NZ_KQ970185.1:2946-13322 GCF_001579015.1 Streptococcus oralis
GTCATATACTTACCTTTTACTTTTTCTAGAAAGGCATCCATCTGAGTTTCCATAAAGGATTGCAAGGGACTAGAAAGGGTTGTGTACACATCCTTTCCATCTACCGTTTGTTGGGAAGCCTGATCTGTACCCGGAACAATATTTCCCAGACGATCTTTCTCATAGGTGATGATCCCATCTGTACCCGCCAGAATGCTATTTAAGGAACTCTCCAGTCCAGATGTCCCAATCAACCGTTTGGTGCCATCCTCATTTTCATGGAGTTGCGCTAAACCGATAAAGGAAGAAGCAAACTGCCCATTGGGATAACTACGGTTAGGGCTAGTTGTAAAGTCAACTCCCTCAACGCCAGCTGTTTTAAGGTCATTTTTAATAGCCATCATATTGGCATAGGTGATCCCATTTCCCTTGGTACCAAAAGATACCTGTTTCAGATCTGGCTGAGAAAGTTGTTCTTTGACATAGGACTCTTCCATATCCAGATACTTATGGAAAATCTCAGCCACCTTATTAAATTGAGAATCCTCTACATAGAGAATTTTACCTGTTGCTGACTTGTAGGTCTTGTCAATAACGGCATAGATATTATACGAAGTCGCATCCTCAGCAATAGGCGTTCCATTACGATCGTAGATGGTTCCCCGTTTTGCAGGAATCGTCTTGGTTGTTTGGTGAACCTTGTTAGCTTCTTGAACCAAGTCCTTACCAAATTTTTTACCCGTTCCGATAATGACCGCAAAGTTGACCAAAAAGACAGCGAAGAGTATGACAGCCAATAAACTCAGGCTTTTTCCTACTCTTCGGCGGTTTTCTTCTGGAGATTTACGGTTACGAACGGCATAACGGATGATTTTTTCTTTCCACTGTTTCATATCTTACTCCGCTGCTCGGATATTTTCGTTATTCAGCTGCAAATCCTTGGAATTTGCAATCTCTTTCAAACGTTCTGAACGAATCAATTCATTGACCTCTTGCTTGGCATCGTCGAGCTCGGTTTTCTTTTCTTCGATTTGAGCATTGACCTTGGTCAATTCATTCTGAACTTGTAATAGCTTGGTCTGCATAAACACAACGCTAACTGCCAGGATAATCATTGTTGCAGCAATCGAAACATAGAAGGCCTTTTCCACACGTGAAAAACCTTTAAACTTCGTTTGCAATAACTGGCTTGTTTTTTCGATTCTTTCTGCCATGTTTTTCCTCTTACTTGTGAATTTTTCTAGCCACGCGCAACTTGGCTGAATGCGAACGATTGTTTGCTTCTAGCTCTTCAGCACTTGGCAAGATTGGCTTGCGGGAGACCAATTCCATCTTGGGCTTAAGGTCATCTGGAATGAAGGGCAAGCCTTTAGGAACCTCCACTGTTGAAGCCTCTTTGAATAACTGCTTGGTCAAGCGGTCTTCCAGCGAATGGAAGGTAATGACCGAGATTCTCCCATCCAGAGCCAGCATGTCCATAGCCTGCTGGATGGATTCATCTGCAGCGCCCAGCTCATCATTGACTTCGATTCGGATAGCCTGGAAAATCTGCTTGGCAGGGTGTCCCTTTTTCTTGAGCTCCTTGGCAGGCTTAGCCGACTTGATAATCTCTGCCAACTCCGTCGTTGTCTCAATTGGTTTCACCTCACGCGCTTGCTCAATCTTTCGGGCAATCTGTTTAGAAAACTTATCCTCGCCATATTTGAAAAAGATTCGAACCAAGTCATGATAGTCATAATGATTGACCACCTCATAGGCCGTCAGACTAGCTTCCTGATTCATCCGCATATCCAGTGGCGCATCCTTTTTATAAGAAAAGCCACGTTCACGCTGATCTAGCTGAGGACTGGACACTCCCAAGTCATAACAAATTCCATCAATTTCCTGGACACCAGCCTCCTGCAAACGTGTCTGCAAATGACGGAAGTTATCCTTGATAAAGGTTACCATCCCCTTTTCGATATAGGGTGCCAACCGTTTTTGCGCATTGTCAATGGCATTCTGGTCCTGGTCAAAGGCATAGAGATGCCCTTTTTCGCTCAATTTACTTAATAAATATTCGCTATGGCCTGCTCCACCCAAAGTCGCATCAACGTAGATACCGTCAGGTTTCACGTCAAGCATATCAATCGTTTCATGAAGCAAGACCGTTACATGATGAAATTCTTTTGTCATATCTTATTTATTTTACCACAAATCTGACCAGCTTGCACTTGTCAGATAGTTCTGCCCTATTTTCTATAAATTCATACAGAAACTTCAACATTTTTATCAGCAAAATGGCGCTCTAGCCGATTTTTTCGACTACTACAGAGAGGCATTATATGAAGTAAGACAAAAACTTCTGCAGTGAATGGAATTATTTCAACTTAACCTCCCAAGTCCAGTACACTTTGTCCCTTGAATATACGATATTCAGTGCACAATAAAAATTCATAAGATTTTCTAATAAAATAGAATTGAACGAACTAGTTACGAAAGAAAATCTTATGAGCTCCCATCAATTTACCATAGATGAGCGTGAAAGTATTCTCATTTACCATATACAAGGCCTAAATTTTTCTCAAATTGCTAAGTTACTTCATCATCCGCTGTCGGGTGAAAATCATTACAATGGTTCTATTCAGTCCTTACTATGACTTTGCTAGACAACTTCGCTTTCGAATTTCTAGGCTCAGACTGTATCACTCCCAAACGCTAAAATCGTTCTTGATTGCTTTCTCATTGTCCAACACTTAAGCCATGCCACGAGTCGAGTTCGTGTGCAAATTATGAATCAATTTAACCGAAAATCTCACGAATACAAGGTTATCAAGCGCTACTGGAAGCTCATCCCATAAGATAGTCGGAAGCTAAGCGATTTTATACTTCTACTTTTTACATACACTTGACCAATAAAGAAATCTTAGGCAAACTCTTGAGCTACTCAGAAGACTTGAAGAAACATTATGTTCTCTATCAGCTCTTGATTTTTTACTTTCAAAACAAGGATTCTGAGAATTTTTTCGGAATCATTGAAGATAATCTCAAGCAGGTTTATCCTCTATTTCAAACTATCTTTAAAACCCTCCTTAAGAATAAAGACAAGATTATCAACGTCCTTCAATTACCCTATTCCAACGCCAAATTGGAAGCAACCAATAATCTCATTAAACTCATCAAACGCAATGCCTTTGGTTTTCCTAACTTTGACAACTTTAAGAAACGAATTTTCATTGCTCTGAATATAAAAATGGAGAAGACAGCAATCGTCCTCCCCAGGTGTTAGCTGACTTCAATCTACTACAGTTGACAAAGAGCCTAAAAAGAGAAGACCAGATGGTCTTCTCTACGGGGGAACTAGAATGATAGAAAAGAATCAATCAAAGATTTTTTTAGTCTTTAAAATTCTTTTTGAAGATGATGAGAGACAAGACTGAAGTAATTGCTGCCAAGAAGAGGAAGGTGTTTCCTTCTTGTTCCCCAGTTTCTGGGAGTTGGTTTTCCTTTTCTTGTTTACTGTTTCTTGCAACAGGAGCTTGCTCATCTTTTGTTGGTGAGTTATCTGTTACTACTGGAGCTGGTTTTTCGGTCTCTCTTGGTGGGATATACTCAGGAAGAGTCACAACTGGTGGCGCCTCTGTTCCAACTGAGCTTTGTTTGATACCAACCTCGATCACTCGATCTTGAGCTGGAGTCGATTCTGTTTGGAGGATCTTACGATTATCACCATTTACTTCAACATACTCGACTAGAAGACCGTCTTTCCCTTCCGATAGAACTTGCTCTTTTCCTTTATCTAATTGGGCATTTTCGCGACGGATAGTCTTGAATGGTATCACCTTATTGACAACTTCTAAACTTGGAAGTTCAAAGATAAGGTTCGTCACTCCTTCTGCAGGAATTGAAGAAGTCCTCGGTTTTTCAGGCTCAGCTGGTTTCTCTGGTTCAGCTGGTTTCTCTGGTTCAGCTGGTTTCTCTGGTTCAGCCGGTTTCTCTGGTTCAGCTGGTTTCTCAGGCTCAGCTGGTTTCTCTGGTTCAGCTGGTTTCTCTGGTTCAGCTGGTTTCTCTGGTTCAGCCGGTTTCTCTGGTTCAGCTGGTTTCTCAGGCTCAGCTGGTTTCTCTGGTTCAGCTGGTTTCTCTGGTTCAGCCGGTTTCTCTGGTTCAGCTGGTTTCTCTGGTTCAGCTGGTTTCTCTGGTTCAGCTGGTTTCTCTGGTTCAGCCGGTTTCTCAGGCTTAGCTGCTTCAAGCTTGTTAATTTGTTCAAGAGCGGATTCTAGCGCTTTATTAACTTCTTCTTGAGTCTTGGCCTCTTGAATTGCAGCGATTGCTTGGTTTGCAAGTTCAATTAATTTCTTCTTAGCTTCATTGTTAGTTCCAAGCTCACCGACTTTTTTCTCGATGGCTTCTGTCAAGCTAGCCATGGCCTTATTGTATTCGATTTCCGGCTGTTTCGGTTCAGCGGGCTGTTCTGGACTAGGTTCTTCGCCAGGTTTTTGGTAGTTTTCGTCCTTGCTGAGAATATCTTGCAAAGTACTTACTGTCAACATAACATCCTGAGCATCTACAGTTTCAGCGCTGAGTTGGTTTCTCAATTTGTCTAGATTTGCTTGGAAAGCTTGGCGTGCAGCAGGTGTATTTTTCAATCCTGTTGGGTCAAAGTTAGCCAAATCGTCCTTCCATTTAGTGATGGATTGAAGAAGCTCTTTTTTGCTGTAGAGTTCGCTTCCATCACCACGAGTGATGAATTGATCCACCTGGATACCGATATTTCGAGACAAATCGTTTCGATCAGGATCTAGTTGAAGGGTGACTGCGTGCAAGTTTTCATCAAGACCTTTTAGGCTAACCAGAGTTTGATTGCCTTGGCGTTGGGCAGCGTGACCGCTAAAGTATTTCTTGCCATCAATAGTCGAAGAATTTCCCATGCCATCTTGGTAAGGAACTTCTTTACCATCTAAGAAGACCTTGTAGATACCGTGACCTGGATCTACAAATCCCTTGATGTCAAGTCCAGTACCGTAGAAGTAAGCTGTTACAGTTGTCTTTTTCTTTTGCTCGTCAGTTAAGCGACCAAAGGAAGCCCAAGACTCCGTCTTTTGGTATTTGTCTGCGGAATTGGTTTCGTGGTTCCAGCCAGGACTGTAATCCAACTGACTAGCTTGGTCATCATAACTTGTTTGATCCTTAATTAGCAATTCGGCTTTCATCACCTGAATCGTTGCATCGGTAGCAAAACCGAGCAAGGCACCATCAGAAACAGAAGTGAGCTTGGCTTTGAAGTCAAAGACAGAGTCGGCTTGTTCTGTAAAGTCAATCGTTGGGATGGTAACAGTCTTTTCTGTTTCCCCATCTTCAAAAGTCACATCTTGAGTTGTATCTTGGTAAACCTTACCGTGAACTCCAGTTCCAGGTTCCGTGATAAAGCGAACAGTAGCAGTTCCCTTGCTTCCACCAACACGTTTAATTTTAACAGTGACTGGTTTTCCTTTTTCGACTTCATAGTTAGTAGACTCGAGTTCAAACATTCCCTTGCTATCATTGTTTAGGGTGTAGATTCCTTCTGTAGCAATTGGTTCACCTGTTTTATTAACGAGGGTAATAGTATGTTGGCCAGGTGCTAAATCGCCTGTTTCAAAGACTTTTTGACTACGTTTACGGCTAGCATTCTTGGTTTGCACATCCGCAACTTTTTGGCCATCAACGTAGACGGACATTTCTCCATGACCTGGGTCGACTGTAGAGACGACATAGGCCTTGGTTCCTGTGAAGGTATAGCTTACTTTGGCGTCTTTTTGATTGGTCCACATAGAAGTGCCACGAACACCTTCAGATTCATGGTGCCAAGTTGTACCGGCTGTATCCGCTGTTGTGTTTGAGTGGTATTCAAGTCCAAGAGGGTAGCCGTCTGTCTTTTCGATACTACTTGGTGTTTTGTAGACAGAGAAGTTGTTCAAGATTGGTGTAGCTTGTGCTCCTGTGATGGTCACACGAATTCTTTGTGCCTCCACAGGTTTACCTTGAATCAAGCGACGGTAACCAACAGTTGAACCTTCCCCGTATGTCACCCAACGTCCGTTGATTTCAACTTCAATCTTGAAACCAGAGATACGTTGACCTTTGGCGATGTCTTCTTTGAGTTCGACAACGTCAAAACGTCTCTTTTGCCCTAAATCGACTGTGAAACTACCAGTTGTAGCATCATTTGAGAGCGCCCAGCTAGTATCGTCTTTGCCGTCTGTGAGGTGGCTTTCCTTGTAGAGGTGGTTCTGACGAGTAGAACTTGCTGTTACAGTGGCCCCTTTGGCAAAGTCAGTCGCATACATTTGGTCTAGAGTTGCCTTGAACTCCTTTAAGCGGGCCACATCCGCATCAGCAAATTTTCCTTCTTTGTTTGGTGGAATATTGAGAAGGAGTGGGGTTCCACGACCAACAGACTTGAAGTAGATATCCATCAACTCTTTGAGTGATTTCGGCTGTTGATTGTCATGGTAGAACCAACCAGAACGGATCGAAACGTCAGCTTCCCCTACAGAGTACATATCACCATCTGGGTCACCGTGGTTGAGGTATTCGTTTTTCACATCGTCTGTGATATTGGCCTTTTTGACTTTATGCCAGACAGGGTCACCTGCGATACCACGTTCATTTCCGATCCAGCGAACGCTTGTCGGTTGAGCAGAGAAGATAGCGATATCTCCTTCAGCTTCTTTGATGTATTTGAACCATTCATCAAAGGTATAGGTTACTTTTTGGGCACCGCTACCACGCGCACCGTCCATCCAAACTTCGATGAATTTGCCTTTATTTCCGTATTTCGGATTTCCAAGGATTTCTTTCAGTTGGTTGAGATAGTATTGGTTGTATTCCTTTTCGGTTGCGACATGGTATTTAGGATGGTTGGCATCCCATGGTGACAAGTAAACACCCATATTCATGTCGTACTTGCTAGCAGACTTGGAAACTTCTTCGAGAAGGTCACCCCTTCCATCTTTCCATGGGCTAGCAGCTACGGTATGGTTGGTGTACTTAGATGGGTAAGCAACGAAACCGTCGTGGTGTTTAACCACCATAATGGTTCGTTTGAAGCCCGTTTCCTTCAGAGTGCGAATCCACTGGTCAGTATCCAAGTTGGTTGGATTGAAGTATCGAGGGTCTTCTTTTCCATTTCCCCACTCGGAATTAGTATAAGTGTTCATTCCGTAGTGAATGAAGGCTGCCAATTCTTCCTTGTGGTAATCGAGTTGGGCCTTGCTTGGAAGAGGTCCATGATTGCCAATCTCAGTTTCTTTATCTTCTGGATGGGCTACTGGAGGAGTCGCAGTCGTTGGATTGGATGTATCAGCGATTGGTTCGTATTCAAAGACGACTTCATTCACACCTTTATGCTGGATGGTTGCTTCCAAACTAGCCTTGACTGGACGGTATCCAGCAATGCCTTTTGCATGGAAGGTGTTGACAAAGGAAACGTCGTACTCTTGACCGTCATTGTTATCAACTGTCGCCTCAGCTAGTTCAGAAGTTGTTCCTTTTTGACGGTAGTAAACTTTGAAAGAGCCTTTGTTGACTTTATAGACTACCTTGATGATACGGGTTCCAGGAGCTGTCTTGCTAACGACATTGTGGTTCCACTCATCTTTTAGTTGCTTCTGAATCTCAACCCCATCAATGGAAACAATCTGGTATTTTTCTAGATTTTGCTTGTAGAATTCGGTTGGAGTGATTGCTTTCTTGAAATCATAGTCAAAGCCAGTTCCCACTTCTGTTTTGTCTAAGAAAGTATCATTTTCTTTGACTGTATTGCCTGCTTCATCCACGTGCTGGATAAGGACGCGTCCGTAATCAATTCCCTTGACTAGAGTAGCGACACCGCTCTCATCAAAGGAGTACTGATTTTCTCCGATGACAGCTGTCTTATTTCTAAGCATCTCACCTTCGGGTGTAAAGTAATAACGTTTGCCATTATCACCTTGATACCAGCCCTTGACACCATATTTGTCAATGAGTTCTTTAACCCATTTGAGTTGTTCAGGAGAGAGGACAAGTCCACCACCAAAGCGGTCTTTCTCAGGGACACCGCTGTCAACAGTTCCGTGTTGGTGTACGCCGATGACTTTTCCATCACCATTGATAATTCCACCACCAGACAAACCAGATACAGAAGTTGTTTGGTAAGTGATGCCAGTAGCTCCCTTGTCATCATAAGGGTCAACGGATTTTACCTTGCCGTCAGCTTTATAGAGTTGGCCAGCTACGATAGGTTGCTTGAGTTCTTTCGAACTAGAGTCAGTTGGATAGCCAATCGTGCTGACAGGATCCCCTGCTTTGTAAGTCTTATGCTCAGCGAGTGGCACAAAAGTTGCTGCTTTATTTGGGCTTGCAATTTGTACAGGGACAGGTGCTACAACTGCTGCCAAGTCATTTTGATATCCCTTGCTAAACTCTTCTTTGTTCCAGAAGTGGATATCTTTCTCTTGAAAGAGTGTGGTATTTCCTGAATTTGGTTGAGAATTCTTAACGGGAGCGTTGGATCCTAGATTGTAGTAGAAACGTGCTGAGTTTCCACCACGAACGTTCCCATCTTTATCTAAAAAGTTATGAGCAACTGTCAAGAAAACGTTAGGAGCTACGAAAATACCAGAACCAGAAACGATGTATCGTTGAGTTCCACCATTATAAATGCTGTAGACCATAGTGGCAGCAGTTGCGGGTTGCCCCTCGTATTGAATATGCTTGAGGTCCAAACCGCCGTTAATAATAGCACGATTATCTTTTTGAGCGTTCTCTTCTTCCGTTGATTTCAAAATACTTTTTGATTCAACTTGAGGACTTTCAGCCTTTTCTATGGTAGCTGAAGTTTTGAGAGGTTTGACGTCGGTGTCAGGATATGCTTGATCGTGAATTTCTTCAGGGAGCAGATCAGCCTTACTTGTATCAGTAGGAGCTTCTTCTTTTTCTAATTGCTGTGCTGCTGGCTGGTTGAGGTTTTCTTTCTTCTCGGGTTCAACTTTGTTTTCTTCTAGATTGGAAACCTGCTCAATTTTACTCTCAAGGTTTGATTTTCCATCGGGAAGATTTTCATCAGCTAGAGCAGTTCCTGAAGCAAAAAATGCTAGTCCGACCATGACCGAGGCAACTCCAACGGTCAGTTTCCGAATGCTAAAAGTTTGCCCTTTTTCAAAGAGGTATCGATTCATAATATACTCCTAGTTTTTATCAAGGCAGTCAGCTACTGCCAGAGCCCAAGTTGAACTTGGTAACAATCTACTTCTGCTCTCAAACGAGAGACAAATAATCTCAGTTTTTATTTACTCTATCCAACCTCCCGCGGTATAAAGCGCTTTCATTTTAAGATAAAAAATTTAAAAAGCCATTTTATCCCTTAAAATAGCCAAAATCCTTAATATAAAAAATATACTAAATTATTTTAAAAAATGCAAGAGTAAAAACTAAAAAAATAAACAGAAATTAAAGAAAATAATTTACTTTTTAAAGAAAAATCCGACCTTTCATTTGGTTTTAGAAATGAAGGGTCGGAGTGAAAAGAGGTTAGAGCAGATTTTCAATAGACTCTTGGAGGTTCTGGGGAGCTGTTTTGGAGGAAAAGCGCTCAAGGACTTGCCCATCTCGACCAATGAGAAATTTAGCGAAATTCCATTCAATTCGTTTTCCTAGAGGACCAGATTTCTGATCTTTCAACCATACATAGAGAGGGTCTGCTTCCTTGCCGTTGACCTTGACCTTGGCAAAACGTGGAAAAGTAGTTTGATAATGTAGACTACAGAAGGCGTTGATTTCCTCTGCGCTACCCGGAGCTTGCCCCATAAATTGATTGCAAGGGAAATCTAAGATTTCAAAGCCCTGATCGTGATAGCGGTCATAAAGTTCCTGTAATCCTTGATACTGGGGGGTTAAACCACAGCCCGTAGCAGTATTGACAACCAAGAGAACGTTACCACGATAGGTATCCAGAGAAATCATCTGATTATCTTGGTCTAATACGGAAAAATCGTATATACTTGTCATGAGGACCTCTTTTCTTTTTCTACATTGTAACAATTTTTACTATTTTCGTCGAGTCGGATGGGAGAGGTTGTTGAAAAATACACAATTGTTAATAAATCAGCATAAAATGATGACCCTTTTATAAAACATGGTATAATAGGCCTATATAGCTAAATGAAGTAAACCTAACACTAGGGATTGAGAAAAAGGATAGAAAAGGCATGTCAACAGTAAAAAGTGATCTAAATCTGGCTCAAACGTATGCGAGTCGGCTGAAAATGCTTGTCAATCTTTAACAACTATCGCTGTGGCTAGTCAAGATGACCTAACGACTCTTCAAGGAAATAACAAGGCCCATCAATGTCTGACAAAGGCTCAAAATCTAGCTAGTCAGATTTCGGCTGCTGTAACCC
>NZ_KQ970185.1:14040-15345 GCF_001579015.1 Streptococcus oralis
ACCTTGAGCCTAGATAGCGAAAAAAAGGGGAATAATACGGAACTCATACGAGGTCACCAGGCTAATAAACGTATCTATGAAACGATTTTGAAAGACCTACGCGCCTATGATAGCTACTCAGGAGGACTGTTCGATGATCTAGACAGTATCGATGTGCAACTGAGTCGTGGATTAGCTCAGATTGAAAGTAGTTGGGATGCAAAAAATGGGGTCTTTAAAGTCCCATCTGACCTGACTTGGGTCAACTACCTGACTGCCTATGCTGATACAAAGGACATGCAACTCAGTCGTCAGGAAAAAGCCTTTGTCCAAACCATGATGGCAGAATACGGCTTTGACGCAGAGACAGCTCAACAGCTCTTGACCATCAAGCAAGGGATAGACAGGAAGTTCCCGAACTCTAGCCAAGAGTTCCGTGACTATATCTTTTTGCGAGTCGTCGGTGCGGCCAACTATGATGACTTTAAGTGGAATGAAACGGCAGGTGGATTGTGGCAATATTTTTATTACGAATTTGTGAGTGATCCGCAGACAGGCCAAAAATTAAGAACTTTAAAACCAGTTCTTGAAATCTTTCAAGAATTGGGGTTAAAAGAAGAAAAGGCCAAAGAACTGTATTATAATCTTAGATTGCAGCATGAGATGGCGGGTGGTGAAGTTGCTAATATAACAAAGTTAAAAGAAAAAAGATTTGAATATAACAGTGCCAAGACTAAATATGAAAAAGTTTATGGTACTTCTGGTAACTTTGACCAATTTTGGGATAGCAAACTGAAGGCCTACTCTAACAACGGAGTGGGCCATGCAGACTTCACCCACCAGTCCATCACTATGGCGACTCACCTTAATCCTAATCAAGTTCAGTTATCCGATCTCTATGGCGGTAGAGAGCGTGTCAAGGATCTTTCAGGCTGGGAAGGAGACACGACCTTTAATGCAAATGATATGAAGCCAAGTATCGGAGAGGATGACTACAAGGCGGATTTGGACTCGGTCAACCTTATCGGCCGGATGCAGAAGGGGCAATCCTATGACCAAGCTATATCTTCTTACTATGCTGACCTTCAAAAAGACTCTTCTCAGAGAGAAAGAGAATTCTTGAAAAATAAGGATTGGAATACAGTCAGGGATACTATTTATGATAGTTTGCGACCAACGGATATTAAGCTAGATGGGGAGGGTGCTCTTAAAGCATATATTGAAAGAAAATATCCAGGTGTGTCCAAGTTTTTAAATCGTTTAGAAGTTGTGGCAGATTAGGAGGATGATGATGAAAAAAATACTCGGTCTAGTAGCATTATTTGT
>NZ_KQ970185.1:16200-16819 GCF_001579015.1 Streptococcus oralis
ACTAATTGTATTATCTTGTTTCTACTTTTTTATCCAACAACCTAAAAATATTTTTGATGAGATATATCAGGAGACGGAGAAAACCTATCGGTCAAATAATATTTTAAGAAATATAGATGGATTTGAAATCAGACCGGATTGGCCAAGTGATGGAGAGTATTCTAAATATTATCCATTTGGAACTTATAATAAAAACAATACCCCAGAAGACTATTTTGAAATCGAAATTGGTTTTAATTTTGCTACAAAAACACAATTAAGTTCAATCTCGTTTGAAAAGCGAATTGGGCCAAATGTTAGAGTTAGAATATGGGATAACTATTCTCGTAAGGATCGTGTTTTAAAAAAATTTGTAAAAATAGGTTTAAAGAAAGCAGATACGGAAACTTATATCGAAGACGAGGCTCAGGTAAAATCATACCTAGAGCAGTACGGTATTACAGCTAAGGACTTAGATTCTTACTACGATGAAATCGTCAATCAGAAAGTCTTAAAAGACTGGTGTACCATTTATGACAGCAAGTACTCTCCAAGCAATTATGGTGAGGTGAAAGTCGAAACCCAGTGGGAGAATTGGTGATAACATGAAGAAAATCCTCGGTCTAGTAGTGTCTTTCGT
>NZ_KQ970185.1:16839-20790 GCF_001579015.1 Streptococcus oralis
TATCGGTCAAATAATATTTTAAGAAACATAGATGGGTTTAAAATCAGACCCGATTGGCCTAACGATGGAGAATATTTTGCATACACCCCTTCAGGGAAATATAAAAATCTTCCGGAAGGTTATAAAGACATAAGTATTAGCTTTAATTTCGGAGAAGGTATTAAAGGAATGACGATACGTTTTGAAAAAAGAATTAATTCGGATATTACCCTATGGTATTCGGCACACTATAATATAAAAAAGAAAGTACTCAAAAAGGAGCTTGCAATTTTTGAAGAGCCAAGGAAACCCGGTCAATATCTAGAGGATGAAGAAAAAATAAGAGAATATTTAAGAAAAAATAATATTTCCAAAGAAGATTTAGACAAGGACTACGACGAAATCGTCAACCAGAAAGTCTTAAAAGACTGGTGTACCATTTATGACAGCAAGTTCTCGCCAAGTAACTATGGCGATGTGAAAGTCGAAACCCAGTGGGAGAATTGGTGACGAGGGTCAGTAGATATTTTGGAAAATATCCTATGAATTGAAGAGGAAATCCCACCTAGAACGAGCTAGGTGGGATTCTTTGCCTATGAAATGAGAAATTAGCGAATCTTGGTCTATTTTTTAACGTGTTCCGATAAAAAGGCGTAGGTCATGGTTCCAAAGATGGCACCAATTCCCAAACTCAACACTAGTAAAGGGAGCATTTTATCGAACTGGGAGAGATTATCCCAAAAGGTGTCAAGGGGAAGATGTTGAACAAAGAGTTTATGAAAGATTAGTAAGAGGAAGAGACCGAGCTGAATGCTGAGGAATACACCCCAACTACGAACTTTGATTTGGCTTTTGCTGTAGCTTTTGTGATGAATCTCGGACTGGTCGTCCTTGTCCAAATGTAAGTCTCGAACTGCTAGTCTCACCCTAGATGAGAGGATGAAGATGAGTCCAAAATAGAGGTAGGGCATAGCATCTCGAACCAACTCTATGAAGCGTCCAAATAGAAGATAAAGCAAGAAGAGTAGAAGGGAAGAGTAAACGATTTGAATCAAGGCTCGGGCACAAGCTCTGTAGATTATCTCTTGGCGGCATTCATCAAAGGGGCCTTGTATGTGAAAGAATAGTTTGAGTAAGCGAGTGGTGAAATCTTCTTTTTTCATGGGAGTGATCTCTTAAAACATTATTTTGTATTGGCTTCTCTAAAGAGTTGATAGAGAGTATAGCAGTAGATTAGAATAAAAATGATGCAAATGGTTAGAAATACGAGATATCTCCAATCCATAGAATTCGTTAAGAGTTGTGGTAAGCATACGAGAATAAAGCAGAGAGATGCGTTTAGAAGGCGTATTTTTTTGGATTTGATTTTCTGAAATCTCTGTCCCTTGTTCAACACAGGAAGAGCTAACAGGAAGACTATCAGAAATGGACGTGTAATATGGCCATGAACTAAGAAAAAGGTTATAAAAATGCCAACTAAAATATGAGTTAGCAGTAAATTTTGTAATGATTTCATAAGTTTCCTCCTAATCGTCGTCCTGGTCTTCCTTGGCTTTTTGAATACGACGGGAGATGAGGAACTGTGTGCTCGCTCCGAAGAAGATAGAACCGAGAATGCTTGATACACCATTTCTTATAGTGAGAAGAGAATGAAAATAGTCCTGACCTTCACCTATGAGTATATGGAGAAGAGGAGTTATAAAAAACATCCATAGGCCAAAGAACAAACCCGCTTTAAGACCAGGTAAATGTAGTTGCTTGCTTTCTTTTTGGCTCAACATATCAGAATCGATGGCTGTGATACCCGTTTTCTTGCTTTGAGAAAGCACATAGAAAGCGGATATCATAGAAATAGCAAATATCACCAGAGGATAGCCGAAAGCAACTATTTCTGGATACTTATTGGCGAGGACGAGTGGGATGAAATTGACAAGTATCATCGGGTAAAAGAGGATGATAAAGACTTGGTTACCGATACGATCAGCTTCCCGGCGTTTGTGTTCGTCAAGAGGTCCGGAAATGCCGTATGTGCGTTTGATCAGTTTTTCAGTGAAGGTTTCTTTTTTCATGAGTTAGCTCCTTTTTTTAAAAATCGTCTTCCCAAAAGAGACCGTTGAGGTCAGTTTGTAGGCTGCGGGCGAGATTGAGACAGAGTTCCAGAGTTGGATTGTACTTGTCATTTTCAATCATGTTAATAGTCTGTCTCGAGACACCGACATCTTTGGCGAGCTCGAGCTGGGAAATGCCCCGTTCCTTTCGGAATTCTTTAACACGGTTCATCTGGTCTCCTTTCTGATATGTCGTATATATTTGACTATATTATATTCTTTCAAGAACAATATGTCAAGTATATATGACATTTTTTGAGAATTTTTTTTGAGAAGGTCTCTAGCTTTATCTGACTAGTTTGCACTTGTCAGATTTCCTCGAATAACTTCCGTCAGATCCCCTGCTGTGTTATAGCTATAGCTGGTCTTTTGTCCCTTGACATCTGTCACGGAAGTCAGGCGATCCAGTTCATCGTAAGTGTAGGAAACTGTACTACCATCTGGGTAAATCATCTTCGAGATATTGCCATAAGCATCATACTCGTACTGGATCAGGCTACCACCTCCCTGACGAACGCCTGTGATCTCGCCTTCTTCGTTAGGAGATATAGAAAATCAAAAAGTTACGCTTTACAATGGAAGCATATCAATACAAGTAAACAGAAAATCTAGCTGGTAGAAACTTTAGATAAATGCAAAAATAGGAACTAGCAAAGTTTGAACCATCAATCCATAACAATTTATTTTACATACCTCAACACAAAAGGAACTTCAATAAACCTTTACATTCTGACTACCTCAACAATAAAATGAAAAGCATTAGAAAACATTATCCAGAACTTACACATGCAACTCCTCATAAATTACGACATACTGGAGCAGCCTTGCCCAAGCAAGCTGAAACGTCTATTGAAGCTATTTCTGAAGCGTTGACCCATAGTGATACGATTACAACTAAGACTGACGTCAACATTCCAATGGCTGTTGGAGAGATTGCTTATCGCTGCCTAAATAATGGTGTGAACCATAAAGTGTCTGTAAACGTTGATATAGCAGTATTAATTAATGTTTTGAGGTGACTGACTCTGTCGGTTTGCGACCACATTTGTACCATTTTAGTATAAAAACATCAAAAAAACATCCAAGAAAGCATTCTTGAATGTCTGAAAAGATTATAACTCCATTAACCTTGTCAATAGACTGGAATTGATGATATTATGGTCTCCTTATCTCAAATACCGCTGTATGAACCCACTCATTATGAATTTGTAAGTCATTTTCTATCATTCTACTAAAGGTGAAGCCATTTTTTAAAAGCACTCTCTGAGAAGCTAGATTATCTCTTGCTGTTCCTGCAATGATTCTATTGAAACCATAAGTCGTGAAGGCCTTATCTAAAACGAGCTTAACTGTTTCGCTGGCATAGCCTAAATTGGTAACATTTTCCCCAATCCTATACCCAAGCTCTGCTGTTTTTCGATCACCCTCTAAGACACTTAAATTGATTCTCCCGACCATAACGCCTTGCGAATCTCTAATAAGATGCATATAGACATCACGATTCCTTTGTTCCGTTAACAATTCCCTTGTAATTTCTTTAAAACCTTCCAAATCAAAATAGTTAGCTGGTCTAGGAGGTAAATTTCGCTCAAAATACTCTCGATTTTCTTTTTCAAAAGAATAGACCTCTAGACTATTTGATTCAGACAACAACTCTAAACTAATCATTTCAAAGCCTCCCCCTTCATTATCCACACTCAAATTTTTGTATGTTGACTCCTAAAATGTTGGATAAGCTGATAAATCTCCCCTTCTCTTCTTAGTAAAAATATTGTTAGACTGACCTATCCCTAGCAACTCCTACTCTAATTTTTGCAACAGCTTTACAACTTGACGATTTTCAATCCTCACATAGTATACACCA
>NZ_KQ970185.1:21098-34838 GCF_001579015.1 Streptococcus oralis
TGACAAGTTTATCCTCTTGATATTTAGCAATCTTTACAGCGTAAAGACCTCTTGGTAAGGGTTGGTTGGCAAAAAATTCCTTCATGAGCCTTTCAAGCTCTTTAAGATAGTCATCATACAAGAGATCTCTTTTTTCTTTTGGAACGAAATACTGAAATTCAAATGTCGGTATAAAAATCTCTTTTTGGAAAAGATATTGAGCATCCATTGGATACATTCCTTGCAGAGCTTGTCCCTTACTTTGATTTTCCTCTAATATTTCATTATAAAGATAGATATTATCAGATTGGCTATTAAATTCAAAACGAATACCTTGATACTTCAAATCAGGCAGTTGAGGATCTTTGATTGAACTGTCCAGTGTTTTTAAAAATTCGCTGGTGCCTGGACTAACTTCAATCCCTAAATAGGCTAATTCTGGGAAAACATTATAAATTTTTTTATCATTTTTGTAATCAACCTCTGCATCTGTCTTTCCATATGTTTTATTTTCCGAAAAACGAGTATAGTATTTAAATCGAGTTTTAACCTCATAGGTTTTTCCGGCTATATTTTCACTATAGGTACCATGGATTATAAATCCTCCCACGCTTGTATAGTTTTTCTCGTATTTTTCTAACTCAAATTGACCTGTTAAACCATAGTTTTGATAAGAACGATGCACAGCTTGCTCAATCTCAGTTCGACTTACATGAGCAAATAGCCCCCACATATCCATTAGAGAAAGAATAGGACTACTCACTGTGAAGATTGTGATTGGAATAACTATGGATAAGCACCCTATTAATATCCAATTTTTATTCTTGGAATTTTCTTCAGATTTTTTACCAGTTTTCTTTTTCCTTTTAAAAATTAGAATGAGCAAAACCAAAATTCCTAATACTAATAAAACCAATCTACAATCTCCTTTTATTTTGGATAGCCGTTAACAGGTGTATAGGAGACTGACAGAAATACTCTTATCACCTACTACTTATCCTGAATTCCATAAACTCGTCTAAAACGAGGAACAATCCTTGTCTCATTATACCATATGAGAAATACCATGAGAAGAAGGGAAAAGTAAAAGAACACCCCGAAAGGTGCTCTTTGTAAGTATAATAATTCTTTCGAATTAACGTTTACTAAATTGTGATGCTTTACGAGCTTTCTTAAGACCTGGTTTGAATTTAGTTGGACTAAAAATAGTGTAATATCAAGGCTTTTCAGAACGATATCTACTGATTAATTTCATAAAATTTAAATCAATATTTTTTAAATAGGGAAATTTCTTAACGCAAAACTTTCAATCCTATCCTCTTCCTTCTTATCCTAATAAAGTTTGTAATATTGGGATAACAACGATAAATAGAACCGTACTTAGAGTCACTACATTCGTAGAGAATTCCACATCTCCTTTTCCTTGATTGGCAAGGATTGGAAGAACTGCTAGAGCTGGTGTAGCAGACTGAATCATAAAGGTCTTAAATTCTGCTGTTGCCATATTTGGGGCAAAGAACTTCAATACAAGAAGCATGATCAGAGGAACTAGGATAAAGCGTCCAACCAAAGTGACAATTGTATCTTTATCAAAGGCAATCGTATTCAAGCCTGCCTTTGCAAGAACAATACCGATATAGATAAGAGATAGTGGCGTTGTTAAACTACCAATATAAGTCAAAGTACTTTCCGCAAAACTTGGAACAGGAAGACGGAGCACTAAAAATACAAGGGCTACAAGAAATCCCAATAAAGGTGCTGGGAAGAGCTTCTTCCAATTGAATTTTTGAGCTTGCTTTGAAGCCCCTTCTTTGCTATCCGAGGTCATTAGATAGACACCTAATGTCCAAGTAGATACCGTATTTGTAATATAATACACCAAGAAGTAGGGAAGAGCTTGATTTCCAAACAGAGCTATGTTTAAAGGCAAACCAATAAAAATGGTATTGGCATTCACGAAGGTATTAATCATGGTTCCTCGACGGCCTGGGCGCACTCCAAAAAGTTTCACCGCTATAAAGGCCATTAGGTAACCGAGAATGAAGGCGATAAACGTATACAATAAATCGCCAGACAAGCTAATCAATTTATCTAACGTTAAATATTTAAGAACAGAGGTAAAAATTGCCACTGGCATGGCCACATTCATAATGAGTTTAGATAAATCATTTCCAAAACCCTCTTGAAACCAACCACGGACTTGCAAGAAGTAACCTAAAATGATAATGACGATAATAGGTACAATACTCTGAATTGAAGTTAAAAAGATATCCATAGTCTCCCTTTCTATATGATCTAGCATATATTAGGAGGTGTACGAAGCATCCAGTCACACTCGTACACCCCATTTCCATTTACTTATTTATAGGTTGGATACCATTTCAAATCACGAACTGCTTTGGCCATATCTGTTTCCTTAGCACGCGCAAGACCTTGCTCTTGTGCTTTTTTAGCGACTGCTTCTGCTACTTTAATAGAAACATCTGCTACATACTTGAATGGTGGCAAGACAGGAGCTCCTGGTTGGCCTGGATTGACAATACCACTCAATGAATGAGCCGCTGCTCCAATCATTTCATCAGTTAAAAGACTTGCTTCAGAAGCCAGCATACCCAGACCAAGACCTGGGTAAATCAAGGCATTATTGGCTTGACCAATCACATAGTCGACACCTTTATAAGAAACCGTATCAGCAGGAATTCCTGTTGCGACAAAAGCTTTGCCATCTGACCATTCAATCAAATCTTTGGCACTAGCTTCAGCTAGTTTGGTTGGATTTGACAAAGGGAAGATCATCGGACGCTCTGTATTTTCACACATAGCCTCTACTATTTCTTTAGTAAAGGTATTAGGTTGAGTCGAAGTTCCTACAAGAATGGTTGGCTTCACAGTCTTCACTACTTCAAGCAGGTCAGTCAACTTGTCTGCGTTACTAAAGTCAGCACGTTTCTTAGCAAACGGTTTTTGTTCAGGAGTTAGGTCATCCATGTCATCAAAGAGAAGACCTTGTTTATCAACCATAAAGAAACGTTTATAGGCTTCTTCTTCAGAAAGACCTTCACTCACCATTTCACGAAGAACACGAGAGGCAATTCCTGCACCCGCAGTACCACCACCATAGCAGAGATAAACTTGATCTGTTAATTTTTCACCACTAATATCCAGTGAACCAAAGATACCACCCAAGGTAACGATTCCTGTGCCTTGAATATCATCATTAAAAGTTGGAATTTGTTTCCGGTATTTCTCAAGAATATTGGCAGCATTCAAGCGGCCAAAGTCTTCCCAGTGAAGGTAGAGTTTAGGAAAGAGACGTTCTGCTGTTTGAACAAATTGGTCAATGAAGTCGTAGTAACGATCTCCGCGAACCCGTTCGTGACGATTTCCTAAGTAATTAGGATTGTTACGAAGCTCTTCACGGTTAGTCCCTGCATCAATGACTAAAGGAAGGACCATAGAAGGATCGATTCCAGCAGCACCCGTATAGACCATCAATTTCCCAACAGAAATATCGACACCATTTGTTCCCCAGTCTCCAATTCCAAGAATTCCTTCTGCATCTGTTACAACAATGAGTCGAATCTCGCGATCCCCGGCAGCATTTTTCAAAGTAGCTTCAATATTTTCAGGATGATTAATATCAAGATATCCCGCATATTGTGGATCTACAAAGAGATCACTATAGCCTTCAATGGTATCTGCAATGGTTGGGTCATACACAATTGGATTGAATTCTTCCAAATGTTGAGAAAAGAGGTAATAGAAAAGAGTCCGGTTTGTGTTAAAGATTTCCATTAAGAACAAACGTTTTTCCAGGTCATTGACCTTTGTTTGCATTTGTGCATAGGTTTGTGCTGCTTGTTCCTCAATCGTTTGAACATAAGGTGGCAGTAAACCAATAAGGCCTAGTTCCTTTCGCTCCTCTAAGGTAAAGGCAGTTCCCTTATTAAGGAAAGGATTGTTTAAAATATCATGTGCAGTCATAGTGCAACCTCCTTTTTACTTATATTATACCACTTAAAACGAATTGTTTGGTAAACTTTGTTGTTTAAAAAATACATCCGTCTACGCATATGTTATAATGGGTCTACGAGAACAATTTCTAATAAGCCTTTTGATACTTAAAATACTAATATTGAGAATCACTCTTTACTAAAATTTTCGACTAAAAGAAACTAATCATACAAATTGGCAATCCTAATTAAAATAAATATCCTATAAGTTTGTTATGTAATACTTTGTATTTTTTAAGGTGTTTTTTTGTCATACAAAACTTGTATTCTATTTATATGACAACTAAAAACTATTTACAACAATATATTTCCCAAAAAGTGAAATATTTTCGAACACAGAATAAAATGAGCCAGGAAGAACTTTCGGAACAAGCGGGACTCGGGCTTAAGTATATCAACCAACTCGAAAACCAAAACGTGAATCTGACCATTCACAGTCTTGAAAAAGTGATTGACGCCCTAGAGATGACCCCAGAGGAATTTTTCAATTTTGATAGCCTTGAATCAACCTCTGATAAGACTGACAATCTTTCACTCAAAAGAATCAACATGAAGGTTAAACAGCTCCCTGTTGGAAAACGAGAAAAGATGTTAAGCATTTTCGAAAGTATCTTAGATAACCTCTGATATCCCTGACTCACTTACATTTTAACTGGTGAATACTCGTATAGTCAAATTGTGGGATACGGATAAAAATTATTTATCCGGTGATTTCCACTTATTTTCCTTCTCCAACTAATGAAAGTGAGCCCATATGAATTTAAAAGATCTACAATATTTTTATGACCTCTGCCAGCTTCAATCCTATACAGAAGTAGCAAAACAACACAAAGTCAGCCAACCATCTATTTCTTATGCTATCAAGCGCTTAGAGGACTCCTTTAATTGCAAATTGATTCACCACGATCCCTCGCATCGCTCCTTCAAACTAACTACTCAAGGACGGATCCTTCTAAAGCATACAGATCGGATCTTACCTGAAGTCAGTTCTGCTCACAAAGAAATTAATCGCTCCTTGGCACATTACTCTACTGTCGGATTCCCTCCTATTATCATTCAGTATCTCTTTGCTGCCTTGAAGGAAAAAGATAAATTCGATTTTTTAAAAAAAGTGCGCCCTATCCGCGGTGGCTCCGTAGAGTTATTAAACCTTCTCCTCAAGGGGGACCTTGATGCAAGCCTACTCGGTTTGATTGAACCACTCAATCATCCTTCATTAGAGACGCATGAACTCTTTCAAAAAGAACTATATGTCGTTTTATCTAAGAACCATCCTCTTGCTACTGCTCCTTCCCTCGCTTTTGAAGAATTAGTAGAGCAATCCTTCATCCTTTTAGACGAACACTTTGTTCACCTGAAAGCTTTTGAACTACTTAATCAGAAGTATCAAAACAAGGCAGAAATATTCTTTAAGAGTGACGACATTGTCATTCTTAAAGAACTTTTAAAGAAAGGTATCGGCCTTAGTTTACTGGCTGATATCGCACTTTCTGATGAAGATGATGATTTAATAAAAATCCCTCTAATACCGGAGGACCAGATAACATTTACAGTTTATTACGCTTACCTTAAATCAGCTACGCCGTCATCAGAAGTAGAGGCCTTATTTAATCTAATTAAATCATATGAATAGTAAAAAACTCTAACTATCAACGACCTGATAGCTAGAGTTTTTTTACATTATATGTATTAGAATAGGTATTAGACTAAAGTATGAAGAATAGGATATTATCGATGAATTTTTTCAATTACCTGATAGCATTCAATGAGATTCCTAATTAAAAATCTACAAGGTGTCAATAAAAAAAGAACACCCCGAAAGGTGGTCTTTGTAAGTATAGTAATTCTTTCGAATTAACGTTTACTAAATTGTGATGCTTTACGAGCTTTCTTAAGACCTGGTTTCTTACGCTCAACCTTACGTGAGTCACGTGTAAGAAGTCCTGCGCGTTTCAATGAATCGCGGAAGTCTGGGTCTACTTGAAGAAGGGCACGAGCGATACCATGACGGATAGCTCCTGATTGACCAGCGTATCCACCACCTACAACGTTAACGAAAACGTCGTATGAACCTACAGTTGAAGTAACTGCGAATGGTTGGTTGATTACAAGACGAAGGTCAGCGTGTAGGATGTACTCTTCAACATCTTTTTTGTTAACAGTGATTTTACCAGTTCCTGGAACAAGGCGAACGCGTGCAACAGCGTTTTTACGACGTCCAGTACCTGCATATTGTGCTTGTGACATACTTTATTGTTCCTTTCCTTAGATAAGTCCTGAAATATCAAGAACTTCTGGTTGTTGTGCAGCGTGAGTGTGCTCAGCTCCAACGAATACTTTCAATTTCATACCTTGAGCGCGGCCAAGAGTATTGTGTGGAAGCATACCTTTAACTGATTTTTCGATCAAACGTACTGCATTTTTAGAACGAAGTTCACCAGCAGAGATTTGTTTCAATCCACCTGGGTGATTTGAGTGAGTGTAATAGATCTTATCAGATGCTTTTTTACCAGTCAATTTAACTTTTTCAGCATTGATAACGATTACGAAGTCACCTGTATCAGTGTGTGGTGTAAATGTTGGTTTGTTTTTTCCGCGAAGTACGCTAGCAACAACTGCTGAAAGGCGTCCAAGAGGTACATCAGTTGCGTCAACAACGTACCATTTGCGTTCTACTTGGCCTGGTTTAGCCATGAATGTAGTTTTGTTCATGATTTCTCCTATATGAATATCGTTTTTGTTTACTGGGCGGATGTTCCGGTCCGCGGGGTATTTGAAAGGTTCCGGGGCCTTACAAATGGGGTAAACAATACCGTCTACTATCATACCAAATTTTACTACTAAAAGTCAATAGATATAAAAAATAATTTTATCTATTTTCCCGTTTAAAGTCTAGAAAAACCTCGCTTTCGCGAGGCTCTCCTATTTGTAAGCTAAGGCACGTTTAAAGCTTTTCCATAAGCCTAGGTCATCTGTCTGAAGGACTAGGCTGGCATACATGCGGCCGATAAAGACCGTTGCAGTCACTGCAAAAACGACTGTAATCGCTAATGAAATCCAGGACTCTAAATCACTTGCATACCCATTAATGGCTCTAAATGGCATAAAGAAGGTCGAAATAAAGGGAATGTAAGACCCAATTTTCAGAACCAAATTGTCACCAGCAGCACCTAGAGAGGTTACACCGACAAATCCGGCTATAATCAAAATCATCAATGGCGACAAGGCCTTTCCTGAATCCTCAGGCCTAGAAACCATGGAACCTAGAAAGGCTGCCAAAACAACATACATAAAGAGGCTCACTAAGACAAACAATAAAGTATTGAGCGAGAAGGCCTCTCCCAAGTGGTTTAAAATACCAGACTGGGCCAAGATAGGGAGATCTTTGAAGAGAAGTAGCGCAGCAACTCCACCCACTACGTAAATCCCAACATGAGTCAAAATCACAAGAAGCAAGGCAATCATGCGAGCGTAGAAATAATGGCTAGCTCGGATACTAGAGAAGACCACTTCCATGATTTTGGTTCCTTTTTCACTAGCCACTTCCTGAGCAGTGACACTAGCATAGGTAATCAAAATCATATAAAGGAAGAAACCGAGACCTGCAGCCGCAATGGTTTGGACCATCTTTTTATTTTCTTTGGATTCGTCAATCTTCTCAGTAAAGTCAACAGTCTGAGCCAGGAGTTTTTCCTGTTCTTGAGACAAATTAGCTGCCGAGCGATTGAGTTGGTATTGAAGTTCATTGAGTTTATTGGTTACTGCTAGCTTGATACCTGTTTCAAGCGAAGTTTCACCATGGTAAACAGCTTTGAGGACACTGTCCTCTTGATCAATAGTTAGATAACCCTTGATTTTTTCATCCTTGATGGCGGCTTGGGCACTGGCTTCATCCTGATAGTCAAAGTTAATCCCATTGGTACCCTTGAGCCCTTCTGTTACAGATGGTACAGTTGTCACCACTGCTACCTTGCTATTTTTAGCCATCGAAGAATTTTGGAGATATCCGATTCCTACAGACAAACCTAAAAAGAGGAACGGCGAAATCACCATAAAGAAGAAACTCCAGGACTTGACATGTCGCAGATAAGTTTCTTTAATAACTACCCACATATTTCTCATACTTCCACCCCTGATTCTAGTTTAAAGATTTCATCGATTGTTGGAGCTTGTTGGTCAAAGGTCGCGATGTATTGACCTTGAGTGAGGATTGGGAAGAGTTCCCTTCCAGCGCTCTCATCATCTAAGATCAATTTCCAACTGCCTTGCTTGGTCAAGCTCACCTGTTTGACATGAGGAAGACTTTCCAGTTCTTCCTTGCTTCGTTCACTTGAAACAAAGAGACGCGTTTTACCGTATTGATTGCGAACTTCTTGGACTGGTCCATGCAAGACCACACGCCCATCTCGAATCATGAGAATATCATCGCAAAGCTCCTCGACATTGGTCATGACATGGTCTGAAAAGATAATGGTCGCACCACGCTCTTTTTCTTTTAAGATGACCTGCTTGAGCAACTCGGTATTGACTGGATCCAGACCACTAAAGGGCTCATCCAGGATAATCAAGTCCGGTTCATGGATTAGGGTGATAATCAACTGGATTTTCTGCTGATTTCCTTTTGAGAGACTCTTAATTTTGTCAGTCAATTTCCCCTTAACTTCCAGTTTTTCCATCCATTGAGGGAGTTTTTCCTTGACCTCCTTAGCATCCATGCCTTTTAGAGTAGCCAGGTAGCGAACTTGCTCAAGAACTGTCAACTTGGGCATAAGACTGCGTTCCTCAGGCAGATAACCAATTCGAGCATAGGTTTCCTGGCGAATCTCCTGTCCATCCAGACTGTTCTCTCCTTGATAGTCTAAAAATTTCAAAATACTGTGGAAAATCGTTGTTTTCCCAGAACCATTTTTCCCGACCAGCCCCAGAATCCGTCCTGGACTTGCCTGAAAATCTACACCAAACAAGACTTGCTTGGAACCGAAACTTTTCTCTAGATTTCTTACTTCTAGCATCTTCCACCTCCGAAATATGTTGCACTTATTATACTCCTTTTTGATAGCCTTTACAAGGATTTATGTACATTTTTATCTTGTTCATCCTTCCTTAAAAACTAAACTCTCTAAGATTTTTGAGTACCCAAGTGATAGATCAATTATAACCCAATAAAGTATAGCTGAGGGCTTTTACTCCCCAATTGTTCATTTTTGATCCTGAACTGTCTTCTTGAAACTAAAAATCCACCCCGAAGGATGGATTGATGAGTTAACGCACTTCTGCATGGACTTTTTCTTCGAGAGAAGCTTGGATTTTTTCCATATAGCGTGCGACTTCTTCGTCTGTCAAGCTCTCTTCTGGATTTTGGAAGGTTAGGCTATAGGCCATTGACTTCATACCAAGTCCTAGTTTTTCACCTGAGAAGACGTCAAAGAGTTTGATGTCTGTCAATCGTTTCACACCTGCAGCTTGGATTGCGTCTACAACTTCTTGATGGCTAATTTCTGCCTTGAGAAGTAGAGCAATATCACGGCTAACTGCTGGGAATTTGGTAATTTCAACAAATGGAGCAGCCGGTTGGAGCGCAGCTTCGATAGCTGAAAGGTTGAGCTCCGCTACATAGGTTTCTGGGATATCGTAAGCCTTAGCAGTGACTGGATGTACTTGGCCAAGGAAACCAAGAACTTGGTCACCGAGTGAAATCACAGCTGTACGTCCTGGGTGAAGGCTAGCAATTTCAGCTGTTGCCGTATAAGTTACTTGGAGTCCCAAACGAGCAAAGAGGGCTTCCAGGATTCCCTTAGCATAGAAGAAATCAACTGGAACCGCTGCTGTTTGGAAGTCTTTTTCTGCAACCAAGCCTGTCAAGGCAAAGGCAAAGCTGTTGATTTCATTTGGTAGGTCTTCTTTGGGATTGCCTGTTTGTTCAAAGACTTTTCCAATCTCGTAAAGAGCCAAGTTTTTATTCTTACGCGCTACGTTGTAGGCAACTGTATCAAGGATACCTGAGACCATATTTTGACGGAGAACGGAACGATCTACTGTCATTGGCCACATAAGTTCTGTAAGGTTGCTTGGTTGAGCCGTAAACTCAACTGCTTTTTCAGGAGTTGTTAGAGCGTAGGTGATGATCTCTGTCAAGCCTGCCCCTTCAGCGATAGTACGAACTTGACGGCGCAATTTTTGTGTCGCTGTCAATTCACCAGCTGTACCATCATCTTTTGGAAGGCTGGTTGGCAAGCGGTCATAACCATAGATACGAGCGATTTCTTCAAAGAGGTCTGCCTCGATGGTGATATCCCAACGACGACGTGGGACGCTGACGGTAAAGCTGTCTGCATTTCCAGAAAGACCAAAGCCAAGACGACGGAAGACATCTTCTACATCCGCGTAGGAAAGCTCCGTTCCAAGGACGCGGTTGACATCTGCAAGAGTTGAAGAAACTTCTACATCAGAAGTATCAAGTTCCCCTGCTGAAACAATGCCTTTACGCACCGTCGCACCTGCAAGTTCCGCAATCATACTTGCCGCCGCATCAAGGGCTTCATTAACGGTTGCCACATTAATGCCTTTTTCAAAACGAGAAGAAGACTCTGAACGAAGGTTGAGGCGACCGCTGGTCTTACGGATAGATTTGCCATTGAAAACAGCTGCTTCAAGGACAACACGACTAGATTTTTCAGAGATTTCTGTTGCTTGACCACCCATGACACCTGCAAGGGCTACTGGTTTGTCAGCAACAGTAATCACGAGGTCACTTGCTTCCAACTCACGTTCTTCCCCATCCAAGGTCACCAATTTTTCACCAGCACGCGCTTCACGTACACGGATGTCAGTCCCTTCAAAGGTATCCAAGTCAAAGGCATGCATAGGTTGACCAAAGTAGAGTAGGATGTAATTTGTCACATCCACTACGTTGTTGATAGGACGGATACCTTCGTTCATGAGGAGGTTTTGCAACCACTGTGGACTTGGTGCGATTGTCACATTGTCCAAGATACGAGCGGCATAGTAAGGCGCCTTGTTTGTGTCAATGCTGACAGAAAGGGCATCTGCCGCAACTTGGTCTGTTTCTGAAAGAGTAAATTCTTTAAAGCTGACCGCCTTGTCATAGATGGCTGCCACTTCGTGCGCTACCCCACGCATAGAAAGGGCGTCCGCACGGTTTGGAGTGATGGAAAGTTCGATGATTTCATCATCCAAGTCCAGATATGAGAAGACTTCCTCGCCTGGAACAGCATCTTCTGGCAAGATTTGGATACCATCTGCAAATTCCTTAGGTACAACGGAGTCAGAAATGCCTAATTCACCAAGTGAACAAATCATTCCAAGTGACTCCAAGCCACGGATTTTCCCTTTTTTGATCTTGTAATTATCAGCGATACGAGCTCCCGGAAGTGCCACCATGACCTTGATACCTGCACGCACATTTGGGGCACCACAGACAATTTGACGGGCTTCTTCTTCACCAATGTTAACCTGACAAACATGGAGATGAGTTTCTGGCACATCTTCGCAAGACAAGACCTCACCGACGACAATTTTTGAGAGACCGGCAGCAGGTGATTCGACACCTTCTACCTCGATCCCTGTGGTTGACATTTTTTCAGCCAACTCTTGTGATGGCACATCAACGTCCACCAACTCTTTTAACCATTTATAACTAACTAACATATGTAAGATACCAAGGGCTATGCTGAAATCTAGATGACTTTCCTAGATTTCTTTTGGCCCTCGTTTAGATCCTTTCATTTTGTGTTTTCCAGCCCGAGGCTGTCTTAGGAAGAGCTCTTATCTCTTACCATCTCTATAGAATAAAAGTTTTTAGCCACAACTCTGTGAACAAACTCTTTCTATAAAGTTACATTTAAATAGTAAAACTTAACTTCCAAATTAAGAACTATTTCATTCAACCTTCATAGAATGCTTAACTATTTTTTCACAACCACCTTGAATTAATTTTTTTAAATTTTGATAACCAGGATGATAAACAGCATAAAAACTAAGTTCAATATTTAAATCTGAGTTTTCTGAAATTTCTTCTATTAATTCTTCTATAAAAAAAATAAAATCTTTACGCTTACTCTTCGACAAAGCACCACAAACATATATATTTAACTTTTCTTCTTTTGAATCCTGGGACAATATTTCTAATTGTTCGATTAATTTTTTATACGATTGTTTTCTGTAGTCCTTTTTATTATCATCCTTTACTGCCGAAATTAAATTATCCATTACAGATTCGACAACATCAGAAAATAGATCAGTTACATATGATCCGTATAGATTCCTCCAAAATGTACTTGTTTTCATAGTTAAGAATCTTAAATGACGATCATTAATATTTGAATGATGAAATGAAGAAAAATTACTATCAGGGGATTGTTCTCTTTTAGCAGAGGGGTTTACCATAAGTATTATATTAGAAGGATTTATGTAGTCTTTTTGATGATTTTCAATAGCTTCTTCATAGGATATATTTTCAGATGTTGCTTTATCATTAT
Source organism: Streptococcus oralis (assembly GCF_001579015.1). Classification (GTDB taxonomy): domain Bacteria; phylum Bacillota; class Bacilli; order Lactobacillales; family Streptococcaceae; genus Streptococcus; species Streptococcus oralis_K. The sequence continues at coordinate 33,589 of NZ_KQ970185.1, forward strand.
TTTTAGATTCTTTATAAATCGCAAATGAAGATATATCACCAAACTTCTCTAAAAGTTTGTTATAGTTTTGTTCCGAAATCATAAAATATCCTCGCGTTTCAATCTTATTTAAATTGTTCTGAAAAGCGGACATCTCCTTGGTAGAAGCCACGGATATCGTTGATTCCGTAACGGAGCATGGCTACACGTTCTTGTCCGAGACCAAAGGCAAAACCAGAGTAAACAGTTGCATCAATACCACTCATCTCAAGGACCCGTGGGTGAACCATACCGGCGCCCATAATTTCGATCCAACCCGTTTTCTTACATACGTTACAGCCTTCTCCACCACACTTGAAGCAGGAAACATCCACCTCAACAGATGGCTCTGTGAATGGGAAGTAAGATGGACGCAAACGAATTTGACGCTCTTCACCAAACATTTTTTGAATGATCAGTTGAAGCGTACCTTGAAGGTCAGCCATAGAGATGTTCTTCCCGACAACCAAACCTTCGATTTGATGGAATTGGTGGCTGTGGGTCGCATCGTCCGTATCACGACGGAAGACACGCCCTGGTGAGATCATTTTCAAAGGACCTTTTGAAAAATCATGAGCATCCATAGCACGCGCCTGAACTGGAGACGTGTGAGTACGAAGCAAGATTTCTTCTGTGATGTAGAAAGTATCCTGCATATCACGAGCTGGGTGATCTTTTGGAAGGTTCATACGCTCGAAGTTATAGTAGTCTTGCTCCACTTCAAAACCATCCACGACTTGGTAACCCATACCGATGAAAATATCTTCAATTTCCTCACTGGTTTGTGTGAGAACGTGACGGTGACCAGTAGCTACCGGACGACCTGGAAGTGTCACATCGATACTCTCGCTAGCCAGTTGAGCTGCGACTTTCTTTTCTTCCAAGAGTTTCGCTGTTTCCTCAAAGGCTGCTGTCAAGACATCACGAGCTTCATTGACGTGTTTCCCGATGACAGGGCGCATTTCAGCCGATACATCCTTCATCCCTTTAAGGATTTCAGTCAGTGAACCTTTTTTCCCAAGGACAGAGACACGCAATTCTTGCATCTCTTTTTCATTTTCAGCAGTAATCTGCTTCAAGCTAGCCAGCGTTTCTTCGCGAAGCGCTTTTAATTGTTCTTCAATAGTTGACATAATTCCTCCATCAGTCGCTCGTAGATAAAAAGAAAACCACATGTCAAAAACTCCACTCGGAGCGTTGACACGCGGTACCATCCGTTTTCATCTGACAAG
>NZ_KQ970185.1:34897-38901 GCF_001579015.1 Streptococcus oralis
TACTTAGTTTATCAGATTTTTACCATTCTTGCAAGACCTATCTCACTTCTGCTTGCCTTTAAATCGCCATTGGAAGCGAAGCTTGTCGTAGAAAGGAAATTCGATAAACAAGACTCCCAAGCCTACACAGAAACTGGCAAGAACATCTGATGGGTAGTGAACTCCCAGATAGACCCGAGATAGCAACACACTGACTAGGTAGAAGCCAAGGACGATTTGCACGATTTTTCTCCAGACTGGATCTTTAATTCGTTGACTGAGAATGACAATCAGAGTACCTACCATCAAAGTCACAGCCAGAGAATGGCCACTTGGGAAGGAAAATCCCTTCTCCTCGACTAAATGTAAGATAGCTGGTCGTGGGCGCTGGTAAATATTTTTAAAGGTCACGATTAAAAGACCAGCTAAGACTAGATTACCCGCCATGAAGTAGCTTTCTATCTTCCACTGCTTACGATACAAGATAAAAGCTGTGATAGCAACCCAGGTGATAATCACTGGGATATCGATCAAGCGTGTGATGGCCCTGAAAAGAATAGTCAAGTAATCTGGCAAGTCCCCACGAAGAGCAGTCTGAAGAGGTTGATCAAAACCGACCAGCGTTTCAGGATAGAACTTAACCATATAGCCAAGAAGGACGAAAAGTAAAAGGGCAAAACTGCCCTTCATTAAAAATGTTTGTTTATCTCTCATAATGTTTTAAGGTTGGTTTCAAGAGGACATATAACAACCAGAATGAAACGGCAAAGATTAAACCTTCAATCAGGTTAAAAGGTAAAACCATGGTCATCAAGTAGTTAGAAAGTCCTATAATTTCTCTAATATCAAAGTTGGCAAACTGCGCGTATAAAGGAACCGCATAGACATAGTTGAGAACCAACATGGCAGAAGTCAATCCAAAAGTTCCCGCTAGAGATGCTAGTAGGAAACGAAGGGTGCTGCGTTCCTTTTTCCAAATCAAACCAAAGACGATAACAAAAACTCCCAGAGCTACGACATTCATTGGCAAGCCAATGTAGGTGTTCACTCCTTGGCTATTCAGAAGCAACTTCAAGAGCGATCGAAGCAAAAGAATCCCTAGAGCGGCAGGCAAATCCATCACCACCAAGCCCACAAGGACTGGCAAGATGCTAAACTCAATCTTGAGGAAGGTTGCCGCTGGCAAGAGCGGAAAGTCAAAGTACATCAGCACAAATGAAATGGCTGATAAAATCGCAATGGTCGAAAGTCGACGTGTGTTTGTCATAACAGGTTCCTCCAATTTTCTATAAAATCAGAAGAAGTTGGAAAGGATCCCTCTATCTATTCTCACTTTTTATATCCCAAAAGTTCCCTCTCACTCTTTTGAGCAAGCGGTTGCAATTCATCAATAAACTCATCAGAACAGACAAAGCCATTCTTTCGTCTTCTCCCATCCAGACTATACTGTCGGTTGTGGAATCGCACCACATCAGCTTGCGCTCGCGGACTTCTTTAACTAAGATATTTTGGATTAATCTAGGCGTCGCAGTCGAAGATAATACTTGAGTATATCAAGACAAGACAACGAAGAGTAAGCCAAAATAGCTAGTTAAAGTCACCGCCGGTCGGGAATCTCACCCTGCCCTGAAGACCCCTTTATCATAACAAAAAACGCTTGCAAGTGCAAGCATTTTGATTATTTCAATTTATCTGCTTCATAGGTATGAACAAGCTCAAGACCTGCAAAATTTTGCTGACGAAGAGCTTCGTAGACGATCATGCAGACAGTATTGGAAACATTGAGACTGCGGACATGTTCATCATTCATAGGAATACGGAGAGCCTTCTCAGGATGTTCTCGCATAAAGTCCTCAGGCAAGCCCTTGTCTTCACGTCCGAAGAGAAAATAATGGTCTTCGTCCGTCGATAAATCTGCTTCAGAATAGATCTTTTCTGCAAATTTTGAAATCAGATAGAGTTTTCCCTTCATCTGAGACATGAAATCTTCCAAACTGTCATAAAAATAAATCTCTAACTTATCCCAGTAGTCCAAACCAGCCCGCTTCATCTTGCGATCATCAATGGGAAATCCCATCGGTTTGATGATGTGAAGGGGAGAATTGGTCGCAGCGCAAGTACGCGCAATGTTACCTGTATTTTGTGGAATCTGAGGTTCAAATAATACAATGTGATTTGTCATAATTGGCTTCCTTTTATCATTGCAAAAAAATAGCCACACTGCCCGGAGTCAAGCTCAGCAAACAGCGTGGTTAAGGCATCGTTAACTTACCTCACAACAGGTTTGAAGTAAATCAGCGAAACTACTTTCTTAGTATAACACTTTCAGAATCATTGTCAATAGAAATGACTTGATTTTTTTACTTTTTTTAATTGATATTTTCATGTTTGGTCATTCCCTTTCTGAAAAGGGATAGTAAGAGAGTAATATCAGTCCAAATCGGAGACATCGTTATAGAAATTAAGCAAATGTATCTTCAAAACGTGAAAAAGGCCTTTCTTCCCTTAAAAATCGCCTTAGCAAGTGCATTTTTTGCTAAAAAAGGGTATGATAGTTACATCATGAAAAAGTAGGTTTTTTATATGAAAATTGTCCTTGTTGGTGGAGGGAAAGTTGGTTTCGCCCTCTGTCGTTCACTGGTTGCAGAAAACCATGACGTTGTCCTCATTGAACAAGATGAGGCTGTCCTCAATCACATTGTCAGTCGCTATGATATCATAGGACTCCTTGGAAATGGTGCTGACTTTACTATCTTAGAGCAAGCCGGTGTCCAAGAGTGTGATATCTTTATCGCTCTAACTGAATACGATGAAGTGAATATGATTTCAGCGGTACTTGCTAAAAAAATGGGCGCTAAAGAAACCATCGTTCGGGTACGAAATCCTGAATACTCTAATGCCTATTTTAAAGAGAAAAATATTCTTGGATTTTCACTTATTGTTAATCCAGAACTCCTAGCAGCGCGTGCGATTTCAAATATCATTGATTTCCCTAACGCCCTCTCTGTCGAACGATTTGCTGGAGGTCGGGTCAGTCTCATGGAGTTTGTTGTCAAGGATTCTAGCGGTCTTTGTCAAATGCCAATCTCAGACTTCCGTAAAAAATTTGGTAATGTTATTGTCTGTGCTATGGAGAGAGATCATCAACTGATGATTCCAAGTGGTGATGTTATTATCCAAGACAAGGATAGGATTTTTGTTACAGGAAATCGCGTAGATATGATGCTTTTCCATAACTATTTTAAATCTCGCGCAGTGAAAAGCTTGCTTATCGTTGGAGCTGGAAAGATTGCTTATTATCTACTCGGCATTTTAAAAGACAGTCGCATTGATACCAAGGTCATCGAGATCAATCCTGAAAGAGCTCGTTTCTTCAGCGAAAAGTTCCCCAATCTCTATATTGTCCAAGGAGATGGAACTGCAAAAGACATTTTGCTTGAAGAAAGTGCTCCCCACTATGATGCAGTCGCAACCTTGACTGGGGTTGATGAGGAAAATATCATCACCTCTATGTTTCTTGACCGAGTTGGCGTCCATAAGAATATCACCAAGGTCAACCGAACAAGCCTTCTAGAGATTATCCACGCGCCTGATTTTTCGAGTATCATCACACCAAAAAGCATCGCAGTGGATACCATTATGCACTTTATCCGTGGTCGAGTAAACGCTCAGTATTCAGATCTTCAAGCCATGCACCATCTCGCAAATGGTCAAATCGAAACCCTCCAATTCCAAATCAAGGAAGCTAATAAAATGACTGCCAAACCTCTATCACAGTTGAAATTGAAAAAAGGGGTTCTCATCGCAGCCATTATCCGAAAAGGAAAAACAATCTTCCCTACTGGAGAGGATATGCTTGAGGTGGGAGACAAGTTACTCGTGACGACCTTATTGCCAAACATCACCAAAATTTATGATTTGATTGAGAGGTAAAAAATGAATAAAAGTATGATTCGTTACCTCCTCTCAAAGCTTCTCTTGATTGAGGCTGTTCTTCTCCTAGTTCCTGTTAGTGTAGCGATCTA
>NZ_KQ970185.1:38921-39700 GCF_001579015.1 Streptococcus oralis
AGTTCCTGTTAGTGTAGCGATCTATTACCAAGAATCTAGTCAAGTATTTATCGCTCTCTTTTCTACGATTGGAATTTTAGTCCTTCTCGGTGGTCTAGGCGTTTTACGGAAACCTAAAAATCAACGGATTTATGCCAAGGAAGGGGTCTTAATTGTTGCCCTCTGTTGGATTTTATGGTCTTTCTTTGGCGGCCTCCCCTTTGTCTTTTCAGGACAAATCCCCAGCGTCATCGATGCCTTCTTTGAAATCAGTTCTGGATTTACGACTACAGGAGCAACTATTCTGAACGATGTTTCCGTTCTCACTCGTTCCCTCCTCTTCTGGCGAAGTTTCACCCACTTGATCGGAGGGATGGGGGTGCTTGTTTTCGCACTTGCTATTATGGACAATGCCAAGAATAGTCACTTGGAGGTGATGAAGGCTGAGGTTCCTGGACCTGTCTTTGGTAAGGTCGTATCCAAACTAAAAAACACTGCCCAGATCCTCTATCTGCTTTATCTGGCTCTCTTCTCCCTTTTTGTAGTTATCTACTATCTAGCAGGCATGCCTCTCTATGATAGTTTTGTCATCGCTATGGGAACAGCAGGAACTGGGGGCTTTACCGTCTATAACGACGGAATTGCCCACTACGGTAGCTCACTCATCACCTATCTCGTCAGTATCGGAGTTCTGGTTTTTGGGGTTAACTTCAATCTCTACTACTACCTCATGCTCCGTCGGGTTAAGGCTTTCTTTGGAGATGAAGAACTACGAGCATATATCATCATTGTTCTAGTTT
>NZ_KQ970185.1:40073-51107 GCF_001579015.1 Streptococcus oralis
ATGAAGAACTACGAGCATATATCATCATTGTTCTAGTTTCTACCGGCTTGATTACGCTTAATACACTCCACCTCTACCAAGGGGTCTCTAAGAGTGTTGAAATGGCCTTCTTCCAGGTTTCCAATATCATCACGACAACAGGTTTTGGTTACGGTGATATTACCAACTGGCCCCTCTTCTCCCAATTTATCCTCCTCTTCCTCATGGGAATCGGTGGATCAGCTGGCTCAACTGCAGGTGGTCTTAAGGTGATCAGAGGACTTATCCTTACAAAAATTGCCAAAAACCAGATTTTGTCCATCTTATCCCCTCACCGTGTCTTGACTCTACATGTTAATAAAACTGTGATTGATAAGGATACCCAGCACAAGATTCTCAAGTATTTTGCCATCTATATGATGATTATCCTCTCTCTCATCTTTATCGTCAGTCTTGATAGCAATGATTTTCTAGTCGTGACCAGTGCGGTCTTCAGCTGTTTTAACAATATCGGACCTATTCTAGGTACAACCTCGAGTTTTTCCATCTTTAGTCCCATCTCTAAAATCCTCCTCTCCTTTGCAATGATTGCAGGTCGCTTAGAGATATACCCCATTTTGCTACTCTTTATGAAACGCACTTGGTCTAAACGTTAATGAGAATACAATTCCCCTTTTACAAGCCAGTAGAAGGGGAATTTTTCTATTAAAAATGAGAAGACCTTTCGGTCCTCTCCTAATTTGTTTATTCTTTAAGAGCTTTCTTGTAACGAGCAAGTTCTGCTTGGTTAGCCCAAACGTAGTGACCTGGACGAATTTCTACCATAGATGGCTTGTCTGTCTCATAGTCATGTTGGTCAGGATCGTAAACTTTCAAAACCTTCTTGCGTTCCAAGATTGGATCTGGAATCGGTACAGCAGATAGAAGTGCTTGAGTGTATGGGTGGACAGGATTGTTAAACAACTCCTCTGTCTCCGCCACTTCGACGATAACTCCCTTATAGATAACCGCGATACGATCTGAGATAAAGCGAACAACTGACAAGTCATGCGCGATGAAGAGATAAGTCAAGCCCAACTCTTTTTGGAACTTCTTGAGCAAGTTCAAGACTTGCGCACGCACTGATACGTCCAAGGCTGAAATTGGCTCATCCGCAATAACGAAATCAGGTTCCATCACAAGGGCACGGGCAATCCCGATACGCTGGCGTTGACCACCAGAAAACTCGTGTGGATAACGGGTCAAGTGTTCTTTCAAAAGTCCAACTTCATGAATCATCTTTTGAACTTTTTCTTTTCTATCTTCTTCGTCTTTGAACAAGTGGTAGTTGTAAAGACCTTCAGAGATGATATAGTCAACTGTTGCACGCTCATTCAAGCTCGCTGCAGGGTCCTGGAAAATCATCTGGATGCGACGGATCAAGTCTGATGATTCCTTATGAGATTTTTTCCCATTAATCTTATGACCATCAAAGATGATCTCACCTTTACTAGTATTATTTAGACCAATAATGGCACGACCAATCGTTGTTTTCCCGCTACCAGACTCACCAACAAGAGAGAAGGTTTCTCCCTTGTTGATAAAGAAGTTGGCGTTTTTAACCGCAACAAACTTCTTACTTCCTTCACCGAAGGAAATTTCTAAATCTTTAATTTCTACTAATTTTTCAGACATTTCCTTCCTCCTAGTCTTCTAGATGAGCAAAGCCCATTTTATCACGAATCTTGTCATGCAAATCTGCAATGACTCCAGGTTTTTCAACTTTAGGAGCATTCTCATGAAGCAACCAAGTCTTAGCCCAGTGGGTATCAGTGACTGAAAACTGAGGTGCTTTCTGTTCAAAGTCAATTTGCATCGCATAATCTGACCGAAGGGCAAAGGCATCACCTTTCAACTCAGTATAAAGAGACGGTGGTGTTCCTGGGATAGAGTACAATTCCCCTTTATCATCAGCAAGCTGAGGCAAGCTAGACAAGAGACTCCAAGTATATGGATGACGTGGATCGTAGAAGACTTCCTCAACAGTTCCGTATTCTACAATTTCACCAGCATACATAACCGCTACCTTATCGGCAATACTTGCTACCACACCAAGGTCATGGGTGATAAAGATAATGGTAAAGTGGTACTCATTTTGCAAGGTTTTAAGCAAATCAATGATTTGCGCTTGAATGGTAACGTCAAGGGCCGTTGTTGGCTCGTCACAGATCAAGATATCTGGACGACAGGCAAGGGCAATCGCAATAACGATACGTTGGCGCATCCCTCCAGAATATTGGAAAGGATACTCTTCAAAACGTTTTTCAGCATCTGGGATTCCGACCTTGTTCATATAGTCGATTGCCATCTCTTTGGCTTCCTTAGCTGTTTTCCCTTGGTGTTTAATGATAACTTCAGTGATTTGGCTACCGATTGTATTGATTGGGTCCAAACTTGTCATAGGGTCTTGGAAGATAGTCGCAATTTTAGCACCACGAATCTTCTCCCATTCCTTGTTAGAAGTTAGAGCGGTCAAGTCTTGTCCACGATAGTCGATGCTTCCTTGGGCAATACGTCCATTGTCTTCTAACATGCCTGTAAAAGTTTTTGTTAAAACAGATTTACCAGAACCGGACTCACCTACCAAGGCAAGAACTTCTCCTTCAATCAAGTCTAGAGAAACTCCTCGGATAGCCGTCAGAACTTTGTCACGAACGTCAAATTCCACGACAATATCACGAGCAGTCAAAATTACATCTTTTCCTTTTATCATGCCTACTCCTATCTATGTGTACGTGGATCACTAGCATCCGCTAGGTTTTGACCAACAACGAAAAGAGATAGGGATACCAAGATCAAGGTTGTCAATGGAATCCAGAATAAGTAAGCGTTGGTCGTAACGTTTTGTGAGTAATCTGAGATCAAACGTCCCAAACTTGGCACTGTTACAGGCAATCCCAATCCAAAGAAGGAAAGGAAGGCTTCATAAGAGATGAAGCTTGGCAACATCAAGGTCATTGTAGAAACAATAACAGATACCAATTGTGGCATGATGTTTTTAACAATGATTTTAAAGGTTGGTGTTCCAAGTGTTTGAGAAGCAAGATTGTATTCCAAGTCACGGTAACGCATAATTTGGATACGAATCATATAAGCAATCCCAATCCAAGTTGTCACACTCATGGCAAAAATCAAATTCCAGAAACCAGCACCAATTGAGTAAGTCAAGACAATGACAATCAAGAGAGATGGAATGTTTGAAATAATGTTATAAACTTCCATCATGACGCGGTCAACAGATTTTGAAATTCCCCAGATTCCACCAACAATAACCCCAATTACAAGGTTGATAAAAGTGGCAATTACAGAGATAAGAATTGAATTACGCGCACCAAACCAAACCCCATCAAACAAGGATTTACCATTGCTATCTGTACCAAACCAATGTTCAGCATTGGGTTTGATAAAACGAGCAGAAAAGTCATTGACCTTACTTACATCGTTGAAGTCAAAATCTGAGAACATTGGGTAAATAAAGCTCATCAAGATAATGGCAACCAAAATTCCTAGCATAAAGACGGTTGATTTTTTCTTTAGAAATTGTCTAAATACAGAACCCCAGTATGAATAGGCAGGAGCATCAATTGTTTCAGAGGCAAAATCGTCACGTTTTACGAACTGAAATTTTTCTTTTCCGATTGTTGACATTATTTGCCTCCTTTCTCTGTCAATTTAATACGTGGGTCAAGCATGGTCATCCAGATATCTCCTACAAAGAGTGAGAAGATAGAAATACATGTAAAGATAAAGACGAGACCAACTACCATTGAGTTGTTTGATGCCTTAACAGAGTCAATCAACATTTTACCCATACCTGGGAAAGCGAAGACTGTTTCTGTCAATGTTGCACCACCAATAACCCCGATTACGGCACCAGGAATACCTGAAACCAGTGGAACCATGGCATTTTTAAAGATGTGTTTATTTGAAATTTCTTTTTCAGACAAACCTTTTGCACGAGCAAAACGTACAAAGTCCTGGGATTGCAAGTCGATCATGTAACGACGAATCCAGATAGCTGTACTTGGCGCACCCAACAAACCTAGAATAACTGCCGGCAAGACATAGGAACGCCAATCCCCAGCTCCCAAGATAGGGAATGAGTCTGGAAGACCAATGGATGATCCAATCAAACGCACGATGTAAACCAAGGCAATTGTTGGAAGAGCAAGCAAGAAGGTCAGAGCACCTGTCGAGAAGCTGTCAATCCAAGTATTCTTGTGGCGAGCCATAGCAGATCCAAGTGGAATAGCGATAGCATACGAAATAATCAAACCAATCAAACCAGCAACCGCTGAGCTTGCAATCATAGATGGATATTGGTAATTGCTTTCTGTAGCCGTGTATGGATCGTCCTTACCATAGTTTGCCACCTCACGTGCGTCTGCTTGACTTGGTGATTTGTAGGTACGAGAGTAGATATCTACAGATGAAGTCTTTTTACCCGTTGGGAATTGAACTTCTCCTGTCTTAGTTTGTCCTTGACCCTGTGTGATAACTTGAAGCACTGGCGTGTTCGCATAGGTTGGGTAAGAGTCACCCAAGTTAATGTTCACAAAATTTTGGTGGACAAATGGGAATTGGTTGTTGAAATACAAAAGGTATTTATGTTTTGTACCTGAACCAACCAATGACCAACCGATAGCAGGGTCATTTTCAAAACGAAGATAGCGTTGCAAGTTTGGATTTTCAGGGTCCTGAATCTTGTTTGGATGATCGACATCAATCAAGTTGGCATAGAATTTGAAAACACGTTCAAAAATCGGAATTTCACGCGTAGCATAGAATTGACCACTTTCTGAGAATACACCTAGTGTCCAACCATTTCCTAGTTGGTTGATGTATTTTTCGTAGATTGCCTTGTTAGTCTCATTGGCATCAACGGTTACAGATGAGTCCATCGTGCTAGCTCTTTCTTGCAACTCCTTGGTATCGTAGTACTCGATATAGCCCATCCGCTCATAAACGGTATTTTCATAATTGTCCCGTTTATCTGGCGTCGTTGCAATCTTGTTATAGTTGGTATCCTGCTTGAAAATCAAGTTCCGAGGAACCATCGTATAGATAATTGTGTAGGTCAAGGTTGTCACCAAGAAAATAGACAACAATGAACGCAATACACGCATAAAAATATATTTCTTCATATCGTTTCCTTTTAAAATCCCAAAAGAACCTTCTCCTCATGGAGAGAAAGTTCTCTTGAGAGTTATTTATTTAACGTGACTAGCCAATTCTTTTTGAACTTTTTCGTTTGATTCTTTTTTCTCTTTGAGCCATTTTTCACGAGCTTGTTCATAGTCAGCTTTAGTTACAACCTTGTCTTGTAACTGAATATACTTGAAGTATACATCTGAGCCTTTATCTCCAGATTGACTATATGATGCTGAGAATGGTACTACACGAGAAATGAATGGCGCTGCACCACTACCTGACATAGCAGGAAGGAAGAGAGAGCTGTCTGTCAACCAAGCTTGAGCTGCCGCGTATTTTTCATAACGAACATTCAAGTCGCTAGTTTCTTTAGCAGCTTCATCAACTAACTTATCGTATTCTTTCAAACCAACTTGAGCTGCTGCAGCATTATCGGCGCCTTCGTACCCCATGTATGTTTTTGTTTGTTTAGCATTAGTTGTTTTCAAGATATCAAGGTAAGTTGATGGATCCTCGTAGTCTGGGTTCCATCCAACTGCCCCTGAGAGATCCCAATCTTCTGCCGCAGCATTTGCAGCATAGTAAGAGATATTATTAAACTCATCTTTAGAAACTTGTTGGATATCGATGACTACATTGTCTTCACCAAGCACTGTTTCAACTGATTGTTTGAAAGATTGGATACGTGTAATGTAGTTCTTAGCTGCTTGATCTACTGGAATATCCAAGTGGATAGGGAATTTCACACCTTCTGCTTCTAAAGCAGTTTTAGCTTTGGCAAATTCGGCTTTAGCTTTATCAGCATTGAAGAGACCATCTTGACCATCAGCAAAGTTTACGTTCTTCCATTCATCACCATAAGCAGCCATCTTTTCAGTTACCAAGTCACCGAAAGTTTTTTCACCTGCAGAGACAAACCCTGGTTTCACAAAGAGGTTACGAACTGCAAGAGGAGCACCTTCTTTACCATTAATTTGTGCTGAGTAAGAAGTACGGTCAAAGGCAAAGTTCAAGGCCTGACGGAAATCTTTGTTAAGAAGAGCTTTCTTAGTAGAAGTCTTCTCTTCATCAGTTGTCTTCGAGGTGTATTTGTAGCCTTGACGGTCAATATTCACACCCAAACCACCAATACCAGGTCCTGATGGAGTGTAGTAAATGTTGTCTTTGTAAGTCTCTTCTACTTTAGAGTAGTTTGAACTTGTTGGGTAAAGACGAGCATAGCTATAAGCTCCACTTGTAAAGTTACGTTCAATTGACTCTTGGTCTGACCCATCATAGAAAGCAAGGGTTACTTTATCAAGATGAACATTATCTTTATCCCAATAGTTTTCATTCTTCACAAATTCGATAGATGACTTAGCAGTCAAACCTCTCAGCAAGAATGGTCCATTGTAAAGCAATGATGTAGGGTCAGTTGCTTTACCAAAGTCAGCCCCTTTTGATTTTTCAAATTCTTCGTTCAATGGCCAGAAGATTGAGTAGGCCAACTTAGAATTCCAGTATGGTTCTGGTTTATTCAAAGTGTATTCAAGGGTATAATCATCAACTGCCTTCACACCGACTGAAGAAAAATCTTTATTGTTTCCAGCAATATAGTCAGCTAGACCTTTAACTGAATCTTCTGCTAGATAAAGTGCTTCAGACTTGTTATCTGCTGCGTGCTTCAAGCCATTTACAAAGTCTTTCGCTGTTACTTCAGCGTACTCTTCTCCATCAGAGGTAAACCATTTGACACCTTTACGAATCTTGTAGGTATAAGTCAAACCGTCTTTTGAGACTGACCAGTCTTCTGCAACTGCAGGAGTCAAATTCCCATATTTGTCATTTGTAAAGAGACCATCGATACCATTTGAAGTGGCAACTTTAGTGCTTTGTTTCCCTGAAATGAGGTAATCCAATGTTTCTGGGTCAGATGAATAAACATAACCAAAAGTTTTTGGTGCTGCTGAATCAGATGATTTTGAAGAACTGCAAGCAGCTAATACTCCTGTTGCTAATAAAGCAATACCTGCTGCAACAAATACTCTACTTTTTTTCATGTTTTTAACTCCTCTTGAAAAATTTAGGCTTATTGAAAATTATAACATATATTTTTTAAAAAGTAAACGAATTTTCAGAATATTTAGGCGTATACTCTCAAAAAACTTTCATCTGTCAAATTTCTACACTCTTTGTTTGATATCTAGGTGATTAGAATGGCAAATTTACAGCCCGTAAAGACTGATTTTCAGACTTTCTCTCTCGGTTTTAAAGTCTGTCATAAAAAGGGAAAGTTTCCTAAATTGGATTTTCGTTTAAGAAACTATTGACGTAGAATCATTTTCAAGGTATAATAATAAACGTTGAGGCGGTATAGCCAAGTGGTAAGGCACGGCTCTGCAAAAGCTTGATCGTCGGTTCAAATCCGTCTACCGCCTTATAGTAAACCAAAAGACTCCCCGTGAGTCTTTTTTTTATAAATGGGAGCTTGGGCACCTGATGGTGTCTCAAGCCCCTTTATTCTGTTTCTTCTTCAGGTTCTAGTTCTGTGATTTGAACTTTTACCTTAGTAACACGCCCATTTTTCACCTTATCATTGGTCAGGACAATCTGCTTGTTTTGGCTGACCAATTCATAACTAATTTTCTCAGTTGTTGGAATCGTACCAACACCCGTCAAATAATAACCAGCGATGGTATCCACATCATCGCTTTCTAGTTCAACACCAAAGTAATCGTTGAAGTCGTTAAGATTCATGGTTCCCTGCGCAATATAGGTATCCTCACCGATTTGATGGACTTCGATTTCTGCTCGATCTGTCTCGTCGTCAATTTCTCCGACGATCTCCTCCAGCAGGTCTTCCAGAGTTACCAAACCAGCCATACCACCATATTCATCGAGCAAAATGGCCATTTGTCTTTGGGTATTTCGCAATTCTTTTAGCAAGTCATCCACAAAAATGGTTTCAGGGACAAAGAGTGGATCTTGTAAGATTCTCTTCCAGACAATATTGTCAAAACCGTCCACAAAGGCTGCCTTAAGAAGGGCCTTGGTGTGAATAATCCCAATCACATTATCCTTATCCCCATCATAAACTGGGATACGGGAAAAGTTTTGTTTTAAAATACTTTGGATAATGGTTTGACTATCATCCTGAATATCCACCATAAAGGCATCTGTCCGAGGAACCATGACTTCTCTCGCCATCAGTTCATCTAGAGAGAAAATCCCTTGTAACATCTCGATTTCATCTGCATCCAAGGTCTCCTCACTCTTGGTCAACATGTACTCAATTTCATCTCGAGTCATTTTTTCATCCGCATCATCAAAGGTCATTGGTGTTAAACGACTCAACAAATTGGTTGAAGCAGATAACAACCAGACAAAGGGACTGACAATCTTCCCAAGACCAATAATAATCGGAACAGAGCGAATGGCTAAAGCATCTTTGAGATTGAGAGCAATTCGTTTAGGATAGAGTTCACCAAAAACAATAGAGATGTAGGTCAAGAATGCCAAAGAGAGGAAACTTGCAATGGCATAAGCTGTTTCTCCGCTTCCCATCCAAGATGCGATTACTTGGCCAAGTGTATCTGCCAATTTTGCCCCTGACAAGATGGTAATTAACGTGATACCAACTTGAATGGTTGATAAAAAGTGGTTAGGATTTTCAAGTACCTTTAACAAACGGACGTAACGTTTGTCTCCCTCTTCTGCCTTTTGCTCTACTCGGGAACGGTTTAATGACACCATAGCCATTTCTGTAGCTGAGAAAAAGGCATTTAAAAAGGTCAATACAACTAAAAGTACAAATTGCAGTAACAAATCCTGACTGCTCGGGTCTTCCATGGTCTTTCTCCTAAAATAGTATCTTGTGTTCCATTATATCATAAATCGGTCTAGGAATCACATTATTTTCTAATTTATACAATCGCTCCCTTATCAATGACGGACAAGGGAGCAATTTTTATTCCGTTTTTTCTAGTTCGTCACCGTGACCTGACCTGTTCGGTAATCAAGTTGGATGCCCTTTTGAACATTTGGAATCAGGACGTTGAACTCCAATTCGCCATCCGAAGACTTGGCTTCGATCTGTGAAGCGGATGGAACCAAATCCTCATTTGTAGCATAGTGGAGAGTTACCCGATAACGGACTCTCTTATTCTGGTCTAAGGCTTTCCTAACCAAACTCTCATAGTAGTTCTGCCCTGTCGAATCTTCAGCCTTAGCTTGATTAGCCCAAGCCGTCTGAACTGCAATGTTCTTGGGATTGCTAGTAGAAGAATCAAAGCCATCTAATCCACCTATCAAGGCATAACCCAACAAGTGCCCCCTATCTACTGCGTGCGTATAGGTTCCCTTTAGATTTTTAATCTGATGCCATCCCGGCGGAGTCCAAGAGGTTGAGCCATTGCCTGTTTCTTCACGATTTTTGTACTGACGAGTCGCTTTGGATAAGAGAGCATTGGCAACCGTTGGGACGGTCTCTTTCCCGACTGGTTTTGTTTTATTATCCGCGTAAGGTTTGCTAGAAACTTTGGCATCTAAATTGGTTTTATTGCCGTTGACGACAAAGGCACCTGCCCCATTCCACTCAATACCACCCTTAATTTGGTTTTTGATTGACTCAGTTAAGACACTTTCAGCCAACTCCTGACTAGGAGCCTCTGAAGCTTGTTTTTTCTGACTAACTTTGGTTTTGGGGGTATTTGGTGCCAGCTGCATCTGCTTGATATAGTAGCTTCCAGCAGCCAAGAGTAAGAATATAAGTAATCCTATTAGAGCCTGTCTTGTTTTTTGTTCATATCTCTCCTTATATCTCTAGAAAAAGACTGGTCTCCCAGTCTAATTTCCTGTAAATTTGCTAATCAATTCCTGCCATTTCGCTGGAGACAAGATAGCCCATGGATCCTGTCCCTTTCCAAGGATGCCATAGCCAACCATCAAGCCGATTCCTAAAGCAAGAAAGCCTAGCAATAGTACGATAAAAATCAACAGTAAGCGACGGAGTACATAGCGTAAGTTTTTATTCTTCATCATTTACCTCGATTCGCTGAATCTTCGCTCCTAGCTGAGCTAACTTTTCATGGAAACGGTAGTAACCTCTGTCAAGGTGGACTAATTTACCAACAACTGTCTCACCTTGCGCTACCAAACCTGTCAGAATCAAGGCCGCACTGGCACGAAGGTCCGTTGAGAGAACTTCTGCTCCCTGTAAAGCCTGTCCCCCAACAATACGAGCTGTGTCACGGATAATCTCTGAGTGCAAGCCCATACGGCGCATTTCCTCCAAGTGTTGGAAGCGATTCTCAAACACAGTTTCCACCATGGTGGATTCCCCTTTTGCGACTGTCATCAGAGCTGTAAATTGCGCCTGCATATCTGTTGGGAATCCTGGGTGTGGTAAAGTTTTTACATGAACAGCCTTGAGAGTTTCAAGTTGAGAGCGGACACGAATACCTTCCGACTCCTCCGTCACCTCTACTCCCATTTCAAGGAGTTTAGCAATCAAGGGGCGATTATGCTCCCAGACTGCATCTCGAATGAGGACATCACCACCAGTCATGGCTGTCGCTACCATAAAGGTTCCAGCTTCAATACGGTCCTGTACTACAGTATGAGTCGTACCATGGAGGTTCTCGACACCAGTCACTGTGATTGTTTCTGTACCAGCTCCCTTGACCTTGGCTCCCATTTCATTAAGAAGGATAGCGAGGTCAACAATTTCTGGCTCACGCGCAGCATTTTCAATGACCGTCACACCATCAGCTAGAGTCGCTGCCATCATGAGGTTTTGTGTTGCGCCAACACTTGGGAAGTCCATGTAGATATGAGCGCCACGCAAGCGTTCTGCCTTGGCTTCGATGTAACCAGCTGTCTGGGTGA
>NZ_KQ970185.1:51127-51845 GCF_001579015.1 Streptococcus oralis
GCATAGAAACTTTGGCATGGCCTACACGAGCAAGGATTGGTCCCAAGACGACGATCGATGCACGCATCTTGCTGACATACTTGTATGGAGCTTCCTCCGTGATGTCACCAGTCGCATCAACCTCGACAACATGAGCTTCCTCATCAAAGTCCACCTTGGCATTCAGACCTCGAACCACTTGATTCATGGTGAAAACATCTGACAAGATCGGGACGTTCTGCAAGACTGTCTTACCCTTGCTTGCTAGAATAGTCGCTGCCAACAAGGGCAAGACGGCATTCTTTGCCCCCTCGATGGTCACACTCCCGACCAGACGATTATCACCGCCTTGAACCACAATTTTTTCCATAGTTGTTTCCTTTACTTTTGATTTTATAATAATCCTCTAAGTGCTTCTTGCCACAGTTGGTACAAACTGATAAAGAATGAACTCAAGATGTAGCCCATTACAATACTAAAGAAGCCTACCAACAAACGAACTTTTTTTGTGTTAGTAGCGGTCACTTTTAAAACCTTTTCCCATCTCACAAGGTCCTTCAAAAGGTAAAAACTCAAATAAATAAAGAGTATATGACTACTTAGAGTGAATAATAATTGAACCATTTGACTATTATACCATCTTCTCTGCTTGCGCGCTAGTTTTCGATTTTTCTACGAATTAGGGATTGTTTTTAAGGTAATCAATCGCATCCTGCAAGGTTTTTACGGGAACGATTTT
>NZ_KQ970185.1:52011-53510 GCF_001579015.1 Streptococcus oralis
CCATCGCGATCAATAGTTCCCGTTCCCGCAACGATGCGGCCATTACGAAGTCCTGGATCTGCTATCTGGGTGTAAATAGCTAGGCTAAACATGAGACCTGCACTTGGACCCCCGATACCAGCTGTTGAAAAGCGAATTGGAACATCACTGGTCACTTCCGTACGGTCAATCAAGCCAATCCCAATCCCGTTTTTCCCGTTTTCGAGAGTGATAATTTTACCTTCAGCAGTCTTGACTCTTCCGTCTTCTTCGTAGGTTACCTTGACTGGATCTCCTAGTTTTTGAGAGTTGACATAATCAATCAAGTCTTTTGAACTGTCAAATGTTTTGTCATTAACAGCCGTCACTGTATCCGCAATGTTCAGAATGCCCTTAAAAGTTGAATTGTCCGTCACGGTCAAGACATAGACCCCCAGATACTTGAGTTCAATATCTTTCCCAGCCGTCTTCAATCCTTGATACTTGGCCATGTTTTGAGAAGTTTGCATATAGAACTGATTGATCCGCATAAACTCTGCATCAGTAGAGCCACCCGTAGTCTCCTTGGCACTTCTAATATCCGTGAAAGGTGTTAACCAAGCATAGACAAGATGCGATAGGGTTGCGTGTCGAATACCGACTGTTACAAACTGGTAAGCTCCTGCTTCTGTATCTTCTGTTTCATTGACTTTTAAAACTTGGCGAATATCTTCCGCTCCACCTGGAACTTCTATGTAGTAAGGTAAAGGTACTACAAATGCTAAAAAAGTCAATACTAGTGCTAGGATGACATATAAGGGCCATCTAGTTTTTTTCTTCATGTTCTAATTCCTCCACAACACTGTTTGGGACATATTGCTGAATCTCCTGACCAAACTTCAGAAGTTCTCTCATAGCTGAAGAGCTAATATAAAGATGCTCTGGGCGACTATATAGGTAAATGGTTTCGATTTCTGGAGCCAGTTGATGATTGTAGTAATCAAAACTAGACTCGTATTGTAAGTCGGTTGCATTCCGCAAGCCACGGACAAGGGTCTTAGCACCCAATCTTCTTGCAACATCGACGACTAGTTGGTCATGAGAAGCCAGCACCTCTACATTCTCTAAATGTGCTACGGCTTTTTCAACTGCTCGTTTGCGATTTTCGACAGGGAGAAAACCTTGTTTATGGGGATTGTAGAAAACCCCGACATAGAGCTTATCAAAGAGTTTACTGGCACGTTCAATGATATCCAGATGTCCATTTGTCATCGGATCAAATGACCCTGTAAATAATCCAACTTTATCTGACATAGACTGTCACCTTACTAATCCCATATATTTTTTCCTTCCAGATGCCTAAGCAGGCAATTTCTTCTGGAAGTTCTACAGACTTATCGGTTTCGCAGACAACCATGATCTCTTGGGAGAAGAGATTTCTCTCTGCCATTTTTTCGATATCTGCAACGATTTGTTCTTTTGCATAGGGAGGGTCTAAAAAGACCAGATCAAATGTCCCTCCGACTTGTTCTAGAGCACGG
>NZ_KQ970185.1:53954-82751 GCF_001579015.1 Streptococcus oralis
CGACTTGTTCTAGAGCACGGTCAGCTTCCATCTTTAAGAGCTGAAATTTGGAAATTTCCTTAGTCATATTGATATTTTCAGCGATAACTGCTTGGGCCTTTCGATCCCGTTCCACTAAGACAGCACTGGACATACCTCTTGACACAGCTTCAATAGACAGACCGCCGCTGCCAGCATAGAGATCCAAGACACGACCACCCTCAAAATAAGGACCAATCATGTTAAAGACAGCTCCACGCACCTTGTCTGATGTTGGCCTAGTCGTCTTTCCTTCTAGCGTCTTGAGAGGACGCCCTCCATAGATTCCTGATACGATTTTCATACCGTTTATTATACCAAATTATGGGCAAAAAGAGAAAGAAAACCGAACCTTGCGGTTCGATTCTCTACAAGATATTTTCGTAAGTGTCTCGGACTTCTTGCGGCCAAACACTTGTTTGTACCTCTCCGATGTGTTTCTTACGAAGAAGGAACATGGCCATTCGAGACTGTCCAATCCCCCCACCGATTGTCAATGGGAAGAGCCCGTTAAGTAAGGCTTTATGCCATTCCAGCTCAAGTCTATCTTCATCCCCTGTAAGAGCCACTTGACGACGAAGCGTGTCCTCATCCACCCGAATCCCCATTGAAGAAAGTTCAAAGGCACAACCAAGAGATTCATTCCAAACTAGAATATCCCCATTCAGTCCTTTGTAACCATTCTCAGACTCTGTTGTCCAGTCATCGTAGTCAGGCGCACGGCCATCATGAGGTTTCCCATCAGGCAATTCCCCACCAATACCAATCAAGAAGACTGCACCGAACTCTTTACAGATTGCATTTTCACGCTCTTTTGGTGTCAAGTCTGGGTAGCGTTCTACCAGCTCTTCTGTATGGATAAAGGTGATTTGTTTTGGCAAGATCGATTCGATATCATAGCGAGCCTCTACTGCTAGCTCTGTCAGACGAATAGCCTGTAAATCTTTTCAACCGTTTCTTTAAGATAAGCAATATTACGTTGGCCATTTGGAATCACTTTTTCCCAGTCCCACTGGTCCACATAAACCGAGTGGGTCGCATCAAGCGAATCTTCGTCTGGACGAAGGGCCTTCATGTGGACAAACAGACCTTCTCCTTCCCCAAAACCAAAGCGGGCCAAGGTGTGGCGTTTCCATTTAGCAAGTGAATGAACAACCTCATAGGTTTCATCTGGAATCTGCAAGACCTTTACGGATACAGGATTTTCGACACCTGACAGGTTGTCCTGCATCCCATCCCCAACCTTGCTCAAGATAGGACCTTGAACTTCAACGACTTCTAACTTATCTTTCAAATACTGGGTAAAAGTGTTTTTAACAAAGGAAATCTCTTCTTGCTGATGAATAAAACTTTTCTTCATAAACGGCTCCTCAAAAATTAGTTAAAAGCATTATACACCTATTTCCAAGAAAAGAAAAGAATAAATAAGAAAAAGTCAGTGCTCTTTCGAACACTGACTCTATAGATTTTTAATCGTTCCGACCAAAGATTCGTAAAATGCTAAGGAAGAGGTTGATAAAGTCTAGGTAAATGCTGAGTGCCATTGAGATGATCCAACCTGTCGCTACTTGTCCTCGTGACTGCTCATAAACATAGCGAATCTTTTGATTATCCCAAGCAATCAAACCAGAGAAAACCAAGACCATGGCAATACTAATCATGTAGTCAAAGAAGCTATTGGCTAAAAATAGATTCACGACCATAGCAATGATGAGACCAACAAGCGCCGCCATCAAAGCTCGTCCCATTCCACTCAAATCCTTCTTGGTGAAAATTCCGATTGCCGCCATGACAAAGAAGAGAAGAGCGCTGGATACAAAGGCTGACAAAACTGTTCCCGGTGTATAGAAGGCTACGACAAAACTGAGCGTAAATCCATTTAAAACAGAATAAACTAAAAATACTGGGAGAGCTGCTGGGCTATTTTTTGCAGCCATGCTACTTGCAACAAATACCAGAGCAAGTTCTGCAAAAGTTGCAATCATCAACCAGAGACGGCCATGCATTAAAAAGTAAGTCAATTGAGCCTGAAAGACTGTCAACATCAAAGCTGACACCAGAGCTGATAGTCCAATTCCAATCCCTACAAAGGCATAAACCTTAGCGTAAAATTGATTGAGACTTGAACGTTCTTGAATAATTGTTTGATTCATTCTGATTCTCCTTTTTCTATAACTATATCTTGATTATAACAAAGTTTTTTTAAATTAGCTGAAATAAAACATCAAAATGCCTGCGGCAACTGCCACATTGAGACTCTCCGCCCTACCTTTCATACCAATATGAACCAGCTGATTGGCACTTTCAGCCATGATAGGACTAATCCCTTGCCCTTCATTTCCCATGACTAAAGCAAAATTTTCTAGGGGAGAAAGCTCACGATAATCCTTGGAATCTCTCGATAAGGTCGTTGCCAGAATGGGCATAGCAGTCTTCTTAGTCTCTTCTATAAAGGAAGCAAGAGACATACGATAGATGGGCAAGTGAAAATGACTTCCTTGCATGGAACGCAGGGTCTTAAGACTGTAGATATCTGCTGACTTGTCTGAAACAATGACCCCTGTAAAACCTGCAGCATCCGCAGTCCGAATCATGGTACCCACATTACCAGGATCTTGGACGTCTTCTAAGAATAGAAACTTACCCTGACTAAAATCAGGCGGTCCCACTTCTTCTTTTAGAAGAACTGCGACAATGCCTTGAGGAGTTTGCGTATCTGCTAAGTCCCGCAAAATCTCCTCTGAAACCCAGACAGTTTGAGGAAAGGCAGCTAGCTGAACTCGGTAACTTTCTAGGGCAAAGATCTTTTCAATCGTCACCCCAGCTTGAACAGCTTCTTCGAATAAATGCCAACCTTCAATCAAATAGGCAGACTTTCGATATTTTTTTTGATGCAATTTCTTGGCATTTTTTACCACTGAATTGGCTTTTGAGGTTATAATAGTCATAGAAACATTATAACACAATCAAAGGGGGTTAGTATGCAAAAGGTTAGAATGATTGCCCAAGGCAGGGTGCAGGGTGTTGGTTTCCGTTGGGGTGTTGTTACTCTAGCGCTTGAAATCGGTGGCATCACTGGTCGTGTCTGGAATAACGACGATGGTACAGTAGAAATTCTCGCTCAGGCAGAGTCCTCCGCCACTATGGCAAAATTTATCCAAGAAATCCGTAAAGGACCAACGCCTTTTTCAAAAGTTACCTATCTGGATGTGCAAATGAGCAACTTTTCATCCTATTCAGACTTCAAAGTCGCAAATTAGGTCTCCAGAACTATTGTATATTTTACAAAAAAACAGTAGAATAGAAAGGTATAATTTTTAAAGAAGGAATGAAAACATTGAAATCTATTAAACGTTTTGCCCTCTCTGTTATGGGAGTGGCCATGCTACTCGTCTTGACAGGCTGTGTCTCTGTTGATAAAACAACTGGACAACCGACTGGATTGATTTGGGATACCATCGGAGCACCTATGGCTGAAGCCATCAAGTACTTTGCCAACGACCAGGGTCTTGGTTTTGGTGTCGCTATTATCATCGTAACCATTATCGTGCGTTTGATTATCTTGCCACTCGGTATCTACCAATCATGGAAGGCGACGCTTCACTCTGAAAAGATGAACGCCCTCAAACACGTGCTTGAACCCCATCAAACCCGTCTCAAAGAAGCAACAACTCAAGAAGAAAAACTTGAGGCTCAACAAGCTCTCTTTGCTGCTCAGAAAGAACACGGTATCAGCATGCTAGGAGGCGTCGGATGTTTCCCTATCTTGCTCCAAATGCCTTTCTTCTCTGCTATCTATTTTGCTGCCCAACATACTGATGGAGTCGCAGGATCTAGCTTCCTCGGTATCGAACTAGGATCACCAAGCATGCTCCTCGTAGCCTTTGCTGGTATTCTTTACTACCTCCAATCAATCCTCTCGCTTCATGGCGTAGAAGATGAGATGCAAAGAGAACAACTTAAGAAAATGATCTACATGAGCCCACTCATGATTGTAATCTTCTCACTCTTCTCACCAGCCAGTGTGACGCTATACTGGGTTGTCGGTGGTTTCATGATGATTCTTCAACAGTTTATCGTCAACTATGTCGTTCGTCCAAAACTTCGTCAAAAAATACGTGAAGAATACGAAAAGAACCCTCCGAAAGTCAGCCCTTCTGCAGGTGCAAGAAAAGACGTGACTCCTAAGCAGCCTCAGGCTATCACAAGCAATAAGAAAAAGAAAAACCGCAACTCTGGCAAACAACGATCTAGATAAGACTCAAAAGGCTTAGCTGAAAGGCTAGGCTTTTTATGCATCACAAAAGCCCGATGTCTCCATCAGGCTTCTTTTTTATCCATGAACACGTTTCATGTAGTCTTGGTAGCTTTCTGTATCCATGAGTTCCTTGGCATTCTTGACACGGTCTGCTGTTGGAGGTTTGACCCCTTCGAGCGAATAAGGAATTCCAAGTTCACGCCACTTGAACTCACCCATCGTGTGATAAGGCAAGATTTCAAACTTGTCAACGTTTTTGAGGGTTTTGACGAATTTACCGAGTTCGATCAAATCCTCATCTCTGTCCGTCAAACCTGGAACCAGCACATGGCGAATCCAAACAGGCTTCCCAATATCTGATAGGTACTGGGCACAGGCCAAGATATTTTTATTGGTTTGGCTAGTGACGATCTTGTGCTGTTCTTCGTTGATTTCCTTGATATCCAAGAGAACTAAGTCTGTCACCGCCATGAGTTTATTAAACTTTTCGAGATAACGTGGCTTGTTACGGAACGGAAGGGCACAGGTATCCAAGGTACAGTGGATTCCTTTTTCCTTGGCCTTGGTAAAGAGGGCAATCAAGAAATCAATCTGTAAGAGAGCCTCTCCACCACTGACAGTGATTCCTCCCTTGTCTCCCCAGAAACCACGGTAGCGAAGGGCTTCTGTCAAGACATCGTCTACTGTCCGTTCGCGTGATTTATTGGTCTCCATAGCCCATGTATCAGGGTTATGACAGTACTGGCAACGCATGTGACAACCCTGCAAAAAGACAATAAAACGAATCCCAGGACCATCTACCGCCCCAAAACTCTCTGTCGAATGCACCATTCCTGTCACTTGTCCATAGTCAATTGTTTCTTCAGACATATCGTCACCTTCCTTGAAACCGTTTTATAGTTTTATTATATCACGACTTGAGGGAAAAACAAGATTTTTGTCTATTTTTTAGAAAGCAATCTGTTTTTCACTTTCATTTTCATTTTTTTAATGATCGGGTTCAAAATCAAAACCATACAAGGTTGCGAAATAGTCATCAGGACGCTCTGCACGGCGGATTTGGAGAGCTCTGCCTTCTTCAGTATAGAGAATTTCTGCCGAGCGTAATTTGGCATTGTACTGGTAACCCATGGAGAATCCATGTGCACCTGTATCATGAATCACCAGCAAATCACCGATTTCTGTATAAGGTAGTTCGCGATTAATGGCAAATTTATCATTGTTTTCACAGAGTGAACCGACCACATCTACGACCTCAACTGGCCCGTCTGGATGGGTCAGATTGGTAATATGGTGGTAGGCTCCATACATGGCAGGACGCATCAGGTTGACGGCTGAGGCATCTACACCCAGATAGGTACGGTAGATTTTCTTTTTATGAGTGACTTTTGTGACGAGAACTCCGTGAGGTGCCAACATAAAACGGCCCAATTCAGTGAAAATCTTGACCTGCCCAAGACCTGCAGATGTGAGGACTTCTTCATAAACCTTACGCACCCCTTCACCAATCACAGCGATGTCATTTGGCTCCTGGTCTGGACGGTAATTGACACCGATTCCACCAGAAAGATTGATAAAATCTAGCGAAATACCCAACTTTTCCTTGATTTCAACAGCCAATTCAAAGAGCTGACGTGCCAACTCTGGATAGTAGAGATGGGTCACTGTATTGGATGCTAGGAAAGAGTGAATCCCAAATGTCTTGGCTCCTTTTTCCTTTAAGATGGCAAAGGCTTCAAAAAGCTGGTCCTTGGTCATGCCAAACTTGGCCTCTCCAGGATTGTCCATAATGTCTGTCCCCAGTTCAAAAACACCACCAGGATTGTAACGACAAGAGATGATTTCTGGAATGCCTGCTGCACGCTCTAGATGTTCAATATCTTCAAAGGCATCCAAGTTAATGGTCGCACCTAATTCACGCGCATAAGCGTACTCTTGGTCTGGAGTATTGTTTGATGAGAACATGATCTCAGAACCGGGGAAATCCAGTTTATGACTCATCAGGAGCTCCACATAACTGGAACAGTCCACACCACAACCTTCCTCTTTGAGGATTTTCAAGATGGCTGGGGTTGGAGTGGCCTTGACTGCAAAATATTCTTTAAAGCCCTTATTCCAGGAAAAAGCCTGGTTGACTGCTCTTGCTTTTTCACGAATCCCCTTCTCATCATACAAGTGAAAGGGAGTCGGGAACTCTGCAACAATTGTTTCTAAATCTTCACGGCTGATAAATGGTATTTTCATAAGCATCCTTCTATTCTGTTTGCAAAGAAAGGCTGGGACAATCGTTCCAACCTTTAGCTCTATCTCTTATTTGTCTTCGTCAAAGATATTTCCAATCTCAACATCGATGGATTGGTTCTTAACATCAATATTGGTTACTTTCAAGAGTGACTTGTAATCGAACTGCTTTTCACGTTCTTCTTGGGCATTGTCTGCAAAGACTGCGACACCAGCTAGTTCAGAGTCGAACTCACGCAAGAGACTAATCATCCCGTTGACCGTTCCGCCACCTTTCAAGAAGTCATCCACGATCAAGACACGACTGCCTGCCTTGAGACTGCGTTTTGAAAGGAACATTTTCTCAATACGGTCACCACTTGAACCTGA
Source organism: Streptococcus oralis (assembly GCF_001579015.1). GTDB lineage: Bacteria > Bacillota > Bacilli > Lactobacillales > Streptococcaceae > Streptococcus > Streptococcus oralis_K. The sequence goes on from NZ_KQ970185.1 coordinate 60,841, forward strand.
TACATAGTTAACGCTGACCGTTGAACCTTCGGTAATTTTCAAGTCACGACGCACAATGACAAATGGAACATTGAGGACATTGGCAACTGCATTTGCGAGTGGCACCCCTTTAGTTGCTACTGTCATAACGGCATCAATTTTTTGGTCCATAAAGCTCTTGGCAATGATACGCCCAATATTTTTCAAAATGGCAGGCGTACTGAGCAAATCAGACAGGTAGATGTAGCCACCTGGCAAGATACGGTCGCTTTCTGAAAGTTTGTCACGCAAGTCTGCGATCATTTCTTTGGCTTCATGACTCGAGATTGATGGTGTAAAGATAACGCCACCACCTGCCCCAGTCACAGTCTGAATATGGCCGATTTCGATTTCTTCAAAAGCACGCTTGATAATCACGATGTCCTCTGAAATCGATGATTTAGCAGATTCGTACTTTTCTGCAAAGGTGTTGAGACTTGTTAGTTTGTATGGATTATTAATCAAATAGTTGGAAATGACAACCATCCGATCACTTCTTCTTAATTTCATTTTTATTTACCATTCCATTTAATTTTGATATTTTATCCATTATACCACATTCACATAAAAAAACGAACATTCTTGCGTAAAAAATGCTCGTTTTTCTTAAATTATTAATCTAAATCTGGTTTATAGAAGGAACGATTGTCCATAGCGAAGATTTTATTGGTCATCTCTCCTTTGTCCACCAAAGCTAGAGCTGTTGACATCATCATCATGCTAGCATCTAGATTGTCAATCATATGAATAATCTCTGCCTCCATAATGCGTGGACGGACTGGACTTCCATACTCCAGCAAGCCATGGTGACTGAGGATGACATGGCGCAGTAATACCACTTCTTCTCTAGTATCATCGATGCCCAGTTCCATGACTGTCTTGCTAATTTCACTATCGATAAGGGCGATATGGCCGATGAGATTGCCTCGCACTGTGTACTCCGTCTGATCGGGACCACTGAGCTCTAAAACCTTGGCCAAGTCGTGCAACATTATCCCCGCATAGAGGAGGCTCTTATTGAGCTGAGGATAGATCTCGCTAATGGCATCTGCCAAGCGCACCATGGTTGCTGTATGATAGGCCAAACCCGTTTCAAAGGCATGGTGGTTGGTCTTGGCAGCTGGATAGGAGTAGAATTCCTTATCGTACTTGGTGTAGAGACTACGCACGATACGCTGCCAGACAGGATTTTCAATCTTGAAAATCATTTGCGACATGTAGTCACGGATTTCCTTGACATCGACTGGTGACTTGACCTTGAAGTCAGCTGGATCATTGGGTTCCCCAGGTTGAGGTAAACGAAGCGTGATTTGATTGACTTGAGGAGTGTTGTTATAAACTTCTCTGCGTCCCTGCATGTGGACAACTTTCCCAGCGGTAAAGGCCTCAACGTTATGAGGCTGGGCATCCCAGAGTTTCCCTTCAATCTCGCCACTATCGTCTTGGAAGGTAAAGGCTAGGTAATTTTTCCCAGCACGCGTCTGTCTCAGGTCAGCTGACTTAATCAGGTAAAAACCTTCAAACAGCTCATCTTTTTTCATGTGACTAATCTTCATATTCTTCCTCATCTTCTTGGAAATGGAGTAGATCAAGCGCAGGCTCACCTTCTGATAACTCAATGTGACGGAGCGTCCGCTCGATAGCTGTGGTACGACGGTTTAATAATTCATCAATATTGCCAGAGGCATGTTGGAGATGCTTTTGCGCCTTGACCAGAATGCCTCCGAACTTGCCAAACTCAGTCTTGACGCTGGCAAGAGTCTTGCTGATATGGTCAGCACTCTTTTGGATATTGAGAGTTTTGAAGCCAACTGATAGAGAGTTAAGCAGGGCTGATAGGGTACTTGGACCTGCGACAATAATCTGCTCCTCCCGCCTCAAATCATCAAAGAAGACCGGATTGCGAACAATTTCTGAATAAAGACCTTCTGTCGGAACAAACAAAACTCCAAAATTGGTCGTCCGAGGCGGCGCCAGATACTTGCTCTTGATATCCTTGGCGAAACGCTTAACACTTGCTAGGAGAGATTTACGACAGCGTTCAATCTCGTCCTTATCACCTGCTTCATAGGCTTCTTCTAAGCGGTAATAATCCGCCAGTGGAAACTTGGAGTCAATCGGCAAATAGACATATTCCTGGTCGCCTTGGCCAGGTAACTTGATGGCATACTCCACTCGCTCGCTGGAGTTCTCAACCGTTGCAAATTCTCGTTCGTACTGGGCAGGAGTCATGATGTCTTCGATGATTTGCCCCAGTTGCAACTCTCCCAGAATCCCTCGCGTCTTGGTCCCAGAGAGAACCTTGTTGAGGGCACCAACATTGCGGGCAACTGTCTGCATCTCTCCAAGGCCACGATTGACAGACTCCAGTTGCTTGGAAACTGTCTCGAAGGAAGCCTGCAAGCGCGTCTGTAAGGTCTTTTCCAACTTTTCCTCGACAGTTTGACGCATTTGTTCTAAACGTTGCTCATTTGATTCTTGCAGGGCTTGGAGACGTTGGTCAGTCTTGTCTCTGGTTTGGAGGAGATTATCTGTCATTTCTTGACGGACTTGAGTCAGGCCTTGGTGCAACTCCATTCGCACTTCTTGCAAACGGTCGCTTACAGCCACTTCCAAGTCTTTTTGGTCTAACTGGCTGGCTTGTCTGGCTTGTTCAAAGCGGTAATCCAGTTGATCTGAAAGATTGTCTGCCTGATCCTCCAAACTCTTGGCTAGGTACTTGTCTTGCTTATCCTGCCTTTGCCAAATCAGAAAGAGTCCAGCTAGGTTGGCAATTAATAATAGTAATAATACAGTCTCCATCCTACCTCCTGTCCTTGCTATGCAGCACGACGACATAGCCATCTGGGCAAGTTACCGCAACTTCCCTATCTATATATTCGTTAGAAGCGTACACTTTTTTAAAGAAAAAATTTTCCTCTGTCAACTCATACTTGGCTCCGATAATGGTCAGCTGGCTATCCTGAACAGGCATAAAGGCTAGATAATCGTAGTCTGAACGGGGCTCTAGCTGACTGGTTCCTTCTGGACAATAGGCAATCATATTTTGCCCATCCTCAATCGCTATCTGGCGCATATAGGGTGCCAACTTGGGATTGCTAGGTAGAAAGACATTAGCCAGCATATGATCAATACGACCACCCAAAGCCCCAAAAATGGTCACTTGGGCTTGAGGATTTTTTTCAAAAATCGTTAAAAGTGCTAGTTCCAGATCCGTATCATCCTTTTCTGGCTGGGCTTGAACAAAATGTTGGGCACGTTTTTGAATCACCTGACGTTCGTCTGCAGTCACCGAATCAAAATCCCCAACTGCTAGAGTAAGAGGCAGGTCTTCTTCCAAGACCCAGAGCGAACCGCGATCCACACCGACAAAGCAATTAAAATCCGTCCGATAATGACCGCGATCTCCGCCGGCAAAAACAGCAACCCTAGTCCAATTGTTTTCTAAGAGTTTGCACTCGTTCATTGACATCTCCCTTAAAAACATAAGACCCTGCTACAAAAACGGTAGCACCAGCTTCTTTAGCCTGAGAAATGGTTTGATCATCAATCCCACCATCGACTTCGATCTCAAAGTTCAAACCTTTTTCCTCACGAAGGGCAACCAACTCACGAACCTTGTCCATGGTTTCAGGCAGAAAGGCTTGCCCGCCGAAGCCAGGGTTAACCGTCATCACCAAAACTTGGTCAACTAGGTGAAGTACGTGTTTGATAGCTTCAACCGGCGTACCAGGGTTAATGACAACAGAAGGTTTCACTCCCAAAGAACGAATCTTTTGAAGTGCTCCATGAATATGAGGTGTTGCCTCGACATGGATGCTGATGATATCCGCTCCCGCACGCGCAAAGTCTTCTAAATGATGCTCTGGATTAGCTACCATCAAGTGGCAGTCAAAGACCATCTTGCTATGAGGGCGAATAGCTTCAACCACACCTGCACCAAAACTGATTTGTGGTACAAAGTGACCATCCATGATATCGATATGGGCATACTCTGCCCCAGTTGCTTCTAGGCGTTTGATTTCACGTTCAAAGTTGGCATAATCTGCTGCCAGAATTGACGGAGCAATCTTGTATTGAGACATAGGTTTCTCCTTATTTTGGAATTTTTTTGCTGACTTTTTTATAGGTTTCTCTGCGATTTTCAATCTCACTGAGGAATTGGAGGTAGTTGTCAAAACGGAAGCTGGCAATAGTACCCTCTTCAACAGCTGGTTTGACCGCACAGGACGGCTCATGGGTATGGGTACAAGTACGGAACTTACAGTCTCGACTGACACTAGCAATCTCTGGAAAAGCCTGATTCAGGTCTTCTGCTGTTGTCACTTCATAATCCAGCGATGAAAATCCTGGCGTGTCTGCGATTTTCCCTCCATTGAGGTTGTAAAAACTAACAGCTCGAGTAGTATGACGGCCACGCCCAAGACTATCTGAGATTTCTCCTGTCTCGAGATTGAGGTCTGGTGCGATTTTATTGAGAAGCGTTGATTTTCCAACACCTGTCTGCCCCATAAAGACCGTCACTTTTCCTGTCAACAAAGGCAAAAGTTCTTCTTTACTAGTCACAAAGTCGTAACCAATGGCACGATAGGTTTGTTGATAAAAACTTAATTCTTCCCTATCTTCCAGCAAGTCCATTTTAGAAATATAAACAATAGGATGGATGCCCTTGTGTTCCAAAAGAACCAAGAAACGATCCAGCAAGTTGCTGTTAAAATCAGGTTCCTTGACGGACATGATTACCACAGCCTGGTCAATATTGACAATAGGTGGACGAACCAGACTGTTTTTCCGTTCGTGAATCTTGAGAATATAACCTTCGGAATTTTCCTCCGCAGAAAAATCTACCCAGTCCCCAACGTAGGGTGTGTGCCCTTTTTTACGGAAATTCCCACGCGCGCGCGTCTGGTAAACTTGACCATCACTCTCTACATAGTAGAATCCTGCCAAGGCTTTAATGATTTGTCCCTGCATCTTAGAGCCCTTGTCCTTTAAGCGCATCTGCCAGACTGGCAAACTCTTCCAAACTGAGAGCTTCCCCACGCACAGATGGAGATAAGCCTGCCTGGTCCAAAGCCTTGGTCAGCTTATCCTTTACTTCATCAGTTTTCCCAAAGTAACCTGTCAAGTTGTTCCACAAGGTCTTGCGACGATGGGTAAAACTAGCCTTGGAAACCTTAAAGAAGAAGTTCTCGTCTTCCACTGCTACAGCTGGTTCTGGACGGCGCACCATTTTCAGGATAGCCGAGTCCACGTTTGGCGCTGGCACAAAGACCGTACGAGGCACGATAAAGGCAACCTTAGCAGTCATGTAATACTGCACAGCAATAGACAAACTACCGTAGGCCTTAGTATTTGGCTGTGCTGAGATACGATCCGCTACTTCTTTCTGCATCATGACCACAAACTCACTAAAAGGAATGCCGCTCTCGATTAAGTGCATGAGAATAGGCGTCGTAATGTAGTATGGCAAGTTGGCTACTACCTTGATTGGCAGTTCAGGATTTTTGAAATTCTGGATATGCTGCGCCAAGTCAACCTTGAGAATGTCCTCGTTGACTACGGTCACATTGTCAAAATCACGCAAGGTATCTGCCAAAATTGGCACCAAACGGTGGTCAATCTCAAAGGCCATAACTTCTGCCGCACGCTCAGCCAAAAATTCAGTCAAGGCACCAATTCCTGGCCCAATTTCGATGACATTGACCTGGTCATCAATCTCAGCCGTATCCACGATTTTTTGAAGGATATTGGTATCCGTCAGGAAATTCTGCCCGAAGGACTTTTTAAAAGTAAAACCGTGACGCTCCAGCACTGCCTTGGTCACGCTATAATCTGCAATTCTCATCTATTCTCTTTCTATTATCTGTTACTACTATTGTAACACATTACCCTTATATTTTCGGGTTATCTAGTTATTGTTATCACTTTTCAGAGTTCTCCAAACAGATTTAGATATCTGAACTTCATTCCACTATTGAAGCAAGCCATGAAATTTATTTTTCTAATTCTTTAGGAATTGTCTCTTGAAAAAATCAATTGCTCAAGCAAGAAATAGAGTTTTTCTTGCTCCTCTTCTTCGTAAGCAGGTGCATTTGCTTTTACTTCCCTGCATTTCTCGTCATACAAAAAACCGTCATATCTATCTTCTGTAGATAAGGCTGTGTAGACTTTGGCCATTTCTTCCGGGCTAATTGAAAATCTTGACTTGATTTTATACAAATTTTTCATAACAGTGCTGAGGTGATCATAGCGGCGCATATCAACTTTGACATTGGTCACACGGATTGCCTGAATTTTGATACCTTTCCAATGTTTCCGCATATAAAGCGACAGCATCAACAAGGCCAGTTTATTCTGATAATAGGTCTTGGCAGGACTATAATGTTTTTGACCAGTTAAATTTTCAAAATCAAGCTTCATGAAAGGATAAAGCATCAGCCCTTGGGAAGAAATATTAATAATTCGGCCACGCTCAGATTTTTCCAACAAACCTTTCAACAAGATAGAAAGCAAGAAAGGGGCGACAACATTGGTCGCAAATTGCTTTTCTAATCCCTCCCTAGTCAGGATGGGCTTTTTGACTGACAAATCAAAGTCAGCTGCATTGTTCATTAAAACATCTAAAGTCTCTTCCTTTTGGATATACTGTTCTACCGCTTTCTTGATACTCTCCAAATCAGATAAATCAGCCAAGATATAATCTACATGCGGATTTCCTGTTTGTTGGCAGATTTCCTCACAGGCTTGCTCAGCAGCTTCTTTCCGTCTACAAAAGAGAGTTACCGACCAACCCTTTTCAGCCAACTGTTTAGCAGACTGGTAGCCAATACCACTATTGCCACCCGTAATAATCACTTTTTTCATTTCTGACTCCGTTAGTCTGAATACTTAGCCATCACTTCTTCCACTTCTGCCAAGGTTACCCCAAATAACTCCAACCGCTTGAGGAGTTGCTTGCCGTTGGAATAGCCGATGCGGAGCTGTTCGCCTAGATACTCTCGGCGCCTACGACTGTCCGCTCCCGCCAAGAAACCTAGTCGAATCAAGTCACCACGACTGATGTCAAACTCGTTCTCGTTTTCAAATTGCTCTGTCACCTGAGTCAGCGCTGTTTTTAGATCTTCATAGCTGGCGTGTTCGATTCCCAGAGAACGTCCCTTGGACTTAGATTTGGGAACAGCCTCATCTCGCTTGAGAAAGGCATGCTGTACTGTTGGAATGGCCGTCATAATCATGCGACGAATCCGCTCCCCATTAAAATCTGGATCTGTAAAAACAATGACTCCATGTAATTCATGCAGACGCTGAATGCGTTCTATATCCTGGTCATTTATTGCGGAACCTCGTGTTTCATAGGTCTCTACATCAAAGTAACGTTTGAGATTGGCCGTATCATCGCGACCTTCAACCACGATGACTTGGGAAATTTTTTCTTTCATCACTTGCTGTCCAATCCAAAAATACGCTCTGCATTTGCAGTCGTTGCTACCGCCAGCTCTTCTGTCGTCATCCCACGCAAGTCGGCGATAAAGTCCACCACGTATCGTGTGTAGGCTGTTTTGTTTTCACGGCCACGTTTAGGAACAGGAGCCAGGTAGGGCGCATCCGTTTCTACCAAAATCTTGTCTAACGGAAGTTCCCTAGCAGCCTCTTGAATATCCGTCGCTTTCTTAAAGGTCACCACACCTGAGAAAGAAATGGTCATGCCAAGCTCGACAAACTTCTCAGCCCACTCCAAAGAGCCTGAAAATGAATGCATAATCCCACCACGAGGACCAACGCCCTCACTCTTGATAATCTCATAAGTATCTTCTAGCGCATCACGGGTATGGACCACAAAGGGCAAATTCAAGTCCTTAGACAACTGAATCTGACGACGAAAAACCTGCTCCTGTACTTCCTTAGGTGCTGTCATCCAGTGATAGTCCAGACCAATCTCACCTAAAGCAACAACCTTGGGATGTTTTAGTTTTTCAAGCAAGTAGGCTTCGACCTCGTCTGTGTAAGTCCCTGCTTCCGTCGGATGCCAACCAATAGTTGCGTAGAGCTGCTCATACTCATCTGCCAGCTCTAGGGCTCGTTCAATGGTCGATTTATCAAAACCAACAATATTCATCTGTGTCACACCCATCTCAGCAGCCAAGGTGATTTCTTCTGCCTCACGTCCTGCAAATTCCTCTACATTTAAATGTGTGTGCGTATCAAATATCATCTCTTCTAACCTCATTTTCTTCCATCTATTATACCAAAAATAGCATTCCTCGGCTTGTAAAAATATTCTAATACCAATCATTCTCCCTTGACTGCCTTTTTTCAAAGCAGTATAATAACACTTATTGAAATTTTCATCAAAGGAAAAGAAAATGTTTAGAAAATTAAAATATACCTTTATCGGTCGACCACTCAAGTCTCTCACAGATGGTGAAGGGGGATTGTTAGGGAAAATGCAGGCACTTGCAATGTTATCCAGTGATGCCCTGTCTTCTATTGCCTATGGACCCGAACAAGTCATTCTCGTATTAGTCAGCCTCTCTCCTCTCGCTATTTGGTGGAGCCTCCCTATCGGTATCTTTGTCCTCTTACTGCTCGCTAGTTTGACCATTTCCTATCGTCAAATCATTCACGCCTATCCTCAAGGTGGTGGGGCTTATATGGTCACTCGGGAAAATCTCTCCCCTGAACTAGGCTTGATTGCAGGGGGCAGCCTCCTTGTTGACTATATGCTGACAGTAGCCGTATCCGTTGCGTCTGGAGCTGATGCTATTACTGCAGCCATCCCTGCCCTCCATCCCTATAATCTTCATATCTCTATTTTCCTAGTCTGTCTGCTCATGCTCTTGAATTTAAGAGGATTGAAAGAATCTGCCAGCTCTCTGATGATTCCCGTCTACCTCTTTATCTTCAGTACCGTCTTTCTCTTGCTTTATGGGTTCTTTCAACTATTCACAGGTTCCCTAAACTATCAGGCTACTTCAACCATTGGGCAAACCGTTCCGAGCCTTTCCATCGTTCTCCTATTGAGAGCCTTTACCAGTGGCTCTGCCTCTCTGACAGGGGTTGAGGCTATTTCAAATGCGGTACCATTTTTCAAAACTCCGAAAGAAAAGAATGCTGCTCAGACCCTGACCATCATGTCTCTTATTTTAGGATTTCTTTTTGCGGGCATTACCTTCCTAAACTACTGGATGGGCATCACTCCTCAAAATGGAGAAACCATCCTCTCGCAAATGGCCAAGGGCATTCTTGGTGATTCATTCTTTGGTCATGCTAGCTACTATCTCTTCCAGTTCTCAACAGCCTTGATTCTAGCTGTAGCTGCAAATACTGGCTTTTCAGCCTTCCCTATGCTGGCTTACAATATGGCTAAAAACAAGTACATGCCCCATCTCTTTATGGAAAAAGGGGATCGTCTTGGCTACTCCAACGGTATCTTAACTCTGTCCTTTGGGGCTATGATTCTTCTTCTCATTTTTAACGGGAATACTGAACGCTTGATTCCTCTTTATACTATCGGGGTCTTCGTTCCCTTTGCCCTTTCTCAGACTGGGATGATTCGCCATTGGAAAAAGGAAAAAGGAGCAAACTTCTTAAAACCTGCCTTTGCTAATATCCTTGGGGCCATCATTTGTTATGCTATCGTTCTCATTTTACTCCTCTTCAGACTGGGTGATATCTGGCCATTCTTCCCAATTATCCTAGTTTTGACCTTCCTATTTTTGTCCATCCACAGTCATTATCAAAAAGTGGCAAAACAACTACGACTCTATGAAGGAATCCAAAAACGCACTTATGACGGCAACCTTGTCCTTGTCCTAGTAGGGAATGTCACTCGGGTAAGCATGGGAGCCATTAACTACGCTCAAAGTATCGGTGACGAAGTGTTGGCCATGCACATTTCTACTAAAGAAACGGCTGAAAAAGACCAAGAAATTCTTCAGGAATTTGCCGATTACTTCCCAAATATCACTCTGAAAAATATCACCACCAGCTACCGAAACATCATCACCCCTAGCGTCAAGTATGTCAAACGAGTCGCCCAAGAAGCCAAGCAAAAAAACTATACCGTTACAGTCCTCGTCCCACAGTTTATCCCTAACAAGCCTTGGCAAAATATCCTGCACAATCAAATGAGCCTCAAACTAAAATACGCTCTCAGATGGCACGAAGATGTCGTTGTCGCTAGCTACTCCTATCACTTAAAAGAATAAACAAAAACTCAAAATCAGTAACTTATATCTGGTTTTGAGTTTTTCTATATGTAATCTTTTAAATAAGCCTTCTATGAGTTTCAGTTGAAATGGACGATTGCATGGACAATTCACTATATAAGATAAAAAGAAAAGCCAGTAGACTCGAGTTCCTACTGACTTCTTTGTTGAATTCGTTTGGATTAAGCAGCCAAAACTTTGCGTCCTTTACGACGACGAGCTGCCAATACGCGACGACCGTTTTTAGTTGACATACGGTTACGGAATCCGTGTTTGCGCGCACGACGAAGTTTACTTGGTTGATAAGTACGTTTCACGATGAATACCTCCTCATAGATTTTGTATTCGTTTAGCCGGCTATAAAGTGATCAGTTACTAAACATACTTTACTATTCTATCTGATTCTTACCTATTTGTCAATAGCTCTAAGTAAATGTTTCCTGCTTTTCCTATGAAAGCCTTATCTACGATACTGTTTCAAGAAACGAGTCATCTTTTCTTGGATTTGTGCTAGCTCGTCCACACGTGGGAGGTAAACGATACGGAAATGGTCTGGTTCTTGCCAGTTAAATCCTCGACCATGAACCAAGAGAACCTTTTCTTGTTTCAAGAAATTAAGGACAAACTGCTCATCATCATCGATGCGATACATATTGCGGTCGATTTTAGGGAAGATATAAAGCCCCGCCTTTGGCTTGACTGCAGATAAACCTGGAATATCTTGAATGGCATTATAGATAAAGTTTCTTTGTTCATAGATACGACCACCAGGAAGGAGCAATTCGTCCACCGACTGGTGACCTCCTAGCGAGGTTTGTACAACTTGCTGGGCCAAAACGTTGGAGCAGAGGCGCATATTTGAAAGCATATTGAGCCCTTCGATATAGCCTTTAACATGGGTCTTAGGTCCAGACAAGACCATCCAACCTACACGAAAACCAGCGATACGGTGGGATTTCGAAAGACCGTTCATGCTGACGCAGAAGACATCTGGAGCCAGACTTGCTACTGGTGTATGAACATGTCCGTCCATCACCATGCGGTCATAAATCTCATCTGCAAAGATAATCAAATCGTTTTGACGTGCAATTTCAATAATCTCCAACAAGAGTTCCTTAGGATAAAGGGCTCCAGTTGGGTTGTTTGGATTGATAAGGACGATTGCCTTAGTATTGGAAGTAATTTTTGACTTGATGTCATCAATATCTGGATACCATTCTGCAGCTTCATCACAGATATAGTGAACGGCATTTCCTCCAGCTAGGCTGACAGCAGCTGTCCAGAGAGGATAGTCTGGCATTGGTACCAAGACCTCATCACCATTGTCCAACAACCCCTGCATGGACATAACAATCAGCTCACTGACACCATTTCCAAGGTAGATATCATCAATGTCCACATTGGGGAATTTCTTCAGTTGGCAATACTGCATGATAGCCTTACGCGCCGAAAAAATACCCTTAGAGTCAGAGTAACCTTCGCTATCACGCGCATTCATTATCAAGTCATGGATAACCTCATCTGGCGCTGTAAAACCAAATTCAGCAGGATTTCCTGTATTCAGACGTAGAATCTTTTCTCCGTTTGCTCGCATCCGCATGGCTTCTTCCAAAACCGGACCACGGATATCATAAGCCACATGCTCTAATTTACTAGACTTGTTATATTCTTTCATCTTGTTTCCTCAATTCATCGAGATAGTAACATTATACCACTAGAATGGGGTTGCGACAAGTTTCCTGAAAGAGAGGGGTGCAGAAAATAGTAAAACCTTGCTAAAAATCATACCAATGAAATACAACAAGATTTAACAAAGTCTCATTTGCCTAAAAGAGATTATCCTGGGATAGATGTAAATACATTTTTTACATTTCATAGACTCTATTTCCATAAAATTACTCCATAAAGATCCAAGTTTAGTAAAGTCGAACCTTTTAATGCGTTTATATTTTTTTACTTTACTTTTTTAGTGAAAAGGGTTACAATAACAGTAAGAAAATTTCAGGAGGTTTCATTATGGCACAACGTTACCAAAATGTTATGGTCGCAATTGATGGTTCTAAAGAAGCGGACTTGGCTTTCGTCAAGGGTGTTTACACTGCTCTACGCAACGAATCCAAGCTCACCATTGCTCATGTTATTGACACACGCGCTCTTCAAAGCGTGTCTACCTTTGATGCTGAAGTTTACGAAGAACTCCAAGTCGACGCTGAAAGTCTGATGAAGGAATACGAAAAGCGCGCAAGAGATGCTGGTGTGACTGATATTCACATCGTCATCGAAATGGGAAATCCAAAAACCCTCCTTGCCCGCACTATTCCCGACGCTGAAGGGGTTGACCTGATTCTCGTTGGCGCAACAGGACTCAATGCCTTTGAACGCCTCTTGGTTGGCTCTTCATCTGAATACATTCTCCGCCATGCGAAAGTCGACTTGCTGGTCGTGAGAGAAAGAGAAAAAACGTTGTAATCATAAAAAAGGAGCTCCGTGCTCCTTTTTTTATGACTTATTTCTGTTTCTCTTTGTGGCGCTCATAAGCCTTGACCTGTCGTTGAATTTCTTTTCTAATAGCAGCTTCTGGAGCATACTTCTCCTCCCAGTCATCTGGTTTTAAGATTTTATGCGTAACTGGATCAAAATGTGCTTTTCCATCAGGGAAGATTTTCCCCATATTCGCTTCATGAACAATATCAAAAATACGTTCCGGATCCACTCCCATCAAGACAAAACTACCATAGGTAAAGTAAAGTATATCAACCAAGGCATCGACTTGCCCAATCAAATCTTTTTGGGCCGGTGTCTTTTTCACCACTTTCTCTGCAGCCTTATCAATCGCCTCATGCATACTTGCAAGCGACTGCTGGAATTCTTCCTCTGAAGAACTTGCTGCGCGAACAAACTCCACTAATTCTTCAATTTTAAAGTCTGCACGGTGGGTTGCCCCTTCAACATCCCAGGCCTTAGGCTCTTCTTGGGTTCGTTCATCCATCGTGTGGTGGAAGGTTTTGACCTTATTGAAGTGGTAGTCCCGACTGACAAATACCTTTTCTGCTGCCAAAACACCAAAATGTTCGAGCGCCTTGTGGATACCATCTTGTTGGTTACTTGCAGTAATGTGCTTGGCAACTTCTTTGACGCTGCTACTGCCATTTGCCATAGCCACAGACATGCCGACACCTGCCAACATTTCCAAGTCATTGTCTGAATCTCCGAAGGCCATGACTTGGTTGAGGTCAAAACCATACTCTTTCCCAACTAGGCGAATACCTTCTAATTTCGAATTCCCTTGGTTGATGATATCTGCAGCGAAGGGATTGCTTCGAGTCAATTTCAAATCTTCAAAATCACTTGCAACTTTCTCAGATTCTTCAGGAGTCATCAGCATTAACACTTGATAGATTGGCTCATTAATCAAACGAAGCAGGTCATCTTCCTTTTGAGGGACTGCCTTGCTAACCATTCGATTAAAAGAACGGCTAACGGTTCTTGTTAAGACAGTCGGGATAAAACGGCTAACCAGCTGTGAAAAGGATCCGAGACCAAAGGACATAATTTTGGAGCCAACAACTGCATGCTCGGTTCCAAGAGCAATTTCTTTACGCTCCTTTTTAGCATAGGCAATCAATTGACGCAAGCTTGACTTGGCAATCGGGCTAGCAAATAAGACTTTTTCTTTATTAAAGATATATTGTCCGTTATAAGTTATTGCAAAATCCAGGTCTAAATCTTCCATAAATTCCTTGACAAAGAAAGGCCCTCGTCCTGTCGCCACCCCAACAAGCACTCCTTGTTCTTTGACAATCTTAATCGCGTCCTTAGTGGATTTCAAAACACTCTTACGATCGTTGACTAGCGTTCCATCGATATCAAAAAAAACAGCTTTGACTTCCATCCTATCCCATTCCCCCCTTTTGTGTTACAATGATTATACCATATTTCAGAAAGAGTGAGTAAATCATGACTAAGAAAATCCTTGTTTTACATACAGGTGGGACTATTTCTATGCAGGCAGACGCTTCAGGCGCTGTTGTGACCAGCCAGGACAATCCCATGAACCACGTCACCAATCCTCTTAAAGGGATAGAAGTCCATGCGCTCGATTTTTTAAACCTTCCGAGCCCCCATATCAAACCCAAACACATGCTAGCCCTCTACCATAAGATTAAAGAGGAAGCAGACAACTACGATGGGGTTGTCATCACACATGGGACAGATACGCTAGAGGAAACTGCCTACTTCCTTGATACTATGGAAATCCCGCACATGCCTATCATTCTAACAGGAGCTATGCGTAGTTCTAACGAACTTGGTAGTGACGGTGTATATAACTATCTGAGTGCTTTACGGGTTGCCAGCGATGATAAAGCAGCCGACAAGGGCGTTTTGGTCGTCATGAATGATGAGATCCATGCAGCCAAGTATGTTACCAAAACTCATACAACCAACGTCAGCACCTTTCAAACCCCAACACACGGACCACTTGGTCTCATCATGAAGCAAGAAATCCTCTACTTCAAAACAGCCGAACCACGAGTCCGCTTTGATCTTGATTGCATACAAGGTCTGGTTCCCATCATCTCAGCCTATGCAGGTATGACAGACGAGCTGATCGATATGTTAGATTTAGAACAACTGGATGGCTTAGTCATTCAAGCTTTTGGAGCTGGAAATGTTCCCAAAGAAACAGCTCAAAAGTTGGAAAATCTCCTCCAAAAAGGGATCCCCGTCGCCCTGGTTTCACGATGCTTTAATGGTATTGCTGAACCTGTTTATGCCTACCAAGGTGGGGGTGTACAGTTGCAAAAGGCAGGCGTTCTCTTTGTCAAAGAACTTAATGCTCAAAAAGCTCGCCTCAAATTATTAATCGCCCTTAATGCTGGACTAAAAGGACAGGCCTTAAAAGACTATATGGAAGGCTAATCCTCTTCTCTAGAACACAAAATCAGGAAATCGTGAAGATTTCCTGATTTTTTCTATTTACGTTTTCGTGTAGAGCGACGTTCTGTCAAACCATGAGGCAAGAGAACTTCACGTTCTTCCAACTCTTCCTTATGCATAATCTTAGTCAACATACGCATGCTGATAGCGCCTAGGTCATAAAGAGGTTGGGCAATAGTTGTCAAGTTTGGACGAGTGTATCGTGCAATTTGAGAGTCATCCGTCGTAATGATTTCAAACTCTTCTGGCACAGATACACCATGGTCAGCCAAACCATTCAACACACCTGCTGCCAATTCATCACCAGTAACAACTGCAGCTGTGGCTTGTGATGAAATCAAGCGTTCTGCCAAGGCATAACCATCATTATAGCTGTATTTAGACTCAAATACCAAGCCCTCGCTATAAGAGATTCCTGCTTTCTTCAACGCTTCCTTATAACCAATCAAACGAACCTTGCCATTGATATCATCAACAAGTGGTCCACTCACAAAAGCAATTTTCTCATTTTCTTTGAGAAGGTAGGTCACTGCGTCAATCGTCGCTTGTTTGTAGTCAATATTAACACTTGGCAACTGGTGTTCGATATCCACTGTCCCTGCAAGGACAACTGGTGTCCGAGAACGGGAAAATTCTGAACGAATCTTTTCAGTCAAGTGATAGCCCATAAAAATAATTCCGTCAACCTGTTTTGAAAAGAGAGTATTAACTACTGAAACTTCTTTTTCATCGTCTTCATCACTGTTGGCAAGGACGATATTGTACTTATACATTTCTGCAATATCATCAATCCCCTTGGCTAGGGTTGAAAAATAGCCATTGGTGATATTTGGAATCACAACACCAACTGTAGTGGTTTTCTTGCTGGCCAATCCACGCGCTACCGCATTTGGACGGTAGTCAAGACGATCAATCACCTCTAGAACTTTTTTACGAGTATTCTCTTTGACATTCTTATTTCCGTTCACTACACGGCTAACAGTTGCCATGGAAACACCCGCTTCACGAGCAACGTCATAAATCGTTACTGTATCGTCTGTGTTCATTCCGTTTCCTTTCTGTATTGAAAATTTCGCTTTCACGCATCTGTTTACTCCATTTTATCACTTATTGTAAACACTTTCAAGTATTTTTTAGAGAAACTTTGAAAAAATTTCATTTGATACTCACATTTAAAAAAAGGAAGAAACTTTTCTTGATTTTTAAATCAGTTTGCTGTATGATAAGAAAAAAAGGAGGGAGAGGCTATGGCTTTTACAAATACCCAGAGACGTTCGGCCAGTTTTGGCGTTGTGACCAGCTTGCCTGATGATGTCATTGACTCTTTATGGTTTATTATCGATCATTTTTTGAAAAACGTCTTTGAATTAGAAGAAGAACTTGAGTTTCAACTGCTCAACAATAAGGGGACCATCACCTTCCATTTTTCTAGCCAGCACCTTCCGACTAGCATTGATTTTGATTTCAATCATCCTTTCGATCCGCTTTATCCTCCTAGGGTCCTTGTTTTAGACTTGGACGGCAGAGAAACCATCCTCCTTCCTGAAGAAAATGACCTATTTTAAAAACTCTAGCTTCTCGGCGCAAACTACTGAGGAACTAGAGCTTTCTTTTTCTAATAAATGGAGCGACTGACAACTAGACCGTTTGGTTTTGTATACTCTAAATCAAGGTAATCCTGATAAGTCCCTGGCACAATGAAACCTTGGGGACTCAGTATATCAGTCCCAGCTTTTCCCACGATAGAGTCTGCCAGCAAAACACAATTGGTACTGAGAACAAAGTAGGTCTTAAACTCGGATGAACTGAATTTATAGAGGGTCGCATCTGCTTCCTCTTTCAGTTGGTAGGAGTAGGTATGCTTGACCTCACCCTCTCTTCTTTTCATCAACTGCGAGCTTGGTCCCCAAGGAATTAACAGGTCTTCTATCTCTGCTAAACGAGCTTGGATAGCTACTTTCTGTTGGTCTGTTAAACTCAGACCGTAAGCAAACAAGGTCTTCTGACTTTCCCTCTTGCAGAGTTCGATGTATTTTTCCCGATTGGCCTTAAACAAAACACCGTCTCCAACCATGCCGAATAAACGCTCTGAGTGAGGATCATACGAGCCATAGGAAATAACCTTCCCTTGGTAACAAATATCCACATGTCCCATAGCGAGGAAGAAGGAGGTTTCTGAGGTATGGATAAAAATTTCCAGATCAACCGTCTGGTCGTTTTTTCTTTCTGAATGAACTTCCCCTTCTTGACTTTCATGACTTGACAGCCACTCATTCAATTTGCGCAAGGTGCTGATAGGGATCAAAGCCGTCACAAAAATCGGCAAAGTCATTCGCATTCGTCGTTTTAGCTTGGGATTGTTTTCTATCCTTTCAAAAAAGAAACCGTCCCGAAGACTGCTGGCTCCTAGCATGAGCAAGTAAAATCCAAGCAAGAGCAATTCAAAATTCGCCGCATCGTGAAAAGGAGAGATGCTATAAAGACCAAATCCTATCATCCATACAGCATCAAAGAGATGATGAAGCCGAGGATGAATGGCATTTTTTCGATAGAGGGACCAGGTCACAAGACTAATGGCGCCCGTAAACAGCTGGTAACTCGCAATGATAAAGACCAGGAGATAGAGGGCAAGGTCTTGCAAAATGATAGAGTCAAATACGAGAACCGCAACCATCAGCTTAGCCAAGATTACAAGGATGTTTTCCCTACGTTTTTTATCCTGAAACCAGCGAGTCAACAAGTGCCAAACCGCTGACAAGGAAAAGTAGCCCATCAGCAACTGGTACCCCATCCGTGGAACAACTTGTCCAAAACGAATCAAAAGAATCCCTAAAATAATAGCAAGCAGTCCCTCCCCGATGCTCTTCCACTTGCTATAGGTCTCGGTAAGTTTAGGCATCGCCTTGCTCCAACTGATTAAGCAAGTAACGAATTGGTTGCTTTAAGATCGGATGGATAAAATGGGGAGCTATTTCTTGCAGAGACTCAAGGACAAAGAGGCGTTCTGCTACATAAGGGTGAGGCAAGATGAGGTCATCTGTATAAATGACCTGGTCCTCCACAAAGAGCAAGTCCAAATCAATCAAACGAGGCCCCCAATGCACCTCTCGAACCCGTCCCATCTCTGACTCAATGGCTAACAAGGTCTCTAACAAGACTGAAGCTGGGAGCCAGGTTTCTACTTCAATCACCTGATTGGTAAAGCTATCTTGCTCCACACCACCCCAAGGCTCCGTCGTCAAGACACTGGACTCTTTGAGAATATGGATGCCGCGAGCTCGCAGTTTATCGATAGCTTGTTCCAAGTTGGCTTCCTTATCGCCCATATTACTTCCTAGAGCGATAAAGGCCCGCTGCTTACGACGGTGAATGGTCACCGAGCAGGTATCTAACGGTAAATGCACTGGAGCCCAAGGTTTTTTTAGTTCCAACTCAATCTCTTGGACAAGAGGATAGGTCTCAAAAGTACGTTCAACTAGTTTGTAGGCTGCCGTTTCAATCAAGTCCTCAGTGGTTTCCTGAAACCAAGTCGTCCACTGCTGACACAATTCTCCGTAATGGACAGAGGCTGTTAAATCCAATTCTGTAGCCGCCTTGGTCATATCATAGGATAAGCTTGCGGAAATAACAAACTTCTGCCCCAATTCCTTCTCACTAGGAAAGAGACCATGATAGGCAAAAATTTCTAAATCTTTAATCTTTAGCTGATCCATAACTAGTCCTTTCTAGAAAAATCCGCTTATAGCGGATTCTTTTTATACTCAATGAAAATCAAAGTGCAAACTAGGAAGCTAGCCGCAGGCTGCTCAAAACACTGTTTTGAGGTTGCAGATGGAAGCTGACGTGGTTTGAATTTGATTTTCGAAGAGTATTATAGTCCCATTAGACGATAAGCCTGATCTCGGAGGTCTTTATCTGTTTCAAATAGACCACGAGCTACTGTCGTCAAGGTTGCAGTGCCTGGTTTTCTGACACCACGCATGCTCATACACATATGTTCTGCCTCAATGACAACAAAGGCTCCTTTAGCCCCCAGATAGTCCATCAAGGCATCGGCCACTTCAATATTCAACCGTTCTTGAATCTGTGGTTTTTTAGAATAAACTTCAACCGTACGGGCTAGCTTAGACAGGCCTGCCACACGTCCATCTGGAATGTAGGCAATATGGGCTCTCCCATAAAAGGGCAAGAAGTGGTGCTCACACATGGTGTGGAAAAAAATATCCTTTTCCACTACCATATTGTCATCAATAATCTCAAAAGATTTTGACAAATGTTCCTCAGCAGTTTGGCCAAGACCTGAAAAAATCTCTTGGTACATACGGGCTACACGAGCAGGTGTTTCCTGCAAGCCCTCACGGTTAGCGTCCTCACCGACAGCCTCGATAATCATTTTTACAGCCGTTTCAATCTTTTGTGTATCCATTCTCGTTCTTCCTCTCCATTAGATAGGCTCTCACTTGGCTCAAGAAATACAAGGAACCTGTGACAATCCTAACTGTTTGTTTCTCTTCATTTTTATCTGTCAATTTCTGCTCTAGAAAATCCTGCCAACCTTGATAATTGAGATTTCTAGACTTGGCTGTCTCTTTCAGCACGCTTTCATCAGTCGCCCGACTATCGTCAAAATGGGTTAAAGTCAATTGACTATCTGGCACCGTTTCTAGCAAATCCAGCATATCCTCCAAGGCCTTGGTTTTGATGCAGGTAAAGAGGATTTCCTTATGATAATCCGCAAAGCGTTCTTGCAAGGTTGCTAATAAAGACTTGATAGCATGGGGATTGTGGGCCCCATCCAAAAACATCAAGGGGTTACTAGACACGACCTCCAAACGCCCTGGCCATCTAGTTTCTTTCAAAGCTTGAGCAACCAAGTCATTACTTGCTAACTCCCGCCCAGTCTCCTGACAATAAGTGTCTAGGAGTGCAAGCGCCATCCCCGCATTCTCTATCTGATGCAAACCGATCAGACCTGTTTGAAAGCGACCTTGTCTGACAGGACTGCTATAATCAAAGATTTCACCCGCTACCACGCTTTCTTGATGACGAACCTGGTAATCACTTCCATAGGTAAGTCTAGGTGCATTTTTATCTTCTGCAATATTGTCAATCACAGTCAAGGCTTCTGGAACAATATGACCTGTCACCAAGGGAATGCCTTGCTTGATAATACCAGCTTTCTGCTCTGCTATGGCTTCCAAGGTATCACCAAGTAGGGCTACATGGTCCAGTCCAATGGTCGTAATTCCTGTTAAAATTGGCTGGCAAACATTGGTACTATCCAGAAGGCCACCCATACCGACTTCCATAATGGCCACATCAACTTTTTCAGCGGCAAAATAATCATAGGCTAGGGCTGTGATAATCTCAAACTCGGTCGTTCCTTGTAAAGCAAGGCCCTTCTCCCCCTCAAGTAAAGACTCATAGTCTGCCATCATGGCTTCTAGCCTCGCCTCAGGGATGGATTTCCCATTGATGCTAATCTGGTCTGTGTAATGAATGAGATAAGGCGAGCTAAAGACTCCAACTTTCAACCCCATCTTTTCCAGCATGTTTTTTAGAAAAGTAATGGTAGAGCCCTTGCCATTGGTCCCTCCAATATGGATGACCTTGAGTTTGAGATGGGGATTGCCTCTTAGCGTCAAGAGTTCCACCATTCTCTCCAAACCAAAATGCGGTTGGTCTGTCCGATAGTGGGCAATCCACTGATTGTTTTGAATTTCGTTCATCTTACTTGTATTGTTTTAAATCTAGATTTTTCGCTTCATCAGCCAAACGAATGGCGGAGGCAATTTCAATTGCCATCTTGTGACTAGCTACATCGTGCACGCGCACCACTTCTACACCCTGTCTCGCAGCGATACTCGTTACATGAGCCGAAGCCGTGTCCCGATTGCGGAAACCGACTTCTGTCTCAGGATTGACTTCAAAGCCATTCTCCTCAAGGATATTGATAACAAATCGCTTGCGCGAAACTCCAAGAAAGATTGGATAGCCTTGCTGGTGTAGTTTATCCAGGTCACGTAAAAGGACCAGATTTTCCTTCTTGGTCAGACCAAATCCAATTCCCGGATCCAACATGATCTTATCTTCTGCAATTCCAGCTTGATTCGCTCTCGCTAGAGCTCGTTCAAAGAAAGCTGTCATCAAAGCTTCGATTGGTAATTTTTCAAAGTCAGCTAACTCTTTCTCTGTAAATGCTTGACCAAAACCAAAACGAGGAAAAATCTGCGAACTAGGGTGTTGAGGTCGAGCCATAACTGGATTAAACATGATGACCACTTGTGCTCCCGCTTTGGCAACCACATGAGCCATTTTTTCATCACCCATGAGGCCGGTGATGTCATTTACCAGATTGGCACCAGCAGCCAAAGCAGCCTCTGCTACCTGACTCTTCCAAGTATCGATGGAAATGAGGACATCACTTTCCTTGCGAATAGCTTTGATAACTGGAAGGACACGCTGGATTTCCTCTTCTATCTCTACATAGCTGCTACCCGGACGAGTCGATTCTCCTCCGATATCTAGCATACTAGCTCCTTCAGCTATCAATTTACGGGCTTGCTGGAGCGCCTGCCCAACAGCAAAAAACTGACCACCATCCGAAAAGGAATCTGGGGTTACATTGATAATTCCGCAAATGGCTGTTTTTGCCTGACTAGCTTTATTAGACATAGGGTCACTCCTCAAGGTTTTTCACCACATTATTTCTCTATTTTACCATAAAAAGAAAAAGATGGATAC
>NZ_KQ970185.1:83532-92552 GCF_001579015.1 Streptococcus oralis
ATACGCTAGTATTCATCTTTCTTTTAGGAACGGATGAATATCATCCTAAATCAGACTTATATAGTGAACCCTAAAATAATAGCTGGTCCATGCCACATTCCATAACTAAACATGCTTTTGGACTACTAGTCCTGATAGTTTGTCATCAAAAAAGAGAGAACTATAATTGTTCTCTCTATGCAGAAATTTTCTACTTCTATTATTGGCTATTGGAAGCCAGTCCGCCAAAAACAGAACAGTTACTCCTCTTTCGAATGAAAATCAATCCAAATTACATGATACCGAAGTAGTGAGCAACAATACCAACAATAAATAAAGCAACGATGATAATGATTGGTGAAACTTTTTTCTTCAATAACCACATACAGAGGAATGTTAAGAGTAATCCTAGCAATCCTGGTATTAAAGAATCAAGTTGACCTTGTAGAGTATTGTATTTTACTGGTCCAAGGTTTATACCAGAAGGTCTATTCAGTATTTCAACTAATTTCTCTCCAGTTACAGAACCGTCAGGAATTTCAACGTAAGCCTTTGGATCTGTAAGAATTGTAGATGGCAAGGCGATTTTGAAACCAATATTGACCCATTGTTTTACAAGAACACCAATAATAAACATACCTAAGATAGAAGCGCCTTTGGTAATATCTTGGAGGATACCACCAGACATGTCTTTAGTGATTTCAGATCCAGCTCTGTAACCGAACTCTTGTGTATACCATAGGAAGGCCATACGGATACCATTCCATCCAAAGAAGAAGAGAAGGGGACCGATAATGTTACCAGATGCAGCAAGTGATGCACCAAGGGCTCCAAGAATAGGACGAACTGTAAACCAGAATACTGGGTCACCGATACCAGCAAGAGGTCCCATCATACCGATCTTAACCCCTTGGATAGCCGCGTCGTCGATTTCAGTACCGTTAGCACGTTCTTCTTCAAGTGCAAGAGTAACCCCCATGATTGGAGCGGCTACGTATGGGTGAGTGTTGAAGAACTCAAGGTGACGCTCAAGAGCAGCCGCTTGGTCTTCTTTTTTAGTGTACAATTTTTTGATAGCTGGGATCAAAGAGTAAGCCCAACCCAAGTTTTGCATACGCTCGTAGTTCCAAGAACCTTGCAGGAATTGTGAACGCCACCAAACTTTTAGACGATCTGATTTTGATAATTGAATTTTTTCAGCCATGATTGTTCCCCTTTCTAGTAGTCTTCTAGGATATCACCGATTGGGTCATTAGAAGTGGCATTTCCTCCACCACTATCTCCACCTCTCTTAGAAAGGTTAATGTAAATAAGTGCAAGTGCAACACCGATTGTACCAAAAGCGATGAGAGATAAACCGCTAACAGCAGCAAGAGCAAAACCGATAGCGAAGAATGGCCATACTTCACGAGTTGCCATCATGTTGATAACCATAGCGTAACCAACGGCAACGACCATAGCACCACCGACTTCCATCCCTTCTTTCAGCCAATCTGGCATTGATTGAAGGGTAGCTTTTACAGAATCTGCAGGTATCATAAGTAAAAGAATAGCAGGAATTGCAATACGTAATCCTTGGAGGAGAAGAGCAGTATAATGTGCTCGTTCAACACCACGAATATCCCCTTTTTTAGCAGCAGAATCAGCACCATGAACTAGGGCAACTGAAGCTGTTCGGACAATCATGGTCAAAAAGAGACCAGCTACAGCAAGAGGAATAGCTGTTGCTGTAGCTACTGAGATATCATCTTTTGCACCACCACTCTGCACTAAAATAATTGCTGATGCCACGGATGCAAGAGCTACATCAGGTGCAACAGCAGCACCGATATTAGCCCACCCAAGAGCGATTAACTGAAGTGAACCACCCAGCATAACACCTGCTTCGAGGTTACCAGTTGCAAGTCCGATAAGAGTACATGCGACGATTGGTTGGTGGAATTGGAATTGGTCCAAGATACCTTCTAGACCAGCTAAGAAGGCAACAAGGACTACTAAAACAATAGAAATAATAGACATGTTCTAAATCCTTTCGTAAATTATTAAAAGCAAAAAGTTTAATTTTACTGCATGTTTGCTTTGTTAATCAAGTCAAACAAATCTTTTTTCGTGTCGTTTGGTACTTTACGTACGTCAAATTCAACACCGAGGTCACGCATTTTTTCAAATGTTGCAACATCATCTTTGTCCATAGACAAGACGTTATTAATCATTGTTTTACCTGTTGAGTGGGCCATAGAACCAACGTTAAGGGTCTTGATTGGCACGCCACCTTCAATGGCACGAAGGGCATCTTGAGGTGTTTCAAACAAGATAAGAGCATGTGTGTTACCAAAACGAGGATCTTTTGCAACCTCAATCAATTTTTTGATTGGTACAACGTTGGCTTTTACTCCGTTAGGAGCTGCTTGCTTGATCAATTCTTTACGCAATTCGTCGTTTGCAACGTTATCTGAAGCAACGATGATACGGTCTGCTTTTGAATCTGGAGTCCAAGCAGTTGCAACCTGACCGTGAAGGAGACGAGTGTCTAGACGAGCAAGGTTGATCTTCAGTTTACCGTCACCGATAACAGTTCCTTCTGGGATGGCTGCTTGGGCAACAGGAGCAGCTGCAGCACTTGCAACTTCCTCAACTGGGTTAAGCTCTTCTGGAAGAGCTTTGATGCCATCTTTGGCTTCTTTAATGATATTCGCAGCGACTTTTTCCACACCTGCATTCGCGTCCATCAGGCGCTCTGTGTAGGCTTGGATCAACATCGGTAAGTTCAGTCCTGTGATGATGGCAAACTTACGTTCTGGGTTTTCTCCCATCACGCGGCTAGCTTGGTTGAATGGAGATCCACTCCAAAGGTCAGCCAATACTAGAACCTCATCTTCTGCGTCAAATGCAGCCACAACGTTGTTGAATTTAGCGTATAAATCATCTGGACCTTCATTTGGCATAAAGGTTACAACTTGAACCTTTTCTTGTTCACCAAAGATCATAGATCCTGACTGATGAATACCCGCAGCAAATTCGCCGTGGCTCGCAATAATGATTCCGATACTCATTATTGTCATTCCTCCTTATAAAATGTTTGACTGAATGTTTAAGAAAACTTTAAGCCTAACTTTAAGTATAAACCGTTTTCAAACAAAAAGCAACCATTTCTTATAGATATGTGTTAATTTTCAATGAAAATCCATTTACAAAATGTTAATATATAAAGAATTTTTAAAGATGTATTCAAGTAAAGAACTAAAATTTAATATAAAAACAATGAAAACGGGCTGTTTTTTTGAAAATGAATTGAAAACAAAACGAAAGACTGCAAGTGAGCAATCTTTCGTTTCCCAATTTTATCATTAACTTAGTGTGTAAAATCCAGTACCATACGTTCTTGGATTTGACCTTTTTCCATTTCATCGAAAATAGCTACAGCATCTTCTACTGGACGTTTTTGAACTACGGGTACTACCAGACCTTCTGCCCCGAATTGGAAAGCTTCTTCCAAGTCTTTACGAGTTCCAACAAGGGAACCAATCACTTGAATTCCATCTAGAACAGTTTTTACGATGCTAAGATCCATCATTTCAGAAGGAAGACCAACAGCTACTACGCGACCACCAGCACGAACGGAATCAACGGCTTGGTTGAAGGCAACTTTAGACACAGCAGTTACGACAGCTGAGTGAGCTCCTCCATTTGTTTTTTCTTTGATAAGTCCTGGAACGTCTTCAACTTCTAGTCCATTGATAACGATGTCTGCACCTATTTCTTTTGCAAGAGCCAGTTTGTCGTTGTTGATATCAACTGCGATAACATGAGCGTTGAATACTTTCTTGGCGTATTGAACGGCTAAGTTACCAAGGCCACCAGCACCATAGAGGACTACCCATTGTCCTGGTTCAACTTTTGCTTCTTTAATAGCTTTATAGGTTGTTACACCAGCACATATGATTGAAGAAGCTTGGGCTGGATCAAGTCCATCTGGAACTTTAACAGCATAATCCGCTGTTACGATACATTGTTCTGCCATACCACCGTCTACTGAATATCCAGCATTTTTCACCGTACGGCAGAGAGTTTCGCGACCAGTTGTACAGTGTTCGCAAGTACCGCAGCCTTCGAAGAACCAAGCAATGCTGACACGGTCACCAACTTTAAGGCTTTGAACATCTGGAGCAACTTCCTTGACGATACCGATACCTTCATGTCCTATAACACGACCAGGTACTTGACCGAAGTCCCCATGAGCAACGTGAAGATCAGTGTGGCAAACTCAACAATATTCCACTTCAACAAGTGCTTCCCCAGTTTTAAGTGAGCGGAGTACTTTTTCTTCAATGACAACACCAGTGCTTTCTGGATTTACAACAACAGCTTTCATAGCTATCCTCCTTGATATTTTCTGAGAACAGAGATAAATAGACTGGATTGATTTTTGTGTCAAATAGAGTCACATTCGCTGAGCTCTCTTGTTTATTTTATGTGTATTATATCACAAACGAAAGCCTTTTCCAAGGATTTGAATGTGAATTCTCAAACAATCGATTAACTGGTTGACTAGACTGTGAAAAAAACACAAAACTCCTTGACAAAAAGACTTCCAAATTATAAAAACGCATAAGAGCAGGTATTGAAATCCTTGATATTATGCGTTTTATCATAGGAAGTTGTTGGCTCTTCTCCTCAAATGGAGTTTTTGCCAGCCACCAGTATACATTACAAGAACAAATTCTGAAGTGTTTTTGCAACACCATCTTCTTCGTTGGTCAGAGGAAGTTGTTCGTCTGCATATGGAAGAAGAGCAGGGTTGGCGTTTTTCATAGCATATCCCTTGCCTGCGAAAGCCAGCATTTCTCTATCATTTTGCTCATCGCCGAAGGCAATTAAGTCTTTTTTATCACGATTCATAACATTGAGCAAATACTCTAAAGCAAATGCTTTGTTGACTCCTTTTGGTGTACATTCGAGAATGTTGAGAGGACCTCCCCAGGTATTGATCCCTAGTTGGTGCTGGTAAAAGTGATTCATCTCGTCAGCTAGGGCGTATTTGTCCTCAGCCCTTGTTTGTAGAAGGATGCAGTTTGGGTCCTTGGTCACCAGTTCAGACTTGAATTGATTTTCGGGCTGGAAATTTTCCACACCAAATAATTTGGGATCTGCAATTTCTTCATTAGGAGCCGTGATATAAAATTTCTTGCGATATTCTCCTGCAATAAAGTCTGCTTGGATATCCTCTTTGCGTTTGACCATATCCAAGAGGTATTTTTTGTCCAAGGTCAAGCACTTCTCATGCGCCCAAGTCTGCCCGGGTAAATGGGTGAGGGAACCATTAAAGTTAATCATGGGAGTATGCAACTCGAGTTCACGGTAGAAGTCTTTTGCCATACGATACGGACGGCCTGTTGTGATAACAACATGGTGTCCCTTTTCAGTAATTTTTTTGATTGTCTTTTTGGTAAAATCGGAGAGCTTGCTTTCACTATTCAGCAGGGTTCCGTCCAAATCGACTGCAATAATTTTTTTAGTCATATAAACCTTCCTAGTCGTTTCCAGATAAGATGTCTACTATTATATCAAAAAGAAAGAAGAAAAGCAGACAAGAACAAAAAACTCAATTGCTTTGATTTATTAAATAAATCAAACAAACATATTGAAAAGGTGAATGATAAATGATATAATACTAATATTGTTCGTAAAAAACAAAAGGAGATTTATAATGGACAAACTATTTAAACTAAAAGAGCACGGGACAGATGTCCGTACAGAGGTGCTTGCTGGTTTAACAACTTTCTTTGCAATGAGTTACATTCTCTTTGTAAACCCACAAATGCTTGCGCAGACAAACATGCCTGCCCAAGGTGTCTTTCTGGCAACGATTATCGGTTCTGTAGTCGGTACCTTGATGATGGCTTTCTATGCTAATTTGCCGTATGCACAAGCACCAGGTATGGGATTGAACGCCTTCTTTACCTTTACAGTTGTATTTGGGATGGGCTATACTTGGAAAGAAGCTCTTGGTATGGTCTTCATTTGTGGAATTATTTCACTGATTATTACCTTGACAAATATTCGTAAAATGATCATCGAATCTATTCCTACAACGCTCCGTTCTGCCATTTCAGCTGGTATTGGTGTTTTCCTTGCCTATGTGGGGATTAAGAATGCTGGTTTCTTGAAATTCTCGATTGATCCGGGTACTTATACTGTAGCAGGTGAAGGAGCAGACAAGGCTCAAGCTGCAATTACTGCAAACTCAGCAGCCGTTCCAGGTTTGGTAGACTTCAATACTCCAGCAGTATTGGTGGCTCTTGCAGGTCTGGCTATTACTATCTTCTTTGTTGTTAAAGGAATTAAAGGTGGAATCATTCTATCTATCCTTACAACGACTGTTCTTGCCATCGCTGTTGGTGTTGTGAAATTGTCAGGGATTGACTTTGCTAGCAACAACCTTTCATCAGCGGTTAATGATCTAGGAACTTTGTTTGGTGCTGCTCTTGGTTCAGAAGGTTTAGGATCTTTGATATCAAACACTTCACGTTTACCAGAAACCTTGATGGCTATTCTTGCCTTCTCACTAACTGATATTTTTGATACAATAGGTACGCTTATCGGTACTGGTGAAAAAGTTGGTATCGTTGCGACAAGTGGGGAAAATCATGAGTCAGCTAAATTGGACAAGGCTCTTTACTCAGACTTGGTGGCAACTTCAGTAGGTGCCATTGCAGGTACTTCAAACGTTACGACCTATGTTGAGTCTGCGGCGGGTATCGGTGCTGGTGGACGTACTGGTTTGACAGCCCTAGTTGTTGCGATCTGTTTTGCCCTATCTAGCTTCTTTAGCCCACTTCTAGCGATTGTTCCAACAGCTGCAACAGCACCAATTTTAATCATTGTCGGCATCATGATGCTTTCTAACTTGAAAAATATTCCTTGGGATGATATGGCTGAAGCGGTTCCTGCCTTCTTCACCTCTATCTTCATGGGATTCAGCTACTCTATCACACAAGGGATTGCTGTTGGTTTCTTGACATATACCTTGACAAAAGTTGTCAAAGGTCAAGCAAAGGATGTGCACGTGATGATTTGGATTTTGGATGCCTTGTTTATCCTTAACTATATCAGTATGGCGCTATAAATGGTATAATAGAAAAAGGGGAGTCTCCCCTTTTTAATTATAAGGAGGTACATCATGAAAGATAAGACGATTTGGCAAGAGGTTTTGAACAGAGGGAAATGGGTGCTCATCCTTTTGGTGGCTTTTGTTCTATCACAAATTCCCATAGGACTAGCTGCTTGGCTTGCAGTTAAGGAATTTCCACTTTTACAGTCAGGACTCTTCGTTGCTGCCCTATCCATTGTCGTTTTGATTGTATTCATTATTGGTGCACGAAAAACAAAACTTGCCACTTTTAATCTATCCTTTTTCAAAGCAAAAGACTTGGCTCGCCTGGTGTTGAGTTATCTAGTAATTTTTGCTACCAACTTGTTTGGTTCATCTTTGCTTCGCATGATGAATGAGACGACAACCAGCAATCAATCAGCCATTAATGGTTTTGTTCAAAACAGTTCCTTGATTTCAACTTTTTTCTTGCTAGTCTTGATTGCTCCTATTTGTGAGGAAATCTTGTGTCGGGGGATTATTCCTAAAAAAATCTTCCGTGGTAAGGAAAAAATTGGCTTTGTTGTTGGGGCAATTGTCTTTGCCTTACTCCATACACCAACCAACCTACCCTCTGTGATTATTTATGGAGGGATGTCTACGGTTCTGACTTGGACAGCCTATAAGACAGAACGTCTAGAGATGTCGATCTTACTTCATATGATCGTTAATGGTATCGCTTTTAGCTTATTAGCCCTACTGGTTTTGATTAGTAGAAATTTAGGTCTATCTTTCTAAACAAGAAAATTCCATATTTCCAGTTGATTTTTTTATATTAATAAATTGCAAGAATAAGTGCAACATTTACTTGAACTCATCCACTAGAGCTTCACAAGCAGTTCTGTAAGCTAAACATTTTCGTTTCCGGTGATTAATATCATATAAAGCCTTGTTTAAAGCCTCATCAGAGATAGTGGCTAAATCTGTTTTCTTTGGGAAATATTCTCTTAGTAAGCCATTGGCGTTTTCATTGCTTCCTCTCTGCCAGGATGAATAGGCGTCCGCAAAGAAAAAGGAAATTCCTAAGTTTTCTACCATAGGATAGCAGGCAAACTCTTTTCCCCTGTCTGAAGTGAAGGTTTTAAGAGCCTCTTTTGGAAATAGCCTACAAAGTTGTTCGATGGCTGAAAACATGGATTTGGCTGTCCTGTCTGGTATCTTGAAAGCTAAGTAAAAACGAGTTTTTCTCTCTAGAAAGGTCGCTAAACACCCCTTGCTTTTACCTCTGGAAGACACCACAGTATCAAGCTCCCAGTGGCCAAAAGTTTCACGATTCCGGACCTCTTTAGGACGTTTGGTAATTGACGTGCCAATCCTAAATCTTCCACGTGTTTCTTTAGGTTGCCGAGTTTTTCTTTTACGACGAAGGACACTCAAATCCAGAGCAATCAAACCCGCATAGAGCCAGTTATAGATGGTTTTAAAAGCTACCATTGGCTTTTGTTCAAGCTGATAGCGGCCACAAATCTGTTCAGGCGACCAAGAGGATTTTAAATCGTCCTCAATTTCCTTTTTCAACGTTGGTGTCAAACGAGACTTCCTACCTTTTTGCTTAGCCCTGTGGTCGTACTGTTCCTGTGCTAGGGCTGCGGAGTAACCATTTTGGCATCGTCTTAACTCTCTTGAAATAGTAGACTTATGGACGCCAAGTTTACTTGCAATTTGGCAAGGTTTCAAACCTAATTCCAAGTAGGTTTCTATCTTTATTCGGTCGCTTATGGTAAGATGGAAGTAGCTCATAGTTTTTCCTCGGAATTCTGTTTGTGTGGTTACTTACAGTTTACACCAATGAAACGCTATGAGTTTTTTTGTTGCACTATATTTTACAATTTATCTATTATAAATAGTCAGCACTTAAAGTGAACTGCACCCCAAAAGTTAGACAAGAAAA
>NZ_KQ970185.1:93634-94722 GCF_001579015.1 Streptococcus oralis
GTTATTGGAAGCTCATTCAACAGGATAGCCGTAAACTGGGCGATAAGAGATTTTATCGTCCTACTTTTCGTATGCACTTGACAAATCAAGAGATTCTAGAAAAACTTCTCTCTTACTCTCAAGAACTACGAGAACATTACGAGCTCTACCAACTCTTACTCTTTCATTTCCAAGAGAAACAGGCTGACCATTTCTTTGAACTCATTGAAGATACCATTTCGTGTGTGAAGCCTATCTTTCAAACTGTTTTTAAGACCTTTTTGAAAGTTAAGGACGAGATCATGAACGCACTGGAACTGCACTACTCAAACGCAAAACTAGAAGCTACTAACAACCTCATCAAAGTCATCAAGCGCAACGCTTTCGGCTTTCGGAACTTTGACAATTTTAAAACTAGAATCCTCATCGCTTTGAATATCAAAAAGGAGAGAACTGATTTAGTCCTCTCCAGAATATGACTTTTTGGTAACCCACTACAGTTGACAAAGAGCCCAAAAAGGAGAGAACCAACAAGGTTCTCTCCTGAGTATAGTCTCAATTTACAACTAATAGTTGTTAAAGACTCATAGAAATACAATGACACATCTTCTGAACAAGAATATGATCGGGAAGACAGGATTCGAACCTGCGACACCTTGGTCCCAAACCAAGTACTCTACCAAGCTGAGCTACTTCCCGTTTTATAAAAAAATGCACCCTAGAGGAGTCGAACCTCTAACCGCCTGATTCGTAGTCAGGTACTCTATCCAGTTGAGCTAAGGGTGCCCATTAGTATATGCCGAGGACCGGAATCGAACCGGTACGATCGTTACCAATCGCAGGATTTTAAGTCCTGTGCGTCTGCCAGTTCCGCCACCCCGGCCTCTCTAAGCGAACGACGGGATTCGAACCCGCGACCCCCACCTTGGCAAGGTGGTGTTCTACCACTGAACTACGTTCGCATCGACCTCTTATTCTATATAAAAAAATGCCGGCTACATGACTTGAACACGCGACCCTCTGATTACAAATCAGATGCTCTACCAACTGAGCTAAGCCGGCTAATCTCTATTATGCGGGTTAAGGGACTTGAACCCCCACGCCGTTAA
>NZ_KQ970186.1:0-1296 GCF_001579015.1 Streptococcus oralis
TTCCTAGGCTTTTTTGTTTTTGCTTCTAGTTTCCAACTAGTTGAAAAAGCGTTATAATGATAGTAAAGAATCACTTAATTGTAAGAAAGAGAGAAAGACGATGGCTTACATTGAAATGAAACACAGCTACAAGCGCTATCAGGTCGGTGACACGGAGATTGTGGCTAATCGTGATGTGAATTTTGAAATTGGAAAGGGGGAGCTGGTTATTATCCTTGGTGCGTCTGGTGCAGGCAAGTCAACGGTTCTCAATCTCCTAGGAGGTATGGATACCAATGATGAGGGGGAGATTTGGATTGATGGTGCCAATATCGCCGACTACAATTCCCACCAACGAACAAACTATCGTCGAGATGATGTGGGCTTTGTTTTTCAGTTTTACAATCTAGTCTCCAATCTGACAGCCAAGGAAAACGTGGAGTTGGCCTCAGAAATTGTAGCGGATGCCTTGGATCCAGAGGAGGTGCTCAAAGATGTGGGACTAGATCATCGCCTCAATAACTTTCCAGCCCAGCTTTCTGGAGGGGAGCAACAACGAGTTTCCATCGCACGCGCAGTAGCCAAGAATCCCAAAATCCTCCTTTGCGATGAACCGACAGGTGCCTTGGATTACCAGACGGGCAAGCAAGTCTTGAAGATTCTCCAAGACATGTCTCGTCAAAAGGGGGCAATAGTGATTATCGTGACCCATAATAGCGCGCTAGCTCCTATCGCAGATCGGGTGATTCACATGCGTGATGCCACGGTTAAGAGCGTAACAATCAATGAGCATCCACAGGATATTGATACATTGGAGTATTAGCATGAAAAAAACATACCGAAAAGACTTGCTCCAGTCGGTGATTGCTTCCAAGGGACGCTTTGCTTCTATCCTGACCTTGATGATGCTGGGTTCTTTAGCCCTAGTAGGACTCAAAGTGACTAGCCCAAATATGGAACGCACGGCTGAGGATTATCTCCGTAAAGCCAATACTTTGGATCTAGCAGTGATAGCTGATTATGGCTTGGACAAAGAAGATCAGGAGGAACTAAAGACCCTTCAAGGAGCAAGTGTCGAGTTTGGCTATATGGAGGACCTAACAGTTGAAAAAGGTGAAGAGGCAGTTCGACTTTATTCCAAGCCAGAGGGCATTTCAACTTTCCAAGTGACAGAAGGGCGACTTCCAGAGACTGATGGGGAAGTTGCCTTAGCTGATTTCTGGAAAGACCGCTATCAGATTGGACAGACTATCACCTTTAGCAAGAAAGAAGAAGGGAAGACCGTCATAAAATCCCAATCTTTCACCATTACTGGAT
>NZ_KQ970186.1:1887-4990 GCF_001579015.1 Streptococcus oralis
CTGGATTTGTTCAGTCGGGTGAGATGCTTTCTCAAAAAGACTTAGGGAGTGCTAGTAGTGGAAATGGAAGCTTGGCTGGTTATGGGGTGATATTAGCCAGTCAGTTTGATACAGAAGTGTACAGTATTGCGCGTGTGCGCTACGATGATTTAAAAAATCTGGATGCTTTTTCATCAGACTATGGGATGAAACGAGATCAACATCAGGAAGACTTGCAAGACTTGTTGGCTGATAATGGTCAAAAACGATTGGCTAGCATCAAAGCAAATGGGCAAAAGAACTTGGAAGCTGGAAAAGAACAGCTACAAACAGCTGAAAGTAACCTTGAAAAAGGCAAGAGTCAGTTAGAGCAGGCTGAAAGTCGCTTGAAAACGCAAGAAGAACAAGCGACCGCTTTACCAGAACCGCAAAAGAGTACAGCCAAGGAGCAATTGACAAAAGCTAAGGAAGAATTGGCTACAGAAAAAGAAAAACTGGCTCAGACAGAGAGTAATCTAGCCAAGGAAAAAGAGAAGCTTGAACAGCGTCAGAAAGAGCTGGATGAACTGGCAGAGCCGAAATACCATGTATACAACCGCCAAACCATGCCAGGTGGTCAAGGCTATCTCATGTACAGTAATGCATCATCAAGCATTCGTTCTGTCGGGAATATCTTCCCCGTGGTGCTTTATATGGTCGCTGCAATGGTGACCTTTACAACGATGACTCGCTTTGTGGATGAAGAGCGTACCAATGCTGGTATTTTCAAGGCTCTAGGTTACCGCAACCGAGATATTGTTGCCAAGTTTGTCCTCTATGGTTTTCTTGCAGGAACTGTGGGAACCCTTATAGGAGCGCTTCTTGGACATTATCTTCTTGCAGGCGTGATTTCGGATGTTATAACAGCAGGAATGGTCGTTGGGAAAAGCCAGGAGTATTTCTATTGGTCTTATAGTCTCCTTGCCCTAGCCTTGAGTTGGGTATCTAGTGTTTTGCCGGCTTATCTGGTGGCGCGGAGGGAATTACACGATGAAGCAGCCCAACTTTTGCTTCCCAAACCTCCCGTTAAAGGATCAAAGATTTTGCTGGAACGGTTGAGCTTTATATGGAGTCGTTTGAGCTTCACTCATAAGGTTACAGCGCGAAATATTTTCCGTTATAAACAACGGATGTTGATGACCATTTTTGGAGTTGCAGGTTCGGTGGCTCTCCTATTTGCAGGTCTTGGCATTCAGTCATCTGTGGGAGGAGTTGTGGAGCGCCAATTTGAACAAATCCAGCAATACCAGATGATTGTAGCAGAAAAGAGCAGTGCCAGTGAGCAAGAAAAAGCAGATCTGGAAAGTGCCTTGCAAGCTGAATCGATCCACGCTTATCAAAAGATTTACTCTAAATCCATTGAAAAAGATTTCAAAGGAAAAGCAGGACTTCAAACCATCACCATGATGGTTACTAGTGGAGAAGACTTCAATCCCTTTATCACATTAGAGGAAAATGGGCGAGAGTTGCAGGTCACCGATGGAGCGGTCGTGAGTCAAAAATTAGCCCAATTAGCAAGTGTTACGGTTGGAGACAAGCTGGAGCTTGACGGGAAGGAAATCAAGGTTGCGGCTATTTCTGAAAACTATGTTGGACACTTTGTTTATCTAAACCGTGCGACTTACGAACAAGTCTATGGAACCAGTCCGCAAGACAATACCTACCTAGTAAAATTAAAAGACCCAACACCTTCCAATACGGAGAAAGAAGCGGCTACTTTCATGGGAAAAGCTGCTGTTTCTGGGGTAGTCCAAAATGCAACGGCCATCCATCTCTTTGAATCTGTAGCTAGTTCGCTCAATAAAACTATGGCAATCCTTGTCCTTGTTTCCGTTTTACTAGCCATTGTCATTCTCTACAATCTCACCAATATCAATGTCGCAGAACGTATCCGTGAACTTTCGACTATCAAGGTTCTCGGTTTCCATAATAAAGAAGTGACCCTCTATATCTACCGTGAGACCATGGTGCTGTCCCTTGTGGGGATTGCTCTCGGTTTGGTAGCTGGCCACTATTTACATCAATTTTTGATTCAAATGATTTCACCAGCCACCATACTCTTTTATCCTCAGGTCAGCTGGGAAGTCTATGCTCTTCCAATCGTCGCAGTGACTGTGATTTTGACTTTACTAGGTCTCTTTGTCAATCATCACTTGAGAAAAGTAGATATGCTTGAAGCCCTGAAATCAGTAGAGTAATTCAAGGGTTTAAACAGTAAATCAGTTGACAAAGTCCCTGCTTCTTGGTAGAATAAGAACTGTCGTAAAGACAAATAACTTCTTCTTGGTTACAGGCATGCCAACCTGTCACTCGGATGAAGCCAAATAAAAAGGAGAAACATCATGGCAATCTCAAAAGAGAAAAAAAATGAAATCATCGCACAATATGCACGTCACGAAGGTGATACAGGTTCAGTAGAGGTTCAAGTTGCTGTCCTTACTTGGGAAATCAACCACCTTAACGAACACATCAAACAACACAAAAAAGACCACGCTACATACCGTGGATTGATGAAGAAAATCGGTCGCCGTCGTAACTTGCTTGCATACTTGCGTAAGAACGACGTTAACCGTTACCGTGAGTTAATCAACTCTCTAGGACTTCGTCGCTAATCTTGCGTCTAAAACGTTTCTATACTTCGTTGGCTTCGGCTCGATGTACCATCAGTACAATCTTCGGCTTGTCGCCTAGTCTATAAACGTTTTATCCAGCAAGAATAAAGCTCTCTGATTTCAGAGGGCTTTTTGTTTTTGCCAAGTGCTTAGTCCGTGTTCAATTGAGCAGATCTTGATAGTGAAGCTACTCCATTGGGTAGCTTTTTTGTATAGATTTTAGCCTAGGCTCAAATTAGCTCTCTGGATTCAGAGGGCTTTTTATGTTGTCACCGTACCTCGATATACTCAAGTATTATCTTTGGTTACGGTTCCTAGCACTGTAAGGTAAAATAAACCAGAATGATCTCCCTTTGGGGAGATTTTTTTGTTTTTATCAAGTGCTTAGTCCGTGTTCAATTGAGCAGATCTTGATGATAAAGCTACTCTAAATGGGTAGCTTTTTCGCTATAGGATTATTCTATTATCAAAAT
>NZ_KQ970186.1:5874-7005 GCF_001579015.1 Streptococcus oralis
GCCTTGAGCCTAGATAGCGAAAAAAAGGGAAATAATACGGAACTCATACGAGGTCACCAGGCTAATAAACGTATCTATGAAACGATTTTGAAAGACCTGCGTGCCTATGATAGCTACTCAGGAGGACTTTTCGATGATCTAGACAGTATCGATATACAGTTGAGTCGAGGACTTGCCCAGATCGAAACGAGCTGGGATGCAAAGACAGGGGTCTTTAAAATTCCATCTGACCTGACTTGGGTCAACTACCTGACTGCCTATGCTGATACAAAGGACTTGCAGCTCAGTCGTCAAGAGAAGGTTTTTGTCCAAACCATGATGGCAGAATACGGCTTTGATGCAGAGACAGCCCAACAGCTCTTGACCATCAAGCAGGGGATAGACAAGAAGTTTCCAAACTCTAGTCAAGAGTTTCGTGACTATATCTTTTTGCGAGTCGTCGGTGCAGCCTACTATAATGATTTTAAGTGGAACGAAACGGCAGGTGGTTTGGGGCATTATTTTTATAATGAATTTGTGAGTGATCCGCAGACAGGCCAAAAATTGAGAACTTTGAAACCAATTCTTGAAATTTATCAAGAACTAGGCTTGAAAGATGGAAAGGCTGAAAAACTGTATTATAACCTTAGACTGCAACATGAGATGGCGGGTGGGAAAATTGATAATATAGAAAAAATAAAAGAAAACGAAATTGATTATAATAATGCCAAGCTTAAATACGAAAAAGTTTATGGGACTTCAGGTAACTTTGACCAATTTTGGGACAGTAAGTTAAAGGCCTATTCTAACAACGGAGTGGGCCATGCAGACTTTACCCACCAGTCCATCACTATGGCTACTCATCTTAATCCTAATCAAGTTCAGTTAGCCGATCTCTATTTCGGTAGAGAGCATGTTAAGGACCTTTCAGGCTGGGAGGGAGACACGACCTTTAACGCTAATGATATGAAGCCAAGCATTGGAGAAGATGACTACAAGGCGGATTTGGACTCGGTCAATCTTATCGGTCGTATGCAGAAGGGGCAATCCTATAACCAAGCCATAACTTCTTACTATGCTGACCTTCAGAAAGATTCGACTCTGAGAGAAAGAGAATTTTTGAAAAATAAGAATTGGAAACAGGTCAAAGGT
>NZ_KQ970186.1:7306-12200 GCF_001579015.1 Streptococcus oralis
AGGGGTAGCGCCTGCGGATATACTGAGAAAGGGTGAGGCATCTATTAAAGAGTATATTGAGAAAAATTACCCCGAAGTATCTACATTTTTAAATCGTTTGGAATCAGTGGCAGATTAGGAGGAAAAGTTAATGAAGAAAACACTCAGTATAGTGGCTATAGTCATAATAATCATATCATCCTGTTTCTACTTTTTTACTAAACAATCTAAAAACATTTTTGACGAAATCTACCAAGAAACTGAGAAGACTTATCGTACAAATAATATTTTAAGAAATATAGAAGGCTTTGAAATTAGTCCAGGTTGGCCAAGTGATGGAGAGTATTCTAAATATTATCCATTTGGAATATATAATAAGGAGCATACTCCAGAAGACTATTTTGAAATCGAAATTGGTTTTAATTTTGCTACAAAAACACAATTAAGTTCAATCTCATTTGAAAAACGAATTGGACCAAACGTTAGAGTTCGATTATGGAATAAATATACTCGTAAGGACCGTACTTTAAAAAAATCTGTAAAAATAGGTTTAAAGAAAGCAGATACGGAAACTTATATTGAAGACGAGGCTCAAGTAAAGTCCTACCTAGAGCAGTACGGTATCACTGCCAAGGATTTGGATACTTACTACAACGAAATCGTCAACCAGAAGGTTTTAAAAGATTGGTGTTCAATTTATGACAGCAAGTACTCGCCAAGCAACTATGGCGAAGTGAAAGTCGAAACCCAGTGGGAGAACTGGTGATAGCATGAAAAAAATATTAGGTCTAATAGCGTTATATGCACTAATTGTATTATCCTGTTTCTACTTTTTTACCAATCAACCTAAAAACATTTTTGATGAAATCTACCAAGAAACAGAGAAGACTTATCTTGGTAACAATATTTTTAACCAGTTGAAAGACGTCGAAGTACATAAATATCAAGAGTATGATGATGATTCTAAATTTTATTCTTATGTACTTTATCAAAAACAGAAAACTCCACATGACTATAAAAATATTGATTTAATATTTCATTTTACAAAAGATACAAATACAGTCTTCGTTTCTTTTGAGAAGGAATTAAGTAATGGGTTAAGAATTTTCATTTTTGGTAGGTATCTTACAAAAGAAAAATTATTTCAAAAAAATGTACAGCTACTCATAAACCAAGATGGAACTGATAAATCTATCGAAGACGAAGCTCAGGTGAAATCCTACCTAGAGCAGTACGGCATCACTGCTAAGGACTTGGATTCTTACTACGACGAAATCGTCAATCAAAAAGTATTGAAGGACTGGTGCACCATTTATGACAGCAAGTACTCGCCAAGCAACTATGGTGAGGTCAAGATTGAAACCCAGTGGGAGAATTGGTGATAGGCCACGCAGACTTTACCCACCAGTCCATCACTATGGCTACTCATCTAAATCCTAGCAGCTTCCAGTTATCCGATGTCTATGGCGGTAGAGAGCGTGTCAAGGATCTTTCAGGCTGGGAAGGAGACACGACTAAAAATGCTACGGATAAAAAACCAAGTATTGGTGAAGATGACTACAAGGCAGACCTAGACTCGGTCAATCTTATTGGTCGCATGCAGAAGGGGCAATCCTATGACCAAGCTATAACTTCTTATTACTCTGACCTTCAAAAGGATTCGACTCTGAGAGAAAGAGAATTTTTGAAAAATAAAGATTGGAAACAAGTCAGAAGTACTATCTATGCCAGTATTCTTCCGTTAGAGGTTATGGAAAAAGGAGAAGATGCTATTAAAGCATATATTGAAAGTAACTATCCAGGTGTATTCAAGTTTTTAAATCGCTTGGAAGCCGTAGCGGATTAGGAGGAAATCTATGAAGAAAATACTAGGTGTTTTAACAATAGTAGTATTACTTGTATCAGTTTGTTTTTACTTCTTTACGCATCAACCTAAAAACATTTTTGACGAAATCTACCAAGAAACTGAGAAAACTTATCGGACAAATAATATTTTAAGAAATATAGAAGGTTTTGAAATTGATGATGTCTGGCCAAGTGATGGAGATTATTTTAAATATAGCCCTTTAGGAAAGTATAAGACTCTTCCGAAAGACTATCTTGAACTGAGAGTTGGATTTAATTTTGAGAAAGCGTATAGTAAAATGTTTGTTTCAGTTGAGAGAAAAGTAGCTGATGGTACGAAGTTATGGATGGTCAATAAATATAATCCAAACACTAAAACAATCACAAAGTCAGTTCAGATTGTATTATCAAGAAACGAGGATAGTTATATTGAAGATGAGGCTCAAGTGAAATCCTACCTAGAGAAGTACGGTATCACTGCCAAGGATTTGGATTCTTACTACGACGAAATCGTCAATCAGAAAGTCCTGAAAGATTGGTGCTCGATTTATGACAGTAAATACTCGCCAAGCAATTATGGCGATGTCAAGGTTGAAACCCAGTGGGAGAATTGGTGATATAAAGATTCTCACTGATTATATAAACAGACAGCTCTCTGATTTTCAGAGAGTTTTTTATGTTATCACCGTACCTTGATATACTCAAGTATTATCTTCGGTTACGGTTCCTAGCACTGCAAAATCAACTATATTTATTTTTCTCAGCTTGTTACATAGTCGAAAATATGGTATACTTTTCATGAGAATTTTCTAAATTTTTAATATTCTATCGAAGGAGGTTTGCATGCTTTCCAAATTTTCTGGAAGCCGACAGGACCTGAAATTTGTGTTACTTTTAGGTATTTTGTTAGGTGTTTTAGGGATTTCTCTCTTTCTAGCAGTTTCTATGGGATCTGTTGCGATTGATCTAGAAGATACCTATCGGATTATTTTGAGCAGATTGGGGATTCCTCTTGAGATAGGAGAGGTTTCCAAGTCTACTCTTGCCATTGTATGGAACATGAGATTCCCCCGAGTATTGTTAGGTCTGATAGTAGGGGCCGGTCTTTCCATGTGTGGTAGCGTGATGCAGTCTACAGTGAACAATCCCATCGCAGAGCCTTATGTCTTAGGAATATCTGCGGGTGCAACTCTAGGAGCAACTCTAAGCATCATTCTTGGTTTAAAGGTGATGATTAGCCTAGGAGCTTTTCTTGGAGCTATTTTGGCGACAGTCGCTGTTCTCATCATTGCCTCTATGCAGGGAAGAATGACGACTTCCAGTCTGATTTTATCAGGAACGGTGGTCAACGCTCTCTTTCTGGCTTTTTCCAACTTTATCATCTCAGTCGGCGCTAATGCGGACAGTGTGATGACTATTAAATTTTGGACCATGGGCTCGCTAGCCGGGACTACCTGGTCTGACTTAGTCCTGCCAACTATGGTAGTAGGAATAGCCTTTCTATTTTTCTCTACTCAGTATCGTGTTTTCAATGCGATGATGATGGGAGATGAGGCTGCTTTAACTTTGGGGATTCCCTTACGCTTTTATTGGTATCTTTATGTGACAATGGTGGCTGTGTTGACAGCAGTCTTAGTGGCAACCTGTGGGATTATTGGATTTGTCGGTCTGATTACTCCACATTTAGCTCGAGGGTTAGTAGGAACGAATTACAAGAGACTTTTTCCCGTTGCGACCTTACTAGGTGCCCTCTTTGTCATCTGGGCAGATGTACTCTCTCGTATCATCATTCCAAATGCAGAGTTGCCTATTGGTATTTTTACAGCCTTAGTAGGTGCTCCCTTCTTTATCTACATTGTTGGAGGTAGGCGAAGGGAGGTGAGGGTCTGATATGGACTTGATTTGTCAGGATATCCATTTTAGACTAGGAGAGAAAAAAATCCTCAAAGGAGTTTCCCTTAAGGTTGAAGGGCATCAATTTCACACGATACTAGGACCCAATGGAAGTGGAAAAACCAGTCTGCTTAAACTCCTCTATCGTCAGGAAAAGGCGAACAAAGGCTTGATAAGCCTAGATGGAAAGCAACTGGAGCATTGGTCACTCAAAGAAACAGCCAAGCAAATGGCAGTTGTGACCCAGTTTAACCAGCTGCAGTTTGATTGTACAGTTGAGGAAATAGTCTTGCTGGGAAGAACTCCTCATCTGTCTTTTTTACAGAAGGAAAAGGAAAGGGATTATTCCCTCGTTCAAGATGCCCTCGTTAAGGTGGATATGCTCGAGAAGAAAACTCGTCTCTATTCGTCCCTGTCGGGGGGAGAGAAACAGCGAGTCTTATTAGCACGCGCCTTAGCACAAGAACCGACTCTCTTGCTTTTGGACGAACCAACCAATCACCTAGATATCAAGTATCAGCTAGACTTGTTGGCCATTGTAAAGGAACTCAAGATTAATGTTCTAGCTGTCTTGCATGATATTCAACTTGCTTGTCGCTATTCGGATTATCTCTATCTGATGAAAGAGGGAGAAATCCTTTACCAAGGGACTCCAAAGGAGACCATCACCCCTGAGTCATTGCAAACTGTATACGGCGTTCAAAGTCAGGTTACTTGGACCGAGGATCAGCAAGCTATGATTCACTATTTATAAGAAAGAAAAGGAAAACAAGATGAAAAAAACACTCAGTATTTTACTCGTAACAGTAGCAACATTAACGATGGCAGCTTGTGGCAATACTACTACTGAAAAAGCTACCACACAATCTAGCACAGAAACAAGTCAAAAGGCGAGCACAGAGACAACTTATCCACTAACGGTCAAAACCTATGATGCTAAGGGAAATGAAGTCGAACAAGTCTTTGACAAGGCACCTGAAAAAGTTATCACCAACAATCTCTCAACCACTGAAATCTTGTTGGAGTTAGGGTTGAAGGATAAAATTGCTGGCATGCTCAACCCAGACAATGCCGTAACAGGTAAATACAAGGACGCGATTGCGACTATTCCTCAAATCGGTGATAAAAAAACAGTCTCACAAGAGACAGTCCTTTCTTATGAGCCAGATGCTGTGAT
>NZ_KQ970186.1:12220-13381 GCF_001579015.1 Streptococcus oralis
TGTGATGGGTCGAAACATGATGTTTTCTGAAAAATCCTTGGGGACAGTTAGCACTTGGAATGAAAATAAAATCCCAGTCTATACACAAAAAGCATCTCTTTCAACGATTCAGCAAGATTTGGGGAATATTGTAGAAGATGTCAAAAATCTTGGAATGATTTTTAATGTTCAGGACAAGGCTAATGAGTACGCATCTCAATTACAAGCTAAAATTGAGGCTGTTAAGAAAGCTAATCCAGCAAGTCAAGGTGAGAAGAAAAAGGCTTTGATTATGGTTGCATATAACGACGAAACCTTCGGTGCTTACAAGTCTGCTTTGCAAGAAAGCTTGCTAAATCAACTTGGTTATACCAACGTTGCAACGGGAACATCAGGCTTGACCTTGGAAAATCTCGTGTCAATGGATCCTGAGTTGATTATCTATGTGACCAGTGACCGTAATAAAAAATTGGATGCCAACGCAGTAGAGTTGATGAAGGCAAATGAGGTATTGGAAAACGTTCCTGCAATTAAGAATCAAAAAATCATGACCATCTCTTACGATGAGTTGATGGACTATGGTCCAGCAGTGATTGATTCCCTTGAGAAAATCAATGACTTTATCAATAAATAATGAGTTTGATTGGGAAGGAATCCAAGTCAAAATCAGCCTTCCCTCGACCTATAATCCCAATCAAACCTATCCAGCCATTTTATTGAATGATGGAAACTTGGATTTCCTATCAACCCTTTCCGAATCTGTGATTTTAGTGGGTTTGACTTCTGAAAATCGCCTAGATGACTACACTCCCTGGAAAGCATCTGCTCTGAGAGATGGAGCTCCAGATTTTGGTGGTCAGGAAAATGTCTATCATGGTCATTTATTTGGAGGTCTTTTAGACAAGTTGCAGTCGCTTTATCGCCTGGACAAAAATCGCCTTGCCTATGGAGGGTTTTCATTAGGTGGTTTGGCGGCCGTCTACAGTCTTTTCCATTTTGACAAGGTCTCCTGTATCTTCTCCATCTGCGGTTCCTTTTGGTATCCTGATTTTGTGACTTATTGCAAGGAAGAGAAAGTGAGAAATCTAGATTGTTTGCTGTATTTACAGAATGGTCAAACAGAAGGAGCCCATCATGCCAATCGCTTGGCTCAAGCACCAGCCTATGCTGAGCAGATCCATA
>NZ_KQ970186.1:13401-15526 GCF_001579015.1 Streptococcus oralis
CCTATGCTGAGCAGATCCATACAAGTCTTCAGAAACGCTATCCGACTGGTCAGTTTGTCTTTGATCCTTATGGACACCATGAGCAAGTGGCTGAACGATTTATAGCCTTTTCTAGCTGGTTGGCTCAAAAATGGGAAATTGAATAAAAGAATTATCCCTTGGCAAAAGTCAAGGGATAATTGTATTTTTTAACCAAGAGCCTCTCTCTTTTTATCTGGATTCCAGATAAAGCTTGCGATGAAGGTAAAGATAATTGTTAGGATACCAACAAGCACTGCAAGGATAAGGGCAGGGATGCGGAC
This sequence comes from Streptococcus oralis, assembly GCF_001579015.1. Classification (GTDB taxonomy): domain Bacteria; phylum Bacillota; class Bacilli; order Lactobacillales; family Streptococcaceae; genus Streptococcus; species Streptococcus oralis_K. The sequence goes on from NZ_KQ970186.1 coordinate 13,704, forward strand.
AAACCACCAGAGTGGGTTTGGTTTTTTATCGTTGTGCCATTGTTTGGTTTCTTCATCCAAACGTTGGAATTCTGCTTGGATACGATCTGCAACCATTTCGATCCCCTCATCATTCATTTTCTTGATATCTGAGATATCGATAGGATTTCCAAAGTTCATATCGACACGTTCACGACTAACCAAGCCTTTCAAGGTCATGGGACCTGTGTAGGTGACAGGCATGATACGGACCTTGGCCATTTTGGCAATCAAGGCTACGCCACCCTTGACATCGTTTGAGTGGCGGCTCCCACTTGGAAACATGATGAGAGAGCGGTCGCTTTTTTTGAGGACGTTGATAGGATACTTGATGGCAGAGGCGCTAGGGTTTTCCCGGTCGATAGGAAAGGCGCCACACATACGGATCCACCAGCCAAAAATACGGTTGTTAAAAAGCTCTTTTTTGGCCATAAAGATGAACTGTTTTGGCTTGGTCGCAAAGGCCATATATACAGGATCCCACCAAGTACGATGAGGAGCGACGAGGATATAGTTTTCATCTTGGCTAGGGATTTCATCAGTATTGTGATAGTGGGCATTGCCATTGATGGACCACAAGATCAGCATGACTAGTCCACGCAAATAAGTATAAAACATGAGATCTCCTTCGATTGTCTTGCTTTTATTATTATACCTTATCAAAAGACTACTGGCAAACTTTTTCAGTTATCAGTGGAGATATTTTGGATGAGATTAGAATTCTGCTAGAAAAAATGATATGATAGAATTTATGGATAAAAATAAGATAATGGGATTAACCCAAAGAGAAGTCAAGGAAAGACAGGCTCAAGGTTTGGTCAATGACTTTACCGCTTCAGCTAGTACCAGTACTTGGCAAATCATCAAACGAAATGTCTTTACCCTTTTTAACGCTTTGAACTTTGCCATTGCCCTAGCGCTGGCCTTTGTGCAGGCTTGGAGCAATCTGGTTTTCTTTGCCGTTATTTGCTTTAACGCTTTTTCTGGGATTGTGACTGAGCTACGGGCCAAACATATGGTGGACAAGCTCAATCTCATGACCAAGGAAAAGGTCAAAACCATCCGTGATGGCCAAGAAGTCGCTCTTAATCCAGAAGAATTGGTTCTAGGAGATGTCATTCGTTTGTCTGCTGGAGAGCAGATTCCTAGTGATGCTCTGGTTCTAGAAGGCTTTGCAGAAGTCAATGAAGCTATGTTGACGGGTGAGAGTGATTTGGTGCAAAAGGAAGTTGACACCTTGCTTTTGTCTGGGAGTTTCTTAGTCAGTGGGTCAGTTTTGGCTAAAGTTCACCATGTCGGTGCAGACAACTATGCTGCTAAGCTCATGCTGGAAGCTAAGACTGTGAAACCCATCAACTCCCGTATCATGAAATCGCTGGACAAGCTAGCAGGTTTTACTGGGAAGATTATCATTCCTTTTGGTCTGGCTCTCTTGCTAGAAGCCTTGATTTTAAAAGGCTTACCTCTCAAGTCATCCGTTGTAAATTCGTCGACAGCTCTTTTGGGAATGTTGCCCAAGGGAATCGCCCTTTTGACCATCACTTCGCTCTTGACAGCTGTGATCAAACTGGGTTTGAAAAAGGTTTTGGTACAGGAGATGTACTCTGTTGAGACCTTGGCGCGCGTGGATATGCTCTGTCTGGACAAGACGGGCACCATCACCCAAGGAAAGATGCAGGTGGAGGCGGTTCTTCCTCTGACGGAAACGTATGGTGAAGAAACTATTGCAAGCATTCTGACCAGCTATATATCTCATAGTGAGGATAAAAATCCTACAGCTCAAGCTATTCGCCAGCGTTTCCAAG
>NZ_KQ970186.1:15910-20287 GCF_001579015.1 Streptococcus oralis
CACTCTTCCTTTCTCTAGCGACCGCAAGTGGGGCGCCATGGAGTTAGAGGGTCTGGGAACTGTTTTCTTAGGTGCACCTGAGATGTTGCTGGAAAATGAAGTTCCTGAAGCTAGAGAGGCCTTGGAGAGAGGGTCACGTGTCTTGGTCTTAGCCCTCAGTCAGGAAAAATTAGACCACCACAAACCACAAAAACCTTCTGATATTCAGGCTCTGGCCTTGCTGGAGATTTTGGATCCCATTCGAGAGGGAGCAGCGGAGACGCTAGACTATCTCCGTTCTCAGGAAGTAGGACTAAAAATTATCTCTGGTGACAATCCAGTCACTGTATCCAGTATTGCCCAGAAAGCTGGTTTTGCAGACTATCGCAGCTATGTAGATTGTTCAAAAATCACAGATGAGGAATTGATTGCTATGACTGAAGAGACAGCCATTTTCGGACGTGTTTCCCCTCATCAAAAGAAACTCATCATCCAAACACTGAAAAAAGCGGGGCATACAACAGCTATGACAGGGGATGGAGTTAATGATATCCTGGCCCTTCGTGAGGCGGATTGTTCTATCGTTATGGCTGAAGGAGACCCTGCGACTCGTCAGATTGCCAATCTGGTTCTCTTGAACTCAGACTTTAATGATGTTCCTGAGATTCTCTTTGAAGGTCGTCGCGTGGTCAATAACATTGCCCATATTGCACCGATTTTCTTGATAAAGACCATCTATTCCTTCTTACTCGCTGTGATCTGTATTGCCAGTGTTTTACTAGGTCGGTCTGAATGGATTTTGATTTTCCCTTTCATTCCGATTCAGATTACTATGATTGACCAGTTCGTGGAAGGCTTCCCACCATTCGTTCTGACTTTTGAGCGAAATATCAAACCTGTCGAGCCAAACTTCCTCAGAAGATCCATGCTTCGTGCCCTACCAAGTGCCCTCATGGTCGTCTTCAGTGTTCTCTTTGTGAAAATTTTTGGAACGAGCCAAGGTTGGTCTGAGTTAGAAATCTCAACCCTACTCTATTATCTCCTTGGGTCTATCGGTTTCTTATCCGTTTTTAGAGCCTGCATGCCATTTACCCTCTGGCGTGTCCTCTTGATTGTCTGGTCAGTTGGAGGCTTCCTAGCTACAGCTCTCTTCCCAAGAATTCAAAAACTGCTTGAAATTTCGACCTTGACAGGACAAACGCTACCTGTTTATGGAGCTATGATGCTGGTCTTTACGGTGATATTTATCTTAACCAGTCGTTATCAAGCTAGAAAATAAAGAAAGGCTGCAATCTATGGATTGCGGTCTTTTTAGGTGCAAGATTGCAAGCTGAAATGTGGTATAATAAGAGGTAGTAGAGTTTTGGAAAGTGAGAGAAGATGATTTCAAAGAGATTAGAATTGGTGGCTTCCTTTGTGCCTCAAGGGTCCATTCTACTAGATGTGGGGAGTGACCATGCTTATCTACCTATCGAGCTGGTAGAAAGAGGTCAAATTGAAGGTGCCATTGCTGGTGAGGTCGTAGAAGGACCCTACCAGTCTGCGGTTAAGAATGTTGAAAGTCACGGTCTAAAGGAGAAAATCCAAGTTCGTTTAGCCAATGGCTTGGCAGCCTTTGAAGAGGAAGACCAAGTGACGGTCATCACCATTGCTGGTATGGGCGGGCGATTGATTGCAACTATCCTAGAAGAAGGCTTGGACAAGCTATCGAATATCCAGCGTTTAATCCTCCAGCCCAATAATCGTGAAGATGACTTGCGTATCTGGTTGCAAGACAACGGATTTCAGATTGTAGCCGAAAGTATTCTAGAAGAAGCTGGCAAGTTTTATGAAATTCTAGTGGTGGAAGCGGGACAAATGGAGCTATCAGCTAGTGATGTTCGCTTTGGACCTTTCTTGTCCAAAGAAGTCAGCCCAGTTTTCGTTCAAAAGTGGCAGAGAGAAGCAGCTAAGTTAGAGGTTGCCCTCAGTCAAATCCCAGAAAAAAATCTGGAGGAACGTCAAGTTCTAGTAGATAAAATTCAAGCCATCAAGGAGGTGCTCCATGTTAGCAAGTGAAGTAATTAACGCATATGAAGCCTTTTGCCCTCAGGAATTTTCAATGGAGGGAGACAGTCGTGGCCTGCAAATTGGAACTCTAGACAAGGATATTCAAAGGGTTATGGTTACCCTCGACATTCGTGAAGAAACGGTGGCTGAAGCCATTGAAAAGGGTGTGGATTTGATTATCGTTAAGCACGCGCCGATTTTCCGTCCCATCAAGGACCTGGTCGCCAGCCGTCCGCAAAATCAGATTTACATTGATCTCATCAAGCATGACATCGCAGTTTATGTCAGCCATACTAATATTGATATCGTTGATAATGGCCTCAATGACTGGTTCTGCCAGATGCTAGGTATCAAGGAGACGACTTATCTTCAGGAAACAGGTCCAGAACGTGGAATTGGTCGTATTGGTGACATTCAACCTCAAACATATGAAGAATTTGCTAGTCATGTCAAGCAAGTATTTGACCTAGATAGCCTTCGAATGGTGTATTACCAAGAGACTGATTTGCAGAAGCCAATTTCAAGAGTGGCTATTTGTGGTGGCAGTGGGCAGTCTTTCTACTCTGATGCTTTGGCAAAAGGAGCTGATGTCTATATCACTGGGGATATTTATTATCACACAGCTCAGGATATGTTGTCTGATGGCTTGTTGGCATTGGATCCAGGACATTATATCGAAATCCTTTTTGTCGAAAAAATCGCTGCTCTCCTTACTCAATGGAAGGCGGAAAAGGGCTGGTCTATTGATATTTTGCCTAGTCAAGCATCGACCAATCCTTTCCACCATATCTAGTTAGGAAGTGAAGATAATGAAAAAAGTTGCCATTATTGGAGCAGGGATTGTAGGGGCAACTGCTACCTACTACCTCTCCAAAGAAGCAGATTTAGAGGTGACCGTTTTTGACCATGGACAAGGTCAGGCTACCAAGGCAGCAGCGGGCATTATCAGTCCTTGGTTTTCCAAACGTCGTAATAAAGCCTGGTACAAGATGGCGCGCTTGGGAGCGGACTTTTATGTGGATTTGTTAGCTGATTTAGAAAAGTCTGGTCAGGAGATCGACTTTTACCAGCGTTCGGGAGTTTTTCTCTTGAAAAAGGATGAGTCCAAGTTGGAAGAACTCTATCAACTAGCCCTCCAGCGTAGAGAAGAATCTCCCTTGATAGGCCAGTTAGCCATCCTAGAACAAGCGTCTGCAAATGAATTATTCCCTGGTTTGCATGGATTTGATCGCCTGCTCTATGCTTCTGGTGGAGCTAGAGTAGATGGTCAACTCTTAGTGACTCGTTTGCTGGAAGCCAGTCAAGTCAATCTGGTCAAAGAAAAAGTGAGACTGACACCTGTATCATCAGGCTACCAGATTGGTGAAGAGGTGTTTAATCAGGTTATTTTGGCAACGGGAGCTTGGTTGGGGCACATATTAGAACCCTTAGGATATGAAGTGGATATTCGTCCACAAAAGGGACAACTACGAGATTATCAACTAGGACAAGACATGGAAAACTACCCTGTTGTCATGCCAGAAGGGGAGTGGGATTTGATTCCTTTTGCAGGTGGGAAATTGTCCTTAGGCGCTACCCATGAAAACGATATGGGGTTTGACTTGGCGGTGGATGAACCCTTGCTCCAACAAATGGAGGAAGCAGTCTTGCCATACTACCCAGCCTTGGCTGAAGCTACTATAAGAAGTGAGCGTGTGGGAATTCGCGCCTATACCAGTGATTATTCACCATTTTTTGGGCAAGTCCCAGATTTAGCAGGTGTCTATGCGGCTAGCGGACTAGGGTCATCAGGTCTGACAACGGGTCCTATCATTGGTTACCACTTAGCTCAACTAATCCAAGACAAGGAGTTAACCTTGGCCCCAATAAACTATCCAATTGAAAACTATGTCAAACGAGTAAAAAGAAAATAAAAATTTTACTGAAATTTTAGCCTACCCTCTAGGATGGCGAATGACATTCCCTATCAAAAATGGTAAAATAAGAAAAAATAATCCGAGAATCGAGGAAAAAAGATGCAAGAAAAGATTTTGGTAACGGGTGGTGCCGGGTTTATCGGAACCCATACTGTTATTGAGTTGATCCAAGCAGGTCATCAAGTCGTTGTGGTGGATAATCTTGTCAACAGCAATCGTAAGAGTTTAGAAGTTGTTGAAAAAATTACAGGAGTTGAGATTCCTTTCTATGAGGCAGATATCCGCGACACAGATACCCTCAGAGATATTTTCAAGCAGGAAGAGCCGACTGGTGTCATTCACTTTGCTGGTTTGAAGGCTGTTGGTGAATCAACACGGATCCCTCTTGCCTATTATGACAATAATATCGCAGGAACTGTCAGCCTTTTGAAAG
>NZ_KQ970186.1:20465-25406 GCF_001579015.1 Streptococcus oralis
TAATATCGCAGGAACTGTCAGCCTTTTGAAAGCTATGGAAGAAAACAACTGTAAGAACATCATCTTCAGTTCTTCTGCGACAGTTTACGGAGATCCTCATACAGTTCCAATCCTAGAAGATTTCCCGCTTTCAGTGACCAATCCATACGGTCGTACCAAGCTCATGCTAGAGGAAATTTTGACCGATATCTACAAGGCAGACTCAGAATGGAATGTGGTCTTGCTTCGTTACTTCAACCCAATCGGAGCGCATGAAAGTGGAGACTTGGGAGAAAATCCAAACGGAATTCCAAACAATCTCTTGCCTTATGTTTCACAAGTAGCAGTGGGCAAACTAGAGCAAGTGCAAGTGTTTGGAGATGATTACGATACGGAAGATGGAACTGGTGTTCGTGACTATATCCACGTTGTCGATTTGGCCAAAGGTCACGTTGCAGCACTGAAAAAAATCCAAAAAGGTTCAGGCCTAAACGTTTATAACCTTGGAACAGGTAAAGGCTATTCAGTTCTTGAAATTATCCAAAATATGGAAAAAGCGGTAGGCCGTCCCATTCCTTACCGCATCGTAGACCGTCGCCCAGGTGATATCGCTGCCTGCTACTCAGACCCTGCAAAAGCCAAGGCAGAACTGGGCTGGGAAGCTGAACTCGACATCACTCAAATGTGTGAAGATGCATGGCGTTGGCAAAGCAAGCATCCAAATGGATTTGAAGACTAAGATGATGATTTCGATCATTGTCCCTTGTTTAAACGAAGAGGAAGTACTTCCTCTTTTTTATCAGTCTGTTGAAGCACTGCTTCCAGAATTGGGAGCAGAGATTGAGTATGTCTTTGTGGATGATGGCTCAAGCGATGACACTTTTAAGCTTTTGAAGGCCTATCGACTGCAAAATCCTGCGGTGCATTATATTTCTTTCTCGCGAAATTTTGGGAAAGAAGCAGCTCTGTATGCAGGCTTACAGCATGCAACTGGAGATTTGGTGGTCGTGATGGATGCAGACCTCCAGGATCCTCCTAGTATGCTACTTGAAATGAAAGCCTTACTAGATCAAAATGCAGACTTGGACTGTGTTGGGACACGGAGAATTAGTCGGGAGGGAGAACCATTTTTCCGCAGTTTCTGTGCCGACCTCTTTTACCGCCTCATGCAAAAAATTAGCCCAGTAGCTTTGCCCTCGGGTGTCCGTGATTTTCGGATGATGAGAAGATCTGTGGTGGATGCTATTTTAGCCTTGACCGAGTCCAATCGTTTTTCTAAGGGACTCTTTGCCTGGGTTGGTTTTCGAACGCACTATCTGGACTATCCAAATGTCGAAAGACAGGCTGGCAAGACCAGTTGGAGTTTTAGGCAGCTCTTTTTCTACTCGATTGAAGGGATTCTCAACTTTTCAGATTTTCCCTTGAGTATAGCCTTTGTAGCGGGACTCCTATCTTGTTTTATTTCTTTTATGATGACTGTTTTTGTGGTGTTTCGGACCCTTATCTTGGGGAATCCGACATCTGGCTGGACCTCTCTGATGGCTGTGATTCTCTTTCTTGGAGGGATTCAACTCCTGACCATTGGGATTTTGGGAAAATATATCAGTAAGATCTATCTAGAGACCAAAAAAAGACCACTCTATCTGGTCAAAGAAAAAAGTGATCTTTCTATTTTCGAAGGAAAAAATAAGCGAAAAAGACTATAATTTTACCTAGAAATATGCTAAACTAGTAGATGAAGGGGTTAAAGTGATAAAAAGAATTTACAAAATCAGTCTCCCTTTTAAACTATGACGGATCTTTTAGAAGTGCACGTGTAGGACAATTTTTTATGGCCTCCAGAACATCGCTAGACGCAGCGATTTCTCTTTGCAATTCAACTGGATCATCGTAAAATCGAACGATTCCATTATCGTGGTAATCGAAGAGTTCAGAATAGGTTTGGCAAAGCCCACAGGCGATGCATCGTTCAGGTATAAGTGTGAGTTTCATATTTATATTGTAATAAGAAAGTTTAAAAAATACAAGGAGTAAGGTATGGAAAAAGAACCATGGCAAGAAGATATTTATGAAAACAATGAGGAAGAATCAAGAACAGATCGTCGTCGCCGTAAACAAAAGGGAAAAGGCGTTGTTGCCAATCGTGTCTTGACAGTCCTAGCTAGCCTCTTCTTTGTAATAGTTGTAGCAATGGTTGTCGTATTGATTTACCTTTCTACCGGAGGAAGCAACCGCACAGCTGCCTTGAAGGATTTTTATGATCCTTCAGCACCTGCTAGCAGCTCCACTTCAAAAGTGGAAGAGTCTTCATCGTCAAGCAGCAAGGTAGAAGAAACATCTTCTTCTGAAACAACTCCGTCAGAAAGTAGCTCTGAAGAGCATACCGACGGTGAAGGAACAATTACTGTTCATCCAGGAGAGGGTGAAGCAGCTCTTGCACAACGTGCAGGAATTTCTATTGCCCAGTTGGAAGCTTTGAATCCTTCTCATATGTCATCTGGCTCTTGGTTTGCTAACCCAGGTGATGTGATTAAAACAAGATAGGAGCAGGTCATGAAGACAATTCAAATTGCTATCGATGGTCCAGCTTCGAGTGGTAAGAGTACGGTCGCAAAGATTATCGCTAAGGATTTTGGATACACTTATCTCGATACGGGTGCTATGTACCGTGCTGCGACTTATATAGCGCTCAAACACCAGTTGAATGCAGGAAATGTAGACCAACTTCTTGAGCTTCTTAACCAACACCCCATTAGTTTTGGACGTTCAGAAACAGGTGAGCAACTTGTTTTTGTAGGGGATGTGGATATTACTCATCCGATTCGTGAAAATGAAGTGACCAACAAGGTTTCAAGCATTGCTGCCATTCCTGAAGTGCGTGAGAAACTGGTTTCGCTTCAGCAAGAGATTGCTCAGCAAGGTGGTATCGTGATGGACGGACGGGATATTGGGACAGTTGTATTACCACAAGCTGAACTCAAGATTTTCCTAGTAGCCTCTGTTGAAGAAAGAGCAGAACGACGTTACAAGGAAAATATTGCTAAAGGGATTGAAACAGACCTTGAGACCCTAAAAGAGGAAATTGCGGCGCGTGACTACAAGGACAGTCATCGTGAAACTTCGCCTCTCAAACAGGCTGAGGATGCAGTTTACCTTGACACAACTGGACTAAGTATCCAAGAAGTAGTCGAAAAAATTGAATCAGAAGCAAAAAAACGCATGTCCTAGTGACAGGTGAAGCAGGCTAAGGCTAGCCTGCTTTTTTTCTCTCTTTGGGGAGCATTTGAAAACAGTCTTTTTGGGAGTTTTTTGATAAAATAGTAGTATCAATAAAAAGGACGGAAGTATGACAAAGAAAATCGTAGCCATTTGGGCCCAAGATGAAAAAGGTGTGATTGGTAAAGAAGACCGTCTCCCTTGGCATTTGCCAGCAGAGTTGCAACATTTTAAGGAAACAACTTTGAACCACGCCATCTTGATGGGGCGAGTGACCTTTGATGGCATGGGACGTCGTCTGCTTCCAAAAAGGCAAACCCTGATTTTAACGCGCAATGATGAAGAAGTCATAGATGGGGCACTCGTATTTCAAGATGTGGAGTCTGTTTTAGCGTGGTATCAGAGTCAGGAAAAAAATCTCTATATCATTGGCGGAAAGCAGATTTTTCAGGCTTTTGAGCCCTATTTAGATGAAATCATTGTGACACAGATTCATGCTCAGGTGGAGGGAGATACCTATTTCCCTGAGGAGTTTGACTTGTCTCGTTTTGAAACAGTTGCAAGTAAATCTTACACCCGTGATGAGAAAAATGACTATGATTTTACCATCCAATACCGAAAGAGAAAGGAAGTCTAATGGAGCGCAGTATATTTGGATTTTTTACAGCTTTCTTGTGTGTAATCTGTATTTTGGCGGGAGCACAGGCTTTTCGTAAGAAGCGCTATGGACTGTCTGCCTTACTCTGGTTGAATGCTTTTACCAATCTAGTAAACAGTGTTCATGCTTTTTATATGACCTTATTTTAGATAGAATGAAAATTTAGAATGGAAGGAAATCATGCCTACAAATAGGAAAAATGATATGATGGTTTATTGCTCATTTTGTGGCAAGAGCCAAGAAGAAGTAAAGAAAATAATCGCTGGGAACAACGCCTTTATCTGTAATGAATGTGTGGAGTTGGCTCAGGAAATCATTCGAGAGGAGTTGGCTGAGGAAGTCTTGGCAGACTTGTCTGAAGTACCAAAACCAATCGAGCTCCTCAATATCTTGAACAACTATGTGATTGGTCAAGATCGTGCCAAACGTGCCTTGGCAGTGGCTGTATACAACCACTACAAACGCATCAATTTCCATGATACTCGTGAAGAGTCAGAAGATGTGGATTTGCAGAAGTCAAACATCTTGATGATTGGTCCAACTGGTTCTGGGAAAACTTTCTTGGCTCAGACTTTGGCTAAGAGCTTGAACGTGCCTTTTGCTATCGCGGATGCGACAGCTCTTACTGAGGCTGGTTATGTGGGTGAGGACGTGGAAAACATCCTCCTCAAACTCTTGCAGGCTGCTGACTTTAACATCGAACGTGCAGAGCGTGGGATTATCTACGTGGATGAAATTGACAAGATTGCCAAGAAGAGCGAGAACGTGTCGATCACACGTGACGTTTCAGGTGAAGGAGTGCAACAAGCCCTTCTCAAGATTATCGAGGGAACTGTAGCTAGTGTGCCGCCTCAAGGTGGACGTAAACATCCGCAACAAGAGATGATTCAGGTGGATACTAAAAACATCCTCTTCATCGTGGGTGGTGCTTTTGATGGCATCGAAGAAATCGTTAAACAACGTATGGGTGAAAAGGTTATTGGCTTTGGTCAAAATAATAAGGCGATTGATGAAAACAGCTCCTACATGCAAGAAATCATTGCTGAAGATATTCAAAAATTCGGTATCATTCCAGAGTTGATTGGACG
>NZ_KQ970186.1:25607-27333 GCF_001579015.1 Streptococcus oralis
ATTGACAGTGGATGACTTGGTTCGCATCTTGAAAGAACCAAGAAATGCCTTGGTTAAACAATACCAAACCTTGCTTTCTTATGATGATGTTGAGTTGGAATTTGACGACGAAGCCCTTCAAGAGATTGCCCATAAAGCCATTGAACGCAAAACTGGCGCGCGTGGTCTTCGCTCCATCATCGAAGAGACCATGCTAGATGTTATGTTTGAAGTACCGAGTCAGGAAAATGTGAAATTGGTCCGCATCACCAAAGAAGCTGTCGATGGAACGGAAAAACCAATCCTAGAAACAGCCTAGAGGTGACTATGGAACTTAATATACACAATGCTGAACTCTTACTCAGTGCGGCTAATAAGTCCCACTATCCGCAAGATGAATTACCAGAGATTGCCCTTGCAGGGCGGTCAAATGTTGGAAAGTCCAGCTTTATCAACACCATGCTCAACCGCAAGAATTTGGCCCGTACATCAGGGAAACCTGGGAAAACCCAGCTTCTTAACTTTTTTAACATCGATGACAAGATGCGTTTTGTAGATGTTCCTGGCTATGGCTACGCCCGCGTTTCTAAAAAGGAACGGGAAAAGTGGGGCCGCATGATTGAGGAGTACCTGACAACTCGTGAAAATCTCCGTGCAGTGGTCAGTCTGGTGGATCTCCGTCATGACCCGTCAGCAGATGATGTGCAGATGTACGAATTTCTCAAGTATTATGAGATTCCGGTTATCATCGTTGCGACCAAGGCAGACAAGATTCCTCGTGGTAAGTGGAACAAGCATGAATCAGCAATCAAAAAGAAATTAAACTTTGACCCAAGTGACAACTTCATCCTCTTTTCATCTGTCAGCAAGGCAGGGATGGATCAGGCTTGGGATGCAATATTAGAAAAATTATGAGGGAAAGAAATGGCAAAAACAATTCATACAAATAAGGCACCAAAGGCTATCGGACCTTATGTTCAAGGGAAAATCGTTGGCAATCTTTTGTTTGCTAGCGGTCAAGTTCCTCTATCTCCTGAAACCGGAGAAATCGTAGGAGAGACCATTCAGGAACAGACAGAACAAGTCTTGAAAAACATTGGTGCGATTTTGGCTGAAGCAGGAACGGACTTTGATCACGTTGTCAAAACAACTTGCTTCTTGAGCGATATGAACGACTTTGTTCCTTTTAATGAGGTTTACCAAACGGCCTTCAGAGAGGAATTCCCAGCTCGTTCAGCTGTGGAAGTAGCTCGTCTTCCTCGCGATGTGAAAGTCGAAATTGAAGTCATCGCAGAGATTGGATAAGCTAGTTGAAGTTTGGTTTTGCCAAACTTCTTTTGATATAAGGAGAGACAAATGACAAAGAAACAACTTCACCTAGTGATTGTGACAGGGATGAGTGGTGCAGGAAAAACCGTAGCCATTCAGTCTTTCGAAGATTTGGGGTATTTTACCATTGACAATCTGCCGCCAGCCCTCTTGCCAAAGTTTTTACAGTTGGTCGAAACCAAGGATGATGACCACAAACTGGCCTTGGTAGTGGATATGCGTAGCCGTTCCTTCTTCTCGGAAATTCAGGCTGTTTTGGATGAATTGGAAAACCAGGATGATTTGGATTTCAAAATTCTCTTTTTAGATGCAGCGGATAAAGAATTAGTCGCTCGCTATAAGGAAACCAGACGGAGTCACCCTCTAGCAGCGGATGGTCGGATTTTAGATGGCATCAAGCTGGAACGTGAACTTTTGG
>NZ_KQ970186.1:27523-41893 GCF_001579015.1 Streptococcus oralis
AAACATGAGCCAAAATGTGGTGGATACGACAGAACTCACTCCGCGTGAACTTCGTAAAACCATTGCTGAGCAATTTTCGGACCAAGAACAAGCCCAGTCTTTCCGTATCGAGGTCATGTCTTTTGGATTCAAGTATGGTATCCCTATCGATGCGGACTTGGTGTTTGATGTCCGTTTCTTGCCAAATCCCTATTACCTACCAGAACTCCGTAATCAAACGGGGCTGGATGAGCCTGTCTACAACTATGTAATGAAACATGCAGAATCTGAAAGTTTCTATCAGCACTTGCTCGCCTTGATTGAGCCAATCTTGCCAAGTTACAAAAAAGAAGGCAAGTCCGTTTTGACCATTGCAGTGGGATGTACAGGTGGACAGCACCGTAGTGTAGCCTTTGCCAAGCGCATAACTGAGGATTTATCCAAAAACTGGCCTGTCAATGAAAGCCATCGTGATAAAGACCGAAGAAAGGAAACGGTAAACCGTTCATGAGAAAACCAAAGATAACGGTGATTGGTGGAGGAACTGGTATCCCTGTCATTTTGAAAAGTTTGCGAGAAAAGGATGTTGACATCGCAGCCATCGTAACGGTCGCCGATGATGGCGGCTCTTCGGGTGAGCTAAGAAAGAATATCCAACAGCTGACACCACCAGGTGACCTCCGTAATGTCCTTGTGGCCATGTCGGATATGCCAAAGTTTTATGAGAAGGTTTTTCAGTACCGATTCTCAGAAGAGGCTGGAGCTTTTGCGGGCCATCCACTAGGAAATATCGTTATAGCAGGACTCTCTGAAATGCAAGGTTCTACCTATAATGCTATGCAATTACTCAGTAAGTTTTTTCATACAACAGGAAAGATTTACCCATCAAGTGACCACCCTTTGACCTTGCATGCAGTTTTTAAAGATGGTTCTGAGGTGGCAGGTGAGAGTCACATTGCAGATCATCCAGGCATGATTGACCATGTCTATGTGACCAATACTTTGGATGATGAAATACCACAAGCCAGCCGTCGAGTAGTCACTACCATTCTAGAGAGTGATATGATCGTCTTGGGACCTGGCTCCCTCTTTACATCGATTTTGCCCAATATTGTCATTGAGGAGATTGGTCAAGCACTCTTGGAGACCAAGGCGGAGATAGCCTATGTCTGCAATATCATGACCCAGCGTGGGGAAACAGAGCACTTTTCAGACAGTGACCACGTGGAAGTTCTCCATCGACACTTAGGTCGACCTTTTATTGATACGGTCTTGGTTAATATCGAAAAGGTTCCTAGAGAATACATGGATACCAACCGTTTTGATGAGTATTTGGTACAGGTGGAACATGATTTTGCTGGTCTCTGCAAGCAGGTGCCTCGTGTGATTTCATCCAACTTCCTTCGTTTGGAAAATGGAGGAGCCTTCCACGATGGGGATTTGATTGTGGATGAATTGATGCGCATCATACAGGTGAGAAAATGAGTTTTACAGTTGCAGTAAAAGAGGAAATTCTTGGTCAACACCATCTCAGTCGCCATGAATTATCAGCCATCATCAAGATGTCTGGTAGTATTGGTCTCTCGACTTCGGGCTTGACCTTGTCTGTTGTGACTGAAAATGCCAAGTTGGCTCGGCACCTTTATGAGTCCTTTCTCCATTTTTATGAAATCAAGTCAGAGATCCGTCACCATCAGCGAAGTAATCTTCGCAAGAATCGTGTCTATACGGTCTATACTGATGAGAGGGTGCAGGAACTTTTAGCTGATTTGCGGCTTGCGGATTCCTTCTTTGGCTTGGAGACAGGCATCGATCCTGATATTTTAGCAGATGAAGAAGCTGGTCGTGCTTACTTATGTGGGGCCTTTCTGGCAAATGGAAGTATCCGTGATCCTGAGTCTGGCAAATACCAGTTGGAGATCAGTTCCGTTTATCTGGATCACGCCCAAGGACTGGCTTCTCTCCTCCAGCAATTTTTACTGGATGCCAAGGTCATTGAGCGTAAGAAAGGTGCAGTCACCTATCTCCAGCGTGCAGAGGACATCATGGATTTCTTGATCGTGATTGGGGCCATGGAGGCGCGTGATAATTTTGAGCGTGTCAAGATTTTGCGTGAAACCCGTAACGATCTCAATCGAGCTAATAACGCTGAAACAGCCAATATCGCTCGGACGGTTTCTGCCAGCATGAAGACCATAAACAATATCAGTAAAATCAAAGATAGAATGGGCTTAGAAAATTTACCAGTGGATTTGCAGGAGGTGGCTCGCTTGCGGATCCAGCACCCAGACTACTCTATCCAGCAGTTGGCAGATAGCCTGAGCAATCCCCTAACCAAAAGTGGAGTTAACCACAGACTCAGAAAAATTAATAAAATAGCAGATGAATTATAAAACCACGGATTAGTTAATCCGTGGTTCTTTTCTTATAAACTAGTTGAGTGTTTCGGTTGTACTTTTTGCTCAGGGTCGATGTAGTTGATAGCATTATTGACGGCAGTAGGCGCTTCACCCAGTCCTGTCGCAATCAAATCAATCTTTCCTTCATAGTAGCAGCAGTCTCCGATAGCGTAAATACCTGCTTGGCTGGATTCTTGCTTGCTATTAACGATAATCTTGTGTCGGTTGAGGTCCAGACCCCAGTTTTTAAGGTTACCGACAGAAGATTTGAAGCCGTAGTTGACAAAGAGGTGGTCTAGATCAATCGTTTCGGTTTCATCCGATTTGACTTTGGTGATTTCAAGTTTATCAAGTGTTTTTCCAGCTCCAAGGAGTTGGCTAGGAACGAATGGTGTCTTGATAGTCACAGATGATGCTTGCAGGGCTTGCACACTGTGTTCCAAGGCACGGAAGTTATCTCGACGGTGAACGAGAGTAGTTGGGGCGATTTTTTCAAAAGCCAATGCCCAGTCAACTGCTGAGTCCCCTCCACCAAGTATGGTCACTTTCTTACCAGCGTATTGCTGGATGTTGGCAACGTGGTAGTGGATATTTTCATAGTTCTCAACACCGTCTAATTCGAGTGGACGTGGTTTAAAGGCACCGCCCCCCATAGCAATGATGACTGTTTTGCTGAGATGGTTTCCTTTAGTGGTTGTAATGCTAAAGAAATCGTCATTTTTCTTAATCTCAAGAACGGTTTCATTGAGGTGAATAGGTGTGTCGAAGCCATATAACTGCTCAATTAGACGATTGGTTAACTCTTCTCCAGTTAGATTTGGGAAACCTGGCACATCAAGGATTTGTTTTTCAGGGTAGAGGATGGCAGGCTGGCCACCGAGCTGGGGAAGGGAGTCGATGATTTGGACTTTGGCTTGGCGTAGATGGGCGTAAAAGGCAGCAAAGAGGCCGACAGGACCGCCTCCTACAATGGTAATATCATAGAGTTGAGACATGATTTCTCCTTCGTTTTTTCTAGTCAGTTTATTTTATCATAATTTTGCTTAATTTAAAATGAAGTAGGATAGAGAAAAAATGGACAGAAAATGGTATAATAGGTCGGAAAGTGTTTTGACAGGGAGGAGGCCAAGGATGAATTTTCAACAATTATCCAATTGGCAATACTGGACGAGTTTGTTTTCAAGTCCTTGGACTATAGTCACCAATCTGATTGATATTTTGATTGTGACTTATATTTTGTACCATTTTACCAAAGCCATTGCAGGGACTAAAATCATGATCTTGGTTCGGGGAGTTTTGGTCTTTATTCTAGCCCAGATTCTGTCCAATATGATTGGCTTAACGACCATTTCCTGGTTGATCAATCAGATTATCACCTACGGGGTCATCGCAGCAGTGGTTATCTTTTCACCAGAGATTCGGACTGGTTTGGAGAGATTGGGGCGGGCGACAGATTTCTTTTCCAACGCACCTATTAGTGCGGAAGAGCAAATGGTTCGTGCCTTTGTCAAATCAGTCGAGTACATGAGTCCGCGTAAAATTGGTGCTCTGGTAGCGGTGCAGCGCGTGAGAACCTTGCAGGAATACATCTCAACTGGGATTCCCCTAGATGCCAAGATTTCAGCTGAATTGCTCATCAACATTTTTATTCCTAACACTCCCTTGCACGATGGTGCGGTCATCATCAGGGAAGATCGGATTGCTGTAACTTCAGCCTACCTACCCCTGACTGAAGATACTGGAATTTCCAAGGAGTTTGGGACACGTCACAGAGCAGCGATTGGTTTGTCAGAAGTATCGGATGCACTTACCTTTGTGGTTTCTGAGGAAACAGGTGGAATCTCAATCACCTATAATGGAGTCTTTAAGCATGATTTGACCTTGGGAGAGTTTGAATCTGAATTGAGAAGAATCTTACTTCCCGCATCAGAGAAAAAACAAAGTCTGAAAGAGCGTTTGCTAGGAGGATTGAAACATGAGAAAAAATAGTCTTTATATTATCTCTTCCTTCTTTTTCGCCTGCATCCTCTTTATCTATGCTACTTCTACAAACTACCAAAATAGCAATAGTGCCAGACAGGTGCGGACGGAAACCTATACCAATACGGTTCTTAATGTCCCAATCGATATTCAGTATGATAGTGACCAGTACTTTATCAGTGGTTTCACATCTGAGGTGACTGTCTTCCTAACTGGATCAAATAGAGTTGCTTTAGCGAGCGAGATGCAGGAAAGCACTCGGAAATTCAAGGTCAAAGCAGACTTAACCAATGCCAGTGTAGGGACCATCGAAGTTCCTCTAACCATTGAAAATTTACCGAGTGGTTTGACGGCTGTTGCAACTCCGCAAAAGATAACAGTGAAGGTCGGTAAAAAAGCAAAACGAGACAATGTAATCGTTGTGCCAGAGATAGATCCTAGCCAGATTGATTCTCGCGTGAAAATCGACACAGTCACTGTTTCAGATGAGAAGGTGACAGTCATTAGCGATGAGGAGACTCTCTCTAGAGTGGACCGTGTCATTGCCATCTTACCAACGAGTGAACGGATAACAGGTAACTATTCAGCTTCTGTTCCTCTACAAGCGGTTGATAAAAATGGAAATGTCTTACCAAGTGTCATTATGCCATTTGATACAACTATGAAAATTACAACGAAACCAGCATCGTCTAGCTCGAGCTCATCATCAACGAGCTCCTCAGCTAGTAGTTCGTCTTCAACGAGTTCAGAAACAAAACCAGACTCGTCTAAACAAGAATAAACAAAATAGTAGAAAAGGATTATAATTTAAAATGGGTAAATATTTTGGGACCGATGGAGTCCGTGGAGAAGCAAACGTAGAACTAACGCCAGAGTTGGCCTTTAAACTGGGGCGTTTTGGTGGTTATGTTCTTAGCCAACATGAAACGGAAGCCCCAAAAGTCTTTGTAGGACGTGATACACGTATCTCAGGAGAAATGTTAGAATCTGCCTTGGTGGCAGGTCTTCTATCAGTAGGGATTCACGTCTACAAACTCGGTGTCCTTGCAACACCAGCAGTAGCTTATTTGGTTAAAACTGAGGGAGCCAGTGCAGGCGTCATGATTTCAGCGAGTCACAACCCAGCCCTTGATAATGGGATTAAGTTCTTTGGTGGGGATGGTTTCAAACTTGATGATGAAAAAGAAGCAGAAATCGAAGCTTTGCTGGATGCTGCTGAAGATACTCTTCCTCGCCCGAGTGCAGAGGGCTTGGGGACCTTAGTGGACTATCCAGAAGGTTTGCGTAAGTATGAAGGCTATCTTGTTTCAACTGGAACTCCTCTTGAGGGAATGAAAGTTGCCTTGGATACAGCCAACGGTGCAGCAGCTACAAGTGCCCGTCAGATTTTCGCTGATCTAGGTGCTCAATTGACTGTAATTGGGGAGACACCAGATGGTCTTAACATCAACCTAAATGTTGGTTCAACTCACCCAGAAGCTCTCCAAGAACTAGTCAAAGAAAGTCAGTCAGCTATTGGTTTGGCCTTTGACGGAGACAGTGACCGCTTGATTGCTGTTGATGAAAATGGCGATATCGTCGATGGTGATAAGATCATGTACATCATCGGGAAATACCTTTCTGAAAAAGGACAGTTAGCTCAAAACACCATCGTAACAACCGTCATGTCTAACCTTGGTTTCCATAAGGCTTTGGATAGTGCTGGCATTAACAAAGCAGTCACTGCAGTTGGAGATCGCTATGTTGTCGAAGAAATGAGAAAATCAGGCTACAATCTTGGTGGTGAACAGTCTGGTCACGTTATCTTGATGGATTACAATACAACAGGTGATGGTCAATTATCAGCTGTCCAATTAACCAAAATCATGAAAGAAACAGGTAAGAGCTTGTCTCAACTGGCAGCAGAAGTGACGATTTACCCACAAAAACTGGTCAATATCCGAGTGGAAAATGCCATGAAAGAAAAAGCCATGGAAGTACCAGCCATCAAAGCAATCATCGAAAAGATGGAAGAAGAAATGGCAGGCAACGGTCGTATCCTTGTCCGCCCAAGTGGAACAGAACCCCTCTTGCGTGTCATGGCAGAAGCGCCAACAACAGAAGAAGTCAACTACTATGTAGATACGATTGCTGCTGTTGTTAAAGATGAAATCGGTATTGACTAAAGCCTAGAAAACTAGATGAAAATAAAAAAATATGTTACAATGACAGAGTAATTTGTATTTATTGGAGAGAAAAATGAACCTTAAACGAGAACAAGAATTTGTTAGCCAGTATCACTTTGATGCTCGTAACTTTGAATGGGAAAATGAAAATGGAGCTCCTGAAACAAAGGTAGACGTGAACTTTCAGTTACTCCAACATGACCAAGAAAACCAAGTGACTTCTTTAGTTGTTATCTTGAGTTTCATGATTGTCTTTGACAAATTTGTCATCAGTGGAACGATTTCCCAAGTTAACCATGTGGAAGGTCGTATTGTCAACGAACCAAGCGAATTTGACCAAGAAGAAGTCGAAAACTTGGCGCGTCCATGCTTGAACATGCTCAACCGTTTGACGTATGAAGTAACAGAAATCGCCTTGGATCTTCCAGGGATCAATTTGGAGTTTTAGTCATGAAATTAGCTGTCATTACAGATTCTTCAGCCTATTTAGAGGAGAAGACGCTGCAAAGAGAGAATCTATATATCTTGGATATTCCTGTCAATATTGATGGGGAGGAGTATGTCGAAGGTGTCAATCTGACTGCTGAGGAATTTTATCAAAAAATGGCTCAGTCTTCAGAATTGCCTAAGACCAGTCAACCAAGCATTGCCAAATTGGATGAGATTTTAAGTTCCTTGAAAGAAGAGGGCTACACCCACGTCTTGGGACTCTTCCTTTCGTCAGGAATTTCAGGCTTTTATCAGAATATCCAATATATGTTGGACGAGTACGAAGGTTTGACCATTGCCTTTCCTGATACCCATATCACAAGTGCTCCTCTAGGATTTATGGTGGAGAGTGTCTTTGAATGGGCAGAACAGGGCGATGATTTTGCTCAGATTCAGGAGAAATTGGCTATCCAAATCGTTGATAACTCCGCCTTTATCATAGTAGACGACCTTGATCACTTGGTTAAGGGAGGACGTCTGTCAAATGGGGCGGCCATCCTAGGAAATCTTCTCAGTATTAAGCCCATTCTTTACTTCAATGACCAAGGTGTAATTGAAGTTTATGAAAAAGTTCGTACGGAAAAGAAGGCAACCAAACGTTTGGTGGAAATCATCAAAGAGTTGACAAAAGATGGGGACTACCGTATTACTGTCATCCATGGCAATGCACCTCAAAAGGCGGCAGATTTGCGCCAACTTTTGATTGAGAGTGGTGTGAGTTCTGAGATTCCAATTGTTAGCTTTGGTAGTGTCATTGGGACCCACCTTGGAGAAGGCAGTATCGCTTTGAGCTATACGCCAGTTGTCTAGATTGTTCTTACAGGCTTTGTATCTTGATAATTGAACACGGACTACCTGCCTCTTGAAAAAAGATGTCTGTCTTGCCTTTCGTGGAAAGTCAGCGCCATTCCCTATTTTTCATGGGCAGCTAGCGTCCTTTGTATCTTAGATAGGAGTAGAGATGAGTATTCGAGTGATTATTGCTGGATTTAAGGGGAAGATGGGTCAAGCTGCCTGCCAGATGGTCTTGGCTGATCCTGACTTGGACTTGGTTGCAGTTTTGGATCCTTTTGAGTCTGAATCAGAATGGCAGGGAATTCCTGTCTTCAATGATAAGGTTGCCTTGGTTGGATTTGAGGCTGATGTCTGGGTAGACTTTACTACACCAGCCGTTGCCTACGAAAATACCCGCTTTGCTCTTGAAAATGGCTTTGCTCCAGTAGTTGGAACAACAGGCTTCACTAGTGAAGAAATTGCAGAACTAAAAGCATTTTCCCGTAAGCAAAATTTGGGTGGTTTGATTGCCCCTAACTTTGCCTTGGGTGCTGTCTTGCTAATGCAATTTGCGACGCAGGTTGCTAAATATTTCCCAAATGTGGAGATTATCGAGCTTCATCATGACAAGAAAAAGGACGCTCCGAGTGGAACAGCCATTAAAACAGCTGAGTTGATGGCAGAAGTTCGGGAGTCTATCCAGCAAGGTGCGCCTGATGAGGAAGAGTTGATTGCTGGTGCCCGTGGTGCTGACTTTGACGGCATGCGTATCCATTCTGTCCGTCTACCAGGATTGGTAGCCCATCAGGAAGTCATCTTTGGCAATCAAGGGGAAGGATTGACCCTTCGTCATGACTCCTATGATCGTAGCTCCTTCATGACAGGGGTGAATTTGGGAATCAAAGAAGTAATCAAGCGTCATGAGCTTGTCTATGGATTAGAACACTTATTATGAGATTAACGCAAATGCCTTCTGAATTTCAGAAGGCTTTACCAGTATTAGAAAAAATTAAAAAAGCAGGTTTTGAAGCCTATTTTGTTGGTGGGTCTGTCAGGGATGCTATCCTCAATCGTCCCATCCATGATGTGGATATTGCGACTTCTTCTTATCCAGAGGAGACCAAGCAGATATTCTCCCGCACAGCCGATATCGGAATCGAGCACGGAACCGTCTTGGTTTTAGATGGCGATGAGGAATATGAAGTGACGACCTTTCGGACCGAGGATGTCTATGTAGACTATCGCAGACCTAGTGCAGTTTCCTTTGTGCGCTCGCTAGAAGAAGACCTCAAACGCCGTGATTTCACAGTCAATGCCTTTGCCTTGGATGAGACAGGTGAAATTATTGATTTGTTCGATGGTCTCAAAGACTTGGAAAACCAGGTCTTGCGAGCAGTGGGTGTTGCTAGTGAGCGTTTCAACGAAGACGCTCTACGTATTATGCGCGGTTTTCGTTTTCAGGCCAGTCTTGGTTTTGAACTTGAGCGAGAAACATTCGAAGCGATGAAATCCTTGACTCCGCTCTTGGAGAAGATTTCTGTAGAACGTACCTTTGTTGAATTTGACAAACTCTTGTTAGCTCCATTTTGGCGTGTTGGCTTGTCTTCCATGATTGAGAGTCAAGCTTATGATTATCTCCCTGATATGGCAGGAAGTCAGGACAAGCTTAACAGACTGTTTGATTTGGAGACTGATTTCACCTTTGAGTCTTCTGAGCAAGCCTGGGCGGCCCTCTTGTGGGTACTAGAAATTGAGGATGCTCAACCATTTTTGAAGCATTGGAAAACCTCACGTCAATTTGCCAAGCAGGTTCAGGATTTGCTGACTATTTTAGCTTTGCGTGAAAAGGGAGAATTGAGCAAGCGTGATTGTTACCGCTTTGACTTGGATTCCCTTCTACAAGCTGAAAGGCTTCGTCAGGCCCAAGGAAAAGCAGTCAATCCACAAGCCATTACAGAAACTTACCAGAGTTTGACCATTCATGATAAGAAAGAAATCCAAATCAATGGAGGTATTCTCATCAAAGAGTACGGCTACCAGCCTGGTCCAGATTTGGGAGAGATTTTAACAGAGATTGAGTTTGCCATTGTCGATGGAGAATTGGACAATGACCGCGAAGCCATCCATGATTACCTGAGGGAGAGAAAATGAGTGATTTTATCGTTGAAAAGCTAAGCAAATCAGTTGGGGATAAGACAGTCTTTAAAGATATTTCCTTTATTATCCATGATTTGGATAGAATCGGTCTGATTGGTGTTAATGGAACGGGTAAGACCACTCTTTTGGATGTTCTTTCGGGAGTTTCAGGTTTTGATGGGGATGTCAGTCCTTTTTCAGCTAAGAGTGATTACAAGATTGGCTACCTGACTCAGGATCCAGAGTTCGATGATAGCAAGACGGTCTTGGATACGATTCTATCTAGCGACCTCAAGGAAATCCAGCTCATTCGTGAGTATGAACTCCTCATGCTCAACTACACTGAGGACAAGCAGGCTCGTTTGGAACGGGTCATGGCAGAGATGGATTCTCTCCAAGCCTGGGAAATTGAAAGCCAGGTCAAGACGGTCCTCAGCAAGTTGGGTATTCAGGACTTATCGACTCCAGTTGGTGAATTGTCAGGTGGTCTGAGAAGACGGGTCCAGTTGGCGCAAGTTCTCCTAGGAAACCACGACCTCTTACTTCTGGACGAGCCGACCAACCATCTGGACATTGCGACCATTGAGTGGCTGACCCTCTTTTTGAAAAATTCCAAGAAGACGGTTCTCTTTATCACCCATGATCGCTATTTCCTAGATGCACTGTCAACGCGGATTTTCGAGTTGGACCGAGCAGGCTTGACCGAGTATCAGGGCAATTATCAGGACTATGTTCGCCTCAAGGCTGAACAAGATGAGCGTGATGCGGCACTTCTCCACAAAAAGGAACAACTCTATAAGCAAGAATTGGCCTGGATGCGCCGACAACCGCAAGCACGTGCGACCAAGCAGCAGGCTCGTATCAATCGTTTCCACGACTTGAAAAAGGAAGTTTCAGATAATCCTACTGAGACAGACTTAACCATGAACTTTGAGACCAGTCGGATTGGCAAGAAGGTCATCGAGTTTAAAGATGTTTCCTTCGCTTATGAGAACAAGCCGATTTTACAAGATTTTAACTTCTTGGTGCAAGCCAAAGACCGTATCGGTATCGTTGGTGATAATGGCGTCGGAAAATCAACTCTTCTTAATCTCATTGCTGGAATTCTTGAGCCGACAGCAGGTCAAGTTGTGATTGGGGAAACCGTTCGTATCGCTTATTTCTCTCAACAAATTGAAGGATTGGATGAAAGCAAACGGGTCATAAACTACCTGCAGGAAGTAGCAGAAGAGGTCAGAACTAGCGGTGGTTCTACAACTTCCATTGCTGAGTTGCTGGAGCAATTTCTTTTCCCACGTTCGACACATGGAACCTTGATTGAGAAGTTGTCTGGTGGCGAGAAAAAACGCCTTTATCTCCTCAAATTGCTCTTAGAAAAACCAAATGTACTCCTCTTGGACGAGCCGACCAATGACCTGGACATTGCGACCTTGACAGTCTTAGAGAATTTCTTGCAAGGCTTTGCGGGGCCTGTATTGACAGTTAGCCACGACCGTTATTTCTTGGATAAGGTAGCAACCAAGATTCTCGCCTTTGAGAATGGCAACATTCGTCCTTTCTTTGGTCATTATACCGACTATCTTGATGAAAAAAACTTTGAAACAGAGATGGCCAATCAAGTGCAAAAGGCAGAAAAGGAGAAAGTGGTCAAGGTCCGTGCAGACAAGAAACGCATGACCTACCAAGAAAAGCAGGAGTGGGCAAGCATTGAAGCAGATATTGAGGCCTTAGAAAAACGTATCGCTGCTATTGAAGAGGAGATGCAGGCCAATGGTTCTGATTTTGGTAAACTTGCGACACTTCAGAAAGAGCTCGATGAAAAAAACGAAGAACTCCTTGAAAAATATGAACGCTATGAATATTTAAGTGAGTTAGCATGATGGAAGGAAAAGTCATTAAACGTAGTCCAAAGAAAATCATTTGGAATGCCTTGTTTGGCCTAGCTTCTGTGCTTTTCTTCTTGTTACTTCTCTATTATCTCCATTCGTATTCACAAAAGGGGACCAGACTTCATACGATAAGTCTTTTGTTAATGCTGCTTGTACTTTTTTGCGCCGGAGTCGTAGTTTATCAGACCTACAGACTGTTAAGCTCCGATAAGGAATATTTGAGATGTACTGTTCAAGGGTTTTACTACAAACCGAATCCAAAGAAAGCCAGTCATTTCTATGCTTGGGCTGATGTAGAGGACTTTTTCTTCTCTCGGATTCGAGGGAAGTATGGGGATTCTTATCGGATTGAAGTTTATTTTAAAAACAAGGATAATGTGAGATCCCAATCACTTCTAGCCCTACCGAAGAGAAGGTGTTTCTCTTTTCATCAGTCAGCAGATTTGATCATCCCTATCATTCTACTAGATGTAGGTCTTCCTGAAAGGGTATACGAGACCATGAAGTACTATGAGAGAGAATGGCGTATCGAACAAAATCGTCAAGCAAGAAAAGAGACAAAACAAGCTTCGAAAAGCAAATCTTCCAAACAGCTATAAGCCAGTTTAGCTTAAAGAAAATCAATCAAAAAAGCCCTATCCACTGGATAGGGTTACTGTTTGTCTTCTTTTTTTGTTTCCTGGTGGAAGATATTTTGCCAAGTCTCATGGCGACGCCAGATACTGGTGTGGACGATACCATCTAACTCATAGCAAATGAGCTTGGTTTTTTGACTAATGGAGGTAATCTGAATGTCCGTAATCGCAGTTTTAGGTTCTTTCTCAGCTTGATAGGAAACCTTATCCATCTGCTCTCCATCTTGGCGGATATAGATAAAGTCTTCAGATAGGAGTTCTTCCAGTTGATTGCCTTGGTCAATCAATTGCTCACGCATGAGTAGTTTTTTATAGACATTATCCAAAATTTCGTCTTCAGGTATAGGAGCAGGTTCGATATGGACATCGGTATCAAAGACTCCAAAACGATCTTCCAGCATAGATTCGACCTGGTCTGCAATTTCGTGACTTTCATAGACTGATAGGTCGGGATTCATCTCCAACGTGATGTCAAGGTAGATATTACTACCGTAGGTACGACCTCTTTGGGACTTGACCTTACTAATCTTTGGAATCTCCATGATAGCCTTCTGATAATCTTCCAGCAGACGGTCGTCAAAACCATCTGAAAGACTGAAGGAAGACTCGATAAAGATATCATATGCTGTCTTTAAGATAAAGAAAGTGATGATGATAGCAACCAGTTTATCCACGATTGGATAGTTGAAGCTGCTGGCTAGGATGGCAATGGAAGTACCAAGCGAGGTGACTGCATCAGAAAGATTATCTTTAGCAGCTGCCTTGAGAGCCTTGGATTTGGATTTCTTACTGAGGCGAGTATTATAGAGATAAACGGTGAACATGACTGCCGCAGATAAGACTCCTAGAGTAGCACCCAGAGGGTCAATGGGTGTTTGTTCTCGACTGAGAATTTTTTGAATGGTGTCCCGCAGAACATCAAAGCCAACGTAGAACATGATGATGGAAGTGATCAAACTAGCCAAGTCTTCAATCTTCCAGTGGCCAAAACGGTGATCACGGTCAGCGGGCTGGCGCGCCATCCGAATCCCAATTAAGAGGGCCACATTTGCAATGATATCTGACACATTGTTGAAACCATCGGCTACCAAACTGGAAGAATGAAGGAGGTGGCCAGTCGCCAATTTTGCCGCAGACAAGATCAGATAGGTCGAAATACTGATAATGGCCCCACGTTCCGCTAACTTGAGATTTGACATGGATTGGTTCATCGGACTTCCTTTCTAGTCGTATAATATTCTACCATTATACTGGTTTTCAAAGGAAAATTCAAATAAGGCAGTTTTTACTCTTTGAAAATTATTCAAATTTTGATATAATAGTACTACTCAAGGGAGTAGCTGGCAGAAACCTGTGATAGTGTCGTCATTCCGAATTGTATACTGCAAAGTATGCTTTCCGGCGCTATCTTAAACAGCGAGACTTGTTATGATTAACAGGTCTCTTTTTGTTTGTCATAAAACCAAAAGAGAGCTTGTTTTGCACACAAAGTCAAGGAGGAGACACATGTCAAAAGAACAAAAACGCCAAGCGTTTTATACTCAAAGTCCTGAAGAGGTCTTGAAGTCGGTTGAAGCAACTGAGCAAGGCCTTTCGTCAAGCGAAGCACAGAAACGCCTAGCTGAATATGGACGTAATGAACTCGAAGAGGGTGAGAAAAAATCTCTCTTGGTTAAATTCATCGAACAGTTTAAGGATTTGATGATTATTATTTTGGTGGCTGCAGCCATCTTGTCTGTCGTAACTTCTGGTGGGGAAGATATTGCAGATGCCATCATTATTCTAGCCGTTGTTATCATCAACGCAGCCTTTGGTGTTTATCAAGAAGGTAAGGCAGAAGAAGCCATCGAAGCCCTCAAGTCGATGTCGAGTCCAGCTGCTCGCGTTATCCGTGATGGGCACATGACTGAGATTGACTCAAAAG
>NZ_KQ970186.1:41913-42650 GCF_001579015.1 Streptococcus oralis
CTCTTGAAGCAGGTGATGTGGTACCAGCGGACCTACGTTTGCTAGAAGCCAATTCTCTTAAAATCGAAGAAGCAGCCCTAACAGGTGAGTCTGTTCCAGTCGAAAAAGACTTGACTGTCGAGCTCGCTGCTGACGCTGGTATTGGTGACCGTGTGAACATGGCCTTCCAAAACTCAAACGTGACTTATGGTCGTGGTCTTGGTGTTGTTGTCAATACAGGTATGTACACGGAAGTTGGTCATATCGCTGGCATGCTCCAAGATGCGGATGAGACGGATACACCACTCAAACAAAACTTGAACAACCTTTCTAAGGTCTTGACCTATGCAATTTTGGTCATTGCCCTTGTTACTTTTGTAGTTGGAGTCTTCATTCAAGGTAAAAATCCACTTGGTGAGTTGATGACCTCTGTTGCGCTTGCTGTTGCAGCCATCCCAGAAGGACTTCCTGCTATCGTGACCATCGTTCTAGCCCTTGGTACTCAAGTTTTGGCAAAACGAAACTCTATCGTTCGTAAGTTGCCAGCAGTTGAAACGCTTGGTTCAACTGAAATCATCGCTTCTGATAAGACTGGTACGCTTACCATGAACAAGATGACCGTCGAAAAAGTCTTCTATGATGCAGTCCTACATGACTCAGCCGATGATATTGAACTTGGCTTGGACATGCCACTACTTCGTTCAGTTGTCTTGGCCAATGATACCAAGATTGATGCTGAAGGAAATCTGATTGGGGAT
>NZ_KQ970186.1:42670-47261 GCF_001579015.1 Streptococcus oralis
ATCCAGTATGCCTTGGACAAGAGCTACGATGTTAAAGGGTTCTTAGAGAAATATCCTCGTGTAGCTGAGTTACCGTTTGACTCAGATCGTAAACTCATGTCAACGGTTCACCCATTGCCAGATGGTAAATTCCTCGTAGCAGTCAAGGGAGCTCCAGATCAACTCTTGAAACGTTGTGTTGCTCGTGATAAAGCTGGAGATGTCGCTCCGATTGATGAGAAAGTCAATGACTTAATTCACAAAAACAACTCTGAAATGGCTCACCAAGCTCTGCGCGTGCTGGCTGGTGCTTATAAGATTATTGATAGCATTCCAGAAAACCTCACTTCTGAAGAACTGGAAAACAACTTGATCTTTACTGGTTTAATCGGTATGATTGACCCTGAGCGTGCCGAAGCGGCAGAAGCCGTTCGTGTGGCTAAAGAAGCGGGAATCCGTCCAATCATGATTACGGGTGACCACCAAGACACAGCAGAAGCCATTGCCAAACGTTTGGGAATTATCGATGAAAATGATTCAGAAGACCATGTTTTGACAGGTGCTGAGCTCAACGAACTTTCTGATGAAGAATTTGAAAAAGTCGTTGGTCAATACTCTGTTTACGCGCGTGTATCTCCAGAACACAAGGTTCGTATCGTGAAAGCTTGGCAAAACCAAGGTAAGGTCGTTGCTATGACAGGTGACGGTGTTAATGACGCCCCAGCTCTGAAAACAGCCGATATCGGTATCGGTATGGGAATCACTGGTACAGAGGTTTCTAAGGGTGCATCTGACATGATTCTTGCGGATGATAACTTTGCGACTATCATTGTCGCAGTTGAGGAAGGACGTAAGGTCTTCTCAAACATTCAAAAGACTATTCAGTACCTTCTTTCTGCCAATACGGCTGAAGTATTAACCATCTTCCTGTCAACCTTGTTTGGTTGGGATGTTTTGCAACCAGTTCATCTTTTGTGGATCAACTTGGTAACCGATACCTTCCCAGCTATCGCTCTTGGTGTTGAACCTGCTGAGCCAGGTGTTATGACCCACAAACCTCGTGGACGTAAGTCAAGCTTCTTCTCAGGTGGGGTCTTGAGTTCTATCATCTATCAAGGTGTACTCCAAGGAGCTCTCGTCTTGACTGTTTATGGTCTTGCTCTTGCTTATCCAGTCCATGTAGGAGATAATCAAGCAATTCATGCGGATGCCCTCACCATGGCCTTTGCAACACTTGGTTTGATCCAGCTCTTCCATGCCTACAATGTCAAGTCTGTTTACCAATCAATCTTGACAGTTGGACCATTCAAGTCTAAGACCTTCAACTGGTCTATCTTGGTATCCTTCATTCTCTTGATGGCAACAATTGTTGTAGAACCGCTTGAAGGAATCTTCCACGTAACCAAACTAGACTTGTCACAATGGGGAATTGTCATGGCTGGAAGCTTCTCAATGATTATCATCGTAGAAATCGTTAAGTTTGTTCAACGTAAACTTGGTCTTGATAAGAACGCGATTTAAAAAGAAAGTCATCTTCGGATGGCTTTTTTTGCATTTGAGGGAAAGGACTAGAAGTTGCCCCCTTTTATGCTATAATAAAGTAAAGTAGCAAGGAGCGTAAGAGAATGGAAAAGAAAATTGTCCGAGATATCTTATTCTTGTCGCAGGTCTCGAAACCTGCAAGTCAGGAAGACCTTTATCTGGCTAAGGATTTGCAGGATACCCTGCTGGCTAATCGCGAGACCTGTGTCGGTCTGGCGGCAAATATGATTGGTGTGCAGAAGCGCGTGATTATCTTTAATCTTGGCCTAGTTCCCATGGTCATGTTTAATCCCATGCTCCTTTCCTACGAAGGCCCTTACGAGACAGAGGAAGGTTGTTTGTCCTTGACTGGGGTTCAAACGACGACTCGTTATGAAACAATTACGGTTTCCTATCGCGATAGCAAGTGGCAGGAACAGACCATTACACTAACAGGTTTTCCAGCTCAGATATGCCAACATGAACTGGATCATTTGGAAGGACGGATTATTTAGGAGGAACTCAGATGAAACGCATACTCTTTGAACTTGTTTTTATCGCAACGACTTGGTATATCTTTTTGCCGCCCATCAATCTTACTAGCTGGGAATTCATCTTCTTTCTCTGTGGACATTTGGTGGTGATGGGAATTTTGTTTAGTTTCCGCAAGGACACTAATATTCTCAAGACGGTTCATGTGCGTCATGGAAAGGTTGCCAACGAACTCAATCTAGAAGGGCTTCATTTTAATAAATTAGGTGGAAGATTATTACTGGCGGCAGGCCTCATCTTTGCCCTTGCTGGTCTGGTTAGCCTAGTGACCTCTAGCTTTTTCCAGGCAAAAAACTATGCTAATGTGGTGTCTATCACAGAAAAAGACTTTAAAGATTTTCCTAAGAGCGATACCAGTAAGGTTCCAATCTTGGATCGGAGCACTGCAGAAAAGATTGGTGACCGTTACCTTGGCTCTCTGACGGATAAGGTCTCCCAGTACGTGGCAGCAGATACTTATACCCAGCTGACAGTTGATGGCAAACCCTATCGGGTAACTCCTTTGGAGTATGCCGACCCCATCAAATGGTTCAACAATCAAGCCAAGGGAATTGGCGAGTATATCAAGGTTGATATGGTGACAGGAAATGCAGAATTGGTGGATTTAAGAACACCGATGAAGTATTCGGACTCCGAGTATTTTAACCGTGATGTCAAACGTCATCTTCGAATCAAGTATCCGACCAAGATTTTTAAAACCCCATCTTTTGAGGTGGATGATGAAGGCAATCCTTTCTATGTAGCAACCGTTTATCAAAAACAGTTTGGTTTAGGAGTACCTCGCCCTTCATCTGTTATTATCTTGGATGCTACTAATGGAGAAACCAAGGAATACAGCTTGGATGAAGTGCCAGAATGGGTGGACCGTGTCTATCCAGCAGAAGAAACCATCCAGCAAATCAACTACAACGGCAAGTATAAAGACGGCTTCTGGAATGCCTTGATTTCTAAGAAAAATGTTACCCAAACGACAGAGGGCTATAACTATCTTTCTATCGGAAATGACATTTATCTCTACACGGGGGTGACTTCAGCAAATGCCGACGAAAGTAATCTAGGATTTATCCTTGAAAATATGCGCACTGGAGAAATCACCAAGTACAATCTAGCATCAGCAACCGAAGAATCTGCCCGTGCTTCCGCAGAAGGAGCAGTTCAAGAGAAAGCCTACAAGGCTACCTTCCCTATCCTTGTCAATCTAAATGACAAACCGCTCTACATCATGGGCTTGAAGGATAATGCAGGCTTGGTCAAGGAGTATGCTTTGGTCGATGCCGTGGAGTACCAAAACGTCATCGTAGCAACTACGGTAGATGAACTCCTCAGCAAGTATGCCAATAAAAATGACCTCGAGTTGGATAATGAAACGGTAGAAAACATCAAGGGTATCGTCTCAGACCTTAAATCAGCTGTCATCAAGGGGGATACCGTCTATTTCTTTAAAGTTGATGGCAAGATTTATAAGGTCAAGGCTTCCGTATCAGACGACCTTCCTTACCTCGAAAATGGCCAATCCTTTGAAGGTCAAGTTGGAAAAGATAATTATCTTAAGACCTTTAAAGTCAAGTAAAAGAAACCTCGGTATGAACCGAGATTTTTAAGATGAAATTCTTGGTCGTGATTGAAAAATATGCTACACTAACAATATGAAAATTTTAATCCCAACAGCAAAAGAAATGAACACAGACCATCCTTGTATCGAAGCGCTCCCGTTGAGTGAAGAAAGTCAGGCAGTCCTTGACTCACTGGCGCACTACTCAGCTAGTGAATTAGAGACCTTTTATAAGGTATCCGCCGAGAAAGCAGAAGAAGAGTACGCTCGTATTCAAGCTCTAAAAGATCACAGAGCTAAGAACTATCCAGCCTTGAAACTCTTTGATGGTCTCATGTATCGTCATATTAAACGAGATGGGTTAGCCGAAGCTGAACAAACCTATCTTGAAAATCATGTCCTAATTACCTCGGCTTTATACGGTGTTGTCCCAGCCTTGTCAGCCATGGCTCCTCACCGTTTGGACTTTTTGATGAAATTAAAAGTAGCTGGTAAAACCCTAAAGACTCATTGGAAGTCAGCCTACGATGAGGCACTACAGGATGAGGACTTGATATTCTCACTCCTATCATCAGAGTTTGAAACCGTATTTTCTAAGGAAATCAGAGAAAAGATGGTGACCTTCAAATTTATGGAGGACAAGGCAGGCCAGTTGAAAATCCACTCAACCATTTCAAAAAAAGCGCGTGGCGCCTTTCTGACAGCTCTAATAGAAGGCCAAGTCCAAACGGTTGACCAAGCTCGCAAGCTCCGCTTCGCCGGCTTTGAATACCGACCTGATTTATCAAGTAACTTAGAACTCGTCTTTTTAAAACAAGTGTAAAGTATCTTTAATTCAAAATAATATAAGCTGTCCCCAAGAAGTCAACCTCTTAGTTTGACCTTTTGGGGGCAATTTTTTCGCTCTGTTGTAAAATGAAGTGCAACACAAAAGACATGTCTATCTGATATACTAGAGTTGCGAAAAACAGTATAAAGGAAGAGAAA
>NZ_KQ970186.1:47783-49346 GCF_001579015.1 Streptococcus oralis
CTGGATCGTGTATCGGACGACTTTCTGACAAAATTTACAGAAGCAATGAGAGAGAAACCAAGGGTGCATAGCGTGGATACCTTTGTTCATATCTATAAACTCCAACATGTAGATGCAGTTGTTCCTTCAACCAAGACGCTCTATAACTATATCCATCAAGGTTTGTTAGAGATTAAGGCTATTGATTTACCAAGAGCAGTGCGGATCCGTAAGAAATTTAACAAGCGTCCCTCTACCAAGAAACATCTAGGAAAGTCAATTGAAGAAAGGCCAGAAGAGATCAATAATCGCTCCCGTTTTGGAGATTGGGAAATCGATTCTGTTCTGGGGGGAAAGACAGTAGGAGAACCTTCTATTCTGACCTTAGTAGAACGACAAACACGCTATGCTGTCACAAAGAAACTCGTCGAAAAGAAAGCAGAGTATGTCAATCAAGCAGTCTTAGAGTGTATGAAACCTTATCCCATTAAGTCCATATTGAGTAAGATAGAGAGATTAGATCTCTTAAAACGATTTAAAGAAGACCAAGAAAATTGGCAAAATGCCTAAGACATAGAAAATCAAGTAGTCACTAGGATTACCTGATTTTTTGTATGTGGGCAATAAAATAAAGGTTCCTAAGGGTAAAGAAGAATATAGGATAATGATAGAATGAGAGCCCTCTCTTTTTTGGGATATATTCAGACAATCAGTTTGAAATTTCCAGACAAATTTTTTGAAAGGAATCTGAAAAAGAGTTAAGATAGTTTATGTAAGAAGAAGTAAACGCTTACTTAATAAGGAGGACACTTTATGTCATATAAAACAAGCAATGCAGAAGGACCTGTAGATTTTATTAATACCTATGATTTGGAGCCAATGGCGCAACAAGTTATCCCTAAAGCAGCATTTGGCTATATCGCCAGTGGTGCGGAAGATACTTTTACTTTACGGGAGAATATCCGCGCCTTTAACCACAAGCTCATCGTTCCGCACACTCTTTGTGATGTTGAAAATCCAAGTACAGAGATTGAATTTGCAGGTGAAAAATTGTCTTCACCAATTATTATGGCGCCTGTTGCAGCTCATAAATTGGCAAATGAACAGGGGGAAGTAGCTACTGCGCGTGGTGTACATGAGTTTGGTTCCCTCTATACAACCAGCTCTTACTCTACTGTGGACCTTCCAGAAATTTCGGAAGCCCTTCAAGGGACACCTCATTGGTTCCAATTTTACTTTAGTAAAGATGACGGAATCAACCGCCACATCATGGACCGTGTGAAGGCTGAAGGTTATAAAGCGATTGTCTTGACGGCAGATGCAACTGTAGGGGGCAATCGTGAGGTTGATAAGCGCAATGGTTTTGTCTTCCCAGTTGGCATGCCGATTGTTGAGGAATATCTGCCAGAAGGCGCTGGAAAATCAATGGACTTTGTCTACAAATCAGCTAAACAACGTTTGTCTCCACGTGATGTAGAGTTCATCGCTGAATACTCAGGACTTCCTGTTTATGTCAAGGGACCACAATGCCGTGAGGACGTTGAACGTTCGCTTGCTGCGGGAGCTTCAGGTATCTGGGTAACC
>NZ_KQ970186.1:50091-51031 GCF_001579015.1 Streptococcus oralis
CCTTTGACTCACTTCAAGAAGTAGCAGAAGCAGTTGACAAGCGCGTGCCTATTGTCTTTGACTCAGGTGTTCGTCGTGGTCAACACGTCTTTAAAGCCTTGGCTTCAGGAGCAGACTTGGTAGCTATTGGCCGCCCTGTTATCTATGGCTTGGCACTTGGTGGTAGTGTTGGTGTGCGTCAGGTCTTTGAGCACTTGAATGCAGAATTGAAGACAGTCATGCAGTTGTCTGGAACTCAGACTATTGAAGATGTCAAACACTTCAAACTTCGTCACAATCCTTACAATCCAACCTTCCCAGTTGATCCACGTGACTTAAAATTGTATTGACAAAACAGATTGCCTCCGCATAATGTGGAGGTTTTTATTCGTGTATAGAAAGATTAAATCGTCATCAAAAACTATATAAATATATTTTCCGGTCAAATATCTTGCTAGGGCTTTCATTTTCTGTTATACTGGTCCAGTAATAAAATAATAAAGACATTTGGGGTGCTTTAGGCTGAGATGATACC
The DNA here is from genome assembly GCF_001579015.1 of Streptococcus oralis. GTDB lineage: Bacteria > Bacillota > Bacilli > Lactobacillales > Streptococcaceae > Streptococcus > Streptococcus oralis_K. The sequence goes on from NZ_KQ970186.1 coordinate 50,606, forward strand.
CATTGAACCTGATACAGTTAGTACTGGCGAAGGGAAATGTGAAAAGTTTTTTTTCGTATGTCGAAAAGAACTGTCTAATCTTGTAAGTCAACTCTAATTCTTGATTGTAATTGGAGTTTTTTTGTTTATCAAAAGAGGATAGGCTTGACGGCAAGCCTTTTGGTAACTCTCCTTGAATGCCCCACTTTTCTTTAAAAAAGGAGTTTTTTATGTTGAAAAAATGGCAGTTAAAAGATATTGTTTTACTTGCTTTCTTGTCTATCTTTTTTGGTGGCGTTTTTGTTGGTTCAGGCTATCTGTTTGATATCCTCACCCTGATCTTGGCCCCTCTTGGCTTGCAGGCCTTTGCCAATGAAATCCTCTTTGGTCTCTGGTGTATGGCTGCGCCCATTGCTGCTATCTTTGTTCCAAGAGTGGGAAGCGCAA
>NZ_KQ970186.1:51051-59471 GCF_001579015.1 Streptococcus oralis
CTTTGTTCCAAGAGTGGGAAGCGCAACGATTGGAGAAGTGCTTGCTGCGCTTGCTGAAGTCCTTTATGGTAGCCAATTCGGTCTAGGTGCCCTTTTGTCTGGTTTGGTTCAAGGTTTGGGAAGTGAATTTGGCTTTCTTGTAACCAAGAATCGTTATGAAAGTTGGCTCTCTCTAACTGCTAATAGTATTGGGATTACCCTTTTTAGCTTTGTCTATGAATACATTAAATTAGGTTACTACGCCTTTTCCCTTCCTTTTGTCCTTTCCTTGCTAGTGGTGCGTTTTATTTCCGTATTTTTCTTCTGTACCATCTTGGTTCGTGCCATTGTCAAACTTTATCATCGGTTTGCAGCTGGAGGAAAGGCATAGATGGGTCTGGAACTACGGGAGATTCAGTCCCCAATCTTCTCAGATCTGATTGATTTTACTTTTCATGAGCAAGCCTTTACCTTGTTAGTTGGGAGCAGTGGTTCAGGAAAATCCAGCCTCTTTCAAGTCATTGCCCAAGTTAGTTCTCTTCCCTATAGTGGCCAAGTCCTGATAGATGGTAGTGAGATCAGTCAGCTTTCTGTCGTCGAACGTGTCCAGACGGTTGGCATTCTCTTTCAAAATCCCAATCATCAATTTACCATGGAGAACTTGTTTGAGGAGCTGATTTTTACCTTGGAGAATATCGGTCATCCCGTTCAAGAGATTGATGCTAAAATAACAGAGGTGGTTCAACAGTGTCGCTGCAAGGCAATCTTGCAGCGTCCCATCCACCACTTGTCAGGTGGGGAAAAGCAAAAAGCAGCGCTGGCTGTCCTCTTTGCCATGAATCCTAGGGTCTATCTCTTGGATGAGCCCTTTGCTTCCATTGACCGCAAGAGCAGGATAGAGATATTGGAGATTCTAAAAGAGTTGTCCTCTAATGGGAAGACAGTCATCCTGTGCGACCATGATCTAACGGACTATGAAGCCTATATCGACCATATGGTGGAGCTAAGAGATGGACAACTAAGGAAAGTGTTTCAAATCCCTTGCTCTGAGATGACACAGGTTGCTTCAAAGGAAGTTGCTTCTAGCCCAGAACTATTTCATATGGACAGAACGACTTGTGAGCTGGATCATCGTCCCCTCTTTTCAATTGCAGATTTCACTTTCTACCAAGGAATTTCCTGTATCTTGGGTGACAATGGTGTCGGGAAATCAACCCTCTTTCGGTCTATTCTTCAATTTCAGAAGTATAAGGGGCGCGTTACTTGGAAGGGTTCGGTCCTGAAAAAGAAAAAGAGTTTGTATCGTGATCTGACGGGTGTTGTTCAGGAAGCTGAAAAGCAATTTATCCGAGTTAGTCTGCGAGAAGAACTGCAATTAGATAGCCCAGACTCTGAAAGAAATCAGCGGATACTTCAAGCTTTACGATATTTTGATCTGGAGCAGGCGCTTGATAAGAGTCCCTATCAATTAAGTGGTGGTCAGCAAAAGATTCTTCAGCTTTTGATCATCTTGACCAGCAAGGCTTCTGTGATCTTGCTAGATGAGCCATTTGCTGGTTTGGATGATAGAGCTTGCCATTATTTTTGTCGGTGGATGTTGGAGGAGAGAAATCAAGGAAGAAGTTTTTTGATCATTAGCCATCGTTTAGATCCTTTGATTTCTGTGGTTGATTATTGGATTGAGATGACTAGTGAGGGTCTCAGCCACCTTCAAGAAGTGACCATCAGCAAACCTCTCGGTTCTCTGAGTAGGAATGCTCTAGGGGAGGTGAGGTAGTATGATCAAAGTAGCAACCAAGACACCAGTTATCAGCCTCTTCTTTCTAATTTTATCCTTGGAAACATCTTTCATTCCTTCGATTGCTCTGAATCTTTCGGTAGTCGCATTTTGTATTCTCTTTATGCTCTATTACCGTCGATTTAAGATGTTGGCTTGGATGATTCTACTAGCCATTTTGCCATCTTTGGCCAACTACTGGGCAGTTCAGTTACACGGAGATGCTTCGCAGGCAGTGATGCTTGGAACGAGGGCCTTTGTGACGGTTTGTATCGGTCTTGTCTTTGTTTCCAGTATTTCCCTAAAAGAGCTTCTCTTGTACTTGGCTCAAAAGGGGTTATCGCGTTCTTGGGCCTATGCCTTAATTGTAGTATTCAATGCCTTTCCCCTCATTCAGCAGGAAATCAAGTCCCTCAAGGAAGCTTGCCTATTACGTGGTCAAGAACTGCATGTTTGGTCTCCCTTGATTTACAGCAAGGTTCTGATGACAGTCTTTAGGTGGCGCCATCTTTATCTGAGAGCTCTGTCGGCGCATGGATATGACGAACATGTACAGGTGGAGAATAGCTATCGGACTTTTTATATTCCTAAAAAAACAAAATTAATCTACCTGCTGTTCTTTTTATTACTTCAAACCAGTTTATTTCTATAAAGGAGTTATTATGAAATTTACAGATATTGCGATGGAATTATCCAGGGAAGCTTGGCAGGCTTCCTTTCAGCATCCCTTTGTTCTACAGTTACAAGAGGGAACGTTGGAACCTTCCATCTTTCGCTATTACCTGATTCAGGATGCCTACTATCTGAAGTCTTTTTCAGAAGCCTATCACCTCTTGGCTGATAAGACTTCAAACGAGAAGATGAAAAGACTCTTGAAACAAAATGCTCAGAGTCTAGTGGAGGGTGAGTTGTTTATCCGCCAACAATTTTTCAAGGAATTAGGAATAAGCGACCAGGAAATGGAGCAACATCCAATCGCTCCAACCTGTTATCATTACATTTCTCATATTTATCGACAGTTTGCAGAGCCAAACTTGGGCATTGCTTTTGCTAGTTTGCTCCCATGTCCTTGGTTATACCATGATTTGGGCAAGGCACTTAATCGCAAACCATCCCCGAATCCTCTTTATCAACAGTGGATTGAGACCTATATCACCGATGAGTTAGAACAGCAGATTAAAGAGGAAGAAGCCCTGGTCAATCAGCTCTATCGCGAAAGCAACGAGACAGACAAACAAAAAATGCTAGAGGCCTTCCACAGAAGTGTCCACATGGAAGCCAAGTTTTGGGAGATGGCTTACCAACATCAAACCTGGACGAGTGATTTACAGTCCTTAGAAAAAGAGAAGCAATAGAAAATGAGAAACCACCAACTTCAAGTTCACAAATTAACCATTTTATCCATGATGATTGCCCTTGACGTAGTTCTTACACCCATCTTTCGAATTGAGGGAATGGCACCAATGTCTAGTGTAGTCAATATTCTTGCAGGAATCTTGATGGGGCCTGTTTATGCCTTGGTTATGGCTACAGTCACGGCCTTTATCCGTATGTCTACTCAAGGCATTCCGCCCTTGGCCCTAACAGGAGCTACTTTTGGAGCCCTTCTCGCAGGTCTTTTTTATAAGTACGGTCGAAAATTTCACTATTCTGCCCTAGGAGAAGTCTTGGGAACAGGGATTATCGGATCCATTGTTTCCTATCCTGTCATGGTTCTCTTTACGGGATCTGCGGCAAAGCTCAGCTGGTTTATCTATACTCCGCGATTTTTTGGAGCAACCTTGATCGGTACAGCCATAGCTTTCCTCGCCTTTCGATTTTTAATCAAGCAGGAATTCTTTAAAAAGGTGCAAGGATATTTCTTTGATGAAAGGATAGACTGATGCAGGCATTTACAAATCCCTTTCCTCTAGACTCTAGCTCCTTAATTCACTGCATCACCAATGAGATTTCCTGTGAGATGCTGGCCAATGGCATTTTAGCTCTGGAATCTAAACCTGTCATGGCAGATGATCCCCGTGAGGTTCTTGATTTTACCAAACAAAGCCAGGCTCTCTTTATCAATTTGGGGCATTTGTCAGCTGAGAAGGAGAAAGCAATCCGTATGGCAGCTACTTATGCAACTCAAGCTTGTCTCCCAATGGTAGTAGATGCGGTTGGCGTAGCGGCTTCCCCCATTCGTAAGGATCTAGTCAGAGATCTTTTAGAATACAAGCCCACGGTCCTTAAGGGAAATATGTCGGAAATCAGAAGTCTTGTTGACTTAAAACACCATGGGGTAGGAGTCGATGCTAGCCATAAAGACCAAGAAACGGAGGATTTGTTTCAAGTATTGAAAGACTGGTGTCAGACCTATCCTGGTATGTCATTCTTAGTCACTGGCCCCAAGGACCTCATCGTTTCGGAGAATCAGGTTGCAATATTGGGAAATGGCTGTGACGAATTAGACTGGATAACAGGGACAGGAGACCTGGTTGGAGCCTTGACAGCCGTTTTTCTCAGCCAAGGAAAGACTGCCTTTGAAGCTTCTTGCCTAGCAGTTTCTTATCTCAATATCTCTGCTGAGAGAATACTTGTTCAAGGAATGGGATTGGAAGAATTTCGTTATCAAGTTCTCAATCAACTCTCTCTCCTAAAAAGAGACGAAAACTGGCTAGAAGCCATCAAAGGAGACTTTTATGAATAGAGAAGCACTTAGACTGTATCTAGTAACCAATCGCTACCAAGATTCCTTGGAAAACTTTCTTGAAAAAGTCGAGACGGCCTGCCGTTCAGGTGTTACCATCATCCAGTTACGAGAAAAAAATCTCACTACCAATCAATACTATCAGCTGGCAAAACAAGTCAAGAAAATAACCGATGCCTATCAGGTACCCTTGATTATCGATGATCGTTTGGATGTTTGTCTTGCAGTAGATGCTGCAGGTTTGCATATTGGCGACGATGAACTACCAGTTTCGGTTGCCCGCAAAGTCTTGGGTCCTGAAAAAATCCTCGGTGTCACTGCTAAAACGGTTAAAAGAGCTCTCGAAGCAGAAACATCGGGTGCGGATTACTTGGGAACAGGAGCCATTTTCCCAACCACGACCAAGGAAAATGCTCCCATCACTCTGATTTCAACCTTGAAAACAATTTGCCAAACGGTCGCCATTCCAGTAGTTGCTATCGGAGGCTTGACGTCAGAGAATATTGACCAACTTATCGGCACGGGTATAGCTGGAGTAGCCGTAGTACGTGATTTGATGCAGGCAGAAGATATTGAGGCAAAAACACAAGCCTTTTTAACAAAGCTAGATGACATTGTTTCCTAATCAAAAACTCTCTAATTCCCTTAAAATAGGAGCTAGAGAGTTTTTTCTTAATCTTTAAAAGTTGTATGGTTGACTGGGCCAGAACCATGACCGAGTTGAGGGGCATCTTGGATGGCTTTTGTGATAAAGGCCTTGGCCTTATCAACCGCCTGGTAAAGACTTCTACCCTTGGCTAGTTCAGCCGTAATCACTGCAGCAAAGGTACATCCAGTACCATGGGTGTGACAGGTTTGAATTCGTGGACTTTCCCAGACAAATTGTTCATCTTTGGTAAAGAGGAAATCCTTGGCACCACCTTCGAGATGGCCACCTTTGATAACAACTGATTGAGGACCAAATTCTTTTAAAATCAGGCGACCAGCACGTTGCATATCTTCGGGGTCATGGATTGAAAAACCAACAATCTCTTCTGCTTCAGGAAGATTGGGAGTGATAATGGTTGCAAGGGGAAGCAGATTTGTTTTTAGGTAGTCTCTGGCACTAGAATCAATCAGGGTATCACCGCTCGTAGCGACCATAACAGGGTCAAGGACGTAGGGACAATCCAGTTTTTTAAGATAGGGCTGGATGATCTCCATGATCTCAGTAGTTGCCAACATCCCAGTTTTTACAGCCTGAGGCTTGATATCCGAAAAGACACTGTCCAATTGGGCTTTCAACATTTGAGGAGAAACGTGCTCGATTAGCTGAACGCCTCTGGTATTTTGAGCGACAAGACTGGTCACAACGGCCATTCCATAGACATCTCTAGCTTGGAATGACTTTAAATCAGCCATAATGCCAGCACCGCCACTAGGGTCAGTCCCTGCGATGGTCAAAGCAACGGGTAAATAAGTCATCTAAAACCTCCCAACCAACTGAAGTTTGTATTCTTAAGAACAAGCTAGTCTGTTTGAGGAAAGCAATAGAAGACAAGTAGTCCTCATACTCATTTCCACTTCCATCAGCTAGCATTACCTAGATTGAGTCAAAGGGATCTAACAGTCGTTAATCTCAGCTTTACGCACCCCTAGTGGTTGTTTTCTTTTTTCTACAGTATAGCATATTTTTATAGTTTATATAGTGAAATTTGACTGTAAATTCTTTATCAAATGCTTAAAATTCTATTTTTCAAAGAAAAGATTAATTTCATAATTGACAAATGTAGATTTTGAGAGTATACTAGGATTTATAATTGACAAATGTAGATTTTGGAGGTGTGCTAATGCAGATTTCAGATGCAGAATGGCAGGTCATGAAGATTATTTGGATGCAGGGGGAGCAGACCAGTACGGATTTGATCATGGTTCTGGCGGAGCGGTTCGACTGGTCCAAGTCAACCATTCAAACTCTTTTGGCTCGTTTGGTTGAGAAAGAGTGTTTGACTAGGAAAAAAGTGAGCAAGTCCTTTGTTTATTCGGCGCTTTTAACTCTAGACCAAAGCCGAGACTTGCTTGTCCAAGATATCAAAGACAAGGTTTGTTCCCGTAGGATTAAGAACTTGTTGGCTGATTTGATTGTGGAATGTGATTTCACTCAGGCTGACTTGGAAGGCTTGGAAGAAGTGATTTCTAAGAAGAAATCAAGCGCTGTAACAGAAGTAAGATGTAAATGTATGTAAAGGAGACGCTATGTTAAATCTATTTGTATCTATTGTTGTTTTAGGAATGATTGCTTTTATCCTCTTTTGGTTTTTCAAAAAACCGCAAGAAGATGCTAAGAGAGCTCAGCAAAAGAATGGCTATCAAGAAATTCGAGTGGAGGTCATGGGAGGATATACTCCAGAAACCATTATCCTCAAAAAATCGCAACCTGCTCGCATTATTTTTGATCGAAAAGATCCTTCACCTTGCTTGGATCAAATCGTTTTTCCAGACTTTGGAGTGCATGCAGATCTGCCTATGGGAGACCAATATGTGGTTGAAATCACACCTGAAGAAGCAGGTGAGTATGGTTTCTCTTGTGGCATGAATATGATGCACGGTAAGATGATTGTAGAATAGGAGAATGATATGACTGAAATTGTAAAAGCAAGCCTTGAAAATGGTGTTCAAAAAATCCGTATCACGGCAGACAAAGGCTACCATCCAGCCCACATTCAACTGCAAAAAGGGATTCCTGCTGAGATTACCTTTCACCGTGTGACACCTTCAAACTGTTATAAAGAGATTCTCTTCGAAGAAGAAGGGATTCTAGAACCAATCGCTCAAGACGAGGAAAAAGTCATTCGCTTTACGCCTCAAGACTTAGGCGAGCATGAATTTTCATGCGGCATGAAGATGCAAAAGGGGACCTACACCGTTGTTGAAAAAACCAAAAAGTCTCTCAGTCTTTTACAACGTTTTTGGATTACTAGTATCTTTACTGTGCCTCTTGTGATTCTCATGATTGGGATGTCTACAGGAGGAATTAGTCACCAAGTTATGCGTTGGGGCACCTTTTTAGCCACAACACCCATTATGCTGGTAGCTGGAGTTCCATATATCAGAAGCGCCTGGGCTAGTTTTAAAAAGCACAATTCCAATATGGATACCTTGGTTGCTCTGGGAACCCTAGTGGCCTATTTCTATAGCTTAGTTGCCCTCTTCACTGGTCTGCCCGTTTACTTTGAAAGTGCTGCATTTATCCTCTTCTTCATTCTTTTGGGAGCAGTTTTTGAGGAAAAAATGCGAAAAAATACTTCGCAGGCAGTCGAAAAATTATTAGACCTACAAGCAAAAACAGCAGAGGTTTTGCGTGATGATGTTTATGTTCAAATACCTCTAGAACAGGTCAAAGTTGGGGATCTCATTCGCGTTCGACCAGGTGAAAAAATTGCCGTTGATGGGACTGTGTTAGAAGGTGAAACGAGTATTGATGAGTCAATGGTGACTGGGGAAAGTATTCCAGTAGATAAGTCTGCCGGTGATACTGTCATTGGTTCAACCATCAATAATAGTGGTACGATCATCTTTAGAGCTGAAAAAGTTGGTTCTGAGACTATGTTGGCTCAGATTGTGGACTTTGTGAAGAAAGCGCAAACGAGTCGTGCTCCTATTCAAGATTTGACCGACAAGATTTCTGGGATTTTTGTACCAGCAGTTGTCATTTTAGGACTTCTTACTTTTTGGGTCTGGTTTGTTTTACTTGGAGATAGCTTTGTGACTTCTCTTCTTTATGGAGTAGCAGTTTTGATAATTGCCTGTCCTTGTGCACTAGGACTCGCGACACCGACAGCACTCATGGTTGGAACAGGACGAAGTGCCAAGATGGGGGTTCTTCTCAAAAATGGTACAGTTCTACAGGAAATCCAAAAAGTCCAAACGGTTGTTTTTGATAAGACAGGAACCTTGACCGAAGGGAAGCCAGTAGTGACAGATGTTGTCGGAGATGAA
>NZ_KQ970186.1:59579-63387 GCF_001579015.1 Streptococcus oralis
GAGAAGTGATCAGCTTGGCTGCTTCACTGGAAGATGTATCTCAACACCCGCTAGCTCAAGCTATTGTTAATCGTGCATCTGAACTAGGAATTAGCCTTTACCCAGTGGAAAACTTCCAAGCCTTGCATGGAAAAGGTGTGACTGGGATTATTAATGGTAAACAAGTCTTGCTGGGGAATGCTAAGCTCTTAGCTGACCTTGCTATTCCACATGATTATCAAGAACGATTTGATTTGCTTGAGAAAGAAGCAAAAACAGTTGTCTTCCTATCCGTGGATGGTCAGTTAAAAGGCTTAATTGCCTTGCAGGATGTCCCTAAGGAAAATGCTCGAGAAGCTATTGCTAAATTGAAAAAACGTGGTCTTAGAACGGTCATGCTTACCGGAGATAATGCTGGAGTAGCGCATGCGATTGCAGAGCAAATTGGAATTGAAGAAGTGATTGCAAATGTCTTGCCAGAGGAAAAGGCACATGAAATTCACAAGCTTCAAAAGAATGGTAAACTTGCCTTTGTTGGAGATGGCATCAATGATGCGCCAGCCCTCAGTGTAGCGGATGTCGGAATTGCCATGGGCTCTGGGACAGATATTGCCATTGAATCCGCAGATCTTGTCCTTACAACCAACAATTTACTAGGATTGGCACGTGCTTTTGATATGAGTAAGAAGACCTTTAATCGTATTCTACTCAATCTTTTCTGGGCTTCTATCTATAACCTCATTGGTATTCCGATTGCAGCAGGAGTTTTTTCTGGTATTGGTCTGGTGCTCAACCCAGAACTGGCAGGTCTAGCCATGGCCTTTAGCTCTGTATCTGTTTTGATCAGTTCACTCATGCTAAACGTTACTAAGATAGACTAAAAAGCGGGCTTGCTCGCTTTTTATTATAAAACAGCTATATAAAACGTTTTCAAACTGTACTGTAATAGAGAATAAAAACTTCTGAGCACATTCTTAGGAGACTCAAAACAAATGTGGTAAAGTAGTAGAGTAAAAATTTGCTGAAACGTTTCCAATTAGTATATGAAAACGGATTTATCAAGTTTTAAAAATATTTGAAGGAGAGTTATCATTATGACTCAAGGGAAAATTACTGCATCTGCAGCAATGCTCAACGTATTGAAAACATGGGGCGTAGACACCATCTACGGTATCCCATCAGGAACACTCAGCTCACTCATGGACGCTTTGGCTGAAGACAAAGATATCCGTTTCTTGCAAGTTCGCCACGAAGAAACAGGTGCTCTTGCAGCGGTCATGCAAGCTAAATTCGGCGGCTCAATCGGGGTTGCAGTTGGTTCAGGTGGTCCAGGTGCAACTCACTTGATTAACGGTGTTTACGATGCAGCTATGGACAACACTCCATTCCTTGCTATCCTTGGATCACGTCCAGTCAACGAACTCAACATGGATGCCTTCCAAGAATTGAACCAAAACCCAATGTACAACGGTATTGCTGTCTACAACAAACGTGTAGCTTACGCTGAGCAATTGCCAAAAGTAATTGACGAAGCTTGCCGTGCTGCAGTTTCTAAAAAAGGTCCAGCTGTTGTTGAAATCCCAGTAAACTTTGGTTTCCAAGAAATCGACGAAAACTCTTACTACGGTTCAGGTTCATACGAACGTTCATTCATCGCTCCTGCCTTGAACGAAGTTGAAATCGACAAAGCTGTTGAAATCTTGAACAATGCTGAACGTCCAGTTATCTATGCTGGTTACGGTGGTGTCAAAGCTGGTGAAGTGATTACTGAATTGTCACGTAAAATCAAAGCACCAATCATCACAACTGGTAAAAACTTTGAAGCTTTCGAATGGAACTACGAAGGGTTGACAGGTTCTGCTTACCGTGTTGGTTGGAAACCAGCCAACGAAGTGGTCTTTGAAGCAGACACAGTTCTTTTCCTTGGTTCAAACTTCCCATTTGCTGAAGTTTACGAAGCCTTCAAGAACACTGAGAAATTCATTCAAGTCGATATCGACCCTTACAAACTTGGTAAACGTCATGCCCTTGACGCTTCTATTCTTGGTGACGCAGGCCAAGCAGCGAAAGCAATCCTTGACAAAGTAAACCCAGTAGAATCTACTCCATGGTGGCGTGCAAACGTTAAGAACAACCAAAACTGGCGTGATTACATGAACAAACTCGAAGGTAAAACTGAGGGTGAATTGCAATTGTACCAAGTTTACAATGCAATCAACAAACATGCTGATCAAGACGCTATCTACTCAATCGACGTAGGTGACACTACTCAAACATCTACTCGTCACCTTCACATGACACCTAAGAACATGTGGCGTACATCTCCACTCTTTGCGACAATGGGTATTGCCCTTCCTGGTGGTATCGCTGCTAAGAAAGACAATCCAGATCGCCAAGTATGGAACATCATGGGTGACGGTGCATTCAACATGTGCTACCCAGACGTTATCACAAACGTTCAATACGACCTTCCAGTTATCAACGTTGTCTTCTCAAATGGTAAATATGCCTTCATCAAGGACAAATACGAAGACACAAACAAACACTTGTTTGGTTGTGACTTCCCTAATGCTGACTATGCGAAAATCGCTGAAGCTCAAGGAGCTGTTGGATTTACAGTTGACCGTATCGAAGATATCGATGCAGTTGTTGCAGAAGCTGTTAAATTGAACAAAGAAGGTAAAACTGTTGTGATCGATGCTCGCATCTCTCAACATCGTCCACTTCCTGTAGAAGTACTTGAATTGGATCCAAAACAACACTCAGAAGAAGCAATCAAAGCCTTCAAGGAAAAATACGAAGCAGAAGAACTCGTACCATTCCGCCTCTTCTTGGAAGAAGAAGGATTGCAATCACGCGCAATCAAATAATTCCTCTCGTCGAAAATCAAATTTTAAATTTGTAGACCTTATTCTATGATTTTCTTAGAGCGGGACTTGAAAAGATCGGAGCAATCCGGTCTTTTTCTGGAGGATAACAAATGAATTTAAATCAATTAGATATTATCGTTTCGAATGTTCCCCAAGTCTGTGCTGACTTGGAGCGGCTTTTGGATAAAAAGGCCGATTATGTTGATGGCAGTTTTGCTCAGTTTACGATTGGCAGTCATTGTCTCATGTTATCAAAAAATCACCTGATTCCTTTGAACAATTTTCAGTCAGGAATCATTCTTCACATCGAGGTTGTGGATGTAGAGCAGAACTACCAACGGTTGAAAGAAATTGGTAGTGAGATTTTACACGGTCCAGCTGTAACCGATTGGGGAACGGAATCGCTACTAGTTAAAGGCCCTGCTGGCCTAGTGATTGATTTTTATCGTATGAAATAGGTCGCTTAATCATTTGAAGCTAACCATAATTATTCTTAATTCAGAATGTGAGAATATGAACTATTGAAAAGATCGGAGCAATCCGGTCTTTTTCTGTTTCCTCTTTCTTATCACAAGATTGTGATAGTTTACATCTTCATAACAAAAGCTTCAAAGTCTTGATTGTTTTGAAAAAAGATTATAAAATATGATTCATAAAAATGAAAGAGGTTTTGAAAGTGTCTGAAAAACAAATGAAAATTTTGGGTTGGGTAGCGACCTTTATGTCCGTTATGATGTATGTTTCTTACTTCCCACAAATCATGAACAACCTGGCTGGTCAAAAAGGGAACTTTATCCAGCCCTTGGTTGCAGCCATCAACTGTAGTCTCTGGGTTTACTACGGTCTTTTCAAAAAGGAAAGAGATATTCCCCTTGCGGCAGCGAATGCACCAGGTATCGTTTTTGGTCTAGTAACGGCTATCACGGCATTGATTTAAAAAGAAGACTGGTTTGTACTGA
>NZ_KQ970186.1:64590-74555 GCF_001579015.1 Streptococcus oralis
GTTTCAGTCTTTTTTCGTTTATGAAAATAGATGCTCAAGTAAAGAAAGTCTAATGAGAGTTGAGGAAAACAGCCCATTGACAGCTAGCTTTCTGAGTGCTGCTCTATGGTTTCCTCCATCAAGCAAAAGGGTATTTCGTTACTATTTTTATAAAATCTTCTCCCTACTTTATAAGATGTGAAAAAGAGTTCAATTAAACCAAGCTTTTTGCTATAATGAAGTGAGAAAAATAGACAGGAGATCAAGATGTCAGAACCATTATTTTTACAATCAGTTATGCAAGAAAAAATCTGGGGTGGAACCAAGCTACGTGATGAGTTTGGCTACAATATCCCAAGTGAAAAAATCGGGGAATATTGGGCTATCTCAGCCCACCCAAATGGGGTTTCAAAGGTCGCTAATGGGCGCTATGAAGGAACAGACCTGGCTACATTGTATGCGGAGCACCGTGAATTGTTTGGCAATCGTCCAGAACCTGTGTTTCCACTTTTGACTAAGATTCTCGATGCCAATGACTGGCTTAGTGTCCAAGTTCACCCATACGATGCCTATGGACTAGAACATGAAGGCGAGCTTGGAAAAACGGAGTGCTGGTACATCATCGCAGCTGATGAAGGTTCAGAGATTATCTATGGTCACAATGCCAAATCAAAAGAAGAACTCCGCCAGCAAATCGAAGACAAAAACTGGGATGCCTTACTGACAAAAGTGCCAGTTAAGGCTGGAGATTTCTTCTATGTGCCAAGTGGTACCATGCACGCTATCGGTGCGGGCATCTTGATTCTTGAAACCCAGCAGTCTAGCGATACCACCTATCGTGTCTATGACTTTGACCGTAAGGATGATAAGGGCAACTTGCGTGAACTTCACCTTGAAAAATCCATCGATGTTTTAAACATTGGAGAACCTGCCAATAGCCGACCTGTCACTATCAAAGCTGATGATTTACGTTCCACTCTCCTTGTTTCTAATGATTTCTTCGCAGTTTACAAGTGGGAAATTACTGGAAAAGTTGATTTTGAAAAGACAGCTGACTACAGCTTGTTTAGCGTCTTGGCTGGTCAAGGTCAGCTTACTGTTGACGGAAAAAACTATCCAATCCAAAAAGGTAGCCACTTTATCCTACCAAGTGATGTTGAAGCTTGGACCTTGGAAGGGCAAGGTTTGGAATTGATTGTCAGTCATCCATAAAAAAGAAAGGGCCTGAGTTCACTACTCAAGTCCTTTTTGATTACATAAATTGGGCGATAAAGACCACGATGATGATGATAGGAATGATAAAACGAAGAAGGAAAAGCCAGACTTGGAAAAGTCCTTGTTTCCATACTCTTTCATCAAGATGGAGTTCCTCCATGGCAAGGGCCTTTTTGAAGATGTAGCCAGTAAAGAGAGAAAGGCAGAGAGCTCCAAATGGCATGAGGAGATTGGAAACCAAGAAGTCCATAGCATCAAAGAAAGTCTTACCAAAGATGTGAACATCTGCCATAACACCGTAAGATAGGGCTGAAGGAATGCCAAAGACGAAGGTCAAGATTCCTAAAATGGCACTCCATTTGGCACGTTTGCTGTTGTCCTGATTGGTAATATTGCCCACATTTATTTCCAGCATAACGACTGAAGAAGTGACCGTCGCAAAGAGGAAGAGCAAGAGGAAAAGAATGTAGAAAATGGTTCCAAAGGGCATCTTGTCAAAGAGTTGTGGCAAAACGATGAAGAGGAGGCTTGGTCCCCCTTCAGACTGGATATTGAAGGCTGACATGGCTGGGAAAATGGCTAGACCTGCCATGATGGATACCGAGATGTTCATGGCTACAATGGAAATCCCTGACTGGACCAGATTAGTTTTCTTGTCCAAGTAGGACGCATAGGTCAGCATGGCTGTAACCCCTAGTGAGAGAGCAAAGAAAGATTGACCCAGAGCATAGAGGAGACCAGCACTGGTCAGTTTTGAAAAGTCTGGTTTGAGGAAGTAAAGAACCCCTTCCATAGCATTTGGTAAGCTGAGAGAGCGCCCAATAATCACGACAAAGATGATAAAGAGCAGGGGCATCATGACTTTCGAAGCTCTTTCGATCCCTTTTTGAACCCCACGTGATACAATAAAGATATTCAACAAGATAAAGGCAGCTTGAGCTCCTAGGGCAATGGTTGGATTTGAAATGATTGAAGTAAATAACTGAGCATAATCACCCGTTCCGCTAAGTTGGAACAATTTTCCAAACTCAATGCCCAGATAGACTAGAATCCATCCTCCAATAACACTGTAAAAGGAGAGAAGGATAAAGAGGGCAAAGGCACCAATCCAACCGATAAAGTTGTACTTGTTATTCTTGCCCAGTTTTCCAAAGGTTTTGATAGCGGAAACGCCAGCACTACGGCCAAGGGCAAACTCAGCCAGCAGGAGCGGGAAACCAATCAAAATGGTAGAAATGAGAAAGACCAGTAAAAAGCCTCCACCACCATTTGCAGCAGTCATGTAAGGAAACTTCCAAACGGCACCAAGCCCGATGGCTGAGCCAGCAGATGCTAGGATAAAGCCAAGTTTCGAGCCCCATTGCGATTTTTCAGACATAGTTAAACTCCAATTTTGTTTTTCAAATAAGAAAAGGCTACTTGAGTTGTCAAATAGCCCTCTCTCAATGGCTCTTTATGAGCCTTCTGTTTGATTGATAGACTTGACTATCCTACCATGTTTTCTGAAGTCTGTCAAGAAAACCATTTTCAAGTTTTCACAGTTTTCTCAAAAAGTTTAAAAATTTTCGCAAAAATACTTGACTCTGACCTAAGGGGAGGGGTTATACTATCATTGTAAGGAGGCAATCATGTACCATATAAAAGAAGCTGCGCAGCTTTCAGGTGTCTCTGTCAAGACCCTGCACCACTACGATAAGATAGGGCTTCTGGTTCCCTTAAAGTCGGAAAACGGCTATCGAACCTACAGTCAGGAGGATTTGGAACGACTTCAGGTCATTCTGTATTACAAATATCTAGGTTTTTCTTTAGAAAAAATAGCAGAGCTGTTAAAGGAAGAAAGGACAGATTTATTGCCCCATTTGACCAGGCAGTTGGACTATCTAACTCGAGAAAGGCAACATCTGGATACCTTGATTTCCACCTTGCAAAAAACCATTCAAGAACAAAAAGGAGAAAGAAAAATGACCATTGAGGAAAAATTCACGGGATTTAGCTATCAAGACAATCAAAAATATCACCAAGAAGCGGTAGAGAAATATGGACAAGAAGTCATGGATCAAGCCCTAGAGCGACAAAAGGGTCGCGAAGATGAGGCTACGGCCGCCTTTAACCAAGTCTTTCAAACTTTGGCACAAAATCTCAAAAATGGACTACCTGCAACAGCAGCTGAAAACCAAGAAGAAGCAGCCAAGCTCTTGCAAGCAATTCGTACTTATGGATTTGACTGCTCTATTGAAGTCTTCGGACATATCGGTAAAGGATACGTCTATAACCCTGAGTTCAAGGAAAATATTGATAAATTTGGACCTGGAACAGCCCAGTACACATCAGATGCCATTGCAGCTTACGTTCAGACAAATGCAGAATAAATAGGCTAGGAATTTCCTAGCCTATTTTTTACTTCAACTCATAAAGCCAGTCATCGCCGTCTTTATAGTAGAAGAATTCACTGAGACCCTCTTCTAGAAAAACACGAAGCATATCAGACATATCCTCAGTTGCAAGTTTTAGATGAGATAGATTGTCAAAATTCTCCCACCAAACTTTCCCTTCGTCTGAAGACTGGAGTTCACCAGTAAAGTGTTCTGTTTTGTAAAAGAGGACGACATACCGATAATCCTCGTCGTCGTACCAGTTTTTGATTCCACAAAGTTGGGGTCTGGAAATGGTCAGACCAGTTTCTTCCTTGACTTCTCTGATAACTGCATCGGTAAAAGATTCCCCGCGCTCTACATGCCCACCAGGAAAAGTAATGCCGGGCCAGTCGGGACTAACTCGATCTTGAACTAGAACCTTGTTTCCATTTTTAATCATGCAAATGTTGACAAATTCGACTGACTCTCTTCTGTTCATTTTTCTCATCCTTTAATGTTTAATCATAATGCATACTTCCTGCCACCCAGCCGGTACAGAGGGCAGAAGTGATGTTAAAGCCACCCGTGTGGGCATTGATGTCTAGTACCTCGCCAGCAAAGTGGAGGCTAGGTACCAGTTTACTTTCAAGGGTTTTAGGATTGATTTCCTTGAGACTAACACCACCTTTGGTGACAAAGGATTTGGCTAGGGACATTTTGCCTGTCACAGGGATTTCGAGAGCCTTGATAGACTTGACAAGTTTTTCACGTTCCTTTTCAGTCAACTGTTTGACTTTTTCAGGATAGCCTTGCACAAAAAATTCTGCCAAGCGTTCTGGCAACAAAGTTTTTAAAGCATTTTTCAAGGATTTTTCCCGATTTTCTTCTAGAAATGTTGTTAAGTCATCCACTGAAAGTTGAGGCAAGACATCCAGTGAGAGAACCTCCCCACCCTTGACAAAGCTGGACATGCGTAGAGCAGCAGGACCTGACAAACCAAAGTGGGTAAAGAGCAGATCATGAGTGATGACATGCTTACCATAGCTTAGGGTCACATCATCCAGTGAAATTCCCTGCAAGGCCTTATGTGGAAAATCTGTCAATAAAGGACTTTCAGCAGCTTCAAGTTCAGTCACAGTATGCTTAAAATGACGGGCAATCTCGTGACCAAAACCAGTTGAACCAGTCGAAGGATAAGATTTGCCACCAGTAGTGACAATCAGTTTATCACAAGTGAAGGTTTGGTCTGCGGACTTAAGGACAAACTGGTCGTCTATCTTTTTAACCGAAACAATTTCTGTTTGAGTGAGAACTTGCCCACCAAGTTCAATGATTTTCTTTTCCAAGGTTTCAATAATGGTCCGAGACCTGTCACTGGCAGGAAAGACGCGGCCGTGGTCTTCGACCTTAAGTTTGACCCCATTTTCCGTAAAAAAGTTGATGATATCATGGTTATCAAACTGAGAGAAGACACTGTAAAGAAAGCGGCCATTTCCAGGGATGCCAGCTAGTAGGTCATCTAGAGTTCCGTTGTTAGTTACATTGCAACGGCCACCACCAGTACCAGCCAATTTTTTGCCGAGTTTCCGATTTTTTTCGATGAGAAGGGTTTTCTGACCATAAAAGCTACTGGAAATGGTAGCCATCATGCCGGCAGGACCTCCACCGATGACAATAGTATCAAAATGTTTCATAGCTCTATTGTACCACAAAAAACAAGAGATGCTTGGCATCTCTTGTTGCTCATGATCTTAGTTAATTTCATATCCCATCAACAAACCGCCATCTTCTGCATAAAAACTACAGAGACCAGATGTTGGAACGATTTTGATGTTGGCTTGTGGGAATGTTTCTCGCAAACGTTCTGACAATTGCTGACAGAATTTTTCATTGCTGCGATGAGCCATGACGATACGACCACCAGCATAACCAGCTTTGATGAGTTCTTCATAAGCTGCTTGAAGGGATTTTTTTGCTCCACGAGCTTTTTGTAGCAACTCAAGGGTTCCAGTTTCACTAGCTTCCCCGACCATACGGATGTTGAGAAGGCCAACAACTGTACCAATAAGCTTACTCAAACGACCATTTTTAACCAAGTTATCAACTTTAGCGAGGACAAAGAGCAACTTTGTTTTTGCTTGGTAGGCTGTAATAGCTTCAACAATTTCTTCAAAAGAAAGTCCTTGGTCAATCAAGTCATTGATTTTTTCTACAATCAGGTCAACCTCACCACCAGCAGACAAAGTGTCGATGACATGAATCTGAGTGTCAGGGTGTTCTTCAAGGTAGATGTTCTTAGCGAGCTGTGCACTATTATGGCTACCTGAAAGAGTACCAGTGATAGTAACGACAAAGATATGCTTAGCACCTTCGAATGCTCTCAAGTAATCATCAGGGCTAGGGCAAGCTGATTTTGAAGCCTCAGAAGTCGCATACATGGTTTCCATCATGTGATCAATGTCGAGATTAGCATCATCGATAAAGACCTGATCAGCTACTTGAATGGTTAATGGTACACTGATGAATTCAGTATCAATAGCAGGAGTTGCTAGTTGACGATAATCACAACCAGAGTCAGCTACAATCTTCCAAGTCATAGAAATTCCCCGTCTTTGCCACTTATACGTTGACAAAGGTTCTGTCTTTTTTTACAATTATATCATGAAATCCCTTGAAACAAAAGTATTACCCTTCTGTTGTCACAAGTAGAAAGAAATTGTTATGTCTGAACGCAAAATATCTAAAAAATCACTTGAAAATCTCAGAAAATCAAATCAAGAATCCAATTTTTTAACCAGAGAAGCAATTGAGACTGCTCTTTTGCAACTTCTAGAAAAAAAGACTTGGCTAAGATTAGTATTTCAGAGTTGGTCAAGCGGGCGGGCGTTTCTCGTGCTGCCTTCTATCGAAATTATGACTCCAAAGAAGAGATTTTGGAAAGCGTCTTTAAACGCAGTGTTCACAATATCATGGAACAGCTCAGCCATTACGATGTTAAAACCGACCTTTATCTGGTCTGGGTTCATCTTTTCCGGGCAGCCAAGAAAGAAGCCAAGGTTATCCAACTTGCCTTGGACTACCACTTGGAAAAGATTTTTGTTCAAGCTATGCAGGAATTTCTAGAAAAATACCACGGAAAATCAAAAGGTGTTAGCAGCTATCTGCATTCGTTTTGGAGTTCTGCCATCGTATCGGTTCTACTCAAATGGATCAAGGATGGCATGAAGGTTCCTGCTGAAAAGATTGCTGATTTACGCTTGCCATTTTTCAAAAAATAGAGGAAGAGGAGAAGACTTATGACAGAAAAAAGACTGGCTTGGGATGAGTACTTTGCAGCCCAGGCCTTACTGATTGCCAATCGTTCTACTTGTAAACGCGCCAAAGTAGGAGCTGTCCTAGTCAAGGATAATAAGGTCATTTCAACAGGTTACAATGGTTCTGTATCAGGAACGGAGCACTGCATCGACCACGAATGTCTTGTCATTGAAGGACACTGCGTCCGAACCCTTCACGCCGAGGTCAATGCCATCTTACAAGGAGCCGAACGTGGAGTTCCTAAAGGATTTACAGCCTATGTGACCCATTTCCCTTGTTTGAATTGTACAAAACAACTCTTACAAGTCGGCTGCGAACGTGTAGTTTATATCAATCAGTATCGTATGGACGACTATGCCAAATACCTCTATCAAGAAAAAGGGACCGAGTTGACCCATTTACCGCTTGAGACTGTTCAGACAGCTCTTCAAGAAGCCAATTTAATTTAGAATTTATAAAAAAATGAATGGTTTAGAAAGCTTTTTAAACCGTTTTTTGATATAATGAGAAGAATAAATCGAAAGAAGGAATTCAGAAAATGGGAAAAATTGAAGTCATTAATCATCCACTTATTCAACACAAATTGTCAATCTTGCGTCGTACAGATACTTCTACAAAAGCTTTTCGTGAGCTCGTAAATGAGATTGCAATGTTGATGGGGTATGAAGTACTTCGTGATCTTCCACTTGAAGATGTGGAAATCGAAACACCAATCACAAAAACAGTTCAAAAACAATTGGCTGGTAAAAAATTGGCGATTGTCCCAATCTTGCGTGCAGGTATCGGGATGGTAGATGGCCTCTTGAGCTTGGTTCCGGCAGCCAAAGTTGGTCATATCGGTATGTACCGTGATGAAGAAACCCTTCAACCAGTTGAATACTTGGTGAAATTACCTGAGGATATTGACCAACGTCAGATTTTTGTCGTTGATCCAATGTTGGCTACAGGTGGGTCAGCAATCTTGGCTGTAGATTCCCTTAAAAAACGTGGTGCTTCAAATATCAAGTTTGTCTGCCTAGTATCTGCTCCAGAAGGAGTGAAAGCTCTTCAAGAAGCTCACCCAGATGTAGAAATTTTTACTGCGGCCTTGGATGAACGCTTGAATGAACACGGTTATATCGTACCAGGTCTTGGAGATGCTGGAGACCGTTTGTTCGGTACCAAATAAGATTCCAAAGTAAATACTGGAACTAGAAGTTCATTTTTGACTCGAAAGGAGGTTGAGTTTTTGTTTCTGTTTAGAGAATAGAGCAAAAATTTGACCTTTTTTGACCAAAAAGATATAATAGTTCTGTATTGAGTCATATGACTAAGAAAATTCAACATTAAAAGGAGAAATGAATGATTCCTGTAGTTATTGAACAAACAAGCCGTGGAGAACGTTCCTATGATATTTACTCTCGTCTTCTGAAAGACCGCATTATCATGCTAACAGGTCCCGTTGAAGACAACATGGCCAACTCCGTTATCGCCCAATTACTCTTCTTGGATGCCCAAGATAGCACAAAAGATATTTATCTTTATGTCAACACACCTGGAGGATCTGTTTCAGCTGGTTTGGCAATCGTTGATACCATGAACTTTATCAAGGCAGATGTCCAAACCATTGTTATGGGGATGGCTGCATCCATGGGGACTGTCATTGCATCAAGTGGAGCAAAAGGCAAACGCTTCATGCTTCCAAATGCAGAGTATATGATTCACCAACCAATGGGTGGTACAGGTGGTGGTACCCAACAAACGGATATGGCAATCGCAGCAGAACACTTGCTCAAAACTCGTAAGACTTTGGAGCAAATTCTTGCAGATAACTCTGGTAAATCAGTTGAGCAAATTCATGCGGATGCGGAACGTGATTACTGGATGAGCGCCCAAGAAACGCTTGAATATGGCTTTATTGATGAAATCATGGCCAACAATTCGTTAAGCTAAGCAACCTAGAAAGCAAACTCGACGGAGTTTGCTTTTTTTGATATAATTAGGAGAAGATTTCTTAGAAAGAGGATTTAACATGTTTGAAAAGGTCAATCGCTCAGGGTTAATCATCTATCTTTACTACAATCGGGATGCAAAAAAACTTCAGGAATACGGTGATATCTGTTACCATTCTAAGAAACACCGTTACTTGCAACTCTATGTTCCAACGGAGGAGCTAGATGACTTAGTTGAGAGATTAGGTAAGGAAAGATTTATCAAGAAAATTAGACGTTGCCATATTCAAGAGTTAGAGACACCCTTTGTTGGGAATCTCTATCGCAACGAAGAAAACGTTATCATTTAAAAAATTGAACAAATACATTGACAATTTTCTGATAATTCGGTATATTCTTAACATACAAGTTTTGAAACAACTATAAGGAGATTAAAAATGAAGAAAAAATTTGCCCTATCTTTTGTGGCTCTTGCTAGTGTAGCACTTCTTGCTGCCTGTGGAGAGGTCAAGTCAGGAGCGTCAAACACAACTGGAAACCCAGTAGACGAAAAAACGATTAAAATCGGTTTTAACTTTGAAGAGACAGGTGCTGTGGCAGCTTACGGTACAGCTGAACAAAAAGGTGCCCAACTTGCTGTAGACGAAATCAACGCTGCAGGTGGTATCGATGGAAAACAAATCGAAGTTGTAGACAAAGATAACAAGTCAGAAACTGCTGAAGCAGCTTCTGTTACAACAAACCTTGTTACCCAATCAAAAGTAGCAGCTATTGTAGGACCTGCGACATCTGGTGCAACTGCTGCAGCTGTAGCTAACGCTACTAAAGCTGGTGTGCCATTGATTTCACCAAGTGCTACTCAAGATGGATTGACCAAAGGTCAAGATTACCTATTTATCGGAACATTCCAAGACAGCTTCCAAGGTAAGATTATTTCTAACTACGTAACAAATAAATTGAATGCTAAGAAGGTTGTCCTTTATACTGACAATGCTAGTGACTATGCTAAAGGTATTGCTAAATCTTTCCGCGAAGCCTATAAAGGTGAGATTGTAGCAGATGAAACGTTTGTAGCAGGTGATACAGACTTCCAAGCAGCCCTTACTAAAATGAAAGGGAAAGAGTTTGACGCTATCGTTGTTCCAGGTTACTACACAGAAGCAGGTAAAAT
>NZ_KQ970186.1:74575-86048 GCF_001579015.1 Streptococcus oralis
AAACCAAGCTCGTGGTATGGGAATCGATAAACCAATCGTTGGTGGTGATGGATTTAACGGTGAAGAATTTGTTCAACAAGCAACTGCTGAAAGAGCATCAAACATTTACTTCATCTCTGGATTCTCAACTACAGTTGATGTTTCTGCTAAAGCTAAAGCTTTCCTTGAAGCATACCGTGCTAAATACAACGAAGAGCCATCAACTTTCTCAGCTTTGGCCTATGACTCAGTTTACCTAGTAGCTAATGCTGCAAAAGGTGCTAAAAACTCAGGTGAAATCAAGGACAACCTTGCTAAAACCAAAGATTTTGATGGTGTAACTGGTCAAACGAGCTTTGATGCTGATCACAATACAGTAAAAACTGCTTATATGATGACCATGAACAATGGTAAAGTGGAAGAAGCAGAAGTTGTAAAACCATAACATTAGAATAGTAGTTGAAATAGGGAATGAGCCTTTGACTCACTCCCTGTTTCGGTGTTTATGAACTTGTGAAAATAATGAAATTTTCTAAAAATAACGATAGAAAAGAGTGAATGCTATGCTCCAACAACTTGTGAATGGTCTAATTCTGGGTAGTGTTTATGCACTTTTGGCTCTGGGTTATACCATGGTTTATGGAATTATCAAACTCATTAACTTCGCCCACGGTGATATTTATATGATGGGTGCCTTTATTGGTTACTTTTTGATTAATTCTTTCCAAATGGATTTCTTTTTAGCTTTAATTATATCAATGGCAGGAACTGCACTACTTGGTGTTGTGATTGAGTTTCTTGCTTACCGTCCTTTGCGACACTCTACACGTATTGCTGTATTGATTACTGCCATCGGAGTATCCTTCCTACTGGAATACGGGATGGTTTATCTAGTGGGAGCCAATACCCGTGCTTTTCCTCAAGCCATTGAAACAGTCCGTTTTGATTTTGGGCCAATTAGCTTGACAAATGTTCAATTGATGATTTTAGCAGTTTCTGTCCTGTTGATGGTTTTATTGCAATTGATCGTCCAAAAAACAAAAATGGGGAAAGCCATGCGTGCTGTATCAGTTGATAGTGACGCAGCTCAATTGATGGGAATCAACGTAAACCGTACTATCAGCTTTACCTTTGCCTTGGGTTCAGCCCTTGCTGGAGCAGCAGGTGTCCTCATTGCCCTTTATTACAACTCTCTTGAACCTTTGATGGGTGTTACTCCAGGACTAAAATCATTCGTTGCGGCCGTACTTGGTGGTATCGGGATTATTCCTGGTGCAGCTCTAGGGGGATTTGTGATTGGCTTGTTGGAAACTTTTGCAACTGCCTTCGGTATGTCTGATTTCCGTGATGCTATCGTATATGGAATCTTGCTTCTGATTCTGATTGTTCGTCCAGCAGGTATCCTTGGTAAGAATGTGAAAGAGAAGGTGTAAACAATGAAGACAAATCTTAAAGTAAATATTCTCTGGTTATTCCTTCTGTTAGCGGGTTATGGATTGATTAGCGTATTGGTTTCTGCTGGTGTTCTCAATCTATTCCATGTTCAAATTTTAGAACAAATTGGGATTAATATCATCCTTGCAGTAGGTTTGAACCTAATCGTTGGTTTTTCAGGACAATTCTCACTCGGTCATGCAGGTTTTATGGCGATTGGGGCTTATGCAGCAGCGATTATTGGTTCAAAATCACCAACCTATGGTGCCTTCTTTGGAGCAATGGTCTTGGGCGCCTTGATTTCTGGTGCAGTCGCTTTGCTCGTTGGGATTCCAACACTCCGTTTAAAGGGTGACTACCTGGCTGTTGCGACACTAGGTGTTTCAGAAATCATCCGTATCTTTATCATTAATGGTGGAAGTTTGACCAACGGTGCTGCTGGTATCCTAGGTATTCCAAACTTTACCAACTGGCAAATGGTTTATCTTTTTGTGGTGATCACAACTATTGCAACTCTCAACTTCTTACGTAGTCCGATTGGACGCTCTACTCTATCTGTTCGTGAAGATGAGATTGCTGCAGAATCTGTTGGGGTAAACACTACAAAAATCAAGATTATCGCTTTTGTCTTTGGTGCCATTACGGCAAGTATTGCTGGTTCACTTCAGGCAGGATTTATTGGATCTGTTGTACCTAAAGATTACACCTTTATTAATTCCATCAACGTGTTGATTATTGTTGTCTTTGGTGGACTTGGATCTATTACTGGTACCATTGTTTCTGCGATTGTTTTGGGAATTTTAAATATGCTCCTTCAAGATGTTGCTAGCGTACGTATGATCATCTATGCTTTGGCTCTTGTATTGGTGATGATTTTCAGACCAGGTGGACTTCTTGGGACATGGGAATTGAGTCTGTCACGTTTCTTTAAAAAATCTAAGAAGGAGGGACAAAACTAATGGCATTACTTGAAGTTAAACAGTTAACCAAACATTTTGGCGGTCTAACAGCTGTTGGAGATGTCACTCTTGAGTTGAACGAGGGAGAATTGGTTGGTCTAATTGGACCAAACGGAGCTGGTAAAACAACCCTTTTCAATCTCTTGACTGGTGTTTATGAACCAAGCGAAGGTACTGTCACACTAGATGGTCACCTCCTAAATGGAAAAACTCCCTACAAGATTGCTTCACTTGGTCTCAGTCGTACTTTCCAGAATATTCGTTTGTTCAAGGACTTGACAGTTTTGGAAAATGTTTTGATTGCATTTAGTAATCATCATAAACAACATGTCCTTGCGAGCTTTTTACGCCTGCCAGCTTTTTATAAGAATGAGGAAGAATTAAAAAGCAAAGCGTTGGATTTGCTAAAAATCTTTGATTTGGATGGCGATGCAGATACACTTGCGAAAAATCTTGCCTATGGTCAACAACGTCGATTGGAAATTGTTCGTGCTCTGGCAACCGAACCTAAGATCCTCTTTTTGGATGAGCCTGCGGCTGGGATGAATCCACAAGAAACAGCTGAATTGACAGAATTGATCCGTCGTATCAAAGATGAATTTAAAATTACCATCATGCTCATCGAACACGACATGAATTTGGTTATGGAAGTCACTGAGCGTATCTATGTTCTTGAATATGGCCGTTTGATTGCTCATGGTACTCCAGATGAGATCAAGAACAACAAACGTGTTATCGAAGCTTATCTAGGAGGTGAGGCCTAATGTCTATGTTAAAAGTTGAAAACCTTTCTGTTCATTACGGCATGATCCAAGCGGTTCGTGATGTAAGTTTCGAGGTCAATGAAGGTGAAGTTGTTTCCTTGATTGGTGCCAATGGTGCTGGTAAAACAACTATTCTCCGTACCCTTTCAGGTTTGGTTCGTCCAAGTGCTGGTAAAATTCAGTTTTTAGGAAAAGAAATTCAAAAGATGCCAGCGCAAAAAATCGTGGCAGGTGGGCTTTCACAAGTTCCTGAAGGACGCCATGTTTTTCCAGGTTTGACTGTTATGGAAAACTTAGAAATGGGAGCCTTTTTAAAGAAAAACCGAGAAGAAAATCAAGCCAACTTGAAGAAAGTCTTCTCTCGTTTTCCACGTTTAGAAGAACGCAAAAACCAAGATGCAGCGACCCTTTCAGGTGGTGAGCAACAGATGCTTGCTATGGGACGTGCTCTCATGTCCACGCCTAAGCTCCTCCTCTTGGATGAGCCGTCTATGGGACTTGCCCCTATCTTTATCCAAGAAATTTTTGATATCATCCAAGATATTCAGAAGCAAGGAACAACTGTTCTCCTAATTGAGCAGAACGCTAACAAGGCCCTTGCTATCTCTGACCGAGGTTATGTACTTGAAACAGGCAAGATTGTCCTATCAGGAACAGGAAAAGAACTCGCGGCATCAGATGAAGTCAGAAAAGCATACCTAGGTGGCTAAACTAGTCTGGGAGACTAGTTTAGGTTGCAGATGGAGATTACGAAGTAATCATCATTATAGCCCGGGGGACCTTTTTAGTCGGCAGATAAGGATTACGAAGTAATCTTCATAAATAGTCTGGGAGACTAGTTTAGGTTGCAGATGGAGATTGCGCAAGCAATACCCTCTAGTCCGAGACACCTTTTTAGTCGTCAGATAAGGATTATGTAAGCAATCATCAAATCCATTGGATTGTTTTGTAGATGAATTTGAAGAGCTCCAAATTGGGGCTCTTTCTTTGTTTGGTCACTATTTTGATGGACTTGATTTGAGCACCCGTTTTCTTAATATAGAATCTGGCTTGACAAAAGCATGTGTTCATAATATAATTAAATAAATAAAAATATTGAACAAAAGAGGCTGAAGATATGCTATCAGAAAAACAATTTAAACTTTTACGTTTTTTGTTGACTCACAAAGATGAAAACTTTACGCAGAGACAATTGGCTGAACAGCTAGACATCTCTTTGGGGGCGGTGAATAACCTTCTCAAGGAATGTAAAGAAAAGAAGTGGATCGGTGAGGAAAATCACTTAACTGACCTAGGTGAGGAGGCTTTAACTCCGTATCAGGTGAAGAATGCCATTATCATGGCAGCAGGTATGAGTAGCCGCTTTGCACCTTTGTCTTATGAGCTACCAAAAGGATTGCTCCAAGTCAAAGGTGAGCGTTTGATTGAGAGAGAAATCAAGCAGTTGCAGGAAGCTGGGATAGAGGATATTACAGTTATTGTAGGCTATCTGCAAGAAAAAATGTTCTATCTGGCAGAAAAATTTGGCGTTAAAATCGTTGTAAATAATGATTACTACAAGTACAATAACTGTTCTTCTCTCATGCTAGTCAGAGACCAGCTTTCTAACACTTACATTTGCTCGTCGGATAATTATTTTGTGGAAAATCCGTTTGAACGATACATTTATAGAGGTTATTATTCGACTATATTTGCAGAAGGAGACACAGACGAATACTGCTCTAAGGAAGACTCCAATCACACAATCATCGATATTCAAATCGGTGGAACGAATACTTGGGCTATGGTGGGGCATGTTTATTTTGATCGTGCATTTAGTGAAAAATTCGTAGATATTTTAGAAACTGAATTTAAGCACGAACCATATCGCGAACAGCTCTGGGAAGATTACTATAGTCGTCACGTCAAGGAGCTTCCTTTGGAAGCTCGGCATTATTCAGCAGATATTGTTAAGGAGTTTGATTCACTAGATGAGTTGCGTCAGTTTGATGAACACTATTTGGTGAATACGAATTCGGAAATCATTGATAATATTTGTAAGACATTAGGATGTGTAGCTTCAGATATTGTCAATATCAAACCTCTAAAAGATGGTCTAACCAACACTTCGTTTTCATTTGACTGTCTAGGGAAGAAATATGTTTACCGTCATCCGGGTAGGGGGACTGAAAATTATATTGATCGTGCTAGTGAAGCCGCTTCCATGGAAATTGCTGCAAAATTAAAGATTGACCGTACTTTTGTCGCCATGAACAAGGATGAAGGCTGGAAAATTTCAGAATTTATTCCCAATGCCAAGCAACTAGATTATAATAACTGGGATGATGTGGCAAAAGCAATGGATCTCTTGAGACGCTTGCACCAATCTGGAGAAAAAACGGATTATTCCTTTGATCAATTTGAGGGAATTGATGATTTTAGACAAAAATTAAAAGCCAGCAATCGTTTTGAATTTGATGGACTTGAAGAGTTGGATAAGAATGTCTCAGTTCTCGAGAAGCTTCTACAAGAAGATCAAGCGAAAAAGGTTCTCTGCCATGGAGATTCTTATAGCCCGAATTTCTTGTTGAATGAAGCTGGAGAAATGAGCTTGATTGATTGGGAATATTCTGGTATGGGAGATCCAGCAGGAGATTTAGGAACCTTTATCGGGTGTTCAAATTATACAGTAGAAGAAGCTGAAAAGGTGCTTGAAATCTATTTACAAGAAGTTCCAGACAAGAAAACCAAACGCCACTACTTGGCCTATGTATCAGTGACTTCATATTATTGGTTTTTGTGGGCCTTGTTCCAAGAAAGCGTTGGAAAACCAGTAGGTGAATTTCTTTATATCTGGTATCGTTATACCAAGCAGTATGGGCAAATTGCACTAGATTTGTATTTAGAGGAGAATTGAGATGAAACCGACATCAGAAATTGAAGAATTAGTAGCACATGAAACGAAAAGAAGGTTAGAAGAAATGGAATCACCAGACTATGTGTTTGCTCAGCCATTTTTAAAAAGTGACTTTACTATAGTCATCGCCCTAGTCATAGTCAACCTCATTTTGATTATACTAGCCATGACAGGAGGTATTCAATAAAATGTCCAAGATGAATGACTTCATTCAACAGGAGACGATAACGGGAATCGTTCCCATGACCAACAAGGATCGTCAGTATTCTTTCTGGGATCTCTTCTTATCGACAAGTGGTTTTGCCATCGCAACTTGGTGTTATACCCAAGGAGCTTATGTGGCTCAATATTTGACCTTTAATCAAATGTTGATCAATATTTTTAGTTTTAATATTATCTGGGTCTTTATTGAATGTCTCCCAATTCTGTTTGCAGTTAAATATGGAATTGATTTGTGGATTTGGTTGAGAGCTGTTCTAGGTAGAAAAGGAGTGGCTGTTCTATCAACTGTGATTAGTCTGGCAAATTTTGGTTGGTACGCTGTTACCGCCAATCTTTTTGCCAGCTCCATGATTCATTTGGGAAATAATTTTGGACTGGGTTTAGATAAGGGAGTATGGGCACCGATTCTAGGCACTCTCTGTGTTCTCCTTGGAACGCTGATTGCTCTTGGGGGTCCAGAGGTGATTAAAGGCACTAATCGCTTTCTAGTGGTAGCCTTGTTATTTGTTGGGCTGATCATCGTTGGAATCTGTTTTGTAACCGTTCCGATTAGGGATATTATGAATGTCCAACCTGCCATTCAAGAAAATTTGACACCGATTGAACGTTTTATGATGTCAGGGGAAGGAAATGTGGCCGTAGCCTTTTCTTGGTCTACACAAGCCTTTGTCTTGCCACGTTTGGCAAAATCAGAACGCAGTGGTTATTGGGCTACAGCCTTGTCATACGGTGTTGTTGCGCCATTCTTCGCTGCGACAGGTGGAGTGATGGCTTTGGCCATGTTTGTCAAAACAGGTGTCTATGAAAGTGACCCAACGACAATGCTTTCAACGTTGAGCACTCCTGCCTTTGCGCTTTTAAGTTTACTACTGGTAGCTTTTGCTAATATTGGAACCCAAGGTACAGGATCGTACGTGAACTGTATGATTGTAAAAAGCGGGATGCCTAGAGTAAGCTATAAACTAATGGTTTGGATTGCCATGGTTTACGTGAGCCTACTCACCATCTGGGGAGGAGTGGATGAATACTTCGGTTCCTTCATCTCGCTGGCTGCCTATATTCAAGGCCCCATTATCGGAATGATCGTTGTAGACTACTTTATCTTAAGAAAACGAAAACTTGATTTGCGTTCAGCCTATTTCCTTGAAGGACATGACGCCTATGAGTTTACAAATGGTTTTAACTTGGTGGGATTATCTTGTGTAATCATTTCCTTGTTAGTTACGGTATTATTTGTTTACAACCCGATAACAAAGCATATCCAGAGTCCTGTGTTCCTACTCACAACTGGTAGTGGCTTTACTGCAATCTTTGGGGGTTTATTGTATTGGCTAGCTAGCTTAACCCCTTTAAAACGCTATATGATCAAGGATCGAGATTCCGTTACGATTTAAGTTTAAGAGAGAAGGCTGTTTCTCTCTTTTTTTGTGATTGAATGTTACAAAATCTTGAAAAAGAAATGAAAGCGTTTGATAGTTTTTGTAAGAAAGTGTATAATTATAGTAGCAATAAAGAAGGAGAAGTCTCATGGCAGTTAAAGATTTTATGACCCGCAAGGTAGTTTATATCAGTCCAGATACGACTGTAGCACATGCAGCAGATTTGATGCGCGAGCAAGGCTTGCACCGTTTACCTGTTATCGAAAATGATCAATTGGTTGGTCTTGTAACAGAAGGAACTATTGCAGAGGCGAGTCCGTCTAAGGCAACCAGTCTCTCCATCTATGAGATGAATTATCTTCTCAATAAGACCAAAGTCAAAGACGTCATGATTCGCGATGTTATAACAGTCTCAGGTTATGCTAGTCTAGAGGATGCGACCTATCTCATGTTGAAGAATAAGATCGGTATTCTTCCAGTTGTGGATAACCAACAGGTTTATGGTGTAATTACAGATCGTGATGTTTTCCAGGCTTTTTTAGAAATTGCTGGCTACGGCGAGGAAGGGATTCGTGTTCGATTTATTACGGAAAATGAGGTTGGTGTTTTAGGCAAGATTGTAACCTTAATCGTTGAGGAAAATCTAAATATTTCTCACACGGTTAATATTCCGCGCAAGGACGGCAAGGTCGTGATTGAGGTTCAAATTGATGGAACAAGTGATTTAACTTCTCTGAAGGAGAAATTTGAAGCGCAAGGTATCCAAGTAGAGGAAATTGCTCGAACCTCTGCTAAAAAGTTATAAATATGGAGGGTGAAAGCCCTCTTTTTTGTATACAATTTGAAATAACAAGCAAAATATGGAAAGAAATGAGAGAATGTGGTATAATGAAACGATGTGATAAAGGAGTATTTATGGACATTTCAGAAATTCGTCAAAAAATTGACGCAAATCGTGAAAAATTAGCTTCTTTCAGGGGGTCTCTTTGACCTCGAAGGCTTAGAGGAAGAGATTGCCGTCTTGGAGAACAAGATGACAGAACCTGATTTTTGGAACGATAATATCGCGGCCCAAAAAACGTCGCAAGAATTAAATGAATTAAAAAACACCTACAACACCTTCTGTAAGATGGAAGAGTTGCAGGATGAAGTTGAAATTTTATTGGACTTTTTAGTAGAAGACGAGTCAGTCCATGATGAACTGGTTGAACAGTTGACAGAACTGGATAAGATGATGACTAGTTACGAAATGACGCTTCTCTTGTCAGAACCTTATGACCATAATAATGCAATCTTAGAAATCCATCCAGGTTCAGGCGGGACTGAGGCTCAGGACTGGGGCGATATGTTGCTCCGTATGTATACTCGTTATGGAAATGCCAAAGGTTTTAAAGTGGAAGTATTGGATTATCAAGCAGGTGATGAAGCGGGTATCAAGTCGGTGACCTTGTCGTTTGAAGGTCCAAATGCATATGGCCTTCTCAAGTCGGAAATGGGTGTTCACCGTTTGGTCCGTATTTCACCATTTGACTCAGCCAAACGTCGCCATACTTCATTTACATCCGTAGAGGTTATGCCTGAGTTGGATGATACCATTGAAGTGGAGATTCGTGAAGATGATATCAAAATGGACACCTTCCGTTCAGGTGGTGCTGGTGGACAGAACGTCAATAAAGTTTCAACTGGCGTGCGTTTGACACACATTCCTACGGGGACAGTCGTTCAATCGACAGTCGATCGTACCCAGTATGGAAATAGAGATCGTGCTATGAAGATGTTGCAAGCTAAGCTCTATCAAATGGAGCAAGAAAAGAAAGCAGCAGAAGTCAATTCCCTCAAAGGTGAGAAAAAAGAAATCACTTGGGGAAGTCAGATTCGTTCTTATGTCTTTACACCTTATACTATGGTCAAAGATCACCGTACGAGCTTTGAAGTTGCCCAAGTAGATAAGGTTATGGATGGAGATCTAGATGGTTTCATCGATGCCTATCTCAAATGGAGAATCAGCTAAGATAGAAAGGAACTCACATGTCAATCATTGAAATGCGAGATGTTGTCAAAAAATATGATAACGGAACTACTGCTCTGCGTGGTGTCACTGTCACCATTGAGCCGGGAGAATTTGCCTACATCGTAGGACCTTCTGGAGCAGGGAAATCTACTTTTATTAGATCTTTGTATCGCGAGGTCAAAGTTGAAAAAGGCAGTTTAACAGTAGCAGGTTTTAATCTAGTTAAAATCAAAAAGAGAGACATTCCTCTCTTACGTCGGAATGTTGGAGTTGTTTTCCAGGATTACAAACTCTTACCGAAGAAAACTGTTTATGAAAATATTGCCTATGCAATGGAAGTAATCGGTGAGAACCGCCGTAATATTAAAAAACGTGTTATGGAAGTTTTGGACCTAGTTGGTTTGAAACATAAGGTTCGTTCATTCCCTAATGAACTTTCAGGTGGAGAGCAGCAACGGATTGCAATTGCTCGTGCGATTGTCAACAATCCTAAGGTATTGATTGCCGATGAGCCGACAGGAAACTTGGACCCAGATAATTCTTGGGAAATTATGAATCTGTTGGAACGCATCAATCTCCAAGGTACTACAGTATTGATGGCTACCCATAATAGCCAGATTGTAAATACCTTGCGCCACCGTGTCATTGCCATTGAAAATGGCCGTGTCGTTCGTGACGAAGCAAAAGGAGAATATGGATACGATGATTAGTAGATTTTTTCGCCATTTATTTGAATCACTAAAAAGTTTAAAGCGAAATGGCTGGATGACAGTAGCAGCAGTGAGTTCGGTTATGATTACCTTGACGCTCGTGGCCCTCTTTGCATCCGTAATTTTTAACACAGCTAAACTGGCTACCGATATTGAAAACAACGTTCGTGTCATGGTTTACATTCGTAAGGATGTGGCAGATAACAGTGAAACGATTGAAAAAGAAGGTCAGACAGTTACCAACAATGACTATCACAAGGTCTATGACGCTTTGAAAGCTATGCCTGCTGTAAAAAGTGTTACCTTCTCAAGTAAAGAAGAGCAATACCAAAAATTGACTGAAACGATGGGGGATGACTGGAAGGTCTTTGAAGGGGACGCAAATCCTCTCTATGATGCCTATATCGTTGATACAAATTCTCCGAGTGATGTTAAAACGGTAGCTGAAGAAGCTAAGAAAATAGAGGGAGTATCAGAGGTTCAAGATGGTGGAGCCAACACTCAACGACTCTTTGAACTAGCTTCCTTCATCCGTGTTTGGGGATTGGTTATTGCAGGACTCTTGATTTTTATTGCAGTCTTCCTCATTTCCAATACTATCCGTATCACCATTATTTCGCGTAGCCGTGAAATTCAAATCATGCGTCTAGTAGGGGCTAAAAATGGCTACATTAGAGGACCATTCTTACTTGAAGGTGCCTTTATCGGTTTATTTGGTGCAGCTATTCCTTCAGTCCTTGTATTTTTTGTCTACAATATGGTTTACCAATCTGTCAATAAATCATTAGTAGGACAAAATCTATCCATGATTGCTCCAGATGTATTTATTCCTTTAATGACCCTCCTCTTGTTTGTAATCGGTATTTTCATCGGTTCGCTCGGTTCAGGAATTTCGATGCGTCGATTCTTAAAGATTTAAGAAAATAGGAGTGCCCATATTTTATAAAAGAGAAGTTTTAGGAACTTCTTTTTTTAGCTTCCAAAGTTACTAATCTTGTGTTTGATTGACATTGACTGAAAAGACTAGTAGTTCTCAATCCAGTACTAACACACAAAAGGCCCCCTTGTTGCTAAGGGAGCCTTTCTATATATCTTAGTGAATCAGATGATTTTACCTAA
>NZ_KQ970187.1:0-6171 GCF_001579015.1 Streptococcus oralis
CTCCTTTGTCAAGAACTTTTTCAGTGAATTTGATTTTTTCTTTTCTTCACTAACTTAACGACTGCTTCTGTCCGTGCAGTGTGTGGGAACATATCGACTGACTGGATATACTGGAGATCATAAACTTTTACTAGTTTAACCAAATCTCGAGCTAATGTCGATACATTGCAAGATACATAAACCATTTTTTCCGGTACATAGGTTAGGATCGTATCTAATAACTTGTCGTCTAAACCCGTCCTAGGAGGGTCGACTATCAGGGCATCGGCCCTATATCCCTCTTGATACCAGCGGGGAATAATCTCTTCAGCTGTACCTGCTTCATAATAGGTATTGTCAAATCCCATTTTTTGGGCATTTCGCTTGGCATCTTCAATGGCTTCTGGGATAATGTCCATCCCTCTAAGAGTTTTGACTTTCTTTGCAAAGGCGAATCCAATCGTCCCGACACCACAATAAGCATCAATCAGATGATCTTCTTCACTAACATCCAAGGCTTTGACAGCTTCATTATAGAGAATTTCGGTTTGCTCAGGATTAAGCTGATAGAAGGCACGGGGGGAGAGAGAAAACTCATAGTCGAGTACTCCTTCTTGAATACTCTCTTGGCCCCATATAACTTCCGTCTTTTCACCATAGATTTCACTTGTTTTTGCTGTATTTGTATTGACCGCAACTGTAACGAGTTCTGGAAAATCCTTGACGAGGTCTTTAACCAGTTGATTTAAATTAAGCTGGCAATTTGTGACGATGATAATCTGGACTTGTCCAGTTTTTCTTGCTCGGCGGACCATGATGGTGCGAACGCCTAGCGTTTTTCTCTCATCGGTAATGGGAATTTGATGGTAAGTAAGAAGCTCAGCTAGGCGATTCGCAATCACTTGGGTTTCCTTATCTTGAACCAAGCAGTCTTTCAACTCTACGAGGTAATGAGAGTTTTGCGCATACAAACCTGCCTTGACCTGATTGTTGAATTTTCGGGTCTGAAATTGCAACTTAGCACGGTAGTACTTTGGTTCCTGCATTCCGATAGTTGGACGGATTTCATAGTTTTCATATCCTGCAGGAGCAAATTTTTTCAGGGCTTGGTGAAGCAAATCCGTTTTGAACTCTAACTGTTTATCGTAGTGGAGGTGCATGATTTGGCAACCACCACATTCATTATAAATCGTACATGCTGGTACCACTCGAAATTTAGACTTCTTATTAACCTTTAGCAATTTAGCTTCAACAAAGTTGCGTTTAATAGAAGTAACCTGACAATAGATATCTTCTCCCTTGAGGGCGCCAGGCACAAAAACAAGGGTTTTCTGGTAAAAACCGATTCCTTCACCATTGATGCCCATCCGCTTGATTTTTAAAGGTATTTTTTGTTTGACTTTCAGATTCATACCCCTATCTTATCACATTTTAGGGTATAATAGTACTATGAAAATCACAAAACTTGAAAAGAAAAAACGCCTCTACCTGATGGAGCTAGATCATCAACAAATCTCATATATCACGGAGGATACCATTGTCCGTTTTATGTTGTCTAAAGATAAGGTCATTAGCAAGGAAGAATTGACCGAGATTCAGAACTTTGCTCAGTTTTCTTATGGTAAGAATCTTGCTCTCTACCATCTATCCTTCAAGGCCCGTACAGAAAAAGAAGTCATAGACTATTTAGTTAAACATGAGATTGATGAGAAAACCATCCCCCAAGTCATTCAAGCTCTCAAGGAGGACAATTGGATTAATGACCATCAGTATACTTATTCCATCATCAATGCCAATCAACTCTCTGGAGATAAGGGGCCTTATGTACTCGCCCAGAAACTTGCTCAAAAAGGGATTTCCAAATCAACTATTGAAGATATTCTAAAGGATTTTGATTTTACAGAAGTCGCTCAACGTGTAGCGGATAAATTGCTCAAAAAATACACTGGAAAGCTTCCTGCTCGTGCTTTACAAGATAAGATTATTCAAAACTTGACGAACAAAGGCTTCTCCTATTCTGATGCTAAAAGTGCCTTTGATAACTTGGACAGTCAAGTAGACCAAGAAACGACTCAGGAACTCATTTTTAAAGAGCTAGACAAACAATATGCTAAATATGCTCGAAAATACGAAGGATACGAACTAAAGCAACGTTTGACCCAAGTTTTAGCTAGAAAAGGCTATGATTTTTCGGATATAGCCAGCGCTCTCAGAGAATATCTTTAACATTTTCGTGTAAAATTCAAAAAAATAAACCAATTTATGATATAATAGTAAACGATAAACTTATAAATTGTAGAAAGTTGGTTAGTTATGAAACTTCCAAAAGAAGGCGACTTTATTACAATTCAAAGTTATAAGCATGATGGGAGTCTCCACCGCACTTGGCGAGACACCATGGTACTAAAAACAACAGAGAACGCCATTATCGGCGTCAACGACCACACACTTGTTACCGAGAGTGACGGTCGTCGTTGGGTGACTCGAGAACCGGCTATTGTTTACTTTCACAAAAAATATTGGTTTAATATCATTGCTATGATTCGCGATAATGGGATTTCCTACTATTGCAATATGGCTAGCCCCTACTATCTAGATGAGGAAGCCCTGAAATACATTGATTATGATTTGGATGTCAAGGTCTTCACTGATGGTGAAAAGCGTCTCTTAGACGTTGAGGAGTATGAGCGCCATAAACGTAAAATGAAGTATTCTGATGATTTAGACTATATTTTGAAAGAGCATGTTAAAATCCTTGTTGATTGGATTAACAATGGACGCGGTCCTTTCTCAGAGGCCTATGTCAACATTTGGTACAAACGCTACATAGAACTAAAGAATCGGTAAAGTTGTCAAACTGGGGTGAGAGCCCTGGTTTTTTATTTGAAAAACCCAGCTTTTCAGCTGGGTTGATTTCTATATATCTAATTTAGTAACAGTAAACTTGATGTGGGAGTAGTCTTTTTCAACATCCTTATCCAACAAGAAAGCCGTAGCATCCTTCTTAACTTGAACCAGGTCAATATTCTGGGCTTGGGCTGCATAGACGCATCCACAATAACATTGACGATAGATATCATACTCCTCACACATCTCTACTGAACGTTTGTAACCCTGATTTTTCTTGAAATCACTTGGAAGATAGTGGGTGGTATAAATCTTTTGCACATCGATCCCAATACTGTTGATGGTTTGAGAATTCTTATGGGGACTGATGGTCAAGGCTGAACCAAAATAGTCAAAGCCCAAATCCATAGCCACTTGCGCTGTTTTATCCAGGCGGTAGTCAAAGCAAACCTTACAACGGTCACCACCTTCAGGCTCTTCTTCCAAACCTCGAACCAGTTTACGATATTCGTTAGGTTCATAAGGAGCTTCTAGATATTGAACGTTATTGCCAGTTCGCTCATTGAAATCACTGACAAACTTTTTAGTCACATAGGCTCGCTTATGGTATTCTGCCTTAGGATGGATATTGGAATTGGCAAAATAGATTGTCACATCAGCGTATTTGGTTAGGTATTCTAGGGTATAGGTACTGCAAGGGGCACAGCAAACATGCATGAGAATGCTTGGCCGTTGCTCATTTTTCTCCCATACTTGTACCATCTTCTGCATGACACGGTCATAATTAATCTTCTGATTGGGGTTCATCTTACTCAGAATTTCTTCTACATCGATCATGTTCTTCTCCTTTTTCTAGTCTTATTTTATCATATAAGTTAGGAGAGCTCAAATCAATTTAGAAGTGAATATCATAAAAAGGAGGAATAGGCATTCCCTCCTTTTGTGTTTTTTATAAGTTGTTTTCTATAGAAAACTTACATCATACCGCCCATCATGCTTGGATCCATTGTTGGAGCCGGAGCTGCTGGTTCTGGTTTATTAGCTACGACTGCTTCCGTAGTCAAAATCAAGCTGGCTACAGATGCTGCATTTTGTAGAGCTGAACGACTCACTTTAACTGGGTCAATAATCCCTTGATCAATCATGTTGACCCACTCGCCAGTTGCTGCGTTGAAGCCTGTACCAAGCTCAGCATTTTTCAAGCGATCGATAACGATTGAGCCTTCAAATCCTGCATTGTGAGCAATTTGACGAACTGGTTCTTCCAATGCACGGAGAACAATATTGAGGCCTGTTGCTTCGTCTCCTGTCAATTCCAAATCAGCCACGGCTGGGATAACATTTACAAGGGCTGTTCCACCACCTGCAACGATTCCTTCTTCAACGGCTGCACGAGTAGCGTTGAGAGCATCTTCGATGCGAAGTTTCATTTCTTTCAACTCAGTTTCAGTTGCAGCTCCGACCTTGATCACTGCGACACCACCTGACAATTTTGCCAAGCGTTCTTGGAGTTTTTCACGGTCGAATTCAGAAGTTGTGGTTTCGATTTGAGACTTGATAACCGCAACACGGTGGGAAATGGCTTCAGGATTGCCAGCACCTTCTACGATAACCGTACTATCTTTGTCCACAGTCACTCTAGCGGCTTGACCAAGCGCTTCAATCGTCGCGTCTTTCAACTCAAGACCAAGATCTTCTGTGATGACGGTTCCGCCTGTCAAGATAGCGATGTCTTCTAACATAGCCTTACGACGGTCACCGAAACCAGGGGCTTTGACAGCTACGACATTGAAAGTTCCACGAATCTTGTTCAATACAAGGGTTGGAAGAGCTTCGCCGTCCACATCATCCGCAACAATCAAGAGCGGACGATTGCTTTGGAGGATGCTTTCTAGCAGTGGCAAGATTTCTTGGATATTGGAAATCTTCTTGTCAGTAATCAAGATGTATGGATTTTCAAGGTCAGCCACCATCTTTTCGCTATCTGTTACCATGTACTGTGAAAGGTAACCGCGGTCAAACTGCATTCCTTCCACGACTTCAAGCTCTGTTTCCATACCACGTGACTCTTCAATAGTGATGACACCATCTTTGCCAACTTTTTCCATAGCTTCAGAAATGTACTCACCGACTTTCTCAGAACGAGAAGATACGGCAGCAACCTGAGCGATGGCTTCTTTATTGGCAACAGGGATGGCATTGTTTTTCAAGGCTTCTACAGCTGCGGCAACCGCTGCTTCGATCCCACGACGGATACCGATTGGATTGGCACCTGCAGTGACGTTTTTAATTCCTTCGCGAACGATAGCTTGGGTCAAGACAGTTGCAGTTGTTGTTCCGTCACCTGCAATATCATTGGTTTTTGAAGCGACTTCTGATACCAACTTGGCACCCATATTTTCAAAATGGTCTTCCAATTCGATTTCTTTGGCAATAGTCACACCGTCATTGGTAATCAAGGGTGAGCCAAATGATTTTTCCAACACAACGTTACGACCTTTTGGTCCCAAGGTTACTTTAACAGTATCTGCAAGGATATCGACACCACGGACCATAGCTGAACGAGCATCAGATGAAAATTTAATTTCTTTTGACATACTTACTTTCTCCTTCTATTATTCTTCCACAATTGCCAAGATGTTAGCTTCACCTACGATGATATACTTTTCATCTCCATCTTTGACATCAATACCTACATGAGCTTCAACTAAGACACGGTCTCCAGCCTTAACACTTGGAGCGACCAAGTCGCCATTCAAGGTACGAACACCTTGTCCAGTAGCTACAACTTGGGCTGTTTTTGTTTTTTCTTGGGCTGAGCCTGCAAGGACAAAGCCTCCAACGGTTTGTTCTTTTTCTTCGATTTTCAAGACCACACGGTCTCCTAATGGTTTCAACATTTGCGTTCCTCCATAATGAAATAGATATCATTAGCACTCTTTATATTTGAGTGCTAATCCATAGTTCTATTGTATCACTTGGTCAGAAATAGTCAAGAAAAAAGTCTGACTTTCTCAAGATAAAAAGCCTGAGACCAACTCAGACTTTTCAATCTTTATACTCAATGAAAATCAAAGTACAAACTAGGAAGCTAGCCACAGGCTACTAAAAACACAGTTTTGAGGTTGTAGATAAGACTGACGAAGTCAGTTACCTATACCTACGGCAAAGTGAAGCTGATGTGGTTTGAAGAGATTTTCGAAGAGTATTAAAATGGCAATTCCTCCTCTTCCAAAACCAAGTCTGCCAAATCCTGTCCTGCGTTATTTTCACGCATGGCACGTTGGGCACGGCTTTCTAAAAGTTGGAATCCTGTGGCAAGAACTTCAGTCACATAGTTGGTCT
>NZ_KQ970187.1:6191-9969 GCF_001579015.1 Streptococcus oralis
AGTCACATAGTTGGTCTGGCCATTTTTCTCAAAGCGACGGGTACGAAGTTCTCCATCCACAGAGATAAGACTACCTTTAGTTGCATAGCTTGCCAAGGTTTCAGCCAATTTCCCCCAAAGAACAAGATTGACAAAGTCAGCTTCACGTTCCCCGTTTTGGTCTTTGTAACGACGGTTCACAGCGATAGTTGCTCGCGCTACCGACTTGTCATTGTTGGTTTTGTGCAATTCTGGTGTAGACGTCAAGCGCCCGATCAAAATAACTTTATTATACATTTTTCATCCTCCTACTTATCTATTCGCAGGAAATCAAAAAAGTTACAGAAATTTGTAACTTTTCGAGGAAATTTTTTACTTTTTATGAACCATAAATCCTGTCGCCTGCTGATTGGCCATAATAGTCATATCTGTAATCTGCACACGACGGGGTTGGCTGGTCACATAGACTACTGTGTCTGCGATGTCTTGTGCCTGCAAGGCTTCGATTCCCTGATAAACCGTCGTAGCCCGCTCTTTGTCGCCATGAAAACGTACTGTAGAAAAATCTGTTTCGACGATTCCCGGTTGAATGGTTGTCACCTTAATATCCGTTGCGATCGTATCGATTCGAATCCCATCTGAAAAAGTCTTGACTGCAGCCTTGGTGGCTGAATAAACTGCGGCACCCGCATAGGCGTATATACCTGCAGTTGACCCCATATTGATGACATGGCCTTGATTTGCTGCAACCATGGAAGGCAAGAAAGAGCGAGTGACTGCCATCAAACCTTTGACATTGGTATCCAACATGGTCAGCATATCCAACTCTTCATAGTCCTGATAGGGTGCCAAGCCTAGAGCCAGTCCGGCATTGTTGACCAAGATATCAATCTGACCAATCGTTTCTAGAATATCGGAACAGACGGTCTTTACCATGGTCATATCCGTCACATCCAGTGGGAAAGTCCAAACTGTTTGATTTGGAAAAGTTTCTGCAAACTCCGACTTGAGGGCTTCTAGTCTGTCTGTCCGTCGTCCAGTTAGGACGACATTCTCACCCTGATCCAGATAAGCACGCGCAATCGCTTCACCAATTCCTGATGTCGCTCCTGTAATCACGACATTTTTTGTCATCTTATTTCCTCCTATCTGGTGTATAATATTCTGGCAACTTCCTAGGCAGTCCAGTGTTTAGCTGGGTCAAATGGAGTTCCGACAACTTGGTCTTCTGATAATTCAATAACCCCACGTTTTTGCGGAGCATTTGGCAAGGCAAGTTCACGAGGACTGCACATCATGCCAAAACTCTTTTCGCCACGAAGTTCGCCTGGGAAAATGAGATTACCTTTGGGCATCATCGCTCCAGGAAGAGCTACAATGGTTTTCAAACCAACACGCGCATTAGGAGCCCCCGCAACGATTTGCACCGTTTTATCACTTGCGACTGCAACTTGACAGATATTGAGGTGGTCACTATCTGGATGGGTTACCATCTCGACAATCTCACCGACAACAAACTTAGGTTCCTTATCATTAACAATTTTTTCTGTAAAACCTTCCGCCTGCAACTCTTGGTTTAAACGTGCTACATGCTCATCTAATAAAAAGACTTGACCGCGCTCTGTAATTTCAAATAAACTTGAAATGTCGAAAATATTCCAAGCCACTGTTTCCCCATTTTCTTTGAGAAAAACACGAGCTACCTTGCCTTTGCGCTCCACGTCCAACTTGGCATCTCCGCTGTTTTTCACGATGACCATAAGGACATCGCCAACATGTTCTTTGTTATATGTAAAAATCATTGTTTCCTTTTTCTCCTATTTCAGTCCTGCTAAAAAGTCATTGATTTGTTCCTTGCTTTTACGGTCACGATTGACAAAACGACCGATTTCCTTGTCCTTTTCTAGCACAACAAGGCTGGGAATTCCGTAAACATCCCACAACTTGGCAAGATCCATAAATTCATCACGATCTACTCGAATAAAAGTAAATTCAGGATTTTCCGCCTCAATCTCTAGCAAGGCAGGATAGATATAACGACAATCGCCACACCAGTCCGCCACAAAAAGGAAGACCTTCTTGCCATCCTGCTCGACAAAACCTGCGAGCTCTTCTATACTAGCGGGAATAATCATAAGACTTCCTCCTCATATACCAGATCTTCATTTTCATAGACAAAGGTATAGTGACGACCATCCTCGAAAATGACTCCTCCGACAAGTCGCTCTAGGCTACTTTCATAGACTTGAACATAGAGTGTGGCAATCTCACCCATATCTGAAAAAAGATCCCGCACGATAGCAGTTAACTCCTCTTGCGTCTTCATGAGTTTGTGATGATCTGCTGCTTTTTTGGCACCCAAAGCAAGGGCACTTAGACCAGCCACAGTCAAGCCAGTCATCCATAATTTCTTAGCTTTCATACCATTCATTGTAACACAAAAAGGGCTCTAGGACAAATGAGGAAACATGGATTAGGGCAATGAAAAAAGGAGATCAGGCGATCTCCTTTTAAAGGCTTTTTACTCTTCTTCACTCGTTTCAGCGTCATCGTCTGAAAACTCGTCGTCTTCTTCGTTGAGATCCACGTCTTCACCCAAGTCATCAGGAGCGATTTCGTTGATTTCCGCATCATAAGCTTCCACTTCATTTTTCTCATCATCTGGATTTTCATCATCGTATGAAAGAGCTGGATCTGCTTCGTATGCATCTTCGTCT
This sequence comes from Streptococcus oralis, assembly GCF_001579015.1. GTDB lineage: Bacteria > Bacillota > Bacilli > Lactobacillales > Streptococcaceae > Streptococcus > Streptococcus oralis_K. The sequence continues at coordinate 8,888 of NZ_KQ970187.1, forward strand.
TCGGGATCATCCGCATTGTAGTCAATGGCATCTGAATCGCCATCCATGAAGGCATTAACACGCTGTTTCTTAGCTTTTGGTACTACTTCATCGTCGTCACTTTCTTCAAGAGCGATGATTTCTTCGTCAATTTCGTCTACACCATACCATGAACGAAGACCCCATTTGTTGTCTCCAAGAGAGATGAAGCTACCGTCAAAGTTCAACTCTGTGTAGAACAAAGGCAAAGCTTCGCGGATATCGCTGTTTGATGTTCCAAGGTAGTTTTGAATTTCGTTTACAAGATCGCTAAAATGCATCTCATGATCGCGACCACGAAGTTCCAAGATAGCACGCGCTACCTCAATCATAGATAGTTCACTTTTTTCTTGCCCAGCAAATACTTCTAATTCCAAAGCGTTTCTCCTCATTTTTACTACTATCGTCAGAGCAGACAGACTCTGACCTCATTTTATCATGTACTCTTTATTGTACGATAATTTTGCAGAATAGTCAAAGGTTAAATGGGAGAAAGTGACAGGACTTTTTATTTCTTTCCTACCCAGCCGATGGTGTTGATAGGTAGGTTTTCAGTATCAATCCAGATAAATTCGATGCAATGATATATGAAATTAAGCTACAATATCGTACTTCTCAGAGCGGTTTGAACTGAAAGAATTTGTCATGTAGTAACCTGCTTTCTAAAATAAATAACTAAATATTATGACGGTTTATATAAAAATCAACATTATGGAATCCTTCTACCAACACAACCCCATGTGAAAATTTCTTTTCCAATGTCAGACCATTTTAATTCAATAAGTTTATTTTTTACATAACTGTTAAATAAAATACTTAATCCATCTAAATTTTCAGAAGTATTCTCACAAATATACTCTATAGATTTTTCTAATAAACCATATTGGCTTACTATAACTTTCGAAATATGTGATATTTCTATGCCTTCCTCTTTCCTAAATGATTCAGCAATACCTTCCCAGTGAGTATTATATTCTTTAGAATAAGTTTTACCAGGTCGATATATGCCTTTTTTCATATCAAAATAAAAGTACAAATCTGATTCATCTTCATACAATCTCTTT
>NZ_KQ970187.1:10008-12695 GCF_001579015.1 Streptococcus oralis
CTTCATACAATCTCTTTAAAAACTTTATAGTATTTTGTGCATTAATTTCTCTACTATCATATATTTCTTCAATGAGTTTTAATGGAATTAAGTTCTCAGCTTCGTGAACACCCTGCTCAGCTAATGAAATACATTCAAAAAACTTTCTATCTTTTGAGTCTATTATCTCCAGTACAGCTTTTAACGTTTCACCTATTTCATCCCCGGGATATTTTTGGTCGCCATCAAATATGCCAAGTAATAATTTGGTTTCTTGATCAATCAACGCAGCTAATAAATCAGCTGAAGTTCGTCCACCTCCGGGGCACATATCAAAAGAAACGCCATACGAAATCTTATTTTTTAACGCATAATATAATCCAATATAATTATAAAATTTAAAATCAGTTAAATTTTCAACTAAAAGTTGTGTCTTAGCTGAAAATTCTTTTTCAAGAATATCTGAAACTGTCATAGTATAACAATTATCACATGTAATACTATTATCAGCAACAATCGTATAGTATCTACTTACAACTTTTTTCAACTCTTTTGTTTCATGACTTTTTCTATTCAAAGAATCAAATAATCTTAAAGCATTAACTTCAAGTTGTTTACATTTTTTTAAGTAATCTAATACATCACGGTCTGCAATAATTATGTTTAATCCTTTTCTCCTATTTGTCGCCAAATTATTTAACATAGAACATATATCTGGATCTCCTCGTTCTAATAACTCAATACAACTTTTATGGATTTCAAATATCATTTTAAAGATAATCCTCCTCATCAAAAAAGCCAATAGGCCAATTCTCAAGGAATCCTTCAGCATCGTATGTTGAAGACTCAACAATTGTTTCTAACTCATTGTTTCTCTTTGAAAAAATTTTCAAATTTACATCTTCATTATTTATTTTTCTCTTATAAATTAAATCTCCAATTTTGTTAATAATTGTTTCACTATGAGTCTCAATAATAAATCGGAAATTACGATCAGCCAAACTACATATCGCTGAAATCAGCTTACTTTGTAGTTTTGGATGTAAATGAAGTTCGGGTTGTTCAATAATAATTGTGGTAGGGGGGGAATTCAAGAAATACGGTTTTTTCCGTGCATTATAAGCAATAAACCAAAGTTGAGTTACAATTGGAAGGATTTGGCTATAACCGAATCCAGTATCAGATAGGTTATATCGATTCTGATCTCCATTTTTTCTAATATAAATAGATACATATCCTTTATTAATCCCATCGTGACCTATTCCATCTTTTTCTACTTGGAAGCCTAAAAATTCATTTGTCCATTCTTGAAATTGTTGAAACTTTATATTATCAAGATTATACAAAAAATCAACAAGATTCCTGCCACTAGAATCTACTTCTTCAATTGATAAATTTCTTAGCCTATAATATCTTTCAGCAGTAGCTCTGATAGGAGCAATATAAACAGATTTATTAAAATAGGACGTTATATAGTTATCAGAAATCTTTAGAATAGTCTCCAGAAAATTAATCAGTAGCATATCTTTATAAATTATTAACTCATTTTTTGTTAATTCCTTAACTTTTATAATTTCATACTCTTCATTATCTTGGTTTACTTTAAATAACTTTATCAAATCTTTTTTAATAATATCACGATATTCCAAAATTATCGGTAAATCATCACTGTTTATTTCTTCAATTATTGTTCCTAATTCTTTCTTAATAATCTCTTCTGAATCAAGTAGATTATTAAGATGAAAAATACTATCTAATCTATATAAATATCCATTATCTGAAGTAAGTAATCTATATTTTCTATTACCGATATTAATTTTCTTATTTGAAACATTAATCGTTATATCTTCACCAAATATAGGAATAGTCACTCTTGAAATTGTCTCTAATCCATTACCATTATTTTTTTCTAAACAAATAGAAATAGTTGTTTTATTGAATTTAGGTATTTTTTGCCAATAATCTTGTCTCTTTAATTTATAAAGACGAAAGAATCGTAATAGTTCACTTCTAGTAATGTTAAATGAAAATGAAAATTCCATTTTATCATGTCCCTCTTGATTATTGAGCGCAGTTTCAAAATCACCAAAATCTACATCATTTTGATCATAACCACTCCAAAACAAAACACCACGAATCTTTCTATTGATAGTTTGTTTTAATAAAGGGAAAAAACGTAGGAAGCTACTTTTACCTGAGCTATTGGAACCTAAAATAATATTTAATGGTTTAATTTCCATATCCCCAGTATCCACAAGGCTCCTTAAATTCTTAATCCTAATTGAATCCATATATTCGCTCCATTTTTTTGATCAGTTATAGAAATCAAATCACTCTTATGCTACTTAACCAACTTCTTCATCTCATCAATACGTGCGACTGTCGCGTCGTATTTTGCTTGGTAGTCGGCTTGTTTGTCGCGTTCTTTTTGGACGACTTCTGGTTTGGCATTGGCTACGAAGCGTTCGTTAGAGAGTTTCTTGCCGACCATATCTAGTTCTTTTTGCCATTTAGCTAGTTCCTTGTCGAGACGAGCCAGTTCTTCTTCGACATTGAGGAGGTCTGCCAGTGGCAGGTAGATTTCTGCTCCTGTGATGACGCTTGACATTGCGAGTTCAGGTGCAGGGATGGTTGACGCGATTTCCAAGTGTTCTGGATTTGTGAAGCGTTTGATATAGTTGACATTGCTGTTAAAGAAGGCTTCCAAG
>NZ_KQ970187.1:13608-28800 GCF_001579015.1 Streptococcus oralis
CAGGCTATCTGTTCCGTACTTATCAATAACGTCCATTGGATCAATCCCATTTCCCAGTGACTTGGACATCTTACGTCCTTGCTCATCACGAATGAGACCATGAATCAAGGCATTTTTGAATGGCGACTTGCCAGTAAATTCCAAACCTTGGAAAATCATCCGAGATACCCAGAACGGGATAATATCATAACCAGTCACCAAAGTTGATGTTGGATAATAACGTTTGAAGTCTTCTGAGTCGACATCAGGCCAGCCCATAGTTGAGAATGGCCAGAGGGCAGAACTGAACCACGTATCCAAGACGTCTTCGTCCTGAGTCCAGCCGTCGCCTTCTGGTGCTTCTTCGCCGACGTATATTTCACCCTCAGCATTGTACCAAGCAGGGATTTGGTGACCCCACCAGAGCTGACGAGAGATTACCCAGTCGTGAACATTTTCCATCCATTGGAGGAAGGTATCGTTGAAACGAGGTGGGTAGAATTCAACCTTGTCTTCTGTATCTTGGTTGGCAATGGCATTTTTAGCCAATTGGTCCATCTTGACGAACCACTGCGTAGACAAGCGTGGCTCAACCACTACACCCGTACGTTCTGAGTGACCAACACTGTGGACACGTTTTTCGATTTTAACGAGGGCACCAATTTCTTCCAACTTAGCAACGACTGCCTTGCGAGCTTCGAAACGGTCCATACCTGCAAATTCAAAGGCCAAGTCATTCATGGTTCCGTCGTCGTTCATGACGTTGACTTGTGGCAAGTTGTGACGTTGACCAACCAAGAAGTCGTTTGGATCGTGGGCAGGCGTGATTTTCACGACACCAGTACCAAACTCAGGATCTGCGTGTTCATCTCCAACGATTGGGATTAATTTATTAGCGATTGGAAGGATGACGTTTTTACCGATCAAGTCCTTGTAGCGTGGGTCTTCTGGATTAACCGCAACAGCAACGTCCCCAAACATGGTCTCAGGACGAGTTGTCGCCACTTCAAGGGCACGGGAACCGTCTTCTAGCATGTAGTTCATGTGGTAGAAGGCGCCTTCGACGTCCTTGTGAATTACCTCAATATCAGAAAGGGCTGTGCGAGCCGCTGGGTCCCAGTTGATGATAAATTCACCACGGTAGATCCAGCCTTTCTTGTAAAGGTCCACAAAGACCTTGCGGACAGCTTTTGACAAACCTTCATCAAGAGTGAAACGCTCACGAGAGTAGTCTACAGAGAGCCCCATCTTGCCCCATTGTTCCTTGATGGTAGTGGCATATTCGTCTTTCCATTCCCAAACCTTGTCGAGGAATTTTTCACGACCGAGGTCGTAACGGCTGATGCCCTCCCCACGCAAGCGCTCCTCAACCTTAGCCTGAGTGGCAATCCCAGCGTGGTCCATCCCTGGAAGCCAAAGCGTATCAAAACCTTGCATCCGTTTTTGACGGATGATGATATCTTGCAAAGTTGTATCCCAAGCGTGACCAAGGTGGAGTTTACCAGTTACGTTTGGTGGTGGAATCACGATCGAATAAGGCTTAGCCTTTTGATCGCCTGAAGGCTTGAAAACATCGGCATCAAGCCATTTTTGGTAACGACCAGCCTCAACCTCGGCTGGATTGTATTTAGGTGAAAGTTCTTTCATTTTAGTTCTCCTTTTACTATTCTATTCTTTTCGGTTTCACATTTTGAATAAGATAGATTTAACTGTCTCATATCCTCATCTGTACAATTAAACAAGACACAAGTAACATTCAACATATCTAGACATTTATCATATGTATCCTTTGGAAAAGCAACACATAATAGGTCAAACCTATCCTCTTGGTAATTTGGTTCATATTCTATTGCATCTTTGAATTCAACAGAAATATATGACCACCCTTTATAATCTTTATTTCTGGAAAGTGGAAAATATTTTTCTATTATATAATTTGATAACTCATATACTTTCTTGTCATGTTCTACATCACCACTAGATTTAGACGAAAAAATCTCATTTAAAACTTTTGTTGTCTGTAATCCATAATCTTGTAATTCTTTCGGAAATCGCTCATTGCCAAAGGGATTTTTTTGAATAGGTAATATTTTAAAATTATCTTTTGCATTATAGATAAACAACGCAAACTTATCTGTCTGTTTTTTTATACCAACTTCTTCTATTGCTGCTCTGTCAAGTGCTGCTGTATAAAATACAGACTCTTTATCGGTATTCAATCTTTGTAAGCTAGAGTTAGGATTGATAAATCGCCAAGTATCTGGGGCAAAATCTTTTTTTAGCTTACCATTTTCGTCAACTAGAGGAATAGCCCTATAAAATTGAGTATTTTTTTTAGCCACTAAAGCTTCATGATTGTTTTGGATATAAGAACCAAACTCATCAATGCTAATGATCTTATCAATAAATTCTTTGAGTTCATTAAAAGTATAATTTGATTCATTTTTTATAAAAGAAAGAACTTTTTTTACTAAAATCTCAATTTCACTATTATCTCGCCTCAATAAGCTCTTTTGCAACTCTAACTGAAGTGATTCATCTGTTGTATATGCTGGAGTAATTGCACCGATGGTTCCATTACTAAATTTCTGTGGTTTAAACGGATGAATTATTTGAGCACCATTTTGAATAGGAATATGTGCAAAGTAAGTCTCTCCTTCTTTAATATCCACCTTACATTCCATCGAGGGAGAATTTTCTTCTCTCACTTGATGCCTTAATTCTTTTTTTCTATTCTTCTTTCTAGCCATCTATTTCACCTCCCACTCACTCCTCAGCAAGCCATATATCAGACTGTCACAGCGATTGCCTTGGGCATCTTTGCGGTCCCTTATGCGAGCTTCTAAGGTAAATCCAAGTTTCTCTGCGACTCGTTGACTTTGGACATTGTAGCCAAAACAAGTTAGCTCAATCTTGTGAAGACCTAAATCTTTAAAGCCTAGGTCAATCAAAGCACACGCTGCTTCTGGAACATAACCTAGACCCCAATAGTCTGGATGTAAGATATAGCCAATCTCCAAGACATCATCCTCGTGACGACGAGGGAAATCAACAGAGCCGATGACCTTATCGGTTCCTTTAACGACAATTCCATAGCCCGCTGGGAGATTGTTCTTTTCATTACGCTCAGGCAGAATATGCTCCAGATAATAAATCTCATCTTCCAAGGTCTTGACGAGCGGAAAACCTGCTGGGTAAGAAACTTCTGGGAGACTAGCGTAGGCATAGATATCCTCGGCATCAGCCACTGTTCGGACTCGCAAGACAAGTCGCTCGGTTTCTATTCGTTCTGGCAGTTCAGGTCTTGTCATCCTTCTTCCTCGCTTTCTACAAAAAATCGCCCCTGCCATCTACATGACAGGGACGAATGTGTTTATCCGCGGTACCACCCAATTTCGGGCAGAGACGCCCGCAACTCTCGTCTTTATAATAAAAAGACAATATTATTTCATTTTTCATCCATCAGCAACCAGTTTTGACACATTTGTGGACTTCTCAGCACCGCCACTTTCTGTAAAATGTGGAATTCAAAACACCTCTAATGGCTCTATTGTAGCAAGTTTTTCACGGAAATGCAAGGGACAAGAAAAATTACTTGAAGCTGATTCCGTGTTCTTTTAATTTCTTGATTGTAGCTGGGCCGATTCCTTTCAAGGCAAGAAGTTCTTTTTCAGTCCAGTTTTTGAAGTCAGAAGCTGACTTGATACCTTCATCATAAAAAGTCTTAGCGCGATCTACTGAGAGGCCACCCAAAGTAGCTGCGAAATCTTCTACTGAATTCGCCACTTTTTGAGCTTGTTCTTTAGTCGCTTCTACTGCTTGTTCCACTTTTTTAGTGACAACTTTTCCTGCTTGGTTGGCAGATTTTTCCGCATGTTTCACGACTTTTTTGGTCTCTTCTACAACTTTAGTCACTGTAGTTGAAAATGCACCTGAACGACGAAGGCTATTTCGCAATTGTTTTTTACGTTGGAGTTTCTTTGACATGATAAAATCCTTTCAATAAAAAATCCCTGCTCTGACAAGGATTTAATAAAAATATTCTATCAAGATTTTGAGAAAAAATCAAGAAAGTATCACTATTTTAGTAGTTTCGCTCACCAAACAAGCCTTCTGGCAAATCATGAAATCCCTTGCCTGCTTTGAAGTTTTCAAACTTACCTAGCAAAAATTGATAAGCATCCAAGCGACTTTCGTAGCGAATCATGGCATCTTTGGCACGCTCATCTTGGTCTTCTTCGTAAACCTTTTGGCTCTCCTTGTGCGCCATGTCGTTGATCATGATCTGGGTATTAACCCAGGCCTCAAATTCCTTCATAAATTCTTGTTCGTAACTCATTGGTTCTCCTTATTCTAATCCACGGAAGTAGTCCGTATCAATCTCACGGTAGGGCTGAATATCCTGAACATACTCTAGCACGCCTTGAAATTCTCCCTCTTCATCGTGTACCGCAGCGTAGGTGATGTGGACAAACTTGCCTCGCGACTCAGACTTGAACCACATTTCATACTTGTCCTTGACCCCTTCACGAAGACCTTGCATGATAGCTTTGACTTTCTCCAAATATTTTGGAGGATGACATAACTCGACATTGCGCCCGACTTGAGATGGTGTCCGTTTGAAAATCATCTCATCAGCTGGCGTATTGTCATTGTAATACTGGAAAATATCGTCTTTATTGACAAAGGTGATCTCCATAGGAAGGTGATTGAGGATGAGGTTGGCCTGCTCGACTGAAAGATAGCCATTGCCAAAAGCCTGTTGACTATGGCGGTCCAGCACTGCTTCCTTTTCCTTAGGAGTAAAGGTAATGGTGAACTGGCCTTCTGGTGTATCGATAACTTGCTGCACTTGGCCTTCAGCCGTATCTAGTTGCACGGGCTCCTCTGCACTCTTTTCCTCAACGAAACTCTGCCGTTCTGGCACCCATTTCTCAGACGGACGGATGATGGCATAACCATAGGCGTCGCTCTCCTCCGCAATCTGAAGCCAGTCATCCTGAGTGAAGGACTCGAGGAGAATCATGAGAAGGATGGACTCTTCCTTGAAAATCATACTTTCAAACTCTGTCGCAAAAGCTTCAAAAGCTTCTTTTACACTGCTAATCGACACTTCTGGCAGTGACTTAGCTGTCGTTAGAGCTGTTTGAAAGAGTTCTCTGATCTGGTCATCCACTCCCCACATAACTTTGGGAGGTGAATCGTGTCCATAGCGCTCCATGATAGGAAAGAAGAGCTCTTCCTTGCGCTGATAGTGGATGTCAAATTGGCCCAAAAGCCCCAGTTGACGGACCAAACCCTTGCGCATCTCTGCCAGCATTTCCTCGTCTTCCATAGACTCATAGGTATCTAACAGTCTTCGAATGCGGATCAAGGCTGCACGGAGAGCCAGATTTTCATCCTTGAAGACGCGAACGGGGTGACCAGGGTGTTCGGTATCCTCTACTTCAACACCCTTAACAGCATTTTTAAAAAGATTAGCATGGACATCACAGAGTTCCATGACATCTTCAAAGGTGACACCTGAGTCTGAGTTCATCAGCTCGTGTTCCATGAGAGAAATCTCAATGGCTGACACACCTGTAAAGGTCGCATCAAAACGCTCCTGCACTGACTCAGGAGAGGCGCCATTGTGCAATTCTAACAAAATATCCCGTAGGATATGAATCCGTTCATCTGCCATTAGTCTAATCCAATCACTTCATAGCCATTCGCTTCCAATGTGCGGACAATCTTGTCCATAGGAGTTCCTTCGAGCTTCGAACCCTGTTTGAGCGATACCTTGCGACCGACTGTATTGCGCATCAAGGGATTAGCAAGTGGTTTAAAACCAAGCTCCACTAGAATTTCCAAGACTTCTGGATGCTTGTCCACAACTTCTGCAACGGGAATTGACACATCGATGATATTATCCATGACGACCTCCATGTATGTTTTAAAATGATTTTACTGCTTATATTATACCATAAGGACGATTAGCATACACCAAAAAAGAGGGGCACCCCCTCTTTCTTATACTCAATGAAAATCAAAAAGCAAACTAGAAAGCTAGCCGTAGGTTGCTCAAAACAGTGTTTTGAGGTTGTGGATAGAACTGACGAAGTCAGTAACCATACCTACGGTAAGGCGACGCTGACGTGGTTTGAATTTGATTTTTGAAGAGTATTAGTTTTTATCCAGATTGCGTAGCATCTCGTCAATCTTATTTCCATATTCAATGGATTCATCTTTGACGAAGGTTAAATCTGGGATTTTGTACAATTTCAAATTGTGACCAAGTTCACGCTTGATGGTACCAGTTGCTTTTTCAAGCCCGATTTGAGCTTTTTGATTATCCGAAGCAAGGTTACTCAAAATGGTGTAGTAAACCTTGGCAACAGACAAATCCCCCAGCATCTGAACACCTGTGATGGTCACACCTTGAACACGCGGATCACGGACTTTCTTTTGCAAAATCTCATTGACTTCACGCTTGATTTCCATGCCCACACGATCCGTACGGAAATGATTTGCCATGTTTTTTCCTTTCACTTTTATAATCAACCAAAAGCTAGGCCAGCAGACCTAGCTATTTCTGAACTTATTGATTTTCAGTTCAAATTGAAACGAAGTGCAATTTGAACTCATTCGCTTCTTTCGCTGTGGTGAAAGTGATGGAACTGATTTATCAGTCCCATCACAGGGGATTTTTGAGACACTAGGCTCAAAAATAAGCAATGAAACCATCGGTTTGCTTGCGTCCCTCACCACCTAAGAAAGGAGCAAAAATCTTATCTCTTGATTTCTTCCATGACATAAGCCTCAATCACATCATCAGTCTTGATATCATTGTAGCCATCAATCATCAATCCACCTTCACGACCGTTTGTAACTTCTTTGACGTCGTCTTTGTAGTGTTTCAAGCTTGCGAGTTCACCATCATAGATAACGACACCGTCACGGATGACACGGACTTTAGAATCACGGGTAACTTTACCACTCGTAACCATAAATCCACCGATGGTTCCCACTTTAGACACCTTGAAGGTTTCACGGATAACTGCTTCACCGATGATTTTTTCTTCGAATTCTGGGTCAAGCATCCCTTTCATGGCTTCTTCCATCTCTTCGATAACCTTGTAGATAATGCTGTGGAGACGGATTTCAACATCGTCAGCTTCTGCTTGTTGACGAGCTTGTGGTGTAGGGCGTACGTTGAAACCAACGATAAAGGCATTTGAAGCTTCCGCAAGGGTCACGTCAGATTCATTGATGGCACCGACCGCTGAGTGAACGATGGTAACTTTGACACCTTCTACGTCAATCTTTTGAAGTGAGGCAGAAAGGGCTTCAACAGAACCTTGTACGTCGGCCTTGATGATAACGTTAACAGACTTAAGCTCACCTGCTTTAAGCGTATCAAAGAGGTTTTCAAGGCTGACACGTTGGGTAACTTGACGTTGCTTCATAAGAGCACGTTTCGCACGTTCTTCACCTGCTGCACGCGCAGATTTTTCATCTTCGTAAACAGCAAAATGGTCACCCGCCATTGGCGCTTCGTTCAAACCTGTGATAGAAACTGGTGTTGATGGTCCAGCAACCTTGACACGACGACCAAGGTCATTGGTCATGGCACGGACTCGACCGAAGGTATTTCCGACAACGATTGGGTCTTGTACATTCAGAGTACCTTGTTGGACAAGAAGGGTTGCAACCGCACCTTTCCCTTTATCCAAACGAGCTTCGATAACTGTACCGATAGCACGCACTGTTGGATCTGCCTTGAGTTCTTGGATTTCAGCCACAAGAAGGACTGTTTCCAAGAGTTCATCGATGTTTTGGTTGAACTTAGCTGAGATTTCGACAAATTCAGAATCTCCACCCCAAGCTGTTGACATGACACCATGCTCTGCCAATTCACCGATAACGCGTTCTGGGTTGGCACCTGGTTTATCAATCTTGTTAATGGCTACGATGATTGGAACGTTGGCTGCTTTTGAGTGGTTGATGGCTTCGATAGTCTGAGGCATAACACCGTCGTCTGCCGCTACAACCAAGATGGTAATATCGGTAACAGATGCACCACGCGCACGCATCGATGTAAAGGCCGCGTGTCCTGGTGTATCAAGGAAGGTAATCTTCTTGCCATTTTCAACGATTTGGTAGGCACCGATATGCTGCGTGATCCCACCTGCTTCTCCTGTCGCAACACGAGAGTTACGAAGGGTATCTAGAAGGGTTGTTTTACCATGGTCAACGTGCCCCATGATCGTCACAACTGGTGGACGCTCAACCAATTCATCTTCATTGAGATAACCATCTTCGACAAAGAAACGTTCGATATCGGCATTATCTACTTCAACCTTTTGTTTGGCTTCGATACCATAATCTACCAATAGGAGTTCAATGGTGTCACCATCCAAAGATTGGTTTTGTGTGGCCATGACACCCATCATAAAGAGTTTCTTAACGATTTCAGCTGGTTCTCGTTTGATCCGTTTTGCGATTTCCGCAACGGTCATACCATCTGTATATTCAAACTCTGTTGGCAATTCATGGAACTTACGTTCTGTAACAGGTTTTGGTGCCTGATTGCGGTTATTTTGCTTGTTGCCTTTTTTATTTTTCTTGTTGTTATTCCAGTTACTATTTCTTTGATTTCTCACTTGATTCTGACTACTTCGATTCTTTTGTTGTTTTCTAGGACCATCTTCTTCGTGATCATAATCGTCACGTTCTTTGTCTGGTCGAGCTTGTTTTTTACGACGTGTATCCACTGGCGCTTCTTTCGCTACAGGAGCTACTGCTACGGCTGGCTGCGTTTGTTCAGCTAACTTAGCAGCTTCCTCAAAGATTTCCTCAGGCTCCTTGCGTTTATTAGCTTGAGCCAAGGCTTCTTTGGCAGCTTGCGATTGTTTGAAGCGTTCCTCGCTTGAGCGTGCGTACTCTGCATTTTGCTCTGCTTTTAGGGCTGCTGCACGGGCTTTAAAGTCAACACGTGGTCCAGCTTGTTTTGGCTGGAAGTCTTGTTGCTGACGGCGATCATTGCCACGATTTCCTTGACCTTGTGGTTTCTTCCCTTGGTCGTTAAATCGGCGATTGTCGCGGTTCCCTTGACCGGTTTTACCACCATTACGGCCGTCGTTTTTCTGACGGTTGCCGTTTTGTTGTTGGTCACGGTTGTTTCCCTTGTTTTGTTTGCGTCGCTCTGCCTGCTCTTTGGCACGTGCCTCACGCTCCGCCTTGAAGTTTCGACTCTGCGGTCTTGCAGCCACCACTTTTTCTTCCTTAGGAACTGCAGGTGTAGCTGGTTTGCTTTCTTCCTTAGCGGCTACTGGTTTAGCTGATACAGGTTTTTCTGCTTTCTTTTCTACACTTGCTTTTGGTGCCTCTTGTTTGACTTCTGCCTTAGGAGCAGGTGCAGGTTTAAAACTAGCTGCGATTTTCTCAGCAGCGGCAGCTTCCACGCTCGATGAGTGGCTTTTCACATCCAAGCCCAACTCTTTTGCACGCGCTACAACTTCTTTACTTTCTTTTCCAAGTTCTTTTGCGATTTCGTACAATCTTTTCTTAGACAAATCATGTCCTCCTCTTCTATTCCATAAGAGACCTCATTTTCTTTGTAAATCCAGCATCTGTCACAGCCAAAATCTTTCTCGATTTTCCGACTGCTATGCTTAATTCCAGTGTTGAAAACACGGTTATAACTTCTACTTGATAATAGTCACTTTTGTCGTGAATCTTCTTGGTCAGATTGGGACCAGCATCATGGGCTAGAAAGACTAGCTTGGCTTTCTGGTCTTGGATAGCCTTGACCACCAATTCCTCACCCGATATGATCCGGCCTGCTCGCTGAGCAAGTCCCAAGAGATTGCTTATCTTTTGCTTATTCAAGTCCTAACTCTCTTCTTTTTACTTTGTGATCAACATAAGCGATCAACTCGTCATAAAAGCTTTCTTCAACTTCCATGTTAAAGCTGCGGTTAAAGACTTTCTTCTTTTTTGCCTCTAGGGCTTCTGCATTGTCTAGCTTGATATAAGCGCCACGGCCATTGGCCTTGCCTGTCGGATCGATAAAGACCTGTCCTTCTTTGTTCTTGACAATACGGAGCAAATCACGCTTATCAATCACTTCGTTAGATACAACAGACTTGCGCAAAGGGATTTTTCTTGTTTTCATCTTTCCCTCCTCTAGCAGCTTTTATTCTTCGATCAATTCATCCGCAGCTGCGTAATCCACTTGACCTGCTTCTTCCATAGCTTCAAACTCACTGGCAGACTTGATATCAATACGGTAGCCTGTCAAATGAGCTGCCAAGCGAACGTTTTGTCCACGACGACCAATGGCAAGAGAAAGTTTGTTATCAGGTACAACGACCAAGGCACGTTTGCTATCATTTTCATCAAAGATAACTTGGTCAACCTCTGCAGGTGCGATGGCATTGTAGATAAACTCAGCTGGATCCGCTACCCACTCGATAACGTCGATGTTTTCTTCGACAGGAATCATACGATCGCTCTTGGCATCGTAACGAGCTGGGTGGAATTTGCTAGTGATTTTCTTGATGTTGGCACCACCACGTCCAACGATTGTCCCGATAGCGTCCACGTTTGGATTGTGGCTACGAACGGCAACCTTCGTACGGTCACCAGCTTCGCGGGCTACACTCATGATTTCGACAGTTCCATCGTAGACTTCTGGAATTTCTTGTTCCATCAAGCGTTTGATCATTTCTGGATGGCTACGGCTAACAAATACGTTGACACCACGAGGGTTGTCTTCAACCTTGTAGACATAAACTTCGATACGATCGTGGGAAGCAAAGACTTCTCCAGGGATTTGGTCTTGTTTGGACAATTGGGCTTCGATGCTGCCAAGATTAACATAAATGAAACGGTTGTCGAAACGTTCTACTGTACCAGACATGATTTCTTGCTCATGTTCTTTATAAGTATTGTAAGTGATGGCACGTGTTTGCTTGCGCATTTTTTCCATGATGGTTTGTTTAGCAGATTGGGCTGCTACACGACCAAACTCAGCTGGTGCTTCCTCGAACTTGATTTTATCACCAAGCTCATAGGCTGAATTAATGGCAAGAGCATCTTTCAAGCTGATTTCCAAACGGCTATCAAATACTTCATCAACAACTTCACGGACAGTATAAACTGTAAAGTCTCCTGTTTTTTCGTTGAAATCGATGGCTACGCTGTCAGATTGACCATAGCGTCTACGATAAGCGGAACGAAGCGACTCAACTACTGCGTCGATGATGTCTTCTTTTTTGATTCCCTTGTCTTCTTCCAAAATGCGGAAGGCCTCTAGCATTTCTTTACTCATGTTCTTTTTACTTTTGAATCCTCAAAAGCTATCCTTTCTTTTCTATAGTTTTACTGCTAAACGTGCTTTTGATACTAAACTATATGGAATTTGGACTGTTTTCTTACGCGTCTTGTCCATATATTCCATGGTCAACTCATCCTCTTCAAAGGATAATAAGGTTCCTTCAAAGACTTTTTGCTTATCAATGGCTTGGTAGAGCCCGACATGGATGTATTTCCCAACCGCTCCAGCGACAGCATCCTTGGTTTTCAAAGGACGTTCCAAGCCTGGACTGGTAATTTCTAGGAAATATTGTTCTGGGAAGGGATCTGGCTTGATGGTATCTAGGACAGGACTGATGATTTCTGTCAAATCTGCCGTGTCGTTCAAGGTAATTCCTTCAGGTTTATCTACAAAAATACTGAGAATCATGTCACTGCCAATCTTTCCATACTCGATATCCACGAGTTCAAAAGGTGCTTGGATGACAGGTTCTACAACTTCTCTAACTAATTCTACGATTGTTGCGATTGCGTCCACCTCCTCATAAGTAAGAGGCGAAGATATTTCCCCGCCTCTCTTTCTCATATTCTTACTATCAGTATAGCACGTTTGTCAATTTATGTAAAGTATTAGCACTCAAACAGCTGGTTTTCAAGCTATTTCTTAAAATTCTGCTTCAACTCGGTAGATCACTTGACCTTTGCTGGAGAATTTTTGCTCATACTCTGTCATGACATTGCCTTCAAAATCACTGGCATGCAAGTCTAGCCAAACACCATTGAGTTTCATCCCATACTGAGAAAAGCTCACTAGACTGTACTCAAACAAACCACGATTGTCTGTCTTGAAATGGATTTCCCCATTCTTAGGCAAGATGCGCTTGAAGGTATCCAAGAAACTCTTGTAAGTCAAACGACGTTTTTCATGGCGTTTTTTAGGCCAAGGATCTGAAAAGTTTAGGTAGAGACGATCAATCTCACCGTCTTCAAAGTAGTCGGTCAAATCTGAACCATCTACCCACAACAACTTGATATTGGGGACTCCAACTTCAAGCACCTTGTCCAAGGCATAACTCAATACCGACTTTTGGATATCAATCCCAATATAGTTGATGTTAGGGTTTTGTTTGGCCATTCCTGATACGAAGGCCCCTTTGCCACTTCCAACTTCAACATGAATAGGATGATCATTTCCAAACAAGTCTCGCCATTTCCCTTTAGCTTCCAAGGGATTGAGGACCACATACTGGGGATTGGCCTCTAGTAATTCTGTCGCCCCTTTACGATTTCTAACTCTCATCTCTTCTTTCCATACTTGTCACGGAAGATACGCAAGGCATAAATCTCCCGGTTTACATTATCTAAATCTTGATTTACAAAGTATTTGGTAATCTGGCTCAAGTAAGAATACTGACCATACCAATACAATTTATCTAACACTGTCTGATTGTACTTATAACCGTAATAAGTCAGCCAATCATGCCAATGTTGCTCTGGAATATAATGACACAGCATATGCGCCACATCAAACATGCGATCCGTCAGGCGAACCGAATCCCAATCCACTAGATAAACAAGCCCACTCTCTGTCTCAATCCAATTACTATGGCGAAGATCCCCATGCACAATCGTTGCATGATCTTCCCTAAAACCTGGAACCGTTCTGCGCAAATCATCAATCACCGAATTTAAGTACTGATGTCGTTTCAAGACTTCAGGCGCTTCTTGCTTCCAAGACTGCAACAAGTCTACTGGCGTCTCCATGGTATATCCCAAACGGCTCAACTGCTTCATCAAGGGACGTGAGCGGTGGAGACGCGTCAAGATATTGATGATTTGCTTACGATTCATGTCGTGCGGGGTCAAGATTTTGCCCGTCAACCATTCTTGGGCACACATATCACGACCATCCGCTAAACGACGAGTCCATAGTAATTGAGGAGCGATTTGTTCTCTGGCTAGGCCAGGTAGGATTGGAGAGGTGTTCATTTTTACAAAGACGCGCTTCCCATCAGGGTAGCTTCCCATATAAGCCTTGCCGCTCTTCCCAGGTATAGGGGTCAGCGTTAGCTCATTATCACCCAAGTCCATTTCTTTCCTCCGTATAAAGTTTCCTTACTATTCTACTAGTTTTTGGTCTATTCGTCAACCGCTTCACACCCGATTTCCAAAGAAAAGCATCTCAATTGATTCAGGATATCATTATAGCTTAAAGAAGGCAAGCACCGTCTTCTGCTTACCTTTCCATGATTTTTAGAAATAAGTTAAAAGTGGCAAACTGTTGTAAGACATGTGGACTAGAGTAGAAACCCACAAATTTTGGCTCTTTTTGTAAGCAAAGCCCAGCAACAAGCTCCCAAGTAGATAATAGAAAAACGAAGGCACATCATAAGGTTCATGCATGAAAGAAAAGAGAGAGGAAGTCAGTACAAGCCCTAACCAAGAATTTTCAAATATAGCCCCCTGAAGAAGTCCTCTGAACATGAGTTCCTCCTGGATTGGTCCCAAAACTGTAACACTTACAATAAAGGAAAGCGGAAGTCCTTTACTCGTTTCCTCAAGGTGTTGAGCCGAGGCACCAGAAGCAACTGAGAAAAAAGCATGATAGCCTATATTTACCAGCACCGTGAGAAGAAAGATTCCAATTAACAGCAAGAGTTGTTTCTTGCTTAAAATCCCAAAAGAAATCATATCAAACCATCTCGCATATCCAAAACTAAGGAAAATCAAGAGACTCTTTATAATAATGAATGTGTACTGGTGTTGAAAATAATCCCCTTGATTAATGGAATAACCCGCTGCACCAACGATTGCAAATACTAAAAATCCAAAAAACAAGGCATGACACTTATTGAAAATGGCCATAAAGCTATCCTCCTCAACAAACAAACTTTCCTACAAGTCATCCTTTAGCTCTAGTCTTTCCAAAACAAACCATTTTAGTAACCAAAATCCGATAACATAACCAGCTCCTAAGAATATAGCCATAAAAGCTAACATGGGATTCAGGGAAGAAAAGACCGCCGCAGATACAAAGGTTAACACAAAAACATTAAAGGCAATGGTGTCAGAAGCCAAGACTAGAATATAAGGTGTCAACCAGTCTAAAGTTTTTGAATCTAGAAAAAATAAGTGTTTATACATGATGAACTCCTCTATGGCTAAAAGTAAACCTTTTGGTTTTTTCACCCCAAGATCCTATGTAGAAAAGTGAGCAAAAATGGTAAGTTTGCGATGATATTATTAACAATATGAATCGCATAAGAAGGATAGATACTCTTCGTATAACGTGTCAGACAAGCAAATAGAAAGCCTACTGTCGTATAGACAAAAATATCTGCGAGACTTGGCAAGCTAGAAAAGTGAGGCAAGGAAAATAGGAGTGAAGGAAAGAGAAGATCCAGCCCCCATCTCGAATTCTTAAAGAAGGCATGCTGAAGCAGTCCTCTACACACCAATTCTTCCATCAGAGGTCCTAGTACGATTAAAGTTAGGTAAACACCGAACTCCGCAAAATTGGTCTCACTATAGGCAATAAATAAATTCCAACCTTCGTTTGTTCCCTGAACGTGTTTAGCTGTCAGATAGTTAAAGCATATCAGCACGACAGCTACTAACACCGTCAGAACAGAATAGCTCAACCACTTTTTCCTAGGGATGCGAAAGAGATAAGCATGGCCCGACCTGACCAAAATCCAAACCATCAAGCCGATAAAGAGAACACTGATGATGTTTCGGATCCAGATAATATTTCCTACCCAAGACGAGAACTCCCAATAATTGCTCCAAAATTGGGTTGTCCAAAACAATCCAAAAAACAAAAACAAATAAGAAAGAATTGCACTCGTTTTGAAAAGAATAGAGTGTTTTTCATAGAAATCCCCCTACTATTTACAAGACAACGACTAGCCT
>NZ_KQ970187.1:28820-30697 GCF_001579015.1 Streptococcus oralis
ATACCTCCCCTTGCCGGGCTCTACTGCTGCAAGATTAAGAGGACGGTTTGCTCTTTTTAAGACTAACCCGACTACTAGATAATAGATATATTAAGGCATTAAAGATAATGAAAATATGTCCGTAAAATAAAATCAACTTCGCATCCAAACCAAGATAAAGTTTGGCCATCACAAAGATAAGCAAAAGAATTTGAAACCATATCGTTTTTCCAAAAATAAATTTAAAACGGTTTTGAATGTCTGCCTCCTTGATTTGTACCGTCAACCCTTTATTGGTAAGAAGAAAAACTCCTGCTTCAAACAAGGCACTGTAGAGAACAAGCCACCCAATCGATACATTAGAGATTTGTAAAAATGTTCCTAAAAGAATATCCAAAATACTACTCAAGAAAATAACAAGAAATAACCTATATGTCATATTAAATACCTCCATTCACTTATTTCACGGACAGTTTAATAGAGCCTCCTAATAAAAGATTCTGTCAGAAGAGGAAGGCAAGCTACTTTTTATAATACTTCAATCCCCAAATGAGCAGAAGCATGATGATCAAGCAGAGAATAGCGCCAATATGGGCAATTAATTGCTGATAGAATTCTTCCGCTATGATACCTCTATACAAACAGATAGTAGACATAAAACCTGTCAAGCCGATATACATGAGTTGATTGGTTCTAGGACTAACCAAATCATCATCTTCAAACTCTCTTATCCTCATTTCCCTAGTGAGGTAAACAGTAACCAAAATCAAAGCCAAGTTAATAACCACTAAAAGAAATTGGAAAACCAAGGAAAAATTTAAAAACTGACGAGATAGAAACAGATAAGTAGAGACAAGCAAGGGCAACTGCCCTAGGAACAATCTCGTAAGAAAGGTGTTCCGTTTTTTAGCAAGAAAAGTTTTCATTTCTTTGCTACTTTCTTTTTAGTTAAAGCAAAATAGATCATAACTGCAATTATATAGGCTATGGTATAAAACAGAAGATACCAAACACTTTCCCTAAGCGGATAAAGAAAGATGGACATGATTAAATACAAGACGAAAATGATAAATATTTTTTTCTTCATAAGATTTCCTCCTAAATGTGTGCTTAATCTTAGATAAACTACACCCTTTACACTCCTAGTATAGTACTCCTTTTGAGCTTAATTCATCCAAATCATGAATGGTCATCAAAACTTCCTAAATTGTAAAAAATTAAAAAAGCAAGCATGAAAAACATACTTTCCCCAAGGGAATTTAGCAACGTAAAGACCTAAAATCAAAAGCTACTCACCCTCACTTCTGTCTGTTCTGATATATTCTCATGATTGCAACAAAGATACCAGCTGTCCCAACTGCCAAAACGAGAAGGGTAATGATAATGTTGAGGATTTCAGGCATACTCCCTATTCTGTTGATAAGACGGAGTAGAGATATAACTGCCAACTGAATCAGGAGTATTGATTCTACATTTACTAATGAAGGCTGTCGGTTTTCAACTGCATATAAAAAGGCTGGCAGCAAAATACAGGTTATAGCAATCACAAACAGATTGCTCCCTGTTTCTTCTCCCTTGTTCACCACAAACAGCATAAGAAGATTCGATGCTATGATCAACGTAGAACAGATGATAAAATAGGATTTCTTATTCATATAGGATACCTCTCATACTATAGTATTTTAATTGATGACTGCAGGCAGTACTTCTTTTCACAAATCTTCTAATCATCAACTGACGTCGAGTGAATTGTCAAAACCTGACGAAAGACTTGATCTTGACAGGTGGTATTGAGACTGACATTGGGATAACTTTCCACAATCTTCATGACGGTATAGAGACCAACACCTCGGCCCTCCCCTTTAGAACTAACCCCAAAAGAGTAGATTTCAGAAACA
>NZ_KQ970187.1:30717-33054 GCF_001579015.1 Streptococcus oralis
TGATGGAGTTTTCAATGATAAAGGTCTCCTGTGCCCCATTTTTAAAAAAGGCGATTGAAACATGAGGTTGACTAGCCTCTGCACTGGCTTCAATAGCATTGTCACAAAGGATAGACACAATGGTTAGAAAGTCAAGCAAGCTCATCCCCTCAACTTGAATCTCCTCAGGAACTTCGATATTAAAGACAATATCCTTTTCTCTGGATTTTAGAAATTTTCCTGCGAGGAGACTTTTGAGGGAACGGTCACGAATATTCACCAATCGGCCCAGGTCATATTTATTATCCTGCAATTTTTCACTGGAATCCTTCAAGACGGAGTCGTAGACCTCTTTTATCTGCCCCATATCCTCCTCTTCAATACCTAGGCGTAAGCTGGTCAAGAGGTTGGTGTAATCATGACGAAAGCTCCGAACTTCCTTATAAAGCTCCTCTATATGCAGACTATACCTCTCCATGTCTCTATAGCGCAAGGTCTGCTCTTGGTTCAGTTTTTCCTGAAGTTTTTCCTTCAAGTAGGTATCCAATTTCTTGACAACCCCCATAAAAAAGAGCAAGTAAAACACCAGAATCAGATGGCGAACAGTCGTTGATTGAATACTTTGTTCATATTCAAAAAAAGACAGACTTTCCATGACTAGATAGTAGGCCCCCATTATCCAGTTAATCTTAATCAGGGACTTTTGAAAATCTTTATCTAGAATCTCCTTTCTCAACTTAGTGAAATCATAGCCCAACCATTTCAAAAAAGCTAGAGAAATGAAGAAATTGAAAATTATTATACATAACCCAGTAAATGAGTAGCCATCATATACTTGCCCTTGTCCCAAAAATGGAAGCACAAAATAGGAGACTCCTCTATAAAAGAGATTTACCAATATCATTGGAAAGAGACCATAAAAGATAAGGAGTTTTTTTGGAAGCCCTCTTAACAATAAGAAAGATAAGCCGATACCGTACAAGGGTTCCATAAAATAAGATAGGTAAGTATTTCCTACTATATAGCTAATCATTACAAAAACAACTGCCAAAAGTATCTTAAAAAGAAAGGACTTAAAAACTCGCTCCAAAGTGAGAACAATTTCATCTACCTTAAAGAAAATGACAATTTCTAGCCCATTAGTAATAAGTGTATACAACAATATCCAAGCAATATTCATAAACTCTCCTAGCTCAGTGTAAGTTATTGATAGCCTCAGAGACTTCCCTGACCTTATAACGCGCGATTAGACAGCTTCCACCATTGGGAAAGTAAAGCAGTTTTTCTTTCTTATCCAAATGAATCACATTGGCAGGATTGATGAGAAAAGAGCGGTGGCACTGTAAGAGACGGGGTTCCTGTTTTAGAACCTCCTCCAAACTCGCTGTAAACTCCAGCCTGTCCGTCTTGGTATAGAGAATGACACGATGGGGTCTGGGGGACGTTTCGAGATAGTAAACCTCTTTAAAAGGATACTGGAATTGAGCAAATTTTGATTTAAAGTAAAAGCAATCTTCCGCCAGGCTTTTGCTGTCTTGACTATCGGCATAGAGAAGAGCTGTCTCGATACGAGATTCAAACTCCTCTGCCGACAAAGCCTTATCAATGTAGTCCAAAGCTGACACTTGATAGCGAAAGGACAAGGGCATAAACTCTGAGTGAGTTGTCACAAAGACGATCAGGGCATAAGGATCTCGATCCCGAATCTTTCTTGCCACTTCTAGGCCTTTCATCTCCTCATTTCGAATCTCAATGTCCAAAAAGAAAAGCTGATGTGCTCCCTTCTCATGCACCTCTGCCAGCAGTTGGTCTGGTTTCCCAAAGACCTCAAAAGAGCTGGGAATAATATGATATTCTTTCAAGAGTTTCTCGATCGTCGTTTCAATCCTAGTCTGTTGGGAAAAATCATCTTCTAAAACAAATATTCTCATCTTCTTACTCTCCTTGTTTCAACCATTTTTGACGAATTTCTCTATAGCGACGTCTGGCATACTGAACAGCATATCGACCTTCTTCTCCAAGAAAAAGAGTCTTTCTTTGGATATCCATGGATTCTACTCGTTCAAGGTTGACCAGACAATTTCGATGACATCTCGTCAAGGTTTCTCCATATTGTTTCTCAAGATTGCTTAAATTTTGAAATAGATCAAAGCTAGCGTTTTCTGTAACAATCTGCACGGTATGGGCTTTGTTTGGATGCGTTTGGATATAGTAGATATCCTTTATGTTTAATTTGAAAATTTCTTTCTCTTTTTGGATGATAATGTAGTTCATGGATAAAACCTCCTAAAAAGAGGATAGCATAAGTCTAGAAACTATTTTTCACCAAATCCTAAACGGTTCTCAAAAATTCCTAAA
>NZ_KQ970187.1:33666-36040 GCF_001579015.1 Streptococcus oralis
AGCAGAAAGGAGGAATTCTCATGACGGTTACAGACCCAATCAAAAGAGCTCAGACTTTGATTACTGACTTAAACAAAGCCTACCAAGTCTGCAAACAGGCAACAGCTGACGATGTCCGCTTTCAGGAGCAGCTGGACAATATCCTTGACTTTCTCTCTAAAACTGAGACAGTGGATAATCGATTCTTGATTGAGCTGGAAAAATTTTACCAGACTTCCAGTCTTCTCCTGGGTCTCAGCGCTCTCAATCCAGATGCTCCTACTCGCGCTGCTTGGCGGGCCTATGACCGTTTCCACTTTGACCAAGTCAAAACCAAGCTAAGTCTCTACGGACCAACTATTATCTTGTAGAAAATAAAAGAAGCTGAGACAGAACTCAACTTCTTTTTTAGTGTCCTATAAGTAAGATTAATCCTGCATCTGACGTTTTACCTGATAAGGCAAATACAAGATTTGTAAGACCAGTGCAGCTCCAAGCAGGGCTAGAAGGGCTAGTTTTTCTTGGAGGGTAATCAAACCAACTATCAGTTGAACCATTAAAACAAAACCTGTCAATCCTCGGATAACTTCCTGTAGTCCCTTCTCTTTTTCACCCTTTTCTAAAGGAAAGAGATGGGTCAAGTACTGGTAGTCAAAAGCACGATAGAGAGCCAGCAACTGGAAGAGCATAAGGTAATTAAACAGGACAACCACTGCTGTCGCAATCCAAGACTGCTCGATAAAGATTTCAGCTAACAAGGATAAGAACAAGAGGCGGAGACTTAGGGCAAAGAGGTCTCCATTTCGCAGATAAGAACGAAGATAGAGGTTTTGCCATATCTTGCCAGGCACCTTTTGAACAGTCTTTAGGATGAAATCCAGATAAGCGCGACGCTTGACACTGTTTGAAACGCCCTTGACCTGAGTAAAGAGAGCAAAGAAACGAAGCAAGACTTGCTTGCGCTTGCTTTCTTGGACAATGACATAGTCCCAGTCCAGTCCAGTTTCAGTGAAAAATTTGCTGGCTTTTTGACGAAAGAGGAGGTATTTCCCAGCTCCTAATAAAAGCACATAGGCAATAAAGACTGACAAGCCATAGCCCATGGCTAAAAACAAGGGTGCAAATAAGAGTAAAAAGAGGGTTTGAACAATTGTCCAGAAAACCAATGAACGCACTATCTGCCCTTTGAGGTATGACTTGACCTCCTCTTCAGCTACTAAGAGAAAGAGCTTGTCAGGCACTTCTATGTAGGTCGCGATTCCGCCCCAAGCCAAAAGCAAGGCAGATACAATTCCCAAAAACAAGAGGATGGGCCAATGATTTTCAGGAAAATTTTGCAAGAGTTGACTGTACTGATAGGCTAGAAAACCGATGAGAACCAGCAGGAATAAGACAAAGTGGTCATTGAGAACATAACGCAGATAACCGACACACTCCTTACGAAAAGCCTGCTTTCTCCTTAAAAACAAGTCTTTCATAGCTCCTCCTCTTTGGTCAAAGCCAAGTAAATGTCGTTCAAGCTAGCCTCAGGCATGTTAAAAGCCTCGCGGAGTTGCTGGAGGTTCCCCTGAGCCCGCACCTCTCCCTTGTGGAGGATAACAAAGGCGTCACACATCTTTTCCGCAGAGTCCAGCACGTGGGTACTCATGAGGATGGACTTGCCTTTTTGTTTTTCTACTTCCAAAAGCTGAATCAAGTCGGCAATCGCCAAGGGATCGAGACCAAGAAAAGGCTCATCCACGATAAAGAGGCTAGGATTTACCACAAAAGCACAGATAATCATAACCTTCTGCTTCATTCCTTTTGAAAAATGAACTGGGAACCAATCTAACTTCTGATCTAAACGAAACATTTTTAAAAGTGGTTCTACTCGTTCAAAAGCCACTTTCTGATTGATACCATAAGCCATTGCCACAGTTTCGATATGCTCTCTGAGGGTCAATTCCTCATATAAGCTAGGCGTTTCCGGGATGTAGCCAATCTGCTTGCGGTAGTTGGTCGCATCTTCTCGCAGGGTCAGGCCATTGATATTGATGGAACCACTATAAGGTGTCAAAAGACCGATAATTTCATTGATAGTCGTTGATTTTCCAGCACCGTTGAGACCAATCAAACCGACCAACTGCCCACTTTCGACTGTAAAGGACACATCTTTCAAGACAGGGACGTGAACATAGCCACCTGTCAGGTTTTTAATTTCTAACATATTTTCTCCGAATCTGGTATAATGTAGCTATATTATATCAAAATTCAATAGAGTAGAGGTGGATTTTATGTCAGATTGCATTTTTTGTAAGATTATCGCAGGGGAGATTCCTGCTTCAAAAGTATACGAAGATGAGCAGGTTCTTGCCTTTCTTGATATCTCTCAAGTAACGCCTGGACACACCCTCAT
>NZ_KQ970187.1:36060-38703 GCF_001579015.1 Streptococcus oralis
AACACTATCGCAATCTTTTGGAGATGGATGCTATAAGTGCCAGCCAACTATTTGCCCAAGTGCCAACAGTGGCTCAAAAAGTTATGAAAGCTACCAAGGCTGCTGGTATGAATATCATCGCCAACTGCGAGGAAGTTGCTGGTCAAACGGTCTTTCATACTCACGTGCACCTCGTACCTCGCTACGGTGCAGAAGATGACCTTAAGATTGACTTTATCGCCCACGAACCAGACTTTGACAAACTTGCCCAAGTCGCTGAAACCATTAGAAACACCTAAGGAGTTGCCATGAAACTATCAAATCTACTGCTATTTGCAGGAGCTACAGCTGGAAGTTATTTTGTTGTGAAAAATCGCCAAGCCATTCAGGATGAAGTGCTAGATACAACTAACCGCATCGAAGCTATCAAGGATGATTTGGATATCATCCAAAACAGCCTACAAATCATCGACCAACAAAAAGCCCTTATCAAGGAATACCAAAAAGATTTAACCTATAAATTCAAAGTCTTGGAAAAAGATTTCCAAACCAGAATGGCGGTCCTCCAAGAAGAAAAACAAGAATGAGAAATCCTCCAACTTTCCTTAAATCCATTTTGGATTACTAGATTCGAACAGAAAAGGGAGGGAGTGAAAATGAAACCGTTTTTAAAAGTTCTAGCGAAGGTCATCGCGATCCCTTGTGGCTGTCTCTGCCTTCTTGCGGCCCTAGCATTTCTACTACTGATGAATCTTTTCAAGGCTTCACCGAGTGACATCCACGAGGGGAATGAAGCCTTAAAACAAATCTTTATCTCCCTTGACATGCCTCCTAAGAAAGTAGAATCAAATGGACACTATCAATTCGAGAGTGGAGGCTTAAATTTTTATGTTACTTTCTCAGATGAGGTTATCAATAGTCACGCCGTCCTAAAAGAAAGTCCAAAACTCACCAAAAACCGACTCGAAGTCTATGTCCTACAGACAGGAGAGATTTCATACTATAAAGTAGGGGATAACTTGTTCAATCATGGTTTAATACAATTTTTAGAGGAGGAGGGCGAGAAGTATCTCCAAGAAATCGGAAAGAAATTTAATCCCGATTACTCAATTCTCTTTTGGAATGATCAGGAAAGTCTGAAAAAGGGAATCGTATTCTATGAAAAAGCCTTGACCTTGGTAGATATTCAGGATAATTCGGCAATCAAGCACATTGATACCGTCACCGTTAAGCCAGGTAAAGAAGCGGAAATCAAGCAACTCATCCGAGAGATGGATGCAGCTGGCCTGCTTACTCAAAAGTATAAATAGCAGGCTAACTGGAAAATGATTTTTCGATGCTAAATTTTCAAAGATAACGCAAAAAAGAGCCAATCGGCTCTTTTTACTTTATTCTCCTTCAAAGGCATCTTTTATATGCTCAAAGAAGCCTTTTTTCTTTGGATTGACTTTCAAATCACCCGCAGCTGCGAATTCTTTAAGCGCAGCTTTTTGACGATCATTCAAACCTGTCGGAGTTACAACATTAACGGTAACGTATTGGTCACCAACAGCACCACCACGAAGGCTCGGAGCACCCTTGCCACGTAGACGGAATTTCTTGCCAGTCTGAGTTCCCTCTGGAATGACCAATTCAACGTCACCATGCACAGTTGGAATTTCCACAGTATCACCAAGGGCTGCTTGAACAATATTAAGGTTCAGCTTGTAGAAAATAGTTGTTCCTTCACGTTCAAACTTATCACTGGCTTCAACTGAAACCACCACATACAAGTCCCCGTAAGGGCCACCGTTAAAGCCTGCTTCACCTTGACCAGCTAGGCGGATTTGTTGGCCTGTTTCCACACCAGCAGGGATTTTTACATGTACGCTATGAGCTTGTTTTTCATGACCTGTTCCGTGACAGGTAGTACATGGGTCTTTAATTTCTTTTCCTCGACCATGACAGACATCACAGGTTACTTGGCGACGCATCATACCAAGAGGAGTCTGCGTATCAACGTTAATGACACCTGCACCATGACAGCGTCCACAGGTGACTGGACTTGTTCCTGGCTTAGCACCAGATCCGTTACATGTACGACAGCTTGCTTCACGGTTGTATTTCACTTCTTTTTCCGTTCCGAAGATAGCTTCTTCAAAGGTCAAATTTACACGGTACTGGAGGTCATCCCCTTGACGAGGGGCGTTTGGATTGCGCGAAGCTCCGCCTCCACCGAAGAAACTTGAGAAGATATCTTCAAAACCACCGAAGCCACTTGCTCCGTCAAAGCCACCGAAACCGCCAGTACCACCAAAGCCACCGTTGGCACCTGCAGCACCATATTGGTCGTAGGCTGCACGTTTTTGGTCGTCACTTAAAGTCTCATAGGCTTCTTGAACTTCCTTGTACTTTTCCTCAGCACCAGGCTCCTTGTTGATATCTGGGTGATATTTTTTAGAAAGCTTACGATAAGCCTTTTTGATCTCGTCTGCCGAAGCGTTTTTTGACACCCCCAGACGATCATAAAATTCAGTATTGTTCATACAAGATACCAAGACCGTAAAATTCGACTGAGAAATAGGAAATCTGACGCTGGAGCGATGCTCCTAGGCAGATTTATCTTTTTTCCGAGAATTTAGGTCGGGTTCAATTCCTTTCTTTTATATTGATGAGACAAAACCC
>NZ_KQ970187.1:38723-39773 GCF_001579015.1 Streptococcus oralis
CTCTTCCCTTTTTACCGAAAAACAGAGGCTGGGTTGCAACCTCTGGATTTATTCTTATTCCTGTCTGATTTTCAAGCTCGGGATAAAATAGTCCACTGGACTATTTTATTTCTCCGTAAACTCTCCGTCTACAACGTCATCGCCTGCGTTTCCTGTTGCTTGCGCTCCTTCTGCTCCTGCTTGAGCTTGTTGAGCTGCTGCGGCTTGTTCGTAGAGTTTCACAGCAAGTCCTTGAGCTTTTTCGTTCAATGCTTCAAGTTTTGCTTTCATTTCGTCCAAGTTGTTGTCTTCTTGCGCTTTCTTAAGGTCATCAAGGGCAGCTTGGGCAGCATCACGTTCTGCGTCAAAGCCTTTACCTTCAGTTTCCTTGATAGTCTTTTCAGTCGCAAAGATTGCTTGGTCTACTTCGTTACGAAGCTCAACTTCTTCTTTACGTTTCTTATCTGCTTCAGCGTTCGCTTCGGCATCTTTCATCATGCGGTCGATTTCTTCATCAGTCAAACCTGAGTTAGATTGGATGACGATTGTTTGCTCTTTTTGAGTTCCAAGGTCTTTAGCTTTAACAGATACGATACCGTTCTTGTCGATGTCAAATGTTACTTCGATTTGAGGGATTCCACGAGGTGCAGCTGGGATGTCTGTCAATTGGAAGCGTCCAAGAGTCTTGTTGTCTGCTGCCATTGGGCGTTCACCTTGAAGAACGTGGATATCAACAGCTGGTTGGTTGTCTGCTGCAGTTGAGAAGACTTGTGATTTAGATGTTGGAATTGTAGTGTTGCGGTCGATGAGTTTTGTGAAGACTCCACCCATTGTTTCGATACCAAGTGACAATGGTGTTACGTCAAGAAGGACAACGTCTTTCACATCACCAGTAATCACACCACCTTGGATGGCAGCTCCCATAGCAACTACTTCATCAGGGTTCACTGATTTGTTTGGTTCTTTACCAGTTTCAGCTTTAACAGCTTCAACAACGGCAGGGATACGAGTTGAACCACCAACAAGGATGACTTCGTCGATTTCTGACAAGCTCAAACCTGCATCTGAAAG
>NZ_KQ970187.1:40155-40826 GCF_001579015.1 Streptococcus oralis
TCTTTGACATCACCAGTGATGACACCACCTTGGATAGCCGCACCCATAGCAACTACTTCGTCAGGGTTCACTGATTTGTTTGGTTCTTTACCAGTTTCAGCTTTCACAGCTTCTACAACGGCTGGGATACGAGTTGAACCACCGACAAGAATCACTTCATCAATATCAGACAAGCTCAAGCCTGCATCAGAGAGAGCTTGGCGAACTGGAACTTTTGTACGTTCTACAAGATCACGAGTCAAATCATCAAATTTCGCACGAGTCAGAGTCATTTCCAAGTGAAGAGGTCCAGCCTCACCCGCAGTGATGAATGGTAAGCTGATTTGAGTTGAAGTTACACCTGAAAGGTCTTTCTTAGCTTTTTCAGCCGCATCCTTCAAACGTTGCATTGCCATCTTGTCAGTAGACAAGTCAATACCGTTTTCTTTCTTGAATTCTGCTACCAAGTGGTCGATGATTTTTTGGTCAAAGTCGTCGCCACCAAGTTTGTTGTCCCCTGCAGTTGACAATACGTCGAAGACACCGTCACCCAATTCAAGGATAGAGACGTCGAATGTACCACCACCAAGGTCGAATACCAAGATTTTTTCTTCTTTGTCAGTCTTGTCCAAACCGTATGCAAGAGCTGCTGCAGTTGGTTCGTTGACGATACGTTCTACTTCAAGACCAGC
>NZ_KQ970187.1:41100-44298 GCF_001579015.1 Streptococcus oralis
CCCTTAAGTGGGGGGGACGTGAGCAACTCCCTACGGGATTTCATCACTTATTTTTGAGCCTATTGTCTCAAAAATCCCCTGCTTCAGTAGCATAAGCTACTGAAACTTTCACCACGGCGGGAAATATCTTCCTTGCAAGCCTCTGGCTTGCCTCTTAACTTTCTTCATAGTTTATTGTCGTTTCGGACAAGATTTTTCAAGTTTTCTAGCCTAGTTATACACTACCACCATTGCCGGGCGTAGGATACGGTCATGGAGCTTGTAGCCTTTTTGGAAGACTTGGGCGATGGTATCTGCTGGATGTTCATCGTCTGCTGGGAGCGTTTGGATGGCCATGTGATAGTTATGGTCAAATTCGCCGTCAGCTGCGATTTCTTCGATTCCTTCTTCTTTAAGAGCATGAATCAGGCTTTCTTGCACCATCTCCAATCCTTTTTTGACGTCGTCTGTCAAACCTTCAACGGCAAGGGCGCGTTCTAGGTTGTCGAGCGATGGTAAGATTGCTTTTGCCAAGTCTTGACTGCGATAGCGTTGCAAGTTTTGACGCTCTTCATTAGCACGGCGTTGGATATTTTGCATTTCTGCATGTGCACGAAGGTATTTGTTTTCGAACTCGTCCGCACGTTCATTAGCCAAGTCCAACTCAGACTTTTCAGGAGTTGTTTCTTCTGTCGTTTCAACAACTTCCTCTTCTTTTACTTCTTCGTTTTTTATTTCCTCAGACATTTTTCGCCTCCTTTTTAGGAATTTATGTAATTTCATGTTCAACTCACTTCATAATGATTACTACTCAAATAGCGGTAGAAATCTGTGAGTTTCATAGTTAAGACTCGATTGACCACATTGAGTTGGTTGATTAGTTGCTGGTAGTCCAGATTGACTGGACCGATAATCGCCAGAATTCCAAAACCACGATAAGGGATAAGGAATTTACTGCTAATCACTGCTAGATCAGCTAGACAGGATTCTTGACTATCTGCAACACGGACATTTTGCATCTGATCTTCATGCAGACCTTCACGAATCTCCAGAGCCACCTTTTGCGGTTGGTCAAAGAACTGATAGGCTGCGAGATTGGCAAAATTCAAGAGATTGACCTTGCCCGCCACCACAATGTTTTCATTGAACATTTCCTTAAAAATGTGTTCAAAGAGATCCATAACATTGTCCGTTGTTGTAAAGTAACGCTGGATAATCTGCGGAATCTCCGTCCGAATCTTGTAGTGAATATCCAGAACGGTGTGACCGAGGAAACGTTCCTGAATGATGGTCTTCAGTTTCAGCAAATCCTCTTGCAAGAAATTCCTTGGAATCAGAAACTGACTGGTAACCGTTCGAGACTCGTCTAGGGTGAAAACTGCAAGAGCAGTATGTTGTCCTAGAACGACAATATCGAAAGCTGTCAGGCGCTGTCTACTTGGCTCAACATCCAGAGCCACTACCGTACAGCCACTTAGGTCTGTTAGTAGATTGGCAGCCTCTTGCAGAATATCCTCCAGTTTGAAAAATTCCTGATCAAAGGCTTTAACAATCTCATAAACCTCATTTTCAGCCAGTCGGTCAAAATCCAGTGAATGTTTTACATAGTACTGAAAACCAGCGACACTTGGCATCCGACCACTAGAAGTATGAGCTTTCTCAAGCAAACCTTGCTTTTCTAGAGCCGCCATATCATTACGAATGGTTGCACTGCTAGAGTTAATAGACTCTTGTAGTGCTTTGGATCCGACAGGTTCGTGCGTTTTGGTAAAGATGTCAATAATCAGATTCAAAATATCCTGCTGACGCTCTGTAACCATCTCATCACTCCCCTCTGTCAGATTGATTAGCACTCGATACACCTAAGTGCTAACTTATGATTCTATTATACACCCTTAAAAGAGAATGTCAAGACAAAAACTCAAAAAATTAGCACTCTTTTATCAAGAGTGCTAAAAATCAGTCTAAAGACCTAGAAACTTACCTTCCATCTACTCGGTATTTCCTTCTAAGCCTGAAAAAACCATAGAATAGATAAGAAATTATAAAGGCATATAGAGCAAAAATGACGAAGAAAGATTGCGACAGTTCTTCTCGAAACAAACTCATACAAACAACAAGACCACCCGAGAAAGCAGCTGTACATGAACGAAGTCTATACCGCATAACTTCCCACCTGAGAGTCTTACTCATATAGACTTGATCCTCCGGAAGTAAATCAGAAGATGATTGACGAAGAATTGAACAAGAACCTGTTTCTATCAATTCCCAACCTCTATTTCTGAGATCTTGCAGTTCATGCTTATACTTTTTAAGAAATCTAGAATCATAGATACGGTAGATGATATCTTCCGGTTGACATTGGTCAAAATAGAAAAAACCAAAACGACTCGTTCTATACCTCCAACCTTTCAAATGCATCTCATGTAAATATTCTTCTTCCTTGTCCAAATCAACAATGGTGAAAACTCGAAATTGTGCTTTACTTTTCATAATCCTTCCTCCCAATTAGAAAACATACATTGTTTTATTTATCAGATAATACTTTCCATTTTTGAAACAATCTCCAAAGAATATAAGAAATCTGAATTGCAAATACTATCAATAAAACACCATCTATTATGAAAATCAAAAACAATTCCCAACTAAAAGAACTAACTCCACTGACAAACTTTGAGAAAACCGGTAGTAGAGCTGAAAATAGAAGCAAGATAGGAAGCATCCGCATTGTTAAAATACGTTTGACCATAGCTAACCTCCCGGCCGCATCGTTATAAATTTCAAATTCCGCATCCGATTCAATTTCAGAATGCGCTTTTCTAAAATAGGAAAATTTGTTAAAGTCTGTAATATGCTCCCAGCCACAGTCTTTAAATAGTTGTAAATAGGAGGCTCTCTCTGATTTTTTCATGGGATAAAAGTCCAACTGATAAGACACCTGCTCAGGCTGACACTCTTCAAAAGTATACTTAACTGCAACTACTAAGTTAGAGTAGGTCACTTCCTTAAGTTTCCAGCCCTCAGCATGCATTTTTCTAAGATATAAAGCCTCTCTATCATAATCCGCAATGGTAGCAATTCTATAAACAACCTTCTTTTCCATCATTCTCCCTCCCGACTATTTCTGTAGAGTCGTTCAATACGTTTCAATTCAATATCCAAGACTTTTCGTCCCAAGTCTGTAATCTGATAGATTTTCCGTTTTTCTTCTTCTCGGAC
>NZ_KQ970187.1:45228-45795 GCF_001579015.1 Streptococcus oralis
TTTTCTTCGATAGGAGCTGGTGCTTCGATTTTGTTTTCAATACCGTGCAAACCAACTTCCAAAAGAACTGCCATCGCGATGTATGGGTTTGCCATTGGGTCTACCGAGCGCAACTCAAGACGTGTCCCCATTCCACGTGAAGCAGGTACACGCACAAGTGGCGAACGGTTACGACCAGCCCAAGCAATGTAAACAGGCGCTTCATAACCTGGAACCAAACGTTTATAAGAGTTGACAGTTGGGTTCATGATGGCAGTATAGTTGTAGGCATGCTTGATCAAACCACCAAGGAAATAGTAGGCCGTTTCTGACAACTGCATTCCTTTTGGATCATTTGGATCAAAGAAGGCATTATTCCCATCCGCATCAAACAAGGACATATTACAGTGCATACCTGATCCAGCAATACCAAATTTTGGTTTCGCCATAAAGGTTGCATAAAGGCCGTGTTTACGAGCAATGGTTTTTACTACGAGCTTAAAGATTTGAATCTTATCACAAGCGCGGAGGACTTCATCATACTTGAAGTCAATTTCATGTTGTCCAACTGCAACCTCGTGGTGACTC
>NZ_KQ970187.1:45815-46355 GCF_001579015.1 Streptococcus oralis
AGAAAATCAAACCATCCTTTTTCCATCTTTTGACAAGGTTCCATACATAGTTCCAGGACTAATCAAGACTTGCGAATCTGTCATCTCCTTGACCTTTTGGGTAATACTATAACCATGACGTTCCTTTTGCAGACAGAACAAGATATAAAAACCCGTTTCCGTCATCGGAAGATAAACTCGACGAATCTTATCCGTTAATTCCATTTACAACTGCCTCCTATTCAGTTCGATACATCGCACCTCGTTATATAAAATATATCACACCTCGATATAAAACGCAAGAAAAAAGACCGCCCTCAGGCAATCTTTCTTCTACATTAATAAAGATCTAAATAGTTATCAACTTCCCATTGTGAAACAAAGGTCGCATAACTAGCCCACTCGATACGTTTGGCTTCAAGGAAGCTGGTATAGATGTGGTCTCCGAGGGCAGCCTTAACTACTTCATCTTCAGTCAAAGCTTTCAAGGCGTTATGAAGAGTTGATGGAAGGTCTGTTATTCCAGCTTCCTTACGCTCTTCAGCTGTCATGATGTAGATA
>NZ_KQ970187.1:46899-48486 GCF_001579015.1 Streptococcus oralis
GCTTCTACTTCAAATCCCATTTTGGTCAAGACATTCACAATCTCACGACGTGTATTGTCCGCAAGGTCAGTAGGCGCCAAATCAAAATAGCCACCCTTGTCATTGACCTCAAGAGTTGGGTCCCCATTTTCATCCAGCTTAAATAGGAAGAATTCTGGCTCTGGTCCAAGGTTGAAGGATTTGAATCCTACTTCCTCCATATGACGAAGTGCACGTTTGAGATTACCACGAGGGTCACCTGCAAATGGTTCGCCTTCTGTTGTATAAACATCACAGATCAAACCTGCAACACTTCCATTTTCATCTCCCCAAGGGAAGACTGTCCATGTATCCAAGTCTGGGTACAAGTACATATCTGACTCATTGATACGTACAAAACCTTCAATAGAAGATCCATCAAACATGGCTTTGTTTGACAAGACCTTGTCTAGTTGTTCATCTGTAGCAGGAATTTCGACGTTTTTCATAGTTCCCAGAATATCTGAAAACATGAGACGGATAAAGGTAACATTTTTTTCCTTGACTTCACGACGAATATCTGCAGCTGTGATTGGCATGAGTTTTCTCCTTAATGTATGACTACTTGCGATTACCTAACCGCGACCAAAAGGCGACTGTGCTGAAGCAAAGCGTCCTTGTTGGAGGAGCTCATTATGAAGCGCACGACGCACCTCCGTTGGGCTCACTGATTTCTTGGATTTCGCCTCACGTTCAGCATATTTTTTCTTAATAGCAGCGATATTGAAACCTTCAGAGATATAATCTTTGATTTCAAGCAAACGATTCATGTCATTCAAAGAATACATACGACGGTTCCCTTCGTTTCGATCAGGCTTTATCAACTCTTGATCTTCATAATAACGAATCTGACGCGCCGAGAGATCGGTCAACTTCATCACACTACCGATAGGAAAAACAGCCATATTTCGACGAAATTCTCTTTCCTTCATTTACAATTTCCTTCTTTCTGTCTATTATAGTCTAAAAAAGCACATACGTCAATCAATAATGTCATAAAATGTAACATTATTTTCTTTTTTTCTCCAAAAGATTTCTAAAACGTTCAATATCATAATTTACGAGTATGGCCACAAAAACACCCATAAATGTTTCAAATACACGCGCAAATACGTACAAAAATGTTTCTCCGCTTGGTATTGATAGGGTAATGATCAACATAGCTGCTACACCACCGATAACTCCCGCTTTGTTGTTCATAGCAACATTTGTCATAATGGTTAACATGGTGCAAATCGGAACAACCAGTAAGGTCACCCAAAAAGCTTCTTGAAATAGAGTGTTTAAGAGGAAGAAAACAAGAGCGTAGAAACCTCCGATACTGTTTCCTAGAATGCGTGATGTTCCAAAATGAACACTCTTATCAAAACTCTCTCTCAAACTAAAGACTGCTGTCAAAGCCCCAATTTGAAGTCCCTTCCAACCAAAAAATCCAAAAATCAAGAGAACTAAAAAAACAGCAATTCCAGTTTTAAAGGTTCGTAGACCAAGCTTGAACTGTGACTTATCAAATTTATATTTTTTAAAATAGCCCATAATCTCAACTTTCTACTACCATTTTAACATAAA
>NZ_KQ970187.1:49148-51167 GCF_001579015.1 Streptococcus oralis
CAGCTGAGTCACCACCACCGATGATTGATTTAACACCTGGTTGTTTCACGATAGCATCCATGACACCGATTGTACCAGCTTGGAAGTCAGGGTTTTCAAATACACCCATAGGTCCGTTCCATACAACTGTTTTCGCACCAGTCAAGGCTTCGTCGAATTTAGCGATAGATTTAGGACCGATATCCAAACCAAGGAATCCTGGGTCTACTGCTTCACCTTCAGTGTCTTTCACTTCAGTGTAGTCTGCAAATGCGTTTGCTTCTTTTGAGTCAACTGGCAAGATCAATTTGCCGTTTGCTTTTTCAAGAAGAGCTTTAGCGACATCCAATTTGTCTTCTTCTACAAGTGAGTTACCGATTTCGATACCTTGTGCTTTGTAGAATGTGTAAGTCATCCCACCACCGATAAGGACTTTATCAGCTTTTTCAAGCAAGTTTTCGATAACACCGATCTTGTCAGAAACTTTTGAACCACCAAGGATAGCTACAAATGGACGTTCTGGAGCTTCAACCGCTTCTTGGATGTAGGCAATTTCGTTTTCAAGAAGGAAACCAGCAACTGCTTTTTCAACATTAGCTGAGATACCAACGTTTGATGCGTGTGCACGGTGAGCTGTACCGAATGCATCGTTTACGAAGATACCATCTCCAAGTGATGCCCAGTATTTACCAAGTTCAGGATCGTTTTTAGATTCTTTCTTGCCGTCAACGTCTTCGAAACGAGTGTTTTCAACCAAGAGAACTTGTCCATCTTCAAGAGCGTTGATTGCCGCTTCCAATTCAGCACCACGAGTGACACCTGGAAGGAAAGCAACGTCTTGACCCAATTTAGCTGCCAAGTCAGCAGCTACAGGAGCAAGTGATTTACCAGCTTTGTCTGCTTCTTCTTTTACACGGCCAAGGTGAGAGAAGAGGATCGCACGTCCACCTTGTTCAAGGATGTACTTGATAGTTGGAAGAGCTGCAGTGATACGGTTGTCGTTGGTAATCACGCCATCTTTTACAGGTACGTTGAAGTCAACACGAACGAGAACTTTTTTCCCTTTCAATTCAACGTCTTTAACAGTCAATTTTGCCATTAGATATGACTCCTTCTTTTTTTATACGTGTTAATTATATCACAAAATCAGTAAAAGAGATAGCAAAAGCCTGCACTTTTCTTGTTCTCTATTCCATCTGGAAAAATTGACATTAACTTTGCTTATCAGATGAAACCTTTACCATTTTCATCTTTAATTAAACCTATCCTGATACAGTAGATTAAACAGCCACTGAAGATTAATGAGGGACTTGGATTGTACATCAAGTACGGGTTGAACGGTCTCTCTAATACCTTGTTTTATCTTTTTTTCGTCAATTGTAGCTAGATCAATCTTTTTATAATGCTTGTCAATAGCCCACTCAAGAGAAAAATTTTTTCCGAATTTATAAGCTACATTATTTTGATCTCTATAGCTATAACTTCCATCAAACTCAGAAAAATTTGTAGGTTTACCAATCATATTGGTTGAATTTTCAATAAAATTTCTACCATCATCATCATAGCGGATTCCTTCTATTTCTGGTGTATAAACCCACCACATATTTTCAATCAACATAACTAAGTCAAGCTCTGTCCCCTCCTTATGGGGCATCTGTTGGGCATAGTAGACCGAATTGTGTTTTAAATTAGTATATGCATAGAAACTTATGAGCAAGATTGTTACAATTCCTACTAGAAACGCTTTTACCATTTTCATCTTTAGTTAAACCTGTCCTGATACAGTAGATTAAACAGCCACTGAAGGTTGACGAAGGGTTTGCTCTGAGCATCAATAACTGGTGCAAAAACCTCCCTAATCTCCTGTTTTATTTCATCCTCATGAATTTCTTTTTTGGGTTGCTCTCCTGATAAGTCAGTCACATGGAAAAATCTAAAGGTACTATCAAAAGCTACAGTTACACGATTTTTATGATACAAAAAATTTCCCATAGAGTTGGACAGAACTGTTTCCGTTTTGGTATTTTCAATAGCATTATT
>NZ_KQ970187.1:51915-60984 GCF_001579015.1 Streptococcus oralis
CACTGAAGATTAATGAGGGGCTTAGATTGTACATCAAGTATGGGCTGAACGGTCTCTCTAATTTCATCTAAAACTAGTTGTTGATTGAATTCAATATCATTATAATGTTCATCAAATGCACTTTGAATACGAAAAACTTCATCGAAGAGATAATGATTATCAGTACCGGAATGAAACATTAAATAATCTCCTGATGCAGAGAATATTGACTCCTTTCCCTCAATATTTCTAGCTATACTATTCATTCCATCATCGTCATAGCGGATTCCTTCTATTTCTGGTGTATAAATCCACCACATATTTTCAATCAGCATGACTAAGTCAGGCTCTGTCCCCTCCTTATGGGGCATCTGTTGGGCATAGTAGATCGAATTGTGTTTTAAATTAGCATATGCATAGAAACTTATGAGCAAGATTGTAACAATTCCTACTAGAAGCGCTTTTACCATTTTCATCATCTCTTTCCTTTCTTACGACCAAACCAATTTTTAATTGGATTAACGATCCATTTGTTTACAGTGTTTACCACTGGTTTTATAATATAGCGATTGGTTGCCCGAGCGATTGGCCTTACAACCTTCTGATAAATCGGTTTGACGATTGGTTTAACAATATGGTTGTAGACGGGCTTAACAACATAGTTATAGACGGGTTTGACGACTGTCCGATTCACAAAACTTGCCGCAGGCTTGAGTACATGATTGTAGACGGGCTTAAGCACATTGTTGTGGATAGCTTTTGCAATAGGCTTCACCACGTGATTATAGGCAGGTTTGACAACTCCATGGTAGAAGGGTTTCGCTACTGCATTATAAGCAAAGTTTACGATTGGTTTTACTACTGGTTTTATAACCTTTTGATAGAGCGGTTTAGCCACTTTATTCACAGCGACATCAACTACTGGTTTGACGACACTATTGTAGAGGGGTTTCACCACATTGGTAGCTACAAAGGTTACGACTGGCTTAAGGAGATAGTCATTAACAGCCTTTGTCACTCTCGCACCCACATATAAGGTAGCACTTCCAAAAGTAGCCAAGGTATTTCCTATCGGAGCTGCAATATGCTTCTCGACAAATTTTAGTGGGTGTTTCATAAAGGAATCAAAGCCGGATTTTAGTGGTTCCAAAATATCTTTTTGAATCGTCGTTGAAGGATCTTTCCACAACCGTTCTACAAAAGCTTTGCCCTCATTGAACTTTTTCATCCCAAACAAGGCGAGCCCTGATAAACTAAAAATACTTCCAAGTAACAAGAGATCTTTATAGCCCTCGGCAGTGGTATTTCCCGACTGCTCTTTGAGTACTTGGTGATAATACTCTTGACGTTTCTGCTCCAAGCCATCTGTATGGTAATATTTTTCGATGGCCTGATCCAAATCCAAGTCTTTAAAGTCCCTATGATACTTCAGGATAAAGGCATCTATATCTGTGAGCGTGTCCTTTTCATCGATGGTTGTTAATAAGTCTCCTGTTAGAGAATTATTTTGAAAAAGAATCGCTTTTGGGGATAAGCCAAAAAGGTTAAATGGGGAAAAACCTGCAAAAAATTTCCCTACTTCTTTTAGAAAACTACTTTGATAAGAGGTAGCAATCGGTGCAGCCAGATGTGGAAAGTCAATAGTATATGATGGAGATGTGTGCAAATCAGATAATAGATAATGAATTTTAGAAGTTAAAAAATCTGGGGCTTCTCCAAAATCATTGGTCATGGATTGCAGTTTATCTTTTGAGTAAGGAACACGCGCGATGGCGTTAGCAATAGCGTGATTGATTTTATTGCGATTATTACCATATTTTTTGCGTGCTTCATCTCCAACAGCCCTGATATAATCAAGAAACAATTTCTTCTCATCTTGATTCATCTTGGTATTGGTTAAAAAGGGATCTTTTTTGGTTGGTATCTCTTGCTTTTTGGGTTCAGTATGACTATCCTCTACTCTTTGGCCTTGGTTATTTGGTACTTGGTTTGATCCCTGAGAAAAGGATGGTAATGAGCTCCCTGCCAAAGAGGTCTCTACAGGGTAATTAGAGTTTGCTGAGGAAAAGGATGATGGCAGCTGTGGCCTGATAGTCTTCTCCGCGTTAGGATTCGTAATTTTGCTAGAAGGTTGAAGATTTTCCTTAGCTTGTGGAATCTTCTGATAAACAAAAACCTTTTCTACAGCATGTTCGACCAAGGTCTCAAATACTGTTGGCGTCACATAACCATCTACTTTCTTAGGTGTATGCTTTAGTCTTTGCCCCTCGAGAACTTTATAAGTTAGAGTACCGTACAACTCCTTCCCTTTTTCATCTTGAAACTTTAATGTTACGGGTAGTTCTTTTTGATAGACGAACTGAATCCTTGTTTTTGCCTTATTTTCTGTTAATCTCTTAACATCTACTAATCGATAATTTGGAATATTAAGGGATTCCACTTTATAAGATTCATCATCGAAACCTTTATAAAATTCTGTTTTCTTTAATTCTTTTCCATGTTTATCAACATACTGGACAATAATCGGTTTAGAAACTCGCGTATTGATATTGGCTTGCAAGCTGCTTCCAAAAATATCGTACCTTACAGCTATTGGGTAGTAGTAAGAATCATTCACTCTTTTTGGGGCAGGCGAGTAGAAGGTATAATCAAAATTTGAAATAAAGCCAGCTCCAAGATAGCCACCTTTCGGAAGATCTTTAGAGCCATTTAGACCGACTACGCCTGAAGTAGCATCATAGATAATTCCATCTTCCTTGACGAGATTGGATTCTGTCGGAATGATTTCAACTAAATTTGCAAGGTTCGTTTGAACTCCCTGAGCGGCATCAATATCGGTAGAAATAAAACTAACAAGTATGGGTTGCTCAATCTTAGTTCCATGTTTTACAATTTGATAATGTAGAGCGAGGTTACTTGCATTGTTGTACAATACAACGATAGAATTCCCTGTTGCGCCTGGAATAAATTGCTCACCTGAGAAACCTAGTCCTTTTGGACGACTATCCTGAAATCCAGAATTTGAAGCCCACTCATCTTTATCACTTTCAATGACCGTCCATAGTAAATCTAAATCTATACCAGATAAGGTTTTGCCGACAAAATTGATTCGTCCACTATCACCTACATTGTTGCTATATGCTATAACAGGGGTTGAGGGAGTGTTGGCCTCACCAAATCGTTCACTGTCATTTAAAAGACCATTTTCAGTTCCTTTATCAATTTCGACATATGTTTTATCAGACCAATGAAGTCCTTCTTTGCTGAGAAAGTTATCATCAGTTAGGTTATTTCCCTCAAGATTAATTTCAACATCTTTGAAAAAATCGACACCGGTCGCAGATGGATTTACTCCACCAGAGACTTCAATTTTAGTAATGCTAGGTTCAGAAGTCCCACTATTTTTGTCTTCCTTTAAATCGGAAATTGCATTGTTCGGATTGCCGACAACGACATCATTTGGCGTAGATTTTGCCATATTTTCAACACTAGATTTTGTACTAGTCTGTACAGCTTCATCAGCCATGACACTATAGGTACTGAGGGATAGAACCGTTGCAAAAAGAAATATCCCATGTTTTACAAATAATTTCACAACATCTCCTTAAAATTTTACTGAAATTTTATGGTATCAAATAAACTGATTAAAGTCCAGAAATATGACCGAACTGAATTTGAAGATTATGTTGCTGAAAAACACTTTATGATGGCTTACAAGCTATTCAGTCTCAATTCAGAAAACCATTCGGATGATAGAACACAAAGAAGCAACAACTATTTTTAGCTGTTGCTTCTTGAAACGATTTCTTTCTAATCTCAGCTTAAGAAATACTATCTATTCTTAGTCTTCTCTCTTTTTCAAAGCTACAAGTCCATAGCCACTCATCACTCCGAGAAGCCCCAGAGCTACAAGACTGGCATCTGTTTCTACTCCTGTATTTGGCAGTTGTTTGCTTGCTACTTCACCTTTGACAGGCACTTCTGCAGTTGGAGCATTGGTACTTGGTGTAGCTGGAAGTCCCTTTTGCTCTTTAGAGAGGGTATCAGCATGAGGTTTATCTGGACTTGGCGCCACTTCTTTTGTTCCAACTTCTGTGATTTCTGGAATAGCTTCCTTGAGAACTTCAGTTGAACGAAGGGTGCGTTTGCCTTGGACATCTACTTCTACTAGACGACGAATTTGTCCTTCTTCTCCTTTTTGGACAAGTTGACGTTGACCTTTTAGAAGGCTTGCATTTGGTCGCTCTTGACGTTCGAAGTCCACTGTATCCTCTTCAATTTCTAGTTTCGGAATTTCTAAAACTAGGTCTTTTACTCCCCCAGCCGGTTGGTTGCTTGATAGAACTTTTGTTCCAACTTCTGTGATTTCTGGGATAGCTTCCTTAAGAACTTCAGTTGAACGAAGGGTGCGTTTGCCTTGGGCATCTACTTCTACTAGACGACGAATTTGCCCTTCTTCTCCTTTTTGGACAAGTTGACGTTGACCTTTAAGAAGATCCACATTTTGTCTTTCTTGACGTTCAAAGGCTGTTGTTTCTGTTTCAATAACCAGTTCAGGCAATGCCTCTACTGTTGGCACCACTTCATTAGGATCCATGCTACCAACGTGGTGGCTTTCTTCTGCAGGAGCTAGTTTCTTATTCAGCTTTTCTTTCATGTCCGCAAAAGCTTGTGGAGTTGGCGTTTGAGAAGATAATAGAGCTTCTGCTTGGGCAATCAACTCAGCTTGAGAATCTTTTTCACGGACGGATTCGAGCAAGCCTTCCAATTCTTCTCTAGCAGTTTGATAACGTTGATTGCCATCCAAGTCTGCACCTGCTTGTTTCAATTCATTCAAGGCTTTGTTGACTTCTTCTTGACTGGCATTGTGGTTTTCTGCTACTGCTTTCGCAGCATTGAGCTTCTCTACTAACGCTCCTTGTTTGTCCTCACTTGAGAAGGTATAGGCGAGGGTTGACTGACGACCTTGGGCAGCAGTAATTTCTTGTTTGAGGTACTCATCATTGACTGCAGCCTTTGGAGAAACCAAGACATCAAACTCAGCTGTGTGCCCCTTGTAATGCAGGGTCAAGGTTTGACGGCCGGTCTTTTGAGCATCGTAACCCGTAATTTCAACACCTTTATCAGTAAAACCGTAAGTCTCTTCTGTCTCATCATCATAGAGAACACCGAAGCGACCTTCTGCAAGATCCAGTTGATCTCCTACCAGATAGTCCGTTTTTGGTTTCTTAGTAATATACAAACCTGCTACTTCTTTTGGTTTTCCTTCATCTTGGCCAGTCACTTGTACCTTTAAATCACCAGTAACTGGAAGTCCAA
Organism: Streptococcus oralis; assembly: GCF_001579015.1. Taxonomy (GTDB): domain Bacteria; phylum Bacillota; class Bacilli; order Lactobacillales; family Streptococcaceae; genus Streptococcus; species Streptococcus oralis_K. The sequence continues at coordinate 57,214 of NZ_KQ970187.1, forward strand.
GGTAGCTGACCGTGAGCTTCTGTTCCCCTTTTTGATGAGTGTCGTATCCAGATACCATCACACCTGAGTGAGTGAGGTTAATCAGCTCGTCGGCTTGTCCCCCTTCGTATTGAACACGGAGTGTTCCGCCTCTGAGGTCGAGTTTTTCTCCCTCTTTATAAACCGTCTTCTTAGGTCCTTTTTCAAGGCTGACAGATTTAATTTTTCTTTCATCCTGTGGAATCGCTACAGCCAAGGTGTTACTGATTTCTTTGCCAGGTAGTTGGGTACGATAGTAGAGGAGATTTGGTTGCTTGTCAAAGGCTAATGGTGCTGTTGCCAGGTCCCCACCAGTTTCAGACTTCAAGGTCGCAATCGGTGTTTGTGAGTCTGCCTTGTCGTAAACGGTGATAGTCGCACCTGCTGGAACATCAGAGAAGCCTAGTTGAACTTGATGGTTTCCAAGTGAACGAGCAGCTACCTTAGCCATTGGAATATTTTGACTTTCTGTGTCCAAGGTTTCGTACATCTTCCAGTTGTAGATACGAATGGCCTTCCAAGGTGTTCCGTTATCAGATGTAATGACATGCAAACGCCAGTCTTGGGCAGTGATTGGTTTATCAAGAGTGATATCCGTAACGTGTGCTTTGTTGCCACGAACTTCCTTAGCCAGTTTCCACTCGCCATCTGTATCCTTGTAGTATAAATCAAAGTCCTTGGTGTTCATCAAACCATCGTTAACAGACTCACCACCAGCTCCCGCATGGTCCATGACCCATCTGACAACACGACGTGGTTGGGTCAAACGAATATCGACACTACCGCTCAATTGTCCTGAAGACCACTTGTCTGATAGACTTGTAATCGTACCGTTCAACATGCCTTCGATGCCTTCACCGCCTTCAGTATTTGGGAAGGTGCTACCGATTACCTTTGCACCTGGAACAATATTTTCAGCCAAAGGTCTTGGGAGAGTTGTATCCTGAACAGTCATCCCCCAGTTAAAGAATGTCGTCGCAGCTTCAGAACGGAGGCCATTTTTACCAACTGCAACGACTTTCAATTCTTGAGTCGTACCAGTCGCATTAGCAGAACGGCTAACTTTTGGCAAGTAGATGGTTGAAGCAGATGAACCTGTCAACAATCGCCAGTTATCCCCGTCTTTTTCGTAGACTTCATAGAAATCGGCATCTTGGTTACCCGAAAATTGAACAACTGCTTCAGCTTCTTGGGCATTCTTAAGAGATTGCTTCACCACAGAGAGACCTGTCGGTGCTTGTGGTGCTTGGTCATTGTCTGAAATTGTTAATTGACCTAGGTTGAACTGATAATCTTTTACAGCTCCCTCATGTTCGAAGAAGAGTTTGACTGCATAGATGGTTTTTCCAGCTAGTGAGCTGAGGTCAAATTCTTCATTCGTCCAGTCATCAGATAAAGTCAGTTCTTTCCATGCTTCTGCATCCTCAAATTTGTAGTCTGGTGTTGTAGAGAAAGCCATATAAACTTTAGAGCCTTTTCCTCCCTTGTGGGCAACACGAAGTTTGGTTTTCTCAGTTACTTCTAGTTTGGTAGAATACAAATTCACATCCTGGTCCGTCTTACCAGCTACATCACCTGAGAATTTAAGGGAGTTACCTCCATTATAGGCATCTGTAAAGTCATATTCTGCACGAAGTTTTTCCCCTGTCGAAGTCTGCCACCAGCGCCAAGTTGGCAAGACACCAGAAACCGAACGGTAGTTCCACTCAGAATCCTTAGAAACTTTACCGTCTACAAACCACTTTCTACCATGTCCTGTATTAAAGGAAGTAGTGAAGGTCCGGCCCACTGCTGGTGTGCGGTCCGCAACCAAATTGGCAATCCCATACCACTCTTTGTCCGCTGGTTTTTGAGCCGTTGGATCTCCTTGGTAGCCTGTAAAAAAGATATCTTCATTCTTGTGGTAGTCTTCGCCTGTTTTTCCTAGACTGGTAATCGTATCGGGTGCAAAGAGTCCAAGTGACAAACGCAACTTGCCTTTTTCATCTAAGAGGGCATCCCATTTGACTTTGGTCTTATAAGAACCACCTTGTTGCAATTCCAAGCCTGCAAAGACATCATATTGACTGCGTTCTAGCCATTTTGCCATCTCTACAGAGTAGTCATTCTTTTCCTTGTTCCAATTGAAATTGGCAAAAAATTGATCTGCAGGTACCTTGTCTCCTTCTTTTTGCATGAACTGGTAATTGTAATCACCTAGACCATCTTCGTGGTAACGACCATATTTGTAGGTCATGGCATCGTACCAAGCATACTTGATTGGGTGGTTGACCTTAGCTGCATATTCCTTTGTATAGAGCATGAATTGGCGCATTTTTTCACCAAGAGGTGCTACCAATTCCCCCGTTGTTTCCTGATTGATGAAATAGCCATCAAAGCCATAGTACTTAGCGAGATCAACAAGTTTACGTGCAATCGGGAAGGTGCCATCCTCATCTTGTTTCAAGGCAGCGGCAAATTTCTCTTGGTCAGCAATACTGTTTGACCAGTTGAAAAAGAGTGTTCCATAAACGGGAACTCCGTTGCGGTGACCGGCATCAATGACATCTGGAGTTGGAACTAGACCTTCCCAGAAGACCATTGAATCCAAGTATTGCCAGTAATCAAAGGCGTAGGCCTTGAATTCTTCTCCACCAACAGAAGCGTGGTCTTTGGCCTTTGAGTTGGTATTTGCCAGAGCTTGAACCTTGGCTCTTCTGCTTGCTTTTTCATTGACCAGCTGACCTCTATGGCGCTTAGCGAGTTCAACTGAGGAACGGTTGATGGGATCATCCTCACGCGCACCCGGTTCCCATTTCAACAAATCTTCCCAAGTATCAAACTTGATTTCCTTTGGTCGGAGACTCTTTTCTTCATTTTTAGGAACGTCTGCCAGAGTCGGTTTGTCCGCTTTATTGTCAGCTACTTGAGGAGCTTCCTCAGACTTGACTCCTTCTTTTTCAGTTGGTTGAGCAGGTTTTTCAGTTTTTTCTGTCAGAGCTGGCTTCGCTTCTTCTTTTTCATTAACCAAATCCGTTATTGCTGGAGTGTTTTCTGAAATTGGTTGCTCAGCTACTTTATTCTCTGTTTCCGATAATTGTTTTTCGATAGCTGCAGTATCTGGATTAGTTGTTTCATTAATACTTGTAGCTTGAGCGCTCGTATTAGTAGCTGTTTCAGGGACAGCGACCTGTTCGGCAAGAGCTGGACTCGCAAATAGAGCTGAACCAATCATCAAGGAACAAGCCCCGATTGACAACTTACGAATACTGTAACGGCAACGTTTTTCAAAAAATAGATCTTTCATCTTATCCTCCTAATAGAACAAAAAAGTAACTGTTCCCACAATCAAACATCAGAACAGGATTATCTTCATTCTATCTTATATGAAAGCGTTGTCAATATATTTGATAAAAAAACTATAACTAGGATAAGAAACAGTTTAATTTGGATACAATTTATTTAGGCATCTATATTTGAGGTAGAATCTCCCTTTTGACAAAATTTTTAAAAAAGTTAGTTATTTCTTACTAAAATAACAGAAAAACACTTGTGAGATTTACTTTTATCCTTTAAAATAGAATAGGAGAAATTCCGTTATTATTTTTCGGAGGAAAAAGAAATGTCCATTAATTGGCAGGAAATTTTATTTCACTTTTTAGGAGGTCTAGGACTGTTTTTATACAGTATCAAGACCATGGGAGACGGTTTGCAACAAGCTGCTGGAGATCGCCTTCGTTTTTACATTGACAAGTACACCAGTAATCCCTTTTT
>NZ_KQ970187.1:61004-65647 GCF_001579015.1 Streptococcus oralis
CCTTCGTTTTTACATTGACAAGTACACCAGTAATCCCTTTTTAGGTGTTCTAGTCGGAATCGTCGTAACTGCTCTCATTCAGTCAAGCACAGGGGTTACAGTTATCACGGTTGGGCTGGTCAGCGCTAGTCTTCTCACTCTTAGACAAGCTATCGGAATTATCATGGGAGCCAATATTGGAACCACTGTTACTTCCTTTATCATCGGTTTCAAACTGGGCGAGTATGCTTTGCCCTTGATTTTCCTTGGAACCATGTTCCTCTTCTTTACAAAAAATCGAACAGCAAACAATATCGGGCGCATCCTATTTGGTGTCGGGGGAATCTTCTACGCACTCAACCTCATCAGTGCCGGTATGAGCCCACTTAAAGATTTACCACAATTCAAGGAATATATGGTAACCTTGGGACAAAATCCTATTTTAGGAGTGGTAGCTGGTGCAGTGATTACCGTCCTCATCCAGGCTTCCTCGGCTACAATCGGGATTCTGCAAGGTCTCTATGCAGGTGGGTTCCTTGATCTTAAAGGTTCACTACCAGTTCTCTTCGGGGATAATATCGGGACAACCCTAACCGTTATTATCGCGGCAGCTGGAGTCAATGTCTCTGCAAAGCGCGTTGCAGCAACCCACGTTACCTTTAACGTTTTAGGGACTATTCTTTGCTTAATCTTATTAGGCCCCTTTACTGCTATGATCGAGTACTTCCAGGCACTCCTTCACCTCTCACCTGAGATGACCATCGCCTTCTCTCACGGTGCCTTTAACGTAAGTAACACCATTGTACAATTTCCATTCATCGGAGCCTTGGCCTACTTTGTAACCAAGCTCATCCCTGGTGAAGACGAGGTTGTCAAGTACGAGCCTCTTTATCTCGACGAACAACTTATCCAACAATCTCCTTCTATCGCCCTCGGAAATGCCAAAAAAGAACTTTTGCACTTGGGGAACTATGCAGCCAAAGCTTTTGACCTTTCTTATAACTATATCATCGGTTTGGATGAAAAGGTAGCTGAAAAAGGGCACAAGACAGAGGAAGCCATCAACACCATTGATGAAAAACTCACTCGTTACCTCATCAGGCTCTCAAGCGAATCCTTGAGCCAAAAGGAAAGCGAAGTGTTGACTAACATCCTTGATTCATCTCGTGATTTGGAACGGATCGGGGACCACGCAGAAGGCTTGCTCAACCTAACAGACTACCTCCAACGCAAAGATGTTCATTTCTCTGAAGCTGCTCTAGAGGAATTAGCTGATATCTATCAAAAAACTACTGACTTTATCAAGGATGCCCTTGATAGTGTGGAAAATAATGATATTGAAAAAGCTCAGAGTCTGATTGAACGCCATAAAGAAATCAACAATATGGAACGTGTTCTCAGAAAGACCCACATCAAACGCCTTAACAAGGGTGAGTGTTCTACACAAGCTGGAGTCAATTTCATCGACATCATTTCCCACTACACTCGTGTGTCTGACCATGCTATGAACCTAGCCGAAAAGGTCATCGCTGAACAAATTTAATAAACAAGAATCCACCTTGACTTAGGTGGTTTTTTCGTCTCTTAATCAAGAATGGCTTTTCTGACGTATAAAAAATGCTTTGATTCACAATGGAATCAAAGCATTTTAAAGAGTTCCCCAAACATAATAGCAGAAACTGCGGTTCCTCTGTACTTGGCTTCTTCTCTTTTGATAAAGCGAGCTAAGTTGATCAATTCAGGTGCTGGGTGTTTGGGATTTCTGAACAGTTCAAGATTGACCAGGCCTGAGAGACGGACTGCTAGTAATTGCTCATTTGTAGTAGGTAGTTTTTTAGCAGTCTCTAGGAGAGCGGCGACTAACTCATCACTCAAGCCTTGACGGGCATGATTATAGAGATCTTTTATAAGGCTTTCTAGGTTTGGTTCTGTCATTTCGCTCACCTCTCTTATTCTTTAATAATTTTTAATCAAATCAACTGTTGAACGATCCAATTTTTTCACTAAAGCTTGCAAGAAAGCTTGAGCTTCTAAAAAGTCATCCATAGCGTAGAGGGTCTGGTGAGAATGGATATAACGAGCGCAAACACCGATAGTTGTTGATGGAACACCACCATTTTTCAGATGAGCTGCACCTGCATCCGTTCCGCCTTTACCACAGTAGTATTGGTACTTGATACCAGCTTCTTCAGCCGTTGTCAAAAGGAAATCCTTCATACCTGGGAGAAGCAAATGACCTGGATCGTAAAAACGAATCAAGGTACCGTCCCCAACCTTGCCTTGGCCGCCATAAACATCACCAGCAGGTGAACAGTCAACTGCAAGAAAGACTTCTGGGTCAAACTTAGTTGTTGAAGTGTGTGCGCCACGGAGACCCACTTCTTCTTGGACATTAGCACCAAGATAGAGTTCATTCCCAAGTTTCTGACCTGACAAGGCTTCTGCTAGCTCACTAACCATAAGGACCCCATAGCGGTTATCCCAAGCTTTTGAGATGATATTTTTTTCATTGGCTGTCAAGATTGCTGAGCTATCTGGAACGATAGTGTCACCAGGACGGATGCCAAAGCTTTCTGCTTCAGCCTTATCCGCAAAACCACCATCAAAGATAATATCTGAAATAGCTGGCATGGTTGGTCCGCCCTTTCCACGTGTCAAATGTGGTGGAACAGAGCCTGAAATCACGGGAATTTCACGACCGTCACGAGTAAAGAGTTTAAAGCGTTGGCTACTAACTACCATGGGATTCCAGCCACCGATTTCAACGACACGGAAGGTTCCATCTGGCTTAATCTCGCTGACCATAAAGCCAACTTCGTCCATATGAGAAGCGACTAAAACACGGGGCGCATCGGTAGCTTCTGAATGTTTAATCCCGAAAATACCGCCCAAGCCATCTGTCACAACTTCATCCACATGCGGAGTCAACTTTTCACGGAGATAGGCACGGACAGGCGCTTCATGACCTGAGATCGCAGCAAGTTCTGTTACTTCTTTGATTTTTGAAAATAATGTTGTCATATCAGTTCCTTCTTTCTGTCCTCCATTTTACCACTTTTTATAGGAGAAGGATAGTGAAAATCTTAATCTGCCAACTTCCTTTCTAAAGTATACAAAAAAGAATCAGGCTGATTCTTTTTGTTTATGATTTCGTTTGAGTGAAAAGTGGTCTGGCACAGGATCCTTGCCTATTTTCGACCAAGGGTGGCAACGTAAAATCCGAGCTAAGCCCATCAAAACTCCCTTGAAGCCATGTTTTTCAATAGCTTCAATCATGTAGTTTGAACAAGTGGGCTCAAAACGACAAGAGGGTGGAAAGACTGGTGAGATAAAGCGTTGGTAAAAGCGAACTGGCGCTATTAAGATTCGTTTCATTATTTCTTGGTTACAGCCATAGTATGCAGTTGGCTGATTTCTTTTTTGTTAAGGCGACGGGATTCTCCCGGACGAAGGCCCGTCAAATCTAAGTGTCCAAAACGAGTCCGAGACAACTTGTCCACTTGGAGACCGACGGCTTCAAACATTTTTTTAACCTGATGGTTACGCCCTTCATGGATGGTCAACTGCACTACTGAGCGATTTTTGACTGGATCCACTTTGAGAATCTCATAGACAGCAGGCTTGGTTTTCTTGCCATCAATCTCAAGACCACGGGTCAAGGGGCGGAGATTCTCTTTGTTGGCCACACCTTTAACACGCGCGACATAGACCTTGTCTATCTCATTACGAGGATGAATCATCTCATCTGTAAAATCCCCATCATTGGTCAAAATCAAGACACCAGATGTATCCCAGTCCAAACGTCCCACAGGGTAGATGCGCTCTTTGACCTGTGGCAAGAGGTCCACAACAGTCTTGCGGCCCTTGTCATCTGTCACACTAGAAATCACTCCGCGGGGTTTATTGAGAAGATAGTAGACCTTTTCTTCGTTGTAGATAGGCTGGCCTTCAACTTCAACCTTATCACCAGCCTTGATGGTCGTTGCTAGTTCACGCACCACTTGGCCGTTGACCGTCACCAAGCCTTGCTTGATCAACTCTTCTGCTTTTCTCCTACTGGCCACACCTGCGTGGGCAATATACTTATTGATTCTCATCTTCTTCTATCCTTTCACCAAATAATTGGCTTTCTTGGGCTTGAATCTCAAGCTCATCAATCACTGGTAATTCTTCCAAATGGTTAATTCCCATGTAATCTAGGAAATAATCCGTAGTCACATAGAGGTTGGGGCGCCCCAAAACTTCTTTTTTTCCGTCTTCTCGTATCAAGTCAAAGGCCTGCAACTTTGCCAAGGCCCCACTCGAATTGACCCCACGAATAGCATCAATCTCAATTCGAGTAATCGGTTGCTTATAGGCAATGATGGACAAGGTCTCAAGGGCAGCCCGAGATAAACTCTGATTGATGGGCGCCTTGGAGTATTCCTTCAAAATCGCTGCAAATTGAGGCTTGGTGACCAATCTGTATGCTCCACCTGTCTCGATCAAGGACAGACTCGACTCTTGGTCTTTTTCATACTTCTGGGCTAATTTTTCTAAACTCTGCTGGATGCCTGTTGGTGGCAGAGAGAGGAGTTCAGCCAACTGACGGACCCGAATCCCATCTTCACCTGCTACAAACAAGAGCGCTTCTATTTCTGCTAAAGTACTCATCTTTCTTCTCT
>NZ_KQ970187.1:65667-70655 GCF_001579015.1 Streptococcus oralis
CTAGCTTTATGCCTCTTGACTTTCTTCCTTCTTTTCCATGAGATAGATATCCCCAAAACTCTCCTCTTGCACGAGGATCAATTCCTGAGTTTTGATTAACTCTAAGGTCGCCAAAAAGAGGGTAATGACCTCTTGGATATTCTGGGCTTCCTTGAACAAATCCTGCAAGCGCAACTGGTCTCGTCCAGACAAAGACTCTTTTACGATGACCATCATGTCCTCAATCTTATACTCATCCCGCAAGATGGTCGTGTGATTCTGTGCGAACTCCTCTTTTTTCTTGGCTAGGATATTTGAAAAAGCCAAAAAGAGATCAATGGTCGTCTTGTCATGTACAAGCTCCGCATCCTCATAAATCAACTCTGTTGGCGCTTTGGAATAGTACTGGGCCCGATCTTGGTGCTTAGCCTCCAAGTGCTCACCCAAGAGCTTGAACTTGCGGTATTCTTCGATTTGAGAGAGAAGGTCCTGCTCCAGGTCATCCTCCAAGTCTGTCACTTCTGCTACCTTTGGAAGGAGTTTGCGGCTCTTGATGAGCATCAACTGACTGGCCATGACCATATACTCACCAGTCACTTCCAGACGCATAGCCTGCAGGGTTGAGACATAGGCTAGATACTGTTCGATGACTTCCGTAATGGGCACATCGTAAATATCCATCTGATACTTGGAAACCAAGTGCAAGAGCAAGTCCAGTGGCCCTTCAAAATCTTTTAATTTAATATCCATTATCTATATTTTTCTAAGGTCAGGACTGTTTTTAATCCTAATTTTTTTGCTATTTCGTACAAATCAACCTTGTTTTCTATTTGTCTTAGAATGAACTGTTCCCGCAAGGCTTGGGCTGATAAGGCTGGGAAACCTTTCTCCTTGACAAAGGACTCCAGCTGACGAAAGGCCCACTGACGAGAATAGGCTTCCCCTGCCCTTTCAAAGAGATAGGTCTGTCCCATCAAGGGTTCTAGCTCTGGAATCAAGATCGTGGGAATAGTAACAATCCTCTGTTGGGAAGCCTTGTTGATTCGCAGCACTTGAAAATCCAGATTGATATCCGAAACTTTGAGGGATAAAATCTCGCTTGGCAAGAGTCCCATTTCTAGGATTAAGAGCGCTAGCAGGCGTCCTTCTGGATAGTCACTTTCCTGCCAAAAAGAGGCTAGGTCTAACAGTTCTGGTTTTTCGGTCTTCTTTTCAGCTTGTTTGGCTAATTCCAATCGGTAAAAACTGTCCACCTCTCCAGTTTGATAGAGAAAATAGAGAAATTGGTTACAGGCCGAAAGTTTCCGTTTCTGGGCACTCATTTTTAGATTGGCTAGCTGGGCTTGGTAAATCTTGAGACTAGTTTCAGAGACCCGCTCCCCTACCAAGTCCAAAAATTGCTCCAGATCATACTTATAGGACTGCTTGGAATTGGCAGACAAACCCTGCTTTCCCTCTAAAAAGTCTAAAATCCTATCTCTCATTTGCATCGAATCTCATATTCCTTACTAAAGTCATGCAAGAGGGCATTAACTGCCTTGAGGATGGACTTGCGCGTGATAATTCCTTGAAAAATCCATTCATTATCTACCACTGGCAAGAAGGGTTCATCTACCAGTTTATGGAGGACTTCAGTGATATTATAGTCTGGAGCGACGACTGCCACATCTGTCTTGGTCATATTGACGATATCTGTCGTTGCCATCTGCTCATCCGTCAAACCCTGCTCCATTTGATAAGCCAAAATATCTCTCAGACCAATGGTTCCGACAAAGCGTTTGTCAAAGGTCACAACAGGGATACGGGTATAGGTGATTTGACTCAACACCAAGATCGCATGGTCAGCGTTATGGGTATCAATCAAAGCTGCAAGATTGTCAGCTGGGGTGAGAAAGGTCTCTTCCTGCTCTAGTAAAAATGCTTCAAATTCTTTGGCAATCATCGAGTAAACTCCTTGGACAAGCCCGGATAAACCTCATGATCACGTGTTAAAAAGTCTACTTTAAAATAGCTGTCATCAATCTCCACACGGGCATAGAGACATTCTCTAATAGCGCCTCGTGGTTGGCTGATGGAACCTGGATTTAGAAAAAGAATCTTTCCTTCCATCCAAGCACTTGGCACATGCAAGTGACCATAGAGACAGATATCGGCATCTTCTTCCTGAGCCCAGTAGTCCAACTTTTGAAAGTTGAAATTGATATCAAATAAGTGTCCGTGAGTCTGGATAATCTTGGTCGGACCAAGTTGGGTCACCAAACGTTCTGGGTAGCCCGCATAAAAGTCCATATTGCCTTTGACGACATGGATGCCCTCCCAAAGTGGAGAATCAGGACGGAGTTCAGAGTCACCATCGTGAAAAATGGCATCGACTTTCCCCAGATAGCGATCACGAATTTCTTCCACAATCAAGCTATCGCCATGGGAATCACTCATTACAATGATGGTTTGCTTTGCCATGATGGAAATACCTCCAAAAGTTTCTTAACGGCTAAGGCACGGTGAGATTGGCTATTTTTTTCTTCAAGGGTTAATTCAGCCGCTGACTTGCCTGTCTCTCCTACAAGGAATAGGGGATCATAACCAAAGCCATTTTCACCCTTGGGTTCAAAATTGATATAACCTGGCCAGTCAGCTTCAACCACCAAACTTTCCTTACCTGGACTGGCTACGACTAAGGTTGTGTGGAATTGAGCCGAACGGTCCTTGAGATCAAAGACCATAGCCAATTCGTGCAAGAGCTTGGCATTATTTTCACGGTCAGTCGCTCCCACACCTGCAAAACGGGCTGACCAGACACCTGGCAAACCACCAAGAACATCGACTTTGAGGCCTGAGTCATCTGCTAGAACCATCTTGCCTGTTAATTGGGAAATGGTTTCTGCCTTGAGGCGGGCATTTTCTTCAAAGGTCATGCCTGTTTCTGCTACTTCGGGCAGGTCAGGATAGTCATTGAGATTTTCCACATCATAGCCTAGTTTGTCAAAGATAGCTCGAAATTCCTTGGTCTTGCCTTCGTTTCGAGTCGCAATCAACAAGGTTTCTCTAACCTTGCTAGTTTCAAAGAAGGTTTCTACATCAACACCTTCTTTGGGTAATTCTACATGCAAAAGTTGACCATTTTCAACCAAGAGCAGGGCTCCCTGACGTTGGATGACTTCCAAACTGCGTCCTGCTTCTGCATTTAAAATCTCAACGATAAAAGAGAGCAGACGGAAGTTAGAAGACCAGCGCATCACCGTTATTGTAATCGGAAAGCCCTTTTCCTCATCACGAAAAATCCGAGCCAAATCCATAAAATCAAGCTCGAGAGGATCTTTGATGAGGCTATAGATGCCTCCATAGACATCCCAGACACCAACATACCAGTCCTGGTCGTCCTTGTATTCATAAATTTTGTTTGTCATAATGTTACATGCTCCACATGAATCTCTTTTTCCAGCCATTCTGCTCCAATTTGGGCAAAACTTTGGCTATTGGCTGTTGTGTAAAAACAATGTTGAAGAGGTCCCGCATCTCGGCTACGATTGATTTCAAAATAGTTCAGCAAAACCGAGATATCCCGCACACACTCTGCCCCACTATCGATGAGCTGAACCTTAGGCCCCATGACATTTTGGATGATAGGGCGAAGGAGTGGGTAATGGGTACAACCCAAAATCAGGCTATCCACCTTGCCAACCAAGGGACGCAGGGTTTCATAAACCACTTTCTTAGTTACACTGGTTGACAGGGCACCAGACTCCACCAAGGGAGCAAACTTGGGACAGGCCAAACTCTCCACCTGTAAATCCGGATCCAGATCATGGATTTTCTGACGATAGATGTCTGATTGGACCGTCATGGGTGTTCCAATGACTCCGATTTTCCCACCTTGAGTGGACTTGATAGCTGCCGAAGCTCCTGGCAAAATCACGCCTAGGACAGGAATGTCTAGTTGGGCCTTGATTTCTTCCCAAACGACCGCAGTCGCAGTGTTACAAGCTATGACAATCATTTTGACATCCTTGGTCAAGAGAAAGTTGACCAACTGCCAAGTATATTCACGGATTTGCTCAGCAGGACGGGGACCATAGGGCGCCCGTGCCGAATCTCCAATATAGACGATTTCTTCATGGGGAAGCTGGCGCATGAGCTCACGTACAACGGTCAAGCCCCCGACACCCGAATCCAAAAAACCAATTGGTCGATTATCCATACAGTCTTCTTTCTAGTCTTCTTTTTCTGATTGATAGTTCATTATGATTTCTTGTCCTGAAGGAACTGACTAACAGCTTGATAGAATGTCAACTGCCTCTCTCTTAATCATAATCAAATATCAATAGAATGCAAGGAAAAAGTCTCATCCTTGAGAACTACTGAACATAGTGAGAAGTCTGGAACTTTCATCCCAGACTTTTCCTATTTATTTCTTTTTATTATTAGCAAGGGCTGCTTTTTGTTGACGAATGATTTGGTGGTAAACTTGTTGTACCTTAACTTCGCTTGGTTTTTGACCATTTGCACTCAAGAGAGCACGAACTGCCTCTGCATTCAAACGTGGGTTGTCTGCAAATTCTTTTTCAATTTGCTTACGAACCAAATACATACCTCCAAGAGCTCCTCCTAGAAAAGCTAGCACAATCAAGATAATTGCTAAAAGTAAATCCATTCTTTTTCTCCTGTTTCTTTTTGAGTCTTCTATATTATACCACAAAGTGGCTTTTCTGACTAGTTTGTTTTACGCTTTCAGGGAGGGGGAAAGGTAGCAAGAAGGAATTCAATTGGTTACTTATCAATCTACCAGCAATATTACCCGCTAATATTCTTAGACAATAGGCCTTCAGCAATCATAACGATGGATGTAGCTACACCTCTTGCCTATAAATCCCAGCTGGAAATGATGACTCTCTGTAGTTGTGGGAGTATCTCAGAAAGCTTAATCTATAAATAGACTTAACCCCCGCTCATCGAAATCACTTCGTGAAGTACATTGCATGAGCGATTTATCCTACCGCCCCCCAAAAAAA
>NZ_KQ970188.1:0-3231 GCF_001579015.1 Streptococcus oralis
AGAAACCTGGGCTTTGACAAGCCTCTTAACGAAAGAGATTAACGATAGAGTCCCAGATTGTCTGGGCTTTTTCTTTTATCTTTGCATCCGAAATCGCACGTCCCGCTTCGTCTACAAGATTTTGAGCTCGACTACGAATATCTCCCAACGGATTTTCCGTCTGATTCGTTCCATTTTCAACCACTTGCTGCTTGGTATTTTCTGGTTCAATACCATTTTGTTTATAGGCATTCTCAACCGTAAAGGTACTACCTGGAGTATAAGGCAAGATGGTGTTGGCCATGCTTCTAAAGATATGGGCAGCGCCATTAGAAGTCGAACCTGCTAGATAATGGTTCTCATCCGTCGTCGGAAAACCGAGCCAGTGGCTAATTACCACATCTGGAGTATAGCCAATCACCCACTGGTCACTAGTATATTCAGGATTAAAAGCAGCCTCAGTAGTACCTGTTTTCCCAGCCATAACATAATCAGCAGGTGAAGAACTAATCCCTGTCCCATTGGTAAATGTTCCTAGCATCATACTGGTCATTTTATCGGCTACCGACTTATCGATCACTCGTTTTTGGGAATTTTTATGGCTCTTGATGACCTGTCCACTGGCATTTTCGATACGAGTGATGAAATGCGCTTCAGGCATCAGTCCTTCATTAGCAAAGGCTGCATAGGCTTGTGCCATCTGGAGAGGATTCGTCTCCACACCTCCACCAAGAGCAACTCCAAGAACACGATCAACTTTTTCCATATTCAGACCAAATCTCTCCCCAGCATCAAAAGCTTTGTCAATACCTAATTCATTTACGGTCGCAACTGCTGGTAGGTTGAGTGATTCTGCCAAAGCCTGGTACATAGGTACTTCAGGAGATGTCTTAATACCCGCATAGTTGTCTACTTGATAACTATTGTACTGCATGGTATGATTATCCAGTTGCTTGTTCAAGGCCCATCCTGCTTCTACTGCAGGTGTATAAACAACTAAAGGTTTAATAGTTGAGCCCGGGCTACGCTTAGACTGCGTGGCATAGTTGAAATTGCGGAACCCCGGTTTGTCATCACCAGCTACGCGCCCAACGACTCCACGCACCCCACCCGTTTTAGGCTCTAGAGCAACACTACCTGATTCAGCATGCGTCCCGTCTTCTGCCGTTGGAAATAGCGAGGTATTTTCGTAAATAACCTGCATGTTTGCTTGATAGTTTTGGTCAAGTTCTGTATAGATTCGATAACCGTTGTTGACAATCTCTTCTTCTGTTAGATTGTACTTAGAGACTGCCTCGTTGACAACTGCGTCAAAATAGGATGGATAACGATAATCAGAAACCTTACCTTCATACTTATCTTGGAGTTGAGAAGCCATATCTACTCCAGCTGCTTCAGTTTCTTGATTTTTATCAATATAGCCTGCTGCAACCATATTTTGTAGCACCGTATCCCTGCGGTTAGTTGAATCTTCAATGGAATTCAAAGGATTATATAACTCTGGCCCCTTGAGCATCCCAGCTAGAGTGGCCGCCTGATCAAGCGTTAGTTGTGAAGCCGATACACCGAAATATTTCTTACTTGCATCCTCTACACCCCAGACGCCATTTCCAAAGTAGGCGTTATTGAGGTACATAGTAAGGATTTGCTCCTTGCTGTATTTTTTTGTCAATTCTAAAGCTAGGAAAAACTCCTTGGCCTTCCGTTCAACAGTTTGATCTTGAGATAGATAGGCATTTTTCGCCAACTGTTGGGTGATAGTAGAACCGCCTCCAGAACGACCTGCTGTGACAATAGCTAGAAAGAAACGACCATAGTTAATCCCATCATTTTTATAGAAGGAACGATCCTCTGTCGCGACGACAGCGTTCTGCAAGTCTTTACTGATATCTGTCAGCTCAACATAGGTTCCCTTTTGACCGGACAGGGCACCTGCCTCTTTTTCTTCGCGGTCAAAAATCAGGGTTCGCGTTTTCAAGGCATTTTGCAAGTCATTGACATTGGTGGACTTGGCTATTGCAAATAGGTAGGTCCCTACTAACAAACCAACACTCAAACCTAGTATAACGACAATCTTTGTTAAATGATAGCGACGCCAGAATTTTCGAATCGGACCCACATGGCCTAATTTTTTTCTATCTCTCCGTGAACGACGCATGCTAGTTGAATCCGACTCAGTCGGCTCAGTCGATTCACTCGTTTCTTTTTTAAAAAGAGAAAGGAACTTCTCAAATAATTTATCTAATTTCATGCGTTTATTTTATCATCTTCACCATAGGAACTCAAGAATTTAGCTATTTCCTATCCAAATAGGGCTTTTTTTGTTACAATATCTGTATGCAATTCACATTTACATTACCATCATCCCTGCCTCAAATGACGGTCAAACAATATCTAGAGGAACAACTCCTCATCCCTAGAAAAGTCCGCCACTTTCTGAGAACCAAGAAGAATATCTTCATCAATCAAAAACAAGTTCACTGGAACGAGATGGTGAAGCCAGGGGATATTTGCCAATTAATTTTTGACGAGGAAGATTATCCCACAAAGGAAATCCTTTGGGGCAACCCAGACCTCGTTAAAGAAGTTTATCAAGACCAACATCTCATTGTTGTTAACAAACCGGAAGGGATGAAAACGCACGGTAATCAACCAGATGAAATTGCCCTACTCAACCATGTCTCTGCCTACGTCGGGCAAACTTGCTATGTTGTTCATCGCTTGGATATGGAAACAAGCGGTTTAGTGCTTTTCGCCAAAAATCCTTTTATCCTTCCCATTCTCAATCGTTTGTTGGAGAAAAAGGAAATCGCTCGTGAGTACTGGGCACTCGTAGAGGGGCAAATAGGGAGTAAAGAACTTATCTTCCGAGATAAAATTGGTTGTGATCGACACGATCGCAGAAAACGGGTGGTGGATTCTAAAAGGGGGCAACATGCTGAAACACAGGTAAGCCGATTAAAGCAATTTCCAAATAAGACTACCCTTGTCCGTTGCAAACTAAAGACCGGTCGAACGCATCAAATCCGTGTTCACCTTTCTCATCACAAGCACCCTATCCTGGGCGATCCTCTCTATAACTCTAGAACAAAAACAAGCCGGCTCATGCTCCATGCCTTCCAACTATCCTTTACCCATCCACTCACCTTAGAACAATTGAGTTTTACTGCCCTCTCGGATACTTTCGAAACAGAATTAAAACAAAATGGATGACACTATCATCCATTTTTCTATATAAAAAAGCAAGACCGT
>NZ_KQ970188.1:4562-5552 GCF_001579015.1 Streptococcus oralis
TCAGTACAACCGGAAGGTCTTGCTTTTATTGACTCAAGAATTATTTAGCGATTTTTGCAAAGTATTCAAGAGTACGTACAAGTTGTGCAGTGTATGACATTTCATTGTCGTACCATGATACAACTTTAACCAATTGTTTACCGTCAACATCAAGAACTTTAGTTTGAGTTGCGTCGAACAATGAACCGTAAGACATACCTACGATATCTGAAGATACGATTGGATCTTCTGTATAACCGTATGATTCGTTTGAAGCTGCTTTCATAGCTGCGTTCACTTCATCAACAGTAACGTTCTTTTCAAGAACAGCTACCAATTCAGTAACTGATCCAGTTGGAGTTGGAACGCGTTGTGCAGATCCGTCAAGTTTACCGTTCAATTCTGGGATTACAAGACCGATAGCTTTAGCAGCACCAGTTGAGTTAGGAACGATGTTTGCAGCACCAGCGCGAGCACGGCGAAGGTCACCACCACGGTGTGGTCCGTCAAGGATCATTTGGTCACCAGTGTAAGCGTGGATAGTAGTCATCAATCCTTCTACAACACCGAAGTTGTCTTGAAGAGCTTTAGCCATTGGAGCCAAGCAGTTTGTAGTACATGAAGCACCTGAGATAACTGTTTCAGTACCGTCAAGAACGTCGTGGTTAGTGTTAAATACGATTGTTTTAACATCGTTTCCACCAGGAGCAGTGATAACAACTTTCTTAGCTCCACCTTTAAGGTGTTTTTCAGCTGCGTCTTTCTTAGCAAAGAAACCAGTTGCTTCAAGAACGATTTCTACACCGTCAGTAGCCCAGTCGATTTGTTCTGGATCACGTTCAGCAGAAACTTTAACGAATTTACCGTTAACTTCGAATCCACCTTCTTTAACTTCTACAGTACCGTCGAAACGACCTTGAGTTGTGTCGTATTTCAACAAGTGTGCAAGCATAACTGGATCTGTAAGGTCGTTGATGCGAGTAACTTCAACACCTTCTACGTTTTGGATAC
>NZ_KQ970188.1:5572-10519 GCF_001579015.1 Streptococcus oralis
TTTTTATTCATCTATTCTTTGATTTTTAAAGCATATCTTTACAATCTTTTATAATATCTGCATATTCTCTACATTTCAACACGAAACTCCAAGTTCAACTCTTTCTGAGTTTACAAAAAAGAGACAGGATTTCTCCTGCCTCTAGGCTGATAAACGATTATTTGCGACGTCCTGGACGTTCTGCGTAACCATAGTAGGCATCTGCCATGATTTCTTCCATGTCAGCTACCATTGGCAAGCGTGGGTTAGCAGGAGAACATTGGTCTTCATAAGCAAGCAAGGCAATTTCATGCAAGCTGTCTTTCCAAACTTTTTCATCAATTCCTTGGTCTTTGAAGTTCATCTTGATACCTACTGCAACACCAAGATCGTAAACTGCTTTGGCATAAGCTTCAACTGCTTCTTCTGGAGTTGAATGAGGCAAACCAAGCATTTTCGCGATGTCTTGGAATTTTTCATCAGCTTTCCAGTAGTTGTATTTAGGCCATGTAGTCGTCTTAGACGGGCGAGTACCGTTGTAACGGATAACGTATGGAAGCAAGATTGCGTTTGTACGTCCGTGAACAGTATGGTGAACACCACCGATCTTGTGGGCCATTGAGTGGCTCATACCAAGGAAGGCATTGGCGAAGGCCATACCAGCCATTGTAGACGCATTATGCATTTTCTCACGTGCTTCTGGGTCAGCTGTCTTAACAGATTTTTCCAACCATTCAAAGACAAGTTTGATTGTTTGAAGCGCAATACCGTCTGTGTAGTCGTTGGCAAAGTTTGAAGTGTAAGCTTCAGTAGCGTGAGTCAAGACGTCCATACCAGTGTCAGCAGCGATAAAGTCTGGAACGGACTCAACCAAAGCAGGGTCAACAATCGCAATAGTTGGTGTCAATGAGTAGTCAGCTAATGGGTACTTGCGGTTGTTTTTCTTATCAGAGATAACGGCAAATGGTGTTACTTCTGAACCTGTACCTGAAGTCGTTGGAATACCGATGTATTTTGCTTTCTTACCAAGTGATGGGAAGCGGAAGGCACGTTTACGGATATCCATGAATTTTTGAACCAAGTCACGGAAGTCGATTTCTGGTTGCTCGTAGAAGAGCCACATTACTTTAGCCGCGTCCATTGGAGAACCACCACCAAGAGCGATGATTGTATCTGGTTCAAATGCTTTCATCACTTCGGCACCACGTTCTACAGTTGTGATGTCTGGATCTGGTTCAACATCTGAGAAGACTTGGATCGTTACACGGTTGCTACGTGCGTTCAATTGATCAATAACACGTTGAACAAAGCCAAGTTTTTCGATAGATTTGTCCGTAACGATCATAACACGTTCAATATCTTCACATGTTTGAAGGTATTGGATAGAGTTGCGCTCGAAGTAAATTTTTGAAGGAACTTTAAACCATTGCATATTATTTCTACGTTTCCCTACTTTCTTGATGTTTAGGAGGTTAATAGCGCTCACGTTATCACCAACTGAGTTGCGTCCGTATGAACCACATCCAAGTGTCAATGATGGGATGAAGGCATTATATACGTCCCCGATACCACCGAAAGTAGATGGAGAGTTCCAGATGATCCGCATCGCTTTGATTTCAGTACCAAAGCGTTTAGCCAATTCTTCGTCTTTTGTATGGATAGCTGCTGAGTGACCAAGTCCGTTAAATTCAACCATTTGACGAGCTTTTTTAAGACCGTCTTCTCTATCTTCAGCTTTCAAGACAGCGATAACTGGTGACAATTTCTCGCGAGTCAATGGCTCATTTGGACCTACTTCCGCACATTCTGCAGCCAAGATGTTTGTACCTTCTGGTACTTTAAAGCCTGCTTGTTCTGCAATCCATGCAGCTGGTTTACCAACGATGTTTGCATTTAGTTTAGCACCAGCACAGTTTTTGCTGTTTGCTTTAGCGCCAAAGCAGAATTCTTCAAGAAGAGCTTTTTCTTTTTTGTTTACAAAGTAAGTGTGGTATGATTTGAATTCTTCTACAAATTCGTCATACACTTCTTTATCAATGATAACCGCTTGTTCTGATGCACAGACCATACCATTATCAAATGATTTAGACATCACGATGTCATGAGCAGCTTGACAAAGGTCAGCTGATTTTTCAACATAGGCAGGAACGTTTCCGGCACCTACTCCAAGAGCTGGTTTACCACATGAGTAAGCAGCCTTAACCATGGCATTACCACCTGTTGCAAGGATAGTCGCAATACCTTCGTGGTTCATAAGCGCTCCAGTTGCTTCCATAGATGGCTCTGTAATCCATTGAACACAGTTTTCAGGTGCGCCAGCTGCGATAGCTGCATCACGAACGATTTGCGCTGCGTGAGCAGATGATTCTTGAGCAGATGGGTGGAAGGCAAAAACGATTGGGTTACGTGTCTTCAAGGCAATCAATGCTTTGAAAATTGCTGTTGATGTTGGGTTCGTTGTTGGAGTGATACCACAAACAACTCCGACAGGCTCAGCAATCTTAGTCAAACCAGTAATAGGATCATCTTCTATAACACCAGCAGTTTTAACACCGCGCATATTATTGACAACGTGCTCACAGGCAAAAAGGTTTTTCGTTGCCTTGTCTTCAAATACACCGCGACCAGTTTCTTCAACTGCATGTTGTGCTAGGATACCGTGCGCATCAAGGGCTGCGACCGAAGCTTTTGCCACGATGTAGTCAACTTGTTCTTGGTTCAACTTGCGCATTTCATCAAGTGCAACCAAGGCTTTTTTCACGAGACCGTCGACATGCTTCTCAGCAGCAAGTTGTTTTTGCTCAGGTGTTACTGTTTTTTTATCAGCCATATTATCCTCCATAGCCTTAAAGGATTTTATCCTTTGTTAATTTTTTCACAAGTTTATTATAACTCTTTTTTCAGACTTTGTAAACAGTTTCATGTAGGTTTCACAAAGAAACTTTATTCATTTGTGAATTTTTTTCAATATTGCGGTGCTACGGGATTTTGCTCTATCGATTGTGAAATTGCGATGAAAATTTTTTTATTTCACAAACTTTTTCTACATTGAAGATTCTTCTCTAGCAATCATTATAGAAAGCGATTTCTTTTTTGTTTTAAAAAATAGTCTCCTCACCTAGAGACTACTGTTTTTGTTGAAAAATGCCTTGTTTAAAGGTTCCTTCATAGACAACTTCTTGTTCTGTCGTCAACTTCCCTTGACCTTCAGCCTGGCCATTTACAAAATCACCTTCGTATTTCCACCCAGATTTTGATTGGAAAGTCCCTTTTCCATTAAAGGCGCCATTATTGAAATCACCTGTATATTGGTCTCCATTTTCAAAAGTCATGGTCCCCTGACCATTCATCTTTCCTCTTACCAAGGTTCCATCATAAACAAGCGTACCATTATCAAGTGTCAGTACACCCTTTTTTGGTGTGTTTAATAGAAAAACTGACACGGCGCAGATAGCGATTAGAAGGACTGTTGCAATCTCTATACGCGGGCGAGTTAGATAAACTCTATATTTTTCAAAGATTTCTTTAAGCTTTTCCATTGTCACTCTCATTTTCTAATCGATCTAGCCAGCTTTGACATCCACTTGTGATACGAGCATAGGTTTCCCCAAAATCTCCTGTATACCAAGGATCTGGAACACTTTCAGATGCAAAAGAGTAGATTTTATGCTGGAATTCCTGAGGACACATTTGACGCAAATCTGAAACGTTTGAAGCATCCATACCGATAATGTAATCAAACGACTCAAAATCTTCTCTGCCAATCCGAAGCGATGTTTTGTCTTTGTCATAAGGAATCTGATATCTAAGAAAAATCCCTTGCGTTCCCCTATGAATCGGATTGCCGTGTTCCCAAGACGAAGTTGCACGACTCTCAATTTGATAATCACTCGTCATGGACTTCATCACAAATTCTGCCATGGGGCTACGACAGATATTTCCTAAGCACACAAATACTATTTTTTTCATCCCTTTTCCTCTCATATCATAGAAAAACGGGAGTGATAGGATCCCGTTTTATTCTTCAATTGCTCCGCCTTCGTCGATAACTGTTCCTTCTGGTGTCACAGCTTCTTTAAGGGGCAACACTGTCTTGATAGCAGCTAATTCAAAAGTCAAATAAACACCATCTACGTCCAGTACGATTGTTTGCTTCTCAGTATTTACTTCATCTACTGTTCCGTAAAGTCCGCCGATTGTGATCACTTCATAGCCTTTTTGAAGCTTGTTCAAGCTTTCCATACGCTTTTGGGCTTGTTTCTTTTGAGAACGTTGCATAAAGAACATCAAGCCCATCATTGCTACTAACATGATTAAAAAAGTAATATTTGGATTCATTGTTTTCTCCTTTGTATTTTACATAGGACTACTATATCAAATTTCAACTACTTTTACAAGGTTGTGCCTTGCTTTTATGCCAATAAAAAATCAGAGTCTTCACTCTGATTTCTGCGATTATTTCAAGTTTTGAACGATTTTGACTAGATTTTCCACAGTAAATCCATACTCTGCCAATACTTTTGGTGCTGGGGCAGATGCTCCAAAGGTATCAATACCGAGAACTGCACCATCAAGACCAACATATTTGTACCAGTTTTGAGTTGCACCCATTTCGACTGCAACACGACGGCGGACTGCATTTGGAAGGATTTCTTCCTTGTAAGCTGCATCTTGTGCGTCAAAGACATCTGTAGATGGCATGCTAACTACACGGACTTTTGCGCCTTGACTAGCCAATTCTTTGGCAGCTGCGACCGCCAAATTCACCTCTGAACCTGTTGCAATCAAGATCGTATCAAAGTCAGCTGCATTTTCATAGACAACATAGGCACCTTTTGCAACTTTGTCAAAGTCTGTCCCTTCTTCAACAGTCAAGTTTTGACGTGTCAAGACAAGGGCAGTTGGTGTTTTTTCGCTTGTCACAGCAAGGTACCAAGCTGCTTGAGTTTCACGCGCATCTGCTGGACG
>NZ_KQ970188.1:10790-14930 GCF_001579015.1 Streptococcus oralis
AGCACGAAGACCTGCTAAGTGTTCGACTGGCTCGTGAGTTGGACCATCCTCCCCAACTGCGATTGAATCGTGAGTAAAGACATACGTCACAGGAAGTCCTTGCAAGGCTGACAAGCGGACAGCTGCCTTCACATAGTCAGAGAAGACAAAGAAAGTTCCACCATAAACACGAAGTCCACCATGAAGAGCCATTCCGTTCAAGATGGTTCCCATGGCAAATTCACGAACACCAAACTGAATGTTGCGGTTCAAGCGATTGGCATCGTCTTGAAGTCCATCAGTATTGATATAAGTCATGTTTGAGTGAGCGAGGTCAGCTGACCCACCTAGGAAGGTTGGTAGCTTAGCTGCTACAACATTCAAGGCATCCTGACTCGAGTTACGAGTTGCTTGAGAAAATCCATTTTCTAAGGCTGGGAAGTCTGCTGGAGTCACCTCAACTGGGTCACGGCCGTCGATGATGGCTTCTACTTCTGCAGCCAGTTCTGGATGAGCCTCTTTATAGTCAGTAACTAATTTAGTCCAAGCTTGATAAGCTGATGCGCCACGGTCTGCTACATTTTCCTTGAAATCAGCATATACTTGCTCTGGAATTTCAAATGGCTCGTAGTCCCAACCAAGGGCTTGGCGAGTAGCCGCAGTTTCATCTGCCCCAAGAGGAGCACCGTGTACCGCATTGGTTCCTTGTTTATTTGGAGAACCGTATCCAATAACCGTCTTCACTTCAATCAAAGATGGTTTGCCTGAAGCTTTAGCTGCTTCGATAGCAGCATGGATTGCTTCCAAGTCTGTTCCATCTTCAACCAAGGCTGTATGCCAACCGTAGGCATTGTAACGGTCACGAACACTTTCAGTAAAGGAATCCTTTGTTTCACCATCCAAGTTGATATCATTTGAATCATAAAGAACAACCAACTTGTCTAGTTTTTGCAAGCCTGCGTATGAAGCCGCCTCACTTGAGACACCTTCCATCAAGTCTCCGTCTCCACAGATCACATAAGTGTAGTGATCAAAGAGATTGTAGCCTTCACGATTGTATTTTACTGCTAGGAAACGTTCTGCTTGGGCAAAACCTGTGGCAGTAGAAATCCCTTGTCCTAGAGGACCTGTTGTAGCATCAACCCCTGCTGTATGCCCAAATTCTGGGTGACCTGGTGTTTTGGAACCCCATTGACGGAAGTTCTTGACCTCATCCATGCTGACATCTTCAAAACCAGAAAGGTGAAGAAGGGCATAAAGAAGCATTGAACCATGGCCTGCTGAAAGAATAAAACGATCACGGTTAATCCAGTTTGGTTGTGCTGGATTGATGCGAAGTTGTTTTGTAAAGAGGCTATAAGCCATCGGAGCTGCTCCCATAACCACCCCTGGGTGACCTGAGTTGGCTTTATTGATAGCGTCAATTCCTAGGAAACGAATTGCATTAACAGATAGATTTGACATAGAATTTCCTTTCTCTTTGAGGTGATCAATAAATCACACATCCTATTTTACTATTATATGAAAAAATGCATAGAATAGCAATCAAACAATTCGATGCTCGATAAGTCTCCTATTTTCTACTCTCTGGTCGCCTGATAATAGGGAAGCAAGCGCTCATAAGCATCTTCTAGCTTCTCCAATATCGCTTCTACTGACTGATTTTCAACGAGGGAAACGTCTGACTTGACCAAGACTTTACGGACTTCCTGACTTCTCACCTTCTCGCGTAAAGTACGACGATTCTCCTCAGTAGACTCCATCCTATGACTTTCCCCATTTGAGTAGACTAAGTAATAAACACCTTCTACTGGTGGAATATCTAAAATCTTGGCTTGTTTACTCGGCGTCTGCTCATCCTTCTTGCGCTCGATGAAACTGACTTCTAAGGAAATTCCAAAGTCAGCGGGTGCTCCATACAAACGAAGCGCCAACATGGGTTCTGTTACCCGCCCCTCTCTCTGTAGATAGACCCAGAAATGTGGTCGCAAGCGTTGCGCTTGATTCATCCACTGACTAGTCTGTTGTAGTTGCCATTCTGGATGACTTGCTTGGAAGGTCTTGGCTAGATTTGTAAAAGCCTTACGAGCCTCCTGGCCTTTGTGGCGCAATTCCAGCATCTTCTCTCGTTCATCTCCAGCCTTATCTGGATTACGATACTGGATTCCCACGTAAGATAGGTAGTTTTTGATGGTTTCCATCATCTGTCTCTTCTCCTTTTTTATAACAAAAAATCAGGTCAAGCCTGATTTTGTTTATTCCGTATCCACAACAACATAGCGATTTGGCTCATCACCCTCAGAATAGCTAGTCACGCCATCCATGCGTGAAATAATGCGATGGATAATCTTGCGTTCACTATTTGACATCGGATCGGTTTGTTGGCTACGACCTTCCTCCAATGCACGAGTCGCCAATTTTTGAGCGTAGGTTTGCAAGACTTCTGCACGGTGTTCAACATAATCATTGACGTTAATCGTAATGTAGAAAGTTCTTGAATAGCGATTATAAAGATAATTTTGTGCCAAGAGTTGAAGGGCCTTTAAAACTTTTCCGTGATAGCCGATAATACGACCTGGTTCGTTGGTATCGATTTGCAGGTTGATAATGCGACGATTATAATCGCTTGAAATGACACCTTCAACATCTATATCATCCAAAATTGTTTGAACATAATCAGTTACTTCTGTCGCTACTTGTTCAATATCATAGCTCTGTTCAACTTTTAAACCTAAATCTTCTAGGGACTGACTTTTTTTCTTCTCTTGCTCATCTACAATTTCTTTGGCATCTGTTGACGCTTCTGTTCTAGCTTCTTCTATTTGCAACTCATTTAAAATTTCAATATGCCCAGTCTCTTCAAGAATAGTGCTAGCATGTTTCTCATTTTTCAAGATTTCAGCCTTGATTTCATCAGAAACACCCTGACCTTCCTCTTCGATTTTTTTAATCGCCTCAACAACATGGCCGAGATCAACTGTCGCCTCTGTTACTGTCTTAACAGGTTCGTTTTGTTCATTGATTTCTTTCGGAACACCTTTTACGGCTTGTTGATTGGCCTTAATCACAGTCGTCTCACTAATCGCCTCAATATCAACTTGAGCTGGTTTTTTCCCAAATAAGCCTAAAAAACCTTTCTTCTCTTTGGACACAACCTTTATATGAGTCTTCATTCGAGGAAGACCTAATTCTTTCAATCCCTTTTGAATTGCTTCTTCAACTGTTGAACCCGTATATAACACCATAACCAGATTCCTCCTTATTACTTCATTTTCTGAGCCTTTTTCTTGGCTTTTCTTTTTCTATTTTCTAAATCTTTTTTAGCTTGTAATTCCGCCTCGCGCGCTGCAATTATCTTGAAAGGATTATTCAAGAAATAGGTTTGCAAAACTTGATAAGCATTGGATACTGCCCAGTACAGGGCAACTCCACTAGGCGCAGAGATGGCAAAGATAAAGATCAGTACCGGCATCCCGTACATCATCCCTGTCATTGCTCCACTTCTTTCAGGTAAAGCCTTATTTGATAACCAACTGCTCAAGAAAGTAAAGGCTGCCGCCAAAATCGGAAGGATAAAGCTTGTGTCTACTCCCCCAAGGTTCACCCACAAAAAGTGCCCTGTTTTCAAAAAGTCTACTCGAGTCAAGGCTTGGAACAAAGCCAAGAGGACTGGCATTTGAATCAAAATCGGCCAGAGAGAAGACGAGTGCTTGACCCCCAATTCTTTATAGACCTTCCGCATCTCCTGATCTAGCTTGGTTCTACTTTCCATATCACGACCTGGATATTGTTCTTGCAGTGCCTTGATGCGTGGTTGAGCCTCTTGCATTTTTCTAGAGGCCACCATCTGAGTCTGAAAGACTGGCAATAGAATCGTACGAATCAGGATTGTAAAGAGGATAATCCCCACTCCGATACTAATGTCAAAGGACAAAAAGCGGATGATTTCAGCAAAAAAATAGACAAATTTACTCCATATATCTGTAGTATCCGCTGTAACATCGCTTGTCCCACAAGCTGCCATGACAAATAGGGACAAGCTCAGTAGACTAGTCAACTGTAGTTTCTTTTTCACTCCTAATTCCTTCCCGGTAAATCTTTGATAACTTTAATACGTGGAGTAGATTTTTCTCCATCTCTGCATAATCCAAGCTTTCAACC
>NZ_KQ970188.1:15135-28828 GCF_001579015.1 Streptococcus oralis
CGGATTCGCCTCTTAATCTGATTTCGGGTAACCGCATTCCCCAGCTTTTTGCTGACGGACAGTCCTACTCGAAAATGGTTTTGCTGGTTTTCCAATTGGTAGACAACAAATTTTCGATTGGCAAAACTTGTCCCATATTGAAAAATCTCTTTAAAATCTTTCTCTCTTTTTACACGAAAGTTTTTTTTCAAAACTCAACTCCATCTATTAAATTACTACTATTATACCATATTTTTCGAAAAAGCCAATAACAGCAAGGTTTTCGAGATTTTTCCAAGCAAAAAAGCTGGAGAGCAAACTCTCCAACTCTTTTTACATGTACATTATTTCTTATTTTAGTTATTTTTTGAATCGTTCAACATCACGTGCAATCACTAATTCCTCATCTGTAGGGATTACCAAGACACGGATTTTCGCTACATCAGTTGAGATATCTCCAGTCACGCCAAAGACGTTCTTTTCTGGATCCACATCACATCCAAACCAAGAAATCCCTGAAATAACATCTCCACGTACATCTGAGGCATTCTCACCAACACCTGCTGTGAAAATGATCGCATCTGCACCATTTAGGACTGCCAAATACTGACCGATATGCTTTTGAATACGGTCAATATACATCTCGTAGGCCAAGGTCGCATTATGGTCTCCTGCTTTTACTGCAGCCATAACATCACGCATGTCACTTGACTTTTCAGAAACACCCAAAAGTCCAGACTCACGATTTAGGATTCGACTGATATCCTCTGGCGTGTTGAAATCCTCTGTATATTGCATTAAATAGGGAATGATAGCTGGGTCAATATCCCCTGTACGTGTTCCCATCATAATACCACCAAGCGGAGTGAAGCCCATAGAAGTGTCCACAGACTTGCCACCGCTGACAGCTGTAATAGAAGCGCCATTACCGATATGGCAAGTAATTAATTTCAAATCTTCTAATGGTCGACCTAAAATTTTAGCTGCTTCTCCTGCTACAAACTGATGACTTGTCCCATGTGCTCCATACTTACGAACTTTATTTTCAGTATAGTATTTATTTGGAAGAGGATAGCGATAGGCTTTTTCCGGCATGGTTGTGTGGAATGAAGTATCAAAAACAACAACGCTGGTAATATCTGGAAGTAATTCCTTAAATGCGCGAATTCCTGCTGCGTTGGCTGGGTTGTGAAGAGGAGCCAAAAGTCCCAACTCTTCAACCTTTTCTAAAACATCTCCCTCTACCAAGGTTGACTCTTTGAAATATTCACCACCAGCCACAACACGGTGCCCAACACCAGTTATTTCATCATAACCTTTGATGATGTCAAAACGAATCAGATCATCTAATAAAATTTTAACAGCTTGTGTGTGGTCGTCAATATCAAGAATTTGTTGTTCCGAACGACCGTCGAATTTTACAGTTGAGATCGAATCCGTCAAGCCAATACGCTCAATCAAGCCTTTGGCCAATACTGTTTCTTCTGGCATTTGGTAAAGTTGCCATTTCAAACTCGAGCTTCCTGCATTGATTGCAATTGTTTTAGTCATAACATGATACCCCTTTTAAGCGTTTTCAACTATTATAACAAAATTTACCTTATATTTCAGTACCTTTGCTCCATTTTTGAAAATTTTCTTTGAATTTCATTAGTGAAGTTGGATCTTGCAGACTGGTTAGAGGATAGACAAATGGTTCTGTTCCCTTGTCTCTTTTCTTCTGTAAAACGAAAATACTCTTAGCCTGACTGACCGTTGAGAAAATATCCTCTGGCAGAGTGATGATGGCAGCAAGACTCACTTCGTTTTTGAGCCACCCTTTTAACAAATCACTTTGAGGGCTGGTCAATAAATCACTCGGAGCTAGAAAAATAGCATAGCCATCTGACTTAAGGTACTTGAGACCTTGCTCCATGAGCAAATGGTGGGCATAGGTATGTTCTTGGCTAGAAGCCACTTGATAACGAGATGCAATAGTGTCATCTGGATAATAGCCGATAGGCAAGTCGCTAATGACCACATCGCTTTCTTTAAGCATTTGCGGACGAACGGCATCGCCTTGAACAAATCCAGCCTGCAAACCGATCACATCTGCCATACTAGCCGCCAAATCAATCAGCAAATCATCCACTTCGACTCCCAAGTAATCCACTTTTTTAGCAAGAGAAGTCAAGAAGGTAGCACCAAGAATTCCCATGCCAGAACCCATTTCGAGGATGCTTATTTCCTCTTGATCCAGCAACTCTTCCACAATAAGTACCAAGAGGAGGGCAATGGCATCCGGCGTAAACTGGTGATTGGCCTGCAAAGGCTCAGTTTGTCCTGCCTTCATCAAGAGAAACTGGTAGGTCTTGAGCCACTCTTCCTTGCGAAGTGCTAACCGCTTAAGGGCTTGATTGTTTTCCTTGACCCGCTCTAGCTCAGTCTCACCATCTAGGTAGATACTATTTTGCTCTACCAAGGCGTCATAAAAGTTAGTCGCCAAATCACTTTGGATGACTTGGACATTCTCTAGTAAATACGTATAAGCTTGTTCTATTTTTTCAAAATCCATATTCCTATCTTATCAAAATTCCCCTATTTTTTCCATCTGAAGAGAAAAAATCACTGCTTTAATCAGCAAGTGATTTTTGAGCTACTGTTAAAAAGAGCTCTGCGTAATTTCCTAGAAAAAGACCCTCAGCACTGTAAAGAATCTGACTGTCAATGCTCGAAAAACCAAATTGAGCAAGCTTGTTTTCCAGTTCAGCCAACTCAAAGCCGTGGTGGTTGGCATCTGTCTTGACAAAATCAGCAATGAGAACTTGTCCCCTCTCCCTAAGATGACGGTGGAACATGGCAAGAGTCGCATCTAGATCAGGCATATGATGAAGAACCCGACTGACAATAATCAGGTCAAATTGCTGCCCCAAGGGATTTGCCAGTAAATCCTGATCCAAGAGTTGAAGATTCCTGATTTCTTGGTCTTCTGCTTTCAAACGTGCTTGCTCCAGCATCTTCTCCGAGATGTCTACTAGGGTAACCGACTTGGCCTGCTTAGCTAGGGGCAAGGCTAACAGACCCGTTCCACCACCAAAATCCAGTATTTCCTTGTCTAATAGAAGAGCAATCTGTTTTTCAACTGCCTGACAAACCAAGTTTGCAAGAAAGATATTTTTGGGCGAATCAAAGGTTTCTGCTTTGTGATTAAAATCATGCTTCATGCTTTTAGTTTAACAAAAAGAAGCTGATTTGCCTAGGAATTGCCTTTCTTGTCTGCCTTATTGTCTGTTTCTTTCTGATTGGTTTGTTGACTTGAGTTGGTAGATGATTGTTCCTTAGGGTCCGTTTTCTTTTCCTTGGGTTTCATCGAAGGAAAGAGAAATTCATAGTTGCTCTTATTCATACGAACACTTGTTGCAAAACCTGTTTTGGTATTTTGATAAGTGACTTTTCCTAGATTAAAGACTCGTTCCCCACTTTCTTGCTCAGACTTATCTTTGCTTCGTTTAGCCATGGCAAAAGCGACCAACTTTTCTTTGTTTAGGGTAAAGTCTTTGTGATGGGCGACTTGCCGATTCAAATAAAACTGCAACAAAAGGCTAAAAATGGCTGCCATGGTGACTGCATATAGGAGTACTCCTGCCTTAACTTTTTGCTTTTTCCACACGATAGATGAATTCCCTTTCTAAGCCTTTTTGAAATTGGAAACGAAAACGAACCAATTGATTTTCCTCTGTGATTTGTGCTGATTTGAGGCCATAAACCATTGGCTGGTAACCTCGTCCACTGCTATCAGTTTTCCGAAAATCATCTGATTTGGACTTCCCCATAGCGATGTCCTTGCCATCTTGCTTCACATAGAGGCGATTGCCTTCCACCTTTTCAAACTGCGAACGCTCTAACTCAGTCTCTAGCTGGTCCACGAACAAGAGCCACTCCTTTTGCTCACTTTGTTGCTGGTAACGAACTTCTGAAATGAGGAGCTGACTCATAGCTTGAAAGAGGAGCAAGCCACCGCTAATGACGATGAGGGCAAGCAGAGATTCTAAAAGAGTGAAAGCTCTTACCTTACTGTTCTTTAAAATCGAGCAATTTCTCTGAACCATGGTAGACCTCCAATCCTTTTTCACTAGCAAACACCTGAATCTCCACGCCATTGACCTTTACTTGATTTTGCCCCGTCTGTAAGGCCATCTTAGCCACATGTAAGACTTCCTCTTTTTGCAAAATTTCTGCCTCTAACCGTCGATTTTGTTGGATTTGCCCCAAGAGGAGAGTTGCAATGCTGGCAAATACGGCCAGAGCTACTACTGCTTCTAGTAAAATCACTGCCTTAATTTTTTGTTTCCTTAATGCGTTTAATTTTTCCATTTCCTATATATAATTGATAGCGAATCGCTCCTTTGCTGGTTTGAAATTCAACCTTAGCCAGGGACGAATTGCCCCCAGCTCGGTCAAAGTGAATCGTTTGTCCTGATGGTGCCTGAATCCCCTTGGGAACGGTCAATTTTTGACTTCCATTGTTAATGATCTGTCCGTCTAGGTTCAGACTAGTCTTTTGCTGACTGGCCACACTGCGTTTTTGGGTTTCCCGATAAAGTTCCTCAAACTCCATGAAAAAGATCTGCTCCTCCACCGCTGCAAAACTGGACTGAACTGAGCCGGACAAGCCCAAGGCAATGATACTCACAAGTCCCAAAACCAAGAGACTTTCCAGCATGGTAAAGGCCTTAATCCGCAACAGTTTGACTTGTTTTTTGTTTTGCATGGTATTCTTTATAAGCCTTGGCTTGCTCAGCCGTGATACGGCCGTCCGCCTGTAATTTACTTAGGCTAGCATCTTCATTCTTGTCCAGACTATAGAGTTCTGCCTGACTTTCCACCACCTTAACAACAGCAGCTTTTCCTTTGTCATTCACTGCATCCTTTTGCTTGGTCAAATTAGGTACAAAGAGCAAGAGAAGTACGCTGATAATTAAAAGGACCACCAGCATTTCCACGAGAGTAAAGGCTTTCGCCTTGGCTTTTTTCAAATTTGTCATAAGTTTTTTCATTTTAAAAATTTACCTCCATATTTTGATACATGGGCATAAGCATTGCCGCATAAAGTAAAACGATAATCAGGGCCACAAAGATAAAGACCAGTGG
Source organism: Streptococcus oralis (assembly GCF_001579015.1). GTDB lineage: Bacteria > Bacillota > Bacilli > Lactobacillales > Streptococcaceae > Streptococcus > Streptococcus oralis_K. The sequence continues at coordinate 20,245 of NZ_KQ970188.1, forward strand.
CTGCACCAAATTCATGGTGCGGTTGACTCGGGTAAAAAAGGCTTCCCAAGTTTTTTCAGCATAGATTTCCAACTCACTCCCCAGCTTGGATTTGACTTCCCCATACTCGATGATGAGACTCAACTCCCTCTTAAAGAATGGATAAGTCGCTATGGTTTGAGAAAATTCTTGACCATTTTGCAGGGCTTGAGCTAGATCTTGACCGATTTCTTTAAAAAGCTGGGAGCCTTGTTCCCGCATAATCTGAAAAATCTGCGTCAGCTCCATTCCCTGTGAAATCATATTGCCCCATTCACGCGCATAATAGGCCGTCAGATAGGTCTGGACAAAGATTCCCAGAAAGGGAAACCGTGCCAAAATAGAAAAGACGTGCATCTTTGAACTTCTTTTATAGAAAGTGAGGGCTAAAAGGGCAAGTACAGAAACAAACCCTAGTATGCCCAGAAAAATTTGTGGCAGATTACCAATGATTTGGGTAGCAATGTTGCTACTATCTAGTTGGGGTAGCAAGTAATTACGTAATCCCAGCATAATTAAGAGAAGAAAACCCAGTAAAATCAAGGGATAGGTCGCTACTTCAATTAACTTTTTCTTGACCTTGGCTAGATTGTCCAGATATTCTTCTATCTTACCCAAACTCAGATGGAGATTGCCATGCACCTCAGCCAGTGACAGTTGGGTGACGATGGCAGTTGAAAACCCTAAACTCTCCATCATTTCTGAGAAAGATTTCCCCTGAGACAAGCCTTGGTGCATCTGTGTCACATAGTCCTTTTCCAGCAAGGCACTTCTACCCAAGAAAGAAATAATTTCCACCAAATGAAAACCACTGGAGAAGAGATTATTAAATAGAGTGATGATTTTCTTCTGCTTAGCTGTAGCTAATTTTTTCCGTTTCAGCCTGAAGACTTGTGATATGTCCATCTTTAAGAAGCTGGTCAATCTGCTCATTCCAGCTAGTTGACTGGTGATCTTGATAGTTTTGATTTGCAAAATCAACGATTCCTCCTCCCCCTATTAATCTTTGGTAGCAGACGCCTTGTAGGACAACTGCTAATTCCTCCTCCGTCACACCTAACTCCAGAAGGCGCTCATAAACTCCTCGGACACTCTTAGCATGAATGGTTGAAAAGACTGTCGCACCTGTCAGACTGGCCCTGACCACTGCACGCGCCGTCTCGCTGTCTCGAATTTCACCGATAATCAAGAGATCCGGTCGATGTCGGAGCGACAGTTTGATCAGATTTTCATAGGTCAATCCAATCGCCTCATTCAACTGCAACTGGAGCATGTCTTCCTGCTTGATCTCGACAGGGTCTTCAATAGACATGACCTGCTGCCCCTTAAAAAGTGACTTGGCCAATTCGTGCATCAAGGTCGTCTTACCACTGCCGACTGGACCTGCAAATAGGTAGAGGCCCCTTTGCCTGTATTGTTCCCCTAATTCTGCTAAATCCTGAAACCAAAAATGTAGGTCCTGTTCCTCATCGTGTAACAAACGAATGACCAAACTCTCATGTCCCCGATAATCTCCTACAGTGGATAAACGCAGAGAGGATAACTTTTCCTCATACTGGTAATCGCAAGAGCCCAGCTGACTGCGACGCTTTTCTCCTACATTCATCCCAGCCACAAATTTGAAATGACTAATCACTGCAGCTAAAACCTCAAAGTCATAGGAGTCAACTAGACGCCTCTCGTCTCCAACTCGCATGTGAAGCTCGTAGGACTTTTCCTTGGGAATGAAATAGATATCCTGAGCCCTGTTTTCCTTGGCAGTAGTAATAATTTTCTGTGCAATTTCTTGTACCATACCGTCCTCCTTATCTAACTATTCGCAAAAAAATAAAAAAAGCAACTTAAAAAGTTACTTTTTTATCTCCATTTCATGCGGCAAGATCGGTGCTTCTCTTGACCTGTTTGTTTTTCATAGCCTGGACGCAGCTTTTCATCGGGGATGACTTGCCCATCCTGCAAAAGTGCCAAAGAATGGTACTGCTGCAAATACTCATCACACTCATCGCACCAGCGCTGGTCAGCAGGATCCCAAAAGATCGTCATCAAATCACTCCTACTCTTGTAAAGAGGATTCTTCTTTTCCAGCTCAAACCAGCATAACTTATAATATTTTAGAGCATCATAATACTTGTCAAAAGATTGACTCATGATGACATCTTCTTCCCAGCCTTCTATGAACCACCACGGTTCATAGTCTCCATACATTTCTATAACACGATACATTCTTACTACTTCCTTTGTATCGTATATTATAACTAATTTTTCATTTCAAGAAAAGGATTTTGCTTGCCTTTCACTTTAGGAAGACTTCCTTAAATACCTTTTTCAGCCTATTAAAAAAATAGGAGTCCTCTACTGACCCCTATTTTATCATCTTAGGCTTGATAACGTTTCACACCATCTAGGTAGGTTGCTACCAATTCCAAATCTTTATCTAGCACGATAAAGTCAGCGTCATAACCTTCACGGATTTGACCACAAACATCATCAATGTGAACAGATTTTGCTGGATTGAGGCTGGCCATCATGACCGCTTCATGCGGATTCGCAATGCCCCATTCGACCACATTCTTCAAACCGTCCTTGAGTTTGAGGATAGAACCTGCCAAATTGCCTGTCGATTTGAGGCGAGCAGTTCCATTAGCCACTACTACCGGGAATTCTCCCAGCATGTAGTCTCCATCTTCCAAGCCACCAGCTGTCATACAGTCTGTAATAAGGGCAATATTTTCAGTTCCTTTTTGCTTGAGCAAAATGTCACAGGCCTTTGGATCTACGTGGTGACCGTCACAAATCAATTCAGCGTAAGTATGAGGCAACTCATACATAGCTCCCACCATACCTAGTTCACGGTGAGTCAACCCACGCATCCCATTGTAGGCATGTACCCAAACGCTCGCTCCAGCATCGACTGCTTTTTTAGCCTCATCAAAGGTCGCATTAGAATGTCCAAGAGCAACGGTCACACCTTCACCCGTAACCGTGCGAACAAAGTCTTCTACACCTTCACGTTCTGGCGCAAGGGCAATTTTATTAAGCAAGCCATTGGCTGCTTTTTGCCAAGCACGAAACTCATCCATACGAGGATCTTTCATGTAGGCAGGGTTTTGAGCTCCCTTGTATTTCTCTGTGAAATATGGCCCTTCAAAATAGATTCCACGAATCTTGGCTCCACTTGCTTCCTGATAACGAGCACCGATATTTTCTGTTACCGCGAGCAATTGCTCATAAGATGATGTCAAAGTGGTTGGCAAGAAGCTGGTGACACCCGTGCTAAGCAATCCTTCACTCATAGTATGAAGGGTTCCTTCGATGTTATTGTCCATGACATCCACACCGCCAAATCCATGAATGTGGGTATCCACAAGTCCTGGAGCAATGCTGTAGCCTGTATAGTCAATCACCTCAGCACCTTCAGGAATCTGTTCTACATGTTTGCCAAACTTGCCATCCACAAGTTCCAAGTAACCGCCACGACGAACTCCGTGTGGGTAGAAAAACTGATCCGCTTTAATATAATTAGGCATAATGATAACCTCCTTGATAGATTGATTCTAGAATTTATTATGTCAATTACATTATAAACCTTTCTTTTTCATTTGTAAATGGTATAGACCTATTTTCTGGAGATATTTTAAAAGAGCTGGATTTCTTCAACTCTTTGATCTTATTTTGATTTCACAGGTAGTTCTTGAGCAGCCTTAACAGCAGCTGCAATCGTCTCTGCGTATAATTTAGCACCTTCTTCAATCATGTTGCTATCATTTCCAAAGTGGACTTGGTCAGTTCCAGCCCAGATTTCAGGGTGCTCCTTAGCGACCTTATTCCAGTCAGCAATGCTCACATAAGGATTCTTTTCAGCTAATTCCCGCGCATAAGCCGCATACTGCTCCACTGAGGTATAAGTATCCTTGCTCTTGTCTCCCTCATAAGGTGTCACCAATATCAGATGGTGTCCTTTGGGTAGATTGTTAACGATGCTGTCCAAGTCATTCTTATAACCTTCTGGATTGTTGACTCCCGTTGCAATGACAACTGTTTTTAATAGTGCCTTGTTCTGACTATTATTGAGCATGATGTCATTGGCTTGCTTGGTCGTCCGACTAACCTGGGCATTGATATTTGCTTCAGGAAGCGCCTCTTGTAAGGCTGTATTGGCACGCAAGGCTACCGAATCTCCTATTAGGCTTGTTCCCTCAGAAATTCCTAGACGACTGACTTCAGCTTGTTCAGCAAGAGCCTTTGTTTGTCCTATATTGGTCTGGGCTTGTTTGAAACCATTGACCATCAAGTCTGTCTCAAAAGCTCCAACATGAGGAGCTACAGCTATGATAATCAAGGTAATCAAGGTAAGAATGCCAGCAACACCAGCACTAATTGGTTTGATACGGTGCAGTTTAGTGATTTTTCTAACTAAAGTGTTGGTCTTACCAGCAATCAATGGCTCAATAATATAGAAGGATAAGGTAGCGAAGAAATAGGAAAAGATAACGGTTAAAATAACAGCAGGCAGATTAGTCATCAACTGAGAAAAGATAATATAAAAAGGCCAGTGGAAGAGATAAACCGCGTAGCTGGTATCCGCTAAAAATGTAATTATCCGAGGTTCTTGTATCTCAGGCGTTTTCTCATGCAAGACACGCGCAGCAAAAATCATGGTCACTGCCGCTAAACTTGCTAGCAAGAAGCCAAATAAATAAGCAAACAGGTAAGTGAACTTGACAAAGAAAGTCAAAAGCACTAACACCAAAAGCCCAGCAGCAAATACCAGTAAATTCTGACGAAGATTCCACGTCCGGTCAAACTGCTTGATTAAATCGCTCGTCTGACGAACCCCCACAACTGTCGCTAAAATGCTTCCTAAAAAGAAGGGATAGACATGGGTTAAACTTGAAAAGTAGACAGATGAATAAGAACTAGCCATTAGACTACCAATAAACATGGAGAAAAAGCTAATGATGAAAGCCCCAGCAGAAAGAAGAAAGACCATCCCTCTCAATTGACTACTAGATTTCGAACGTTTCGATAAGAACCAAACCGCTAAACCCCAAAGGATGTAGTAGTGAACCTCAACAGCCAGACTCCAGTTGTGAACAAAGAGATGCGGAATGAACTGGGATTCATAACTTCCCCCTGTTAACATTTCGTAGAAGTTGGTCATAAAACCAAGAACCCCAGCAATCTGGCCGCCAATTCCAGCAACATAGTCTTGACGAACCAAGAAAGTAAAAGGCATGGTCACCAGAACCATCAGCACCACAGGTGGCACGATCCGATAAAACCGTCTCTTAAAAAAGCCCAGCAAATCAATCTGGCGTGCCTTCCCAAATTCTTCTAAAAGGAGGGAGGTGATCAAAAATCCTGAAAAAGTGAAAAAGACATCTACCCCAAAGAAGCCTCCAGGAAAGATGGTCTGAAAGAAGTGGTACAAGAGCACCAGTAGTAAACCTGTAATCCTAATCAAGGAAAACCATTTAATACGCATACGAGTTTATTCTCCCTTTCGTTATACACTTTATTCTATCAAAAAAAGAAGAAAAATCCTACGAGAAAACGTAGGATTTTAGCATTCTATTTTTACACTTTAGAAATTGCGTCCTGACTTGTTGTAGCCATATTTTTCTACAAAATACTCACGGAATTCCAAGAGATTGTCATCCATGATGGCTTGACGAACCTGCTTCATCAGGTTGAGCAAGAAGTAAAGATTGTGGTAGCTAGTCAAACGGATACCGAAGGTTTCATCAGCCTTGAGTAGGTGACGAAGATAAGCGCGTGTATAGTTCTTACATGTGTAGCAATCGCACTCAGGATCCAGTGGCGTAAAGTCCTCAGCAAACTGGGCATTCTTGACAACCAAACGCCCTTGGCTGGTCATACAGGTGCCATTACGAGCGATACGAGTCGGCAAGACACAGTCAAACATATCCACCCCACGAATGACCCCATCAATCAAGCTATCGGGCGCTCCCACACCCATCAGATAGCGAGGTTTATTTTCTGGCAACAACTGAGTTGTGAAGTCCAAGACCGCATTCATCTCCTCGTGCGTTTCTCCAACGGCCAGTCCACCGATAGAGTAGCCTGGAAAATCCATGCTGACAAGGTCATGAGCTGACTGACGACGAAGGTCTTCAAATCCTGCCCCCTGCACAATCCCAAACAAGCCTTGGTCATGTGGACGACGGTGAGCCTTCAAACCACGCTCAGCCCAACGGCTAGTACGTTCAATTGATTTCTTAACGTAGTCGTAAGGTTGGTAAAACTGAGGACATTCGTCAAAAGACATCATGATGTCTGAGCCTAGATTGTTCTGAATAGAAATGGCTTTTTCTGGCGATAAAAACATCTTAGAACCATTGAGATGGTTTTTAAAGGTTACTCCTTCTTCTGTGATATTTCTGCTATCTGCTAGGGAATAAACCTGAAAACCACCACTATCCGTCAAGATGGGCTGATCCCAGTTCATGAACTTGTGGAGACCACCTGCGCGTGCGATGAGTTCGTCTCCTGGACGGAGCCACAGATGATAGGTGTTTGACAGGATAATCCCCGAACCCATCTCCTTCAACTCCTCTGGTGACTGAGTCTTGACAGTAGCTTGGGTCCCAACTGGCATAAACATAGGTGTCGGGAAGGTACCGTGGGGAGTTATGATTTCTCCCAGACGAGCTCCTGTATGTTTTTCTTTCTTAATCAAACGGTATTTGATTGGTGAATCTGACATTTTTTACCTCCGAAGCTGGGAAAAACAGTCCCAGTTCATACTTTGTGCCCGAAAGCATACTGTATGATTTTATCAAAAAAAGTTGGAACTGTCACGAACTATGGTATAATGAGAGAATGAAATACCCAAAAATTGATTTAAAAACTATTCGTCTAGATGCTAAACAATTTCAGACAGACAACCCAAGACTCATTCTCATATTCGCTCTACCTAGTATGTTACTAATTTTCTCAAGCTTTCTGAATCCCTTGGCTCGTCTAAGTAACGATATTCTAAACCAATCATTTATCAGTATGCTGGGGCAAGTGCTTCAAGCCTATCTCTTCCCACTACTAGTATCTTTTATTGTTACAATCCTTCTATCAGGATCTGCCTTTACAACACTTAAACTTATCAAAAATCCCGAAACGGAACTCTCTCTAAAATCATGTCTGACTCTCTTTGATGAAAAATATTTTTCTCAAACTTTTCTAACCTTGCTTCTCAAGCGTCTCTATCTCTTTTTATGGAGTATTCCTAGTTTGATTGGTGTCTACTTTCTCTTTTATAGTAACCTCCTAGCACGGAACTTTGTTACCCTACATCCTGAATTTCCTAATCTTGACCTCTCATCACTTGAAACCGATCAGTTCCTTATGACCTTTGGACTCTACTTTTTAGCGAGCCTCATCTTGATGATTGTGGGCAATATCCTATACATCCCGCAACATTACGCCTACTCGCAGGTAGAATTTCTCCTCTGCGACACTCTGGATTTAGGACAAGCTAAACCAAGGCAAATCCTAAAAACCAGCCGTTTCCTGATGAAAGGATATAAGTTTCAGCGCTTTCTCCTCGACTTCCAGCTACTCCCTTGGTACTTCCTCAATTGGATTACCTTTGGGATTGCTAGTTTCACAATCCTTCCCTATATCCAAAACAATCAAATCTTCTTTTACAGAGCCCTACTAGCCCGTAAACGCCGAAATGGATAAAAAAACTAAAAAGGTAGCATCTTTGCACTGAACTTAATCGTCACAAGCGTAAATTTTTTCTTTCCCCAATTGTCAAGTCAAGTGCAACAAAGTTGTTCCTCTGATTAAGCGAATATCTTTCAAGCTGTTTGAGTTAGCTCAAACAGCTTTTTTGCGGACTGATAGCTATGGATTCGTCTAGGTCTTTCATTGATAGCCTTTATATAGTCCTCTAAAAGTGTCGGATTTAGTTCTTTTAGCGAGGATCCCTTTGGAATGAACTCTCTTAACAATCCATTGAAATATTCTCATTTGTACCTCGTTCATAAGATGAATAGGCATGTGCAAAATAAACATCTAATCCCTCTATCTTGCTCAATGATGAAAATTCGTTTCCATTATCTGCAGTTATGGACTTAATGGGATAACGTTTCATACACTCTAAGACTGCTTGATTGACATACTCTGCTTTCTTTTCGACGAGTTTCTTTGTGACAGCATAGCGTGTTTGTCGTTCTACCAAGGTCAGAATAGAAGATTCTCCTACTGTCTTTAAACCCAGAACAGAATAGATTTCCCAATCTCCAAAACGGGAGCGATTATTGATTTCTTCTGTCCTTTCTTCAATTGACTTTCCTAGATGTTTCTTGGTAGAGGGACGCTTGTTAAATTTCTTACGGATCCGCACTGCTCTTGGTAAATCAATAGCCTTAATCTCTAATAAACCTTGATGTATATAATTATAGAGCGTCTTGGTTGAAGGAACAACTGCATCTACATGTTGTAGTTTATAGGTATGAACAAAGGTATTCACGCTATGCACTCTTGGTTTCTCTCTCATTGCTTCTCTAAATTTTGTCAGAAAGTCGTCCGGTACACGATCCAG
>NZ_KQ970188.1:28942-32263 GCF_001579015.1 Streptococcus oralis
AGACATGTCTTTTGTGTTGCACTTCATTTTACAACAGAGCGAAAAAATTGAGTCCAAATACTATCAATAAAATCATGGTTCTATTAAAGAAAATACTAGATGTTGGATTAAGAAAAGGATATTACAAGGAACATCCAGTAGGTTTATTGAAAAAATTACCGATAGAAAAAAGAAAAATGCAATTTTGTACAGTTAAAGAATTCAAACATTTTCTTTAACTGTTCAAGAACGACGAATATAATCTTGAACTACTATTTACAGTACTTTTCTTTACTGGCTTACGACTTGGAGAAGCACTCGCTCTTACTTGGAAAGATATAGAATTTTCTACAAGTACAATACATGTTAGTAAGTCAATGTACGTGAATAAAGGTGAAGAACACATTAGTTCTACAAAAACTAAATCCGGTACTAGAAGAATCATTATTAATAAAAAGCTTATAGAAACCTTAGAAAGATGAAAAAAAGAACAAACAGAAAGACTAAGGGAATTTCCAACTGATACTGAAAAACTCCAAATCTTTCAGGATAGTCCAAACACTCTAACGAAAAATTCTATTGAAAAACAATATAAAAAAATACTAGCTAGAGATAGTTCTTTAAAGAAAATAAGGATTCATTATTTTAGACATTCTCACGTTTCTCTTTTAATAAACCAAGGAAAAGACTACTTAATTGTAAAAGAGAGGTTAGGACACGCTTCTATAACTACAACAATTGATACATACTCCCACTTATACCCAAGTAAACAAAAAGATTTAGCAGATAAGCTAGATGAATTATTATAAAAAGAACAGCCAAAATAAGTGCTGTTCTTTTGATTTATACAAATTGAGTAAAATAATGATATAATACTAACATTAAAAATAGTACAGGATAAAATAAAAATGGATAATAAAGAAAATAGAGAAATAAATGAAATTTTACCGACACTTACAAAGAAATTTAACGTTACTCAAAATATCCCAGATTCACTAGACTTTCACAAAACCATAGCTAAAAGCATGAATGAACTAAAACTTAGCACTAATAACTTGAATTTTATAGAGGATTATAAAAGTATCTCTGATAAAGTAAAAGAACTTAATCCTAATCCTATAATTCCGAGTACGGTTGAACCCTATAAAACTTTCTTAGAAAAAATAAAAGAACTTAATGCAGCTACTGTCATGCCAAATTCAGTTAAACCTTATAAAACAATCGTCGAAAGTATAAACGACTTGAAGATTGCTAGTATTAACTTGAATTCATTAGAGGCCTATAAGAGTATCTCTGAAAGAGTAAAGGAACTTAATTCTAATCCATCTGAACCTTATAAAACTTTCTCTGAAAAAATAAAAGAACTTAGTGCTTCTAATAATATTCCGAGTTTAATAGAGCCCTATAAAACAATCGCTGAAAGAATTAATCCAACCATAAACAGTTTAAAAACTCTTGAAGCGACTAAAACTCTTGCTGAAAGTATTCAATCATTCAATAGTATTAAAGCAACCGAAGCGACTAAAACACTTGCTAATTCTTTAAACAACTTTTCTCCATCACTTTATAATCTTAATAGCATTGATACCGCAGAAAAAATTAAAGAACTGACAAAAAACATAAACCCCATATTAGATAATACAAATTTCAGTTATACTACTGAGAAGATAATAAAGGATTTACAAAACATTAATCCTCCAAAGTTACCATTTGATGTTTACTTAAATAGTATATCCGGAAAAACAAAAATATCAATAATTGAAAATAGTAATTCTGATTATTTAAATAAAAATAATAGTAAAACTATTGATACTTGGATTGAAACTCTATCTTCAGGGGAGAAAATAGGTCTATCATACTGTTTGAGATATGATATATATCCTCCGTTAAATCTACTAGATAAGATTCCATTTACTCAAAAGTTTAATTCACAAAGAGAAGCTGACCGATACTTAAATAATTTATTTTTAATTTTGGAAGAAAATGATAAAAATATATTTGATTGTGTTCCTAAGACGATACATAATCAAAAAGATATTGACAAAATAAAAACATTATATGATTTAGGATTTAACAAAATTTTAATGTTATATATATTTGAAAGAATAGATAATTTAATTTATAAAATTCGAAAAAAATATTCAAAAAACATTAAAGGAAGAATAGGTTATCAAATAATCGCTAAAGAGTTTTTTGAAACAATTAAATTAAATACTGAAGACAGTGACTTAAAAGACTCCTTGGAGGAACTTTTTGAGATTAAGAACTATAATAAAGACAAATACTTTAAATTGAATTTATATGAGAGCTATAGTAATAACGAAGAAATCCTTTCTAAATTAAACACAGAGGAAATACCTTTAAATAGAAATATATTTATGCACGGACTTGTTCAAGATGAACATGTTTCAGAAATGTTAACTAAAAAAGCGATACTAGCTTTTGGATTCTTTACAAGCTTGGTAACAATGATTGAAAATAATTGATTATAAAAACAAGTAAGATAAAACATCAAAAGATAAGACTTTTCATTTCGTATCTCTCTAAAAATGTTATTAAAAGTAAAATATAAAAAACAATTAATCTTCAAAAAAATTTTTATATCTTCCTTCTTTTTTAAATCAATTTTTATATCCTTTGATTTTTTGTTAACCAAACTTTGAATATCTCTTTTTGCTTGTTCAACTTCTTTCGTTGAATAGTGTTCTTGATTAATTAGCATGAAATCTCTCCTAGAATTGTATATTTTTACATAAAACGAATCAAGTTTAATTCAAAACATGTTAAATATTTTCTTCTTAATTAAGCAAAAAAAATTTTTTAAGTAATTTTAAGTAACTCTGAAAGAAAAAATTGGAAGAAAAAATAAAAAGACAAGGCTCGAAAACCTTGTCTTTATTACTATACCGGCGGCCGGGGTCGAACCGGCACGTCCTTGCGGACACTGGATTTTGAGTCCAGCGCGTCTGCCAATTCCGCCACGCCGGCAAATAGTAACTGGGGTAGCTGGATTCGAACCAACGCATGAGGGAGTCAAAGTCCCTTGCCTTACCGCTTGGCTATACCCCAATAATATAAAATAGGCGAGTGATGGGGATCGAACCCACGCATGCCAGAGCCACAATCTGGTGTGTTAACCACTTCACCACACCCGCCATCATCTTATTAACACGGGCAGTAGGAATTGAACCCACACTGAAGGTTTTGGAGACCTTAGTTCTACCTTTAAACTATGCCCGTAACTATGGAAGGGGAGGGATTCGAACCCCCGAACCCGAAGGAGCGGATTTACAGTCCGCCGCGTTTAGCCTCTTCGCTACCCTTCCAGATTATATATAAAAT
>NZ_KQ970189.1:0-996 GCF_001579015.1 Streptococcus oralis
CCTTATTCTGTTATTTAGAAGGGTTCATCAGCATCTATCGGTGTTGGATAAGAATCATTTGGTAAAGTGTTTTGATTTTCGTCTCCACTAAATAGACTTTTCTGATTCTCTGATGGTTGTTGCTGCATGTTGAATTGCTCCTGTTTTCGTCTATTGGTAGCATCTTTACTTTCTAAGAAAGTAATACCACCTTGCAAAGCTGGAGCAATAAATTGATAGGTCCTCCGTTGTCCTTGGTTGTTCGTATAACGACGTTGAATAATCTCACCCTTAATTAAGACAGGAGAACCCTTAACAAGACTCTGGGCCATCACTTCAGCCTGTTTGCCGTACACTTGAACATGAAAGAAAGCTGGTAAAGTCTTTCCTTCTTGATCTTGTTGACTGGTATCACATACAAATTCAAATTTAAAACTGACATGACCATTAGAAGTTTTTCCGACAGCATCTGATGGAATATCTGAAACACGTCCGTTCGCAATAAAACTCTGCATTTTCTTTCCTTTCTAGGAGTAGGTAAACCTGCTCAATTAATTAAACAATTGATTAGTTCTCTTTACATTTACGAATACCTACCAAACTTAATCCAGCAAGTAAAGTTCCTCCTAGCACAGCAAGTAAACTGCTTTTTTCACCTGTTGAAGGGAGGACTGGGGTTTTTGGTGCAGGTGCTTCTGGAGTTGGTGTTGTCTTCATCTCATAGTAATGCACACTAACTTCAACCGGTGCAGGTGCCTCAGAAGCACCAGGGGCATCTACTGTTACTTTCTGAACTGCTACAGCAATTGGTTTTGGTGCTTCTGGAACTTCTGGAACTGTCACATCTTGGTTAGTAACTTCTAGTTCTGGTATCTTTGGCTCTTTTGGCACTTCAGATGCAACACCAAAGATACCAGCTACAATTGAAGTATTGATGTAACCAGGAAGGAAGTGACTACCGCTAAAGGTTACTGTTTTAGCATCTGCCAAATTAAACTGAATACCGTTTGAGTCAAT
>NZ_KQ970189.1:2641-3377 GCF_001579015.1 Streptococcus oralis
GTTTAGAGGGTTCTGTCGGTTTCGCAGGATCTGCGGGTTGTACAGGTTCCGTAAGTTCAGTTGGGTTAGGTACTACTGGAGTTGTTAGTGCTGGTGCAGTAGGATCTACAGGAGTTACTTCGTCAGCTGAGACAAACCCAGCTTGAGCTAAAACGATGATTGACAAAGAAAGTGCAGATAATAATTGTTTCTTTTTCATATTGTTTTATTCCTTTTCTTTATTTGATATAGTCTGTTTCTTTAGGTTCTGTCGTTACGACAAAACCATATTTAGCAGAATCAAAGCCCTTAACAGTAAAACTCAATCGAATACTTGAAGCCTTATCTCCTTTTTTTACGGATAGAACATAGGTCACTATGTATTCTTTCGTTTTTGAGTCATAAGTCAGTTTTTCAAGGATAACTGACTGTAAGATTCCTTCTTTTGGAACTGTGTACTTGGCATCTCCATCTGAAAGGAAGTCTGTTAAGTTTTCCTTTTTACCAGAATAATAATTAGGTAAGAAATGACGACTGAAGACATCTACCTGATGTTCCTTATCAATCAGAGAATTTGTGTCCTTTAACTCTTGATATAGATAAGTGACCTGCTCAGATTGCTTTGATAGCTGAGAAAATGCCATCATAGATGAGATGATACCGCCTGCTGCTAGAACACCTAAAAGACCTCATAGAATATAAACTTTCTTCAAAGAAGATTCTTTAATGCTTGATGCTGCAACTGGTTGAGCAGGGG
>NZ_KQ970189.1:4195-5646 GCF_001579015.1 Streptococcus oralis
ACAGTTGATACTTGTTCACCTTCTACTGGAAATAGGGGTAAGCTTGATTCTTGGATTCCTAAGCTTACTTTGTAAGCTGGATAGATCTGATTCACAAAGTACTCACGCTTTTCGGTGTAAGTATATGATTGAAATTCAGGATCTATTAGAATGGCTTGAATCAGAGGCAATAGAAGATTTTGATAGTTTCTGTCAATAACAAATGGACTAGCAAATACTTCTCCTTCTGAAACAGCTTCTTTACCTTCTAAATGACAGATAGCAACCCTGTTCAATTGCAACTGTCCATAGGCATCTTGTAATGCTTGAAAAAGCAACTCCGCTTGACGAAACGTCACATAAGGCAGCGATTCTTCAATTGGATGCTGGAAGGTATCCAGATACTGCTGATCCAGTCCTTCTATAATTCCTAGAAGTTCACTATCATATTCTGGAGATTTTCCTTCTTCCCAAGTTATCTCTATAAAAAGATCATCAGTCACCAAACATTTATTACTTTTCTTGAAAGGGATAAATGCCATAGTAACCACCTTATCCTTTCACGAAGTTAAAGCCCCATTCAATAATACTTGGACCAGCAGATACGGCAATGATTGCTACTGCAATAGCTACCCAGTGTTTTTTGATAGCAGCTTTGACTTCACGTCCACCAAAACCATAAACTAAACCAGTCACAACAACTGCAAGTCCCAAAGTAACCACTCCAATCCCTTGTACTTTAGAAATACCTTGTTGCGCTAATGCATCGGTTTTAGCGAAAGGATCATCTGCATAGGCAGTGTTGGTCAAGACCCCCGATAAAAAGAGTGACAAACTTAGTAAGTATCCTTTACCTTTTGCCGTCACTTTGTTGATAAAATTTGTCAATTTACTTTTCATAAAAGTCCTCCTTTAATTTATTGACATTCTTAATATAAGGGATAATTAAATTTTGTGCGTTAAGGGGACAAATCACAGGAAAAACTTTTTTCAGCTGAAAAAGGCATCCATTTCTCCTTCAATATCTAACTGAATTTGTCTTAAATCTTTTCTGTGTCGATCATCTGGTGCTTCCCCATCAACCCATAAATGAACATTATAGGTTTGTTTACTTTTATCCAAGGTTAAGCTTTTAGCAGAAATAGGTGCTAATACTTTTCGCTTAATTAAACGCTCTAAAGGACGTGCACCATTTTTCACGTCGGTACCAACATCTGAGAGATACTGAATCAAACTAGGCTCATACGACAACGTTAGATTTTGTCGCTTCATCCGATCTGAAATTTTAGAGAGGTTCTTTTCTGCAATTTCTTCAATGACATTTCTCTCTAAGAGGTTGAAGATAATTTTATTTTCGATACGATTAAGAAACTCTGGACGAAACTCATTCTGTAGCTCGCTTTCCATAGACTTTTCAAATTGCTGCCTATCACGATCAGTCAAATCTTTAAAATTACCCTTCAACTCCCACT
>NZ_KQ970189.1:7068-8801 GCF_001579015.1 Streptococcus oralis
GGTGGTTTTGTAACACCTTCAAGAATCAACGTTTTTGTTTCCAATTGATCTCCTACACGATAATGTGGTAGTGTAACATCACCTTTTAACTTTTGCTTACTGAAGGAGACCCAACCAAAATCGATCATCTGTCTGCCTGCTGCCTTAAAAATCAAGCCTTTATTTTCTACTTCAACAGTTGTGGTATTATAGCGACAATCAGCCGCAAACATCAAAAGTGTTCTGCGAACAATAGCTTCATAAATTAGCCGTTCATCTGGTTTTAAAGTCACTAGGTTAGGTATATTTTCTGTAGGAATAAGGGCGTAGTGACTTGTTTTAGCCACTTTTTCAGGATTAACGTATTTTTCCCTTGGCTCTAAATGAACTGGCTCAAAATGGCAACTAATAGCATCTTGATAACTTTTGATGTACGTCTTAAGATAATCAAATTCCTCTCCAGTAATGAATCGAGTATCTGTTCGAGGGTAGGATAAGTATTTTTTCAAATAAAGACTTTCTACTATCCTTTCTGTTTTGAGAGGTTCAAAGTCCCACCATTTAGCAGCAAGTCCTTGAATATCCGAGAGATTAAATAACTCAGGTGCTGCCCTCTGATGCTCTGTCATTTCAACTGAAGAAACCATCGAGGTAGGACTTAATTGTCGTGAATTGGCCAGAACCACATCACTATCTGAATACTTTTCCTTATTGGAAAATGTCACTCCTGTTTCTTTATCTTCTAGCCGTAATTTCCAATACGTTTGAGGCCTAAAATTCTGGATAGCTAAATCATTTTCACAAATTAAACGAACCGCTGGAGTTTGCACACGACCAACAGATAAGCTATTACCTTTTCCTCTGGGAAGTCGTCCTTTATTTTGTAAGGTCAGAGTTGCTAGAGGAGATAAATTCATTCCTACTAACCAATCTGATTGTGCACGTGCTTCAGCTTCTAAATAGTAGTTATAGGTTTCCATCGGTTCCCTAAGTGTCTGAAATGCTTTTTGAAGTGATCGAGTAGTAACCGAATTAACCCAAAGACGCTTAGTTACCTTACTTTTTCCTTCAGGAATGTGGGATAAAATTGAGTAAGCAATCCGCTCACCTTCTCTATCAGAATCCGTACCAATAATCACCTGATCAGCTGCCATCACTTCCTGATAAATCTGTTTAAAGGTATCTTTGGAAACTTTGTCTTGCTTTAGTGTTTGTTTAAACGATACATCGACCAAAGGCAATTTATCCAAATCCCAATTATCCTTTGGTAAGCCATACTCAAATAAATGCCCTTCCGCAGCAATCACATGAACCTCATCTGAAAAATATGGGGTATGTTTGATAATATGAACTTTTCCTTTTTTACTAGCTGGTCCCAAACTTTCTGCATAAGCAGCAGCTTGTGTTTCTTTTTCAGCTAGAATGACTGTTACCATATAGCTCTTCTCCTTTGTTATTAATAGTTTCAGTTTAAGAGATAATGAAGATTCCTGCATTAAGGGGACAAAGCCGTATAACTAAAACAGTCTTGATACTATTTGTTATATAACTTCTTATATCACTTTTTGCACACAAAAAAGGTACTCTCAATTGAGAATACCTTCTGTCTTAACGACTTGGCCCTTTTGTCGGGGCTTTAGGAAAATTTGGTGTCTGTCCTTGACTTTTTCCTAATTGATAAGGTTTTGTGTGATGCTCAATTTGTTTGTGCATCTTAGAAACTGTTTTATGGATTCGTTTCAAAGAGTCAGCTA
>NZ_KQ970189.1:10309-11085 GCF_001579015.1 Streptococcus oralis
CCCCAGGAGCATAGACATCAAATTTTACCTTAGTGAATGGAATGTAAGCTTCTTGATTCCCTGTTGCGTTTACCTCTGCTACACTGCCATGATGACGCTCATAGAAGGCCTTATTTTCCTTATACAGCGTTTCAGCAAATATTTGGTAGTCTACAAGCTCTGTTTCTTTAAACGGAATCTGAGGACCATCTGGCCACGTTTCTGACCACTGGAGACGTACATGGTAGGTTTCACTAAAAATTCGATCCTGATTCCAGTCTTGATAGAAATTAGAATTTTTATCAATGAGACCCAACTGGTCAGCAGCATCTACCACAGCGCTAAAGTTTCCTTCATGACTATCAGAAAGTTCATAGTAACGTTCCCAAGCACCTTTAGATTCTTCAGGAACTTGTAAACCTAACTTTCTAGGATCTCCTACATTATATGCAGAATCTAATACTTTAGTGAAAAGTTCAGCTGAAAAAGTATCTGTTGGGAGTGCTTTTTCTGGACTAAATTCTTGTTCAGTAATTTCGGATATGACGTTCTGATCAAGAAATAGTGCATCATCACTCAACGCTTCAGAATAACCTAAGCCAGCAACAATATAATACCCATTAACCTGAATGATACCAAACTCACTCATCACCTCTAATTTTCGTTTAGGGGTGGCAGTTGCGGATTCAAAAGTATCTAATAATACTTGATGATACTCTGGATCTCTAGCCAGCCATTCTTGACATTCTGTAGTTTGTACATAAGCAGAACCAGCTGCCAACAAACTATCAATATCT
>NZ_KQ970189.1:13017-14815 GCF_001579015.1 Streptococcus oralis
TCCATTTACCTTGGCATTAGCTTGGGCAAGTACTCCTTTATCAAGAAAGAAATCAATGGTTTCATCTGATAGGCCACGCTGTTCTTTTAGATAGGTTCTAGCTGCATCGAATGGCTGCTCATAAGGATCAAGATAATATGAAAACGGATCTTGTACCCTCTCAACAGCTGTATATTCCTTAAAACTGCCATCATTTAAGTAGTCAATCGCCTGATTAAAGTTCACCTCTTTCATCGTTTCAACAAGTGAAATGACATCGCCGCCTTGGTGTCGTGAAAACCAGTTCCACATATTCTTATCAGGCGAAATAACCATAGAATCATGTTCTTTCCAGCGGTAATCTCGTCCTGAACGTACCAATTCCATGCTCAGCTCACTAGCAACGTCTAAAATATCACGAGATCTAGCATATTCTACTCTCTCTCGACGGCCTTTTCCACGTGTCGTAGGCTGTTGTGTGTGTTCTTCTGCCATAAAAACTCCTTTCATTCACTAGAAACACTCATATTTTGGCCGATATGGTGCCGTTTCAGGCACAATAAACAGTTCTCTTGGCAATGAAACTAGATCACCTACTGTAAAATGCTCAAATTCTTCTGGATTATTTTGGTAGTCCAATTCCAACTCCAAATCCCCATTTTTTCCTTGACCAGCAAAAAGAATTCGTTTTTGAGTATCATCAATTGCTTTAACCAACCAGTCAGTCTCAAAGTCAAATTCTTCTTCATAAACGCTTGGAAATTGTAGCATTATCACCACCTCCTTCCTGTATCTACAGTTACTTCTAGTCTAAGAGATAATGGCAATTCTTGCGTTAAGGGGACAAATCATAGGAGATTTTTAAACAAAAAAAGCCATTGATAATCCATCAATGACTTATTAACGCTGGGCTTGCCTGCGTTCTTCTTGTTCTTCACGTTCATCACTTCTAGCACGTTCCATAAGTGCTTTTTTATTTGCCAGCTGAGAACGATTCAGGGAGGAAGACAATTGACGCATGAAGTCCGTATTCAACTTTACAGGTCCTTGAGACTGTTGCAACTGTGCTTTTTTGATAACTTTACGCTCTTGTAATTGCTTAGAAACTGTTTGAGCAATCTGACTTTGACTATCATTTGTTGGTTGCAGTTTCTCATATAAACGTTTTAATTCAGAGAATCCTTTAGCATTAGCCACCTTCATCTCCCTGATAGCTGCTTCATCCGATGACTGGCTCATCTGTTGATTTCTATTATTGATCTGGTATTTCAACTGGAAAATAGAAATATAAGTCTGAAGCTCCTCAACATAGTCTCTCTTTGTCGTTGGCCTACCTTTTAGAAGCGTTAAAATATTATCATCCTGAATCTGATCAACTAATCCCAACTCAGTCCTAAGCTGCCTAATAGGAAGTTGTATGGCTCCAGGAAGGGCCTTTGAAACAGGAAGGGCAACACTATCTTCAAACTGACTCTTCAACCGCTCTTTCAAGGCTTTATCATCTTCTGAAAGCTTAAAATTAGGAGTCAATTGTAGTTCAATTGATCTTAATTCTTGCGTTAAGGATTGCTTTTTAAAGTCCACAAATGGCTGATCAGAGGCTAAAGGCTGTATCTGTTCCAGGAGCTTTTGACGCACTTGCAATTCTTTCTGACTAGCCTCTAGCATATTAAGTTTTAAAGCATAGCGGAAGGTACCTAATTCACGACGTTCTTTTTCAGAAAGCGTTGGTTTTGACTTAGCAGCATCTACTAACTCTTTCAACTCACTAGAAGAAAACAGAGAGAGGTCTTTCAAGGTTAGACTTTTCAGCTGAATA
>NZ_KQ970189.1:16980-18292 GCF_001579015.1 Streptococcus oralis
ATACTGTCAAAAATTTTGTGTAAACACTCAAGCAGAGTTACGGATTGTTAATCAAATAAGCTTTCAAGTGTGTCAGAACATTGGCCAAACCCTTTATGGATTCGTTGACTCTGCTTGAAATTATAGTCTTCAAACAGAGTAACTAAATAGCGTTCCAGAGCCTCCTCGTTAGGGAAAAGGATTTTCTTTTTCGTTTGACGTTTGATTTCTTTGTTCAGAGACTCAATGAGGTTTGTTGAATAGATGCTATGCCAAATCTGGTAGGGAAACTGATAAAAAGTTAAAAGGTTATCCGTATTCTCCAGACTTTCCATGATTTTCCTATACTTTGGTTTCCATTCATCAATAAAGTCCTCTAAAGCCTGTGCTGCCATTTCTACATTTTCAGCACGATAAATCATTTTAAATTGCTCCAGAATAAAGGCTCGATCAGATCGTTTCACCTTACTAGCCAGGTTACGACTGATGTGGATGAGGCAACGCTGTTGCTTAGCTAATGGGTAAGCCTGACTTATAATCTGCTCAAGCCCCTTGAAGCCATCGGTCACTACAAGAGAAACCTGTTGAATGCCTTGGTTTTGAAGCTTGTCTAGCAGGGTGGACCAAGAAGCATTGTTTTCATTTGGGGCAATCTCATATCCAAGAACAGCCTTCTGTCCCTCTGGTGTAATGCCAAGTGCGATATGAATACATTCTTTACTAACGGTTCCACGTCTTAATGGAAGATAGGTTCCGTCAAGAAATAAAACAGAGTAATTGGCTTCTAAGCTTCGCTCGTGAAAAGCAGCGACATTCTCCTGAGTTGCTTTTGAGATATTAGAAATTGTGGCAGGACTATAGTGATGACCATACATTCGCTCGATGAGATCACTAATTTCTCGAGTCGTCACACCGGTTTGATAGAGTTTGATAACCATCTCTTCCAAGTGGTCATCACGACGCCCATAAGCAGGGATCAAAGCTGGACTGAAGTTCCCATTACGATCTCTTGGAATGCTTAACTGAACAGTCCCATATTTGGTTTCAAATTTCCGAGCATACCTTCCATTGCGACTATTACCAGAATTATAGCCTATTTTATCGTAAGGCTCATACCCTAAAAAGGCCGACAACTCTGCTTGAAGTAGGTCGTTCATAGCTGTTTCAAGAGAAGAACGGAAAAATTCATCAATATCTTGCTTTTGGGCTAGGAAGTTAAGGAGTTCTGTGGTAAACTGAGTCATAGGAATAAACCTCTTTCTAGTAATGTTTCGCAACTCTACTATAACGGATTTATTCCTTTTTGTGTTTACACAACTTATTGTACACTACC
>NZ_KQ970189.1:18312-19509 GCF_001579015.1 Streptococcus oralis
CGGGATCATCTTCAATTTGACTCTACCCTACTAAAAAACAAAAAGTCAAATAATTATATATTAATAATTGGTCTTATTTCCAATTTATTTTTATCCCCTAATTGATAAGATTTCTTGAACATCCCAAGTTCATTAATTGGCTGATTAGTTAAACTGTCGCAAGTATTTTTCCTTTCCTGATGAAATATTGCATTTTATTCAAAAACCGCGCATATTCGGTGCTGAGACGAGCATTCTGACGCTTTTTCAGTTGATTTTGTAGACGATAGACCATAAGAAAACCCTTGAGAGCCAAGGGTTTGGGGGTTGTTTTGCTATTGAGATAGTTCTTTCAGAAAAAGAAACATTTTTCGGAAAGAAGTTAAAGATATGTCAATAAGTAAGCGACTAATAAGATTATATCGCAAATTATTCTCCCTCTTTTTGCATGTTGTTTGAACAATTTATCAGCGAAAAGATTCAATGCAACACCAATAAACACAATCGTAGCTCTTAAAGTAAAAATGCTCATGATTCATATTCCTTTTGTTATTTGTTAATCCAGCGGATATGGTTTAGTTTACCATATCTTTGTTTAAACTTCCGTCTTCGTTGATTGCTTCCAGTTGCTCTTCTTCGTCTGCTTCAAAGGTCAGCAAAATCTGTGCATTGTTGCTGATCGATTGGAAAAATCGGTCAGCTTCTTCTCCGACGTGGTAGGCATTTTTAATAAATGGCTCTTTGATAACAATACTCTTTTTGTGTAGCCTTTGGACGATTTTCTGCACGGTTGGGTATGATAATTCAAGACTATTTGCGATTTCTTGATTACCCAAGAGGTAGACTTTTCTGCTTTCAATCTCCGTAACGTTGTCATAGATAAAGCAAAGTATTTTGGCAGCATAGTCTTCTGTCATGTTGTGAGCAAACAAATACTGACGGACTGCAAGCTCACGAACCAGTTTTCTATCTGCTGATGTAAAAGTGATGTCTGCAATCATCTTTTCACGGATAGCTTTTTCACGTTTTACAAAATCAACTTTCCCTTTAAAATCATAACTTATAGATTTGCGCCCACCTTTCTTTTCGGCTTTCGAAACCTCTCGCTCTTCTGTCTTTGTGATTTGTTCCATTATTTTCACCTCTTTATATTTTCGATATATATATTTTTTTGATACAGTATTGTTTACAACTTTATTGTATTATATATTTTAATTA
>NZ_KQ970189.1:19948-24860 GCF_001579015.1 Streptococcus oralis
GGATAATTTGCGGATATTTCATCATTTATCTATTAAAGAGAAAACAAAAAAGTGTGAGCTTGATTTTTTTATTTTATTTTTTGTGGCATACTATTAGTATGGATAATTGATTGGTTAGAGAAGTAAAAATAAGCAACTGATTTTTAAGGTTGCGAAAGAGGAAAAAGAATACAATTTTAATGGGTTTTGCATCAACATATTTAGAAAAAATAAATTTTAATAGCTAGTTGAAAAAAATAATTTATATTTAGTTTAGATAAAAAAGAAACAGAGATTTTTTAAAAGATTTTACAATAAAGGAGGAAAAAGAAATATATACGAGGAAACAAAACAATTTATCTTTAGCTATTAAATTCAATTATAAGTATAAATCTATTTAAAGTCTATTGTGTAACGTTATGTGATTACACGATAGATAGGCACACAAACGAAAGAAAAAGGAGGAGAAAGTTGATAGTAAAATTCGTAGCAGTTAAAGTTGGTTATCCCAATGATTAGCTATCCTGGGACGTAAAGAAAAAACAAATAGTGGGCGTATTTTAAAGTGCCTACTGTTCTCATATTTTTATTTTTATATAGCTTGTCATTGCTTCAAATGACTATGTTTTATAGCTTTTTAAGAAGAAAAAAGCGTCTTGGGACGTTTCACCCTTGGTCCGACTGCTTGGACAAATTAAAGTTAATACTCGAACGCACGAGCTTATCTGACAGCGCTAAAGACTTGCGACATTGCTTTAGCCGGTTCCCTTAACGAGTTGACTTGTTCAACTGACAAAGCAGAAACATTGTCGCCTATGGCTAGTTTGTTAGCCATAGGCGGTTTTTTAGTATCCAAAAAGAGAGGTGGTTATATGGCTAAGTCAAGGAAAGAGAAGCGTTTAGCACGCAAACAGAGAGCAGAAGAGCAAACAAGGAGTTTGCAGACATCGAACGAGGCTAGATTTGAGAAAGTGTACGAGCTTGGTCGTCAGATCATTGATAAAAAATGGTCTGACGGTCAAGGCTTGTCACGTCATCAAGCCAAGAAAGAGGGCGACGTATATCGCTATATAACCTCTAGAAAGGCGTATAGAGACGCTTTAGCGAATTGGCGTAGATTTTCCCAGTTCGTAGCGCAGAAGAGCGTAGGAGACGATTTGGACGACTTAGAAGCGATTTTAAAGTATGCAGACCGCTATATCCAAAGTTGTGTAGACAAAGATTTGTCAGCTTGGACGTTGACAACGTACAAGGCGCATTTAGGCAAAGTCTTTGATTTACCGACTACGGCTTTCATTCCTACGAAGCCAAGGCGTAGAGCTGATGCGAAGCGCTCACGTGTAGACGTGGAGAGCGACAAACATATCTCACAAGAGAAAAAGGACTTTTTCGAGATGGTGGGCGGAGCTACTGGTTTGCGTAAGTCTGAATTGCAGTCTATCAAAGGTTCTGCGCTTGAAACAGAGCGAGACGTAGACGGCTTTTATTATTTCCGAGTTCAAGGAAAAGGGGGGAAATGGCGTAGAAGTCCACTCGTAGCACGGAACGAGGAAGAAGAACGTCTTATCGTTTCCCTTTTTCGTCAGAACGAGGATTTTTACGTCTTCAACAACCGAATAAACGAGGTTCAGACGTATGCAGTACCGAAAAAATTAGACGAACACTCGGCACGAGCTGAATATGCCAAGCGTGTCTATTTGATGAACGAGAGGGACGTGACCGTTCTTCCGAAGTCGCAGAAGACATTTCTGCGCAAGGATCTGAGAGGGCACGTCTTAGACAAAATGGCAGAATTGGCAGCATCAAAGGCGTTAGGGCATGAGAGAGTTGATGAGTTTAGAAAATCCTACGCCTACAAGCTCGTGAAGTGAGCGTTTGTAGGGAGTTTCGTGATAGATTGCCCACATTAGCGATTTTAAAAGCGCCACAATGCTCGTCTCAGCACCTTACAAACCCAGTCATATCAAGGGTTTGCGAGGTTTATCAAGTACAAAATGTCGGTAAAAGGGGGAAATACACATTTCAAGTGCAGAGATAGTGTATTAACTGTATCAATCCAAGGGCTACAAGGGGTTAGAGCTTCTGTATTAACTGTATCTAACCAGTTTAGTTGTATTGATTGCTAATAAAAAGCGAGGGCGTTAGCCCTTAGAGCGAAGCTCCTTGTTGCATGAGCGTAGCGAACAAAGGCGAAGCCTTAAAAATCAAACGAAGGTGTAGATTTTGGGGCGAAACGAAGTGAGACCCTTATTTATATATATTTTATATATATGTTTAATAATATATTTAGCACCTCCGTGAGCCTTAGAGCGCCAAGGGTTTTCGAGTTTTATGAATAACAAAATGTCGGTTCTTCGATAACAAAATGTCGGTTTATCAAGTACAAAATGTCGGTTCTTCGATAACAAAATGTCGGCACAAAAAAACATATATTTAAACTTGTTTTTATAACAAAGGTATGGTATAATAAAAACATAAGTCGAAAGAGGTTTTTATATGGCTAATGAAGTAGTTAAGCATCACAATGATTTAAACACGGTTATCATGAGAAAGTGGACTGCAGAAGAGATGAATTTCTTTTTTGCGATTATTGCAAAGGCAAGAGATAAAGGCACTTCTGACCTTGTTTTTGATAAATATCAACTGGCAGAATTGGCAAATTATTCTATCCAACACAACAAAAGATTTTACGACACAATGGATAGTCTAGCTAATAATATCAGTCAGTTAAGATATATCGAAAAAACAAGCAAATCTATTGAGTACATGCCACTTTTTACACGGTTTCGAGTTGATTGGGAAGAGAATTTGTCAGATATGCAAGCTCAAGTTTCTGTATCTCCTCATTTTGAGTATATTCTTAATAAATTGTCAGCGAATTTTACTCAATATGAGTTACAAGAGTTTACTACTATCCGCTCAACCTATGCAAAAACTGCTTACAGACTGCTGAAGCAATGGCGAACGGTTGGACGAAAAGAGTTCAAGATTGATGAATTTAAGCTCTTGTTAGATATGCCAGTCAGCTATAAATCGTGTCACATAGATAGACTTGTTTTAAAACCTATTCTAGAGCAACTTTCCCCCTACTTCGAGGATTTAAAAGTCAAAAAAATCAAGTCAAAAAAGCGTGGAAATCCAGTTTTAGCGTATGAATTCACTTGGGAAAAAGAAGTCGCTGGCACGTATGATCCAGACAAGTTTAACAAACCAAAATCAGAACCGAAAAAGGCTAATAAATCAAAATCAAGCAAGAAAACAAACGTGCCTGAATGGACAGAACCTGACTACAAGAACATGACAACAGACGAAGAAAAAGCTAAGTTGAAAAGCTATCAAAAGGCACGTCTTGAAGGAGATGAAGAAGAAGCTAATCGTCTAAGGGAAGAAGTAGAGGAAGGATTGAAACGATTAGACAACGCAAAACCGTATAAGAAATAACGAGTATAACAGAAAAAGCATGGTGAATAAACCGTGCTTTTTATTTTGTCGTTTTTTAAGGCAATATAACGTGTTTTACGAGCTTTAAAGCTCAAGGTGGTATATTTACCCTCGGAAAACCTTTCTCTTCGTTTTTCGTTGTAAATAATAAGCGTTTCGGAGTTTAAAATCGATTATGGATAAAATTTCCTTAGAATTTGTGGTAAAATTGTAAAGAAAAATAATTACAAAGGAGATACAATGTGGTACAAGGGAAGCATAAAAGTCTAAACGTACGTATTACAGACGAAGAAAAAAAAGAATTAGAAAAACGTTCAGAAGCTAGAAAAATGAAACTTTCTGAGTATGTAAGGGATGTATTACTTAATGAGGAAAATGCAGAAAATACGAAACACGGAAGTGATGCAAATGTGTTGCTTGTGTTACAATCGGAACTTACAGAAAAAACGAACAAATCGCGAATTTGCAAGAGTTGTTGAAGAATCAGCAGATATTAACTCTTGATTTATCGCGAGAAAACAAAGAAAAAACTCTTCTTTTGGAACACAAAAAATGGTGGCAATTCTGGAAGTGATCTCATCTTTAATGAAAACGCTTCCTTTTATTTGGTGAAATCACTACGTTGTATGTTATAATGAAAGTGAAAGTAGTTTGTTTAGGTTGGAAAGGAGAAGCATAATATCGGAAACAATATATTTCCTAAACGAACCATAGTGGACGCAACAGCTTAATAACAGAAAGAGGTTTCTTATGAAAAGTCTAAAGCGTATTATTGTCGCACTTGTTACCTCGTTATTCGTTGCTATAAATACTGTTCCATCAGTTATATATGCCAATGAAATGTATAAGGTGACACAGGAACAACAAGTAGAACAATCTATGGTTGAGATTGATCAAAAACTTTCAAAACCACTAGAAATATCTGATGAAGAGATTGAAACTCTTATACAAGAAAATAAAGCACTCTATCCGAATTTGACTGAAGAACAAATGCGAGATATTGCATATAAAGCTGTAAGTCCATATACTTCTAGGGGTAGTATATGGGATGGCCAAGGCGTTACTTTAAGCGAGTTTGCTTGGGCTTTCGATGTTATTGTTTCAAGTCTTCTAGGAGGTATAGGCTCAATACCTCAATATGCAGCTAAAAAAGGACTAGCTGCTGCAAAAGCCATGCTAAGTCGAGCTGCAGTAGCAGCAGCCAAACGTGTCGGTGTATACGCAGGAATAATACCAGGAATACTTGCAGGTTTATTTAACGTTTTAAATATATATGGAAGTTTAGGATACGCCGTTGCAAAATACATCGATGCTAGAGATTATCATCCAAATAATGGACGAATCAATGTGTGGGCTTAAATACATAATATATCCAATAGTATTTCTAATCTTAATACTATTAATAAGAAATATTACTTTCACATTCCACAATATCACATTATTAATTCTAGCCTCTCTAGCATTCGGAAATGTTATCCTAAAATTATATGAC
>NZ_KQ970190.1:0-1691 GCF_001579015.1 Streptococcus oralis
AAGGACATCATGATGTCGCTCCCTAGATTATTTTGGATCGAGATGGCCTTTTCTGGGGAGAGGAACATCTTCGAGCCGTTGAGGTGATTTTTAAAGGTTACCCCTTCTTCGGTGATATTGCGGGTATCCGCTAGTGAATAGACCTGGAAGCCTCCACTATCTGTCAAAATGGGCTGGTCCCAGTTCATGAACTGGTGCAGTCCTCCTGCTTTTGCGACTAGATCATCCCCCGGACGAAGCCAGAGATGGTAGGTGTTGGCCAAAATAATTCCGGACCCCATTTCCTTGAGTTCTTCTGGCGATTGGGTCTTAACGGTTGCCTGAGTCCCTACAGGCATAAACATTGGGGTTGGGAAGGTCCCGTGGGGGGTGATAATTTCTCCCAGACGAGCTCCTGTATGCTTTTCTTTTTTGATTAATCGATATTGAATCGGCGAATCTGTCATGGTTACCTCCGTACTGGGAAAAACAGTCCCAGCCTTCTTATTCCTGTCACAGGATCTCCTGTGAGCACCTGTACGATTGTACCAAATTTTACCAGCTCTGTCACGGACTTGTGTTATAATAAAGGGTACTACTACCATGAAAGAGGACATTATGAATATCAAATTGGTTCGTGCTCAAGCTCGTCAGCTGCAATTGCAACATCCCAAAGTCTTCTCCTACTTTGCTTTGCCAACTTTCCTAACAATCCTTGCAAGTTACATGTTGACAGGGACAGACATCACTGAAACACTTGCTCACATGGAACTTAGAGAAGGGATGCTCTTTCTTCTAAGTCGGCAGATTTTCCCTGCGATTATTGGATTTATCCTTTCTTTTCTCTATTTAGGGGCAACTTTTCGCTTTTTGATTTCTGCCTCTAGCAAGGGTGAAAAGAACTTTGGTATCTTCACCATCTTTCAGAGCCAGTATTTTACACCTGCGTTTTTGACCCTATTCATTAAGCAAGTTATCCTATCTTTGTGGGGGAGCCTCCTCTATGTGAGTCAACTCCTCTTAACGGTGGTCAGCTATCACGTTCTCGCTATCAATGAATCCTTCTCCACTACGTCTACTCTTAGAGCGGATACTCCAGAAGTTCAAGCAATGCTTAAGTTAGCTCCAACGATGACGACCGGCCTCTTAATGGCTCTGGTTGGGCTCCTGCTCTTCCTCCCTTTTTATTACCAGTATAGTTTAGTTGAGTTGATCCTATATAGTCGACTGATGACGGGAACCTATGATGGGCCTATGTCTATCCTCCGCCAAAGTAAGGAAGAGATGAAAGGCTTTAAGAGCCACCGCCTTGTTCTTGATTTGAGCCTGCTTGGTTGGCAAATTCTATCTTTTTTCACTTTAGGAATGGCGAATTTTTATGTCAAACCTTATGCAACCAGTTGCCAAATCATCTTCTACCATACTCTCCTTCAAAAACGGATGCAGGCGGACAGTCGCTTCCAGCAAAAGGCGCCGGATCTACCAAAGTCTAATCCACTTGATTAACAAAGAAAACAAGAAAACCCACCTTCGATTGGAACCATTCTCCAAAGCACTAGGTGGGTTCTTTTATCTCTGTTAGGGAAATCCGTCTGTATTTATTTCATCTCTCGTATCAATTTAATCACTGGATGAAAGACGCGAGGTTCTGAGATAAATCAAAGGCGCTATCCTTCTCCTAAGACCAAGCGAGTATGCTCGCGTTTGATACA
>NZ_KQ970190.1:3645-4540 GCF_001579015.1 Streptococcus oralis
ATCTGACTATAGAGACTCGCAATGGTTGAAATTTCATTGTCCTCTACGGTCGACAAGAGATACTTGGCCAATCGACTGTCAAAAGCCGGCTTTTGCAGGGTAATTCCCAAGTGGCTGAGCAAGACTTTAGCCCGCTTGAAGTCATAGACCTTGAGGGGCGTTTTTTCGAGAAATTCTTTGAAAATCGGTGTTTGTAAAAGACCAGTATCTGTACTCGCGTAGAGTTGACCTTTGGTCCCCCATGCGAAACCGATGATGGGTTCCGTATGGTAATTGTCCCCAAAAATCTCAAAATGGAAGAAACTGTCTTCCGTAAGCATATCTGAAGTGACTTGCTCGACTTTTGTATAGTCAATGGCTACAGGAGCCGCTTCTTCTCCACTGAGATCCAAGGCCTGACGGAGTTGCTTGAAGCCCATCTCCTCATAAAACTTGGCGAGATTTTCTAGATGGGGGCCCGTATAGGTGATATCGTCAAGCCCAATTTCAATGGGCGCATTGGTATCGATGGTCGCAAGGGTCTTGGACAGGTAGGCCTGCTCCTTGTCGTTGATGAGGTTTTCCTTCATCTTAGAGGCCTTCATCTCATCGATATGCTCGAAAATGCCATCGAGAGAGCCATACTCTAGAAGTAGTTTGATCCCTGTCTTTTCTCCGATTTTGGTGACACCTGGGATGTTATCCGACTTATCTCCCATCAAGGCCTTGAGGTCAATAAACTGCTCTGGTGTCAGTCCCATCTTTTCTTTCAGATAGGCTGGAGTGAATTCTTCAAACTCTGCCACCCCTTTTTTGGAGATTTCAACCACCGTATTATCATCTGTCAGCTGGATCAAATCCTTATCCCCAGAGACAATGGTGACATCAAAGGGCACCGAGCTAGCTTCGGCCCATC
>NZ_KQ970190.1:6511-7002 GCF_001579015.1 Streptococcus oralis
CAAAATTGGGTAGGCATTCTTCCCCTTGTGGGTATAGACGAATTGGACAATCCCTTCCTCTTTAGCCCAAGCTAGAATTTCTCTAGCTCCTGGCATCAGATGCACTTGGGCGTTTTTCTCACGCAAGCTAGAAGCACGATAACTATTCATCTCCTCCGCATCCAAACCATGTTCTCTAGCCACTTCTTCAAGAAGTACCTGGACGGATTGTTGAAGGATAAAGGCATGGACCGCTTCTCGATCAAAGTCCAGAGAGTAATGGGCATAAGTCTCAGCAATCCCATCTAAAATCGCTTCATAAGAATCCAAAAGAGTTCCATCCAAATCCCAAATAAAAGCTCGTGTCATACATTTTATTCCTTCCATTTCCGATGATAGAGTGTTTTTAAGAAAAACCAGCGAAATCCGTTGTCCAAGAGGGTACCAGCCCAAATCCCTGGCAAACCCCAACCGAGGCTAACCCCCATCAGATAACCAGAGCCAATCCGAAT
>NZ_KQ970190.1:9071-10668 GCF_001579015.1 Streptococcus oralis
CCTTAAATGTACGAGTTGGATTACTCTAACTTTCGTACAATCTATTCCATTATACCATGAATCCTTCTGAATTTTATCAGTGAAATGAAATTGTCTGAAAAAGAGCCCACTTCTTGCAAACTGAAGAATCACGAAATCTCCATCTTTATAATGGCTATCCGAGTCTTGCTAGTCTCTTTTTACTTGCTCATAAGAGTCCTTGCCGTCATTGAGCTTGTCCCAGATGACGACTTTTCCTTCTTTGAGAGATTGTTGAACATCAATGATTCGTTGGTTGGAAGAGCCACGAAACTGCAACATGAGGTTGCGTTTGCTCTTATCATAACGACCATCCACCAGAATATCAATCAGCGAAAGCAGTTCTAGTTTGTCCGGCGTCTCCAGCATCATTTCTTCCCAGGTGTAGCCGGTCCAAGACCAGATATCTTTATCAGGCAACTCTTTTTTCACGCGCTTGACCAAGGGCAGCAGGATACCGGTGTTGAGAAATGGTTCTCCCCCAAGCAAGGTCAAGCCCTGGACATAGGGTTGGGCCAGATCGGCCATAATCTGCTCTTCTAACTCTTTGGTGTAGGGATTACCCGCCTTGAAAGACCAGGTCGCTACATTGTAACAACCCTCACAGTGAAACATGCAGCCGGCCACATAAAGGGAGTTGCGGACTCCTTCGCCATCGACAAAGTTAAAAGCCTTGTAGTCGATGATGCGACCTTGGCTCAGCTCCTCACTTTTCCATTCTTGAGGTTTGGGATTGTTCATCTTCATCCTCCAAATCAATCCAGTAGCGCTGACTTCTGTCGATTGTATTTTCGTAAACACCGCCAGCAGATAGAATCGTGCGACGGCTAGCTTCGTTGTCTTCATCACAGGTAATCAGCACTCGTTCTAGTCCTTGTTTTCGAGCCTCTGCTAGTCCTAGCTCTAGCTGCAACTTAGCCAAGCCCTTTCTGCGTTGACTGGGCCGGATGGAATAGCCAATGTGACCACCCTCTACAAATAATTTGTCATTCAAGGACAAGCGCAGGGCTAAAAAGCCCAGAGGGTAGCCAGTCTCATCAAAGGATAAAAATTGAATGGTAGGAACCCAGCATTCTGGCAGATTCTCAGTATCCTCCTGCTGCTCTACAATTCGCAACCAATCCGCAAAATCCTTTGCTTGCTTCCAAGTGGAGCCCATGCCACCGTGCATATAGGATTTTGCAGCATCGAACTCAGTAATCATCTCTAAAATCGCGTCTTTATCTTCTAAAGTTGGTCGTTGTAACTTCATAAACTTTCCTCAATCTAAATCAATCCAATAGCGCTCTTTCCCGCCTCGAACATCCTCTAAAGCTCCGCCATTAGTCAGAATCACTGCTCGACTGGCAGCATTGTCACTATCACAAGTCACTAAAGCACGTTTGATATTTTTACTTTTGGCTACTTGCAAGCCTTGCCGCAGCTGCTCTTTTGCCAATCCTTGCCCACGCGCAGAGGGACGGATACTATAGCCGATATGACCAGCATAATTCAGCAATCCCTCATTTAGTCTCAGCCGTAGATTCAAAAAACCTAAAGCATGGCCTGATTCATCAAACAATACGAACTGAATTGATGG
>NZ_KQ970190.1:12428-13228 GCF_001579015.1 Streptococcus oralis
CCAAAAGGTAAGAGGCTAAGGAACTGATAGGCCCCTTGCTCTGGTGTCCCAACCACAACAGTGGCAACTAGCAGAAGACCAAACCAACTCATAAACCGAATCACACGTTGACCGCTTGTCGATACTTTTCGGAAAGACATGACGAAAGCTGAAGCGAAACCAAGCGTTAACAGCAATAAACAGTAATAAACTAGGTTGGCAAATAGGTGCCCCGCATCAAACTGGAGGGAGCGGAGACTGTACAAGGTCTGATGGATTGCATACCCAAAGGAGCCGTTCCACACGGTGACGTAGCCTAAGGGATAGAAAAGAAGAGAGAATCCCAAGAGGGCAGCAAGGAATTGATAGAAGCCGTGGGCAAATTTCTTCTGCTTCACATGATAGGCTGTCAATCCAAGAAAAGCAAGCAGATAAAAAATCACACTCAGCCATGGCACCATCATAAAGGCAAAACAGGCTCCTGCGCCATAGGCGACAAAGGATTCATCTGTTTTCTCACCCTCTAGATAAGCGAGAATGAAATTCATAGAGCCAAATAGGAAGGGCAGGGCATAAAAAACAGCGTAATTGCCGCCAAATCCAAGCACTCCAGCAAGAAGATAGAAGAGTAGCTGAACTTGTCCTGCAATTTTTTCACTTGCAACTAAGCTTCTGACCATCCGATACAGGCTCGTCCCAGCAAAAAAGTAGGCTAAAATCTGGAAGACCACCAGGAGAACTTGACCTCCTACTAAACTTCCTAAAGCGCTAATCCCGTAGTAGAGCAAACCATTGACCCCAAAGAAATGACCATAGGGAAC
>NZ_KQ970190.1:14916-16014 GCF_001579015.1 Streptococcus oralis
CTCCTTGGTCACGATATCCGTTGTATCCCCAACCGAACGACTAATCACCTCGTAATGTTCAAAAATAGGTGTGCGGATCTCTGCGTAATTGTATTTTTTAAAGGTTTCGCGAGCAAATCCTTCTACATATTGCCACTTAGCGGATTCCTGTGGCAGGATATCTTGGGTTCCTTTTGGTTTTTGTAATTTCATAGACACCACTCCTTTGCTTGCTTTGTACCATTTATTCTATCACAATTTCTAGTCCGTGACAGCGCTCAAGCAATAAAATCAGCCTACAAGCCCATCAGGAATAGAAAAAGATAGCTTCTCCAGCCCCATAAAAATCGAGCCCGCATCACATGCAAGACTCGATTTCTTTCGTTGCTTTACTTTCAACTATCTTATAAGATATTTTCATATTGTTCGCGAACTTCTTGAGGCCAGACGCTGGTTTGGACTTCTCCGATATGTTTCTTACGAAGCAAGAACATGGCCATCCGTGATTGACCGATCCCACCTCCGATAGTTAGTGGAAAGAGTCCATTCAAGAGCGCACGGTGCCACTCCAATTCCAAACGATCTTGATCTCCTGTAATAGCAACCTGGCGCTTGAGGGTGTCTTCATCAACCCGAATCCCCATAGAAGATAATTCGAATGCCGCCCCTAAGTTATCATTCCAAACAAGGATATCTCCGTTTAAGCCCTTGTAGCCATTTTCAGTTTCCGTTGTCCAGTCGTCATAGTCTGGTGCCCGTCCATCATGCGGCTTGCCATCTGATAAGACGCCACCGATCCCAATCAAAAAGACGGCTCCATATTCTTTAGTGATAGCATTTTCCCGTTCTTTCGGCGTCAAGTCAGGATAACGCTCTACCAACTCTTCTGTGTGGATAAAGGTGATTTGCTTCGGCAGGATTGATTCAATATCATAGCGAGCTTCAACTGCCAACTCCGTCAAACGAATGGCCTTGTAGATTTTTTCAACCGTTTCCTTCAAGTAAGCTAGGTTACGGCTCCCATTTGGAATGACCTTTTCCCAATCCCATTGGTCAACATAAACTGAGTGGGTCGCATCCAACGAATCTTCATCTGGACGAAGAGCCTTCATATGGACG
>NZ_KQ970190.1:18146-19304 GCF_001579015.1 Streptococcus oralis
ATCCGAAGGAAGAAACAACCACTACTACGACCACGACTACAACGACTACAACCACCACAACAACTTCGACTTCAACCACTACGACGACTGAAGAGCCGACTACTACTTCAACCACGACTACAACTGAAGAACCGACTACATCTTCAACTACTACAACAACCAAAGAAGATACAACAACGACAACAACTACCACAAGCGAAGAACCTACAACTACTTCAACCACTACTCCAACGCCAACACCAACAACTGAAGGTACCGGCGATGGCAAAGGTAAAGGTCGGAAGAAAGTTCTCCCAAGTACAGGTGAAGTTGCCGCTACTGGATTCATTGTTCTCGGAGCAGTTGTTCTATCAGGTGCTATCTTATTGAAACGTAAACTCTCACATCAATAAAGATGACTAAATCGCAACCTCTAGCTAATAGCTAGAGGTTTTTTGTGTCTTCTAAAATAACATTTCTACTGGCAACAACATCTTCCTAGCAGGTCACAAGGAGATCCAATTTAAACCTATTTCGAATTTTTTCAAAATAGAGTTGACAAATCTATCTGGAAGTACTAGAATCTATTTAGAAAGAAATCTAAATAGATTGGAGAAGATAGAGAATGAATTTTGCGCAAACATTTAAAGCTTTATCGAATCCGATAAGAAGAAGTATCTTAGAACTGCTAAAGGCGGGGAAATTATCCGCTGGCGATATCGCTGGCCACTTTGATGTAGCAGGAGCGACCATTTCCCATCATTTAAGCATACTCAAGCAGGCAGATTTAATTCGAGAGGAAAAAGAGAAGAATTTTATCTACTATGAACTCAATACTTCTGTCTTGGAGGATTTAATGGTCTGGCTCGTTGATTTGAAAGGAGACTCTACTGATGAAAACAAATAAAACCCTATTGACTGTAACTTCTACCATAACACTCTTCCCCATACTTTGGGGCTTGATAATTTGGTCGCAATTGCCTAACCAAATCTCGATTCACTTTAACGCTGCTGGTCAGGCCAATAACTTCCAATCGAAAGCACTAGCTGTGTTTGGTCTTCCTGTTTTCCTTCTCTTGGTGCATCTGTTTGTGATCTTTATGATCGGACGTGATCCTAAGAACCGTACTATGAATGAGAAAATGGTCAGAGTGATCTACTGGCTGATTCCAATCGTTT
>NZ_KQ970191.1:0-1003 GCF_001579015.1 Streptococcus oralis
ATTTTATCGGAAGAATCGCAGAAGATCTATTTGGCTCGAAGTCCTTTTTAGCCCTCTACCTCTTATCCGGCTTAATGGGCAACCTTTTTGTATTGGTTTTTTCTCCAGAAGTCGTCGCAGCAGGTGCTTCTACAGCCCTAGCTGGACTCTTTGCTGCCATTGTCAGTTTACGCTTCATCGCTCGAAGTCCCTATATTCGCTATCTGGGCCAACGTTACACTGCCTTGATTCTGATCAATATCCTCTTTAGCTTCATGCCGGGGATCAGTCTAGCCGGTCACCTAGGAGGCCTGGTGGGAGGAGGGATTCTAGCCTTTGTCTTTCCCGTCTATGGTGAGCAAGATAGTGTGAAAAAAAGCTGGCGCTGGGGAGCCTTGGCCCTTTATACAGCTGGTGCCATCCTTCTTTATGCTTGGCCCTTTATCTTTCATCCCTTTTTTGATTTGTAGCATATTTGTAAATTATCTGAAAACTGAGTGAAGTCTCAGTTTTTTTGTATATATTTCTCAAAAACGATAGAGAAAGCTAAAAATATCACAAATAAATGAATAAAAATGTGAAAAGAAAGCGCTTGCAATGTTGATTGAAAAGGAGTAGACTGATGGTATATAAAACCTACTTGTGTCCAAAAACCGCTTGAGGACATAAAATAAGCAAAAAGGAGATTTGCGATGAAGAAATGGTTGTTTAAACTAGCTTTGGTAGCGATGACGTTCTTACTCCTACCAATTCAAGCCGTTCAGGCCTGCTGTGGATTTATCATTGGTCGCCAGTTGACCAAGGATGGAACGACCCTGTTTGGCCGGACTGAGGACTATCCTTATTATCCAAATGGTGGAAAACACAACAAAAACTATGTTGTTGTCGATGCCAAGACTTATAATGAGGGAGATCAAATCGAGGATGAATCCAACGGATTTACCTACCCGCATGCAGCCAATGAAATGAAATACACAGCTACTTATGACTCTGCTCGTGGTGACGGTAGCAACGGGGCTTTCGG
>NZ_KQ970191.1:1023-1951 GCF_001579015.1 Streptococcus oralis
AATGCTAGATGTCATCTTGCCACGTGTGAAAACTGCCCGTGAAGGGGTTGAATTACTGGCTAAAGTCATCGAAGAAAAAGGATCAGCAGAAGGGAATGTGGTCGTCTTTGCAGACCAAAATGAGACTTGGTATATGGAAATTCTTTCTGGTCACCAATATGTAGCGGTGAAGGTGCCAGAAGATAAATACGCAGTCTTTGCAAATACCTACTACTTAGGTCATGTTGATTTGAATGACACTGAAAATGTCATCGCCTCTAAAGATGTAGAAAAAGTAGCCAAGGAATCTGGCAACTACAAGACCGATAAAGATGGCAATTTCCATATTGCTAAATCTTATGGACCAGAAAAATATGCTGAAGGGGACCGCTCACGGACCTATGCAGGTATCACCTTGCTAGATCCAGACTCTAAAGTCACTTATGAGGATGATGAGTATGAGCTCTTCCGTTCACCAACTGATCCAAACAAAAAATACACCTTAGAAGATGCTTTTGCCTTGCAACGAAACCGTTTTGAACACTTGAATGGACGTTTTGTGCCAGATGATCAAATCGGTGTTAAGAAACAAGGTGACGATGGTAGCAACGATACTGTTCGTAAAGACCAATACAAGTATGCTTTAGGAAATGAAAATGTGATTGATGCCCATGTCTATCAAATCAATCCAAATCTTCCAAAATCATTTGGTGGAACTGTATGGCTCGGCATGGGGCCTTCACGGAATACCCCTTATGTTCCATTCTATGGAAATGTGAAAGATACTTACGAAGCCTTTAAACCTCAAACAGCTACTTATGATCCAAATTCATGGTATTGGACAGTTTGGCACATCGACCAAATGGCCATCAATAACCAAGATCTCTTTGGAAAATCTATCCAAAATCATTGGAAAGCACTAGAAGAACAACTCATTATTGAACAAAAA
>NZ_KQ970191.1:3326-5304 GCF_001579015.1 Streptococcus oralis
TATTGAAGGATGTCCAAGCCCTCAAAGGTAAAGACTATCAAATTTACGACATTCAGTTGTCAAATCAAAATGGAGCCGTTCATCAATTTAGCCCAACTGTGGTGACCATGCCAGTGGATCCTAAGAAAGAAGTAGAATCTGTTGTAGGCATTGGAGAAGATGGCAAGGTTGAAACCTACCAGTTCAGCTTGAATGAAGACAAGAGCAAGGTAACCTTCACAACCAATCACTTCTCATCTTATGGAGTTGTCTACAAAACAGCAGCTAAGGTAGAAGAAAAAACAGAAAGCAAGAAATTGCCATCTACTGGACAAACCATTTCAATGGTTGGTATCATCGGCGGTGTCTTGATTAGTGCCCTTGGATTTGCCTTCTATGTAGAAAAACACAAACAGAACAAAGCCTAAAAAGCAACGTTTTAAGAAATAAAAAGAGGTCGGACGGTTAGTCCGGCCTTTCAGATTGAATATAAGGTAATCTTAGAAAATTTCCTTAGGTGAGTAGGGACGTCAGCGAACTTCGAAGAAGTTCCATGACTTAGTTTTGGATCCAAGGTTCCAAAACTCCCGAGTACTTGAAACGTGAGTGTTTCAAGTGCTTTTCTCACAGCGGAAAGTTCCAGTTCCTTATTCAATGACTCAAAAATAGTAAATTCTTCTTATTTTTTTGAAGAAACAGCTGATTTATTTGTACTAATAGAAAAAGGCCGGACATCTAGTCCGGTCTCTTTGCTTTATAATCGAAAAGTTGGGGTGAGTATTTTTTACTCCTCAGTCACTTTCCCTGTTTCTTCTAATTGTTTTCCAAGATCAATGATGTATTGTTTGAGATCATCTTTAACCTGTGGGTGTTTCAAGGCATAATCAATAGATGTTTTCATGAAACCAAACTTGTCCCCTACATCGTAGCGTCTGCCCTTAAATTCGCGGGCAAATACTCGTTGGGTCTTGTTCAAGGTATCAATGGCATCAGTCAATTGGATTTCATTTCCAGCGCCTGGTTTTTGGTTTTCCAAGATTTGGAAGATCTCTGGAGTCAGCAAGTAGCGACCGATAATGGCAAGGTCACTCGGTGCTTCCTCAGGTGCCGGTTTTTCGACAAAGGTTTCGACGCTATACAGTCCGTTGATACCTTCCCCTTGAGGAGAAATGACTCCGTAGGCAGAAACTTCTTCATGGGGAACTTTCATGACAGCAATAGTAGAAGCATGTGTCTCGTCATAGTCATTCATCAATTGCTTGGTGAGAGTAGTAGCTGTATCATCTGTGATATCCATGAGGTCATCTCCCAACATCACGACGAAAGGTTCATTCCCAACGAAGGCCTTAGCCTGAAGGACAGCATCTCCAAGGCCACGCGGATGTTTTTGACGAATGAAGTGGAGGCGCATCCCGGTAGTTTCATCGACCAGTTTCAACAGGTCATTTTTTCCTTTTTCCTTGAGGTTGTACTCAAGTTCGAAGTTTGAGTCGAAGTGGTCTTCGATCGAACGTTTTGACTTACCAGTGACAACGAGAATATCCTCGATGCCAGCCTTAAGGGCTTCCTCAACGATGAATTGGATCGTTGGCTTATCCACGATTGGCAACATTTCTTTGGCCAAGGCTTTGGTTGCGGGTAAGAAACGAGTTCCAAGTCCGGCTGCAGGAATGACTGCTTTCCTAACTTTTGTCATAATAATTCCTTTCTAACTAAAGAATGATGGTTTCGTTGAATGAGTAGCAAGAAATAACCCTTAGTTCCACTCATTTTCTTCTTTAAATTCGTTGTTCATCATGAAGTTAATGGCTTCGCGAATGTCTTGCCCTTCGTAAATCACTTGGTAGATGGCCTGTGTGATCGGCATGTAGACATCTAGCTCTTGGGCCAGTTCGTAGGCAGCCTTAGTGGTGGAAATCCCTTCGATGATCATGCCCATGTTGGCTTCAATATCTTCTAGTTTTTCACCGCGACCAAGAGCATCTCCTGCTCGCCAGTT
>NZ_KQ970191.1:6779-8013 GCF_001579015.1 Streptococcus oralis
ATATAGGAGAAACAAAAAGAAAAGGAGTTTATGATGAAAAAGAGCTTAAAAATAATAGTGACCTTAGTATTAGTTTTAGCTAGTGTCTTTGGTTTGTCCAAAATTCGGTCGGCCCATGCAGATGGCGCAACAGGAAAGATCCAAATTACAAGTAAAACGATCACACCTGCTAAGTCACCCGTGGACCAGTACACGGACATTAAAGTTGATCTAACTTTCAATGTTCCACAGGAGGTCAAATCTGGGGATCAAGCGGTCATTACCCTCCCTCAGAATTTAAAATTTATCTCGGATCAAACATTTGATGTCATGAGTCCGGATGGTCAATCAGTGGTTGCAAAAGCAGTCATTAATGCTGCAAACAAAACCATCACCTTGACCTATGAAAATTATGTGGAAACGAAATCAAATATTTCAGGAAGCATGTTCTTTGCAGTTCGGGTAGAGCCTGCAACCGAATCCCCAAGCAAGGTGCCAATCACCTTGAATGTGGATAACAATCCTGTCCCTGTAGGAAAAGTTGACTTTGTAGTTGACCCAGGGAATGCTGAAAAGACCTTGGACAAGGTTAGCTGGGGAACAGAAACCTTAGCAGATGGTAGCATCACACGTCAATATGAAGTACGTGTCAATGCAGCGAATGCGCCGTTAACAGAAGCGGTTGTGACTGACCAATTGCAAACAGAAGGAATGAGCTATGTAGAAGATTCCTTTGTAGTTAAAAAAGGGAATTGGGTCGTTAACAGTTCGCATAAATTAGATTTGAAAAATGGGCAAGTTGTTTCATTGCCAGTTGAGTTTGGAGCAGATAAGAAGAGTTTCAACGTCAGCTTGGGAAATGTAGCCCAAGGCGAAGGTTACTCGATTGTCTATAAGGTGAAGATTCCTTATACCCCTGCAAATGGTGAGAAGTTCCTCAACAATGTAACCTTAAAAGCTCAAAAAGTTGTTGAAACTAAGAGCAACCCATTCGTTTATCAAACTGCTGGTGGGGAAGCTCAAGGTTATACCTTCTCCATCAACCTCAAGAAAGTTGATAGCCAGGATGAAAACACTGCTTTAGCAGGTGCTGAATTTAACGTGATCCGTGTTGCAACAGGTGCCGTTGTCGGTAAGTTGACAACCAATGCAAAGGGAGAAGCAAGTATTGGTGGCTTGTTGAACACAGCTTACCATTTGGTTGAAACAAAAGCTCCAGAAGGATATGAATTGGATGCAACTCCAATTGAAGTCA
>NZ_KQ970191.1:8694-9956 GCF_001579015.1 Streptococcus oralis
TCCAGGTATCACATACGATACAGCCGAAAAACAAGTAACCGTTAAGGTAACGAAAGATGGAGACAATCTAAAAGCAACAGTTGTCTATCCAGAAAGCAAGGTCTTTGCAAATACTTACTCAGCTCCAAGTCCAGCAAAAGCTCAGGTTTCAGCCAGCAAGATTTTAGAAGGCCGTGCCTTGAAGGATGGCGAATTCAGCTTTAGCTTGTTGGATGAAGCTGGAAAAGTTCTTCAAACAAAACAAAATGCTGCAGATGGTTCAGTAGCCTTTGATGAAATTTCTTATTCACAAGAAGATGCAGGAAAAACTTTCCACTACACGATTAAGGAAGTGATCCCTACATCTCAAGAAAAAGGAATGACCTACGACCAAGCTAGCATCGAAGTGACAGTAACGGTTACGAAAGATGAAGCAAGTAATACCATCAAGGCTACAGTGGCATATGGTGAAAAGAAATCCTTTATCAATACTTTTGTGACAAGTGAAATCCCACCAACACCACCGACTGTTGACAAACCAGAAGCTAAGCTTTATACCATCCAACTTCACAAGGTCAATGGCGAAGGTCAAGCCCTAGCAGGAGCTGTCTTCGGTCTCTTTGAAGCAGATGGTGTGACAGCAGTTGCCAACCCTTACGGTGAAGGTCAAGCGACAGCAACCTCAGATGCCAACGGTCTTGTCAGCTTTGTAGGTTTTGCAGCGAAGGATTATGTGGTGAAAGAATTGACAGCACCAGAAGGTTACCAACTTTCTACAGCTTCAATCACTGTTTCTGAAGCTGAATTGACAGCTGCGACAGACTTGGTAGTGGATAAAGGAAATGTGGTGAACAAACCATTTGCTGAAATCCCACCAACACCACCAGTTGTTGAAAAACCAGAAGTAACTGTTTACAGTATTCAATTACACAAAGTCAACAATGAAGGTCAAGTCTTGGCAGGAGCTGTCTTCGGCCTATTCGAAAAGGATGGTACAACTCCAGTTGCCAACCCATATGGCGAAGGTCAAGCGACAGCGACTTCCGATGCCAATGGTCTCGTTACCTTTACAGGACTTGTAGCCAAAGATTATGTAGTGAAAGAAATCACTGCTCCAGAAGGCTACCAACTTTCTGAAGAAGCGATTACTGTTTCATCTAGCCAGTTGATTGCCTCAACTGAGCAAGTGCTTGATCAAGGTAAAGTAGTCAATAAACCATTCACTGCCATCCCACCAACACCACCAGTTGTTGAGAAGCCAGAAGTGAAACTCTACACCATCC
>NZ_KQ970191.1:10216-11207 GCF_001579015.1 Streptococcus oralis
CAGAAGGTTACCAATTGTCAACGATTTCAATCACAGTTTCTGCGTCAGAATTGAATGCTGCTGCAGACTTGGTAGTTGATAAGGGTAGTGTGGTGAATAAACCATTTACTGCTATCCCACCAACACCACCAGTTAATGACATGCCAGAAGCTAAACTTTACGCTATCCAACTTCACAAGGTTGATGGTGAAGGCAAAGCTTTGGAAGGAGCTGTCTTCGGCCTATTTGAAAAGGATGGTACAACTCCAGTTGCCAACCCATACGGCGAAGGTCAAGCGACAGCAACCTCAGA
Source organism: Streptococcus oralis (assembly GCF_001579015.1). GTDB lineage: Bacteria > Bacillota > Bacilli > Lactobacillales > Streptococcaceae > Streptococcus > Streptococcus oralis_K. The sequence goes on from NZ_KQ970191.1 coordinate 10,509, forward strand.
CTCTAATGGTCTTGTCAGCTTTGTAGGCTTTGAGGCTAAGGACTATGTAGTGAAAGAATTGACAGCACCGAAAGGTTACCAACTGTTAGATGCTCCAATCAAGATCTCAGCAGCAGATTTTGAAGTAGCTAAAGATTTGGTCCTTGACAAAGGAAATGTTGTCAATGAGAAAACTCCAAACAACCCTCCAAAGGGAGAAGGTAAGAAATCTCTTCCTTCTACTGGTCAATCAATGAGTGAAGGACTAGTAGCGACAGGACTTGCTTTGGCAGTAGCTGGAAGCGCCTTAGTTTACAAAAAGCGTGAAAATTAATCATTAAAACAGGTTTTGTTCTAGCCTTGCTAGACAATCCTGTTTTTTTTTGTTTAGTTGTGATAAAAAATATTTATCAGGCCCTTAAAAAATACATATTAGACGCTTTAGGGGTGGGATGATAAAATAGGGAATAGAAATATCAAAGGAGGGAAGGCCATGTGTAGAACGATTGTTGGAGTCTCTGCCAATCTATGTGCAGTGGATCCAGATGGGAAAAATATCCATTCGTCTGTATCTTGTAAGTTTGCGGAAACTATTAAGCAAGTAGGTGGCCTTCCTATGGTTATCCCAGTGGGAGATCCATCTTTTGCCAAAGATTATATCGAGACAGTGGACAAGCTCATCCTCAGTGGGGGGCAAAATGTTCATCCTAGTTTTTATGG
>NZ_KQ970192.1:0-2801 GCF_001579015.1 Streptococcus oralis
CAGACTGAAGACAAAGTCCTTAGAACATAAGTTTCTAAGGGCTTTTCTTTGTGTAAAGTCGTATAATAGAGATAAGAAGAATTGTGAGGTGTTTCCTATGTTTCACAAAGAAAAACCAGATTATAATCGTCGCCAATATGGCTTCTATACGATAGACGAATTGGTCCCAGAAGATCACTTTCTTCGACAAGTGGATAAAGAGGTTAACTTTGACTTTATCTATGACTTGGTAGAAGACACCTATAGTCCAGATAATGGTCGTCCTAGTCTAGATCCTGTCATGTTAGTCAAAATCCCTTTGATTCAATGCTTTTTTGGTATTCGCTCCATGCGCCAAACCATTAAAGACATTGAAGTAAACGTTGCCTATCGTTGGTTTCTTGGCCTAACCTTAGACGACAAGGTCCCTCATTTTACTACATACGGGAAGAATTACAGCCGTCGTTTTCAAGATAAGAAGCTTATTTCTGAGATTTTTTCACAGGTTCTCAACCAAGCTTTCTGTGCTGGCTTAATTGATCCTTCTGAACTATTTGTGGATGGAACCCATATCAAAGCGGCGGCTAACAGTCACAAGTATCATAAGGAAATGGTTGACCAACAAGCTAAATTTATGAGTGATCAATTGGAGATTGAGATTGATTTAGATAGGAGAAAACACGAAAAAAAGTCCTTAAAGCCCGCAAAAGAAAGAGAGGCTAAAGAAAAGAAAATCTCAACGACAGATCCTGAGAGTGGTTGGTTCCATAAGGGTGAACACAAGGAAGTGTTTGCCTATTCTGCCCAAGTAGCTTGTGATAAGCATGGTTGGGCCTTGGCTTATACAGTTGAAGCTGGAAATGTTCATGATAGTCAAGCTTTTCCTGCGCTTTTTTCAAAGTTGGACCCCTTCTCACCACGCTACATTATTGCGGATTCAGGCTATAAAACCCCAGCTATTGCTCATTATTTATTAAATCGAAACATCATCCCTGTCTTCCCTTATACTCGTCCAAAAGGGGGAAAGGGGAAGTTAAGACCGAATGATTTTGTTTATGATGCTTTCTATGACTGTTACCTCTGTCCAGAGAACCAAGTGTTAAGCTATCGCACCACGACCCGAGAAGGCTATCGCGAATATAAGAGTAATCCAAAGGTATGTGCATCCTGTCCTCTCTTATCTGTTTGTACCCAAAGCCAAAATAACCAAAAAGTAATAACGAGACATGTATGGAAAGATGACCTTGAATTTTGTGAAGAGATTCGCCACCAAAGAGGAATGAAGGAGCTTTATAAGAAGCGTAAAGAAACAATTGAGCGACTCTTTGGGACTGCTAAGGAGTACCACAATTTGAGATATACTAGAGAGAAAGGAAAGTCCAAAATGGAGGATAAGGTTGGGCTTACTTTGGCATGTTTAAATATCAAAAAATTGGTGAAATGGATAGCGAATATCCCTTTTTATTTTGCTCTAAATCAGATTTTTGGATGGAAATACCGGATGATAAAGTAAATAGTTTCGAAAATACAACAAAAAGACAAACGCCAAAAATGACGTTTGTCTGCGTTCTGAAACCGTCTATACAGACGGTTTTTTTATTGTAACGAATCAATCATATCCTTCAATTCTTCAAGCCTATTCTTCTTTATCTTATAGTCTTTCTTGTTCTTGTGGTAGGTGGCGAGTTTTATATGGATAGATTGAAAATAGACAATCTCTATCGTCATGGTTTTCAACTTCATGAGGAACAAATCGCGACCTATCTAAAGGAACATTACAGCGGCATCAGCAAAATCGAGTTTTCCCCGATTTTTATTACAGGAGGAAATGGGGAAAGTTTTTTACAAGGCCGTGTAGTTCCAGTGGTTTATGATACTGATGGAAATAAAGTCTATCTCAGAAATGATGGTCTTGTTAAGAAGGTTCTTGTCGATTATAGTATGGTATTTGGGACTGATTTGGCTTTTAATTATTATGAAGGCTCGGAAATTATTAATCTAAGGGATGATAAAAGAAGACGCAATAGTGTTATTTGGGGGCAACCGCTACCTGAAAATTTGAAATGGGTAAACCACGAGACAACAGATGAATCGATGGAAGCTTTTTCTCATGAGGGATATCTTAAAGGTGTAGAAAAGAATGACCAAGGTAGTCCCCAAGTTGAGATTAGTTATAATTTAGAGATTCAACGAATTGATGAAAGAGACTTGGATAAATGGCAATGACACATCAATTTAGTAATTTGAGATAGAATGAGGAGAGTTTTAATGTCAAAACGAACGAAAAAAGTTTTTCTATCCTTGCTTTGTTTTTTTCTACTCGTCCTTGGAGGTAAGTTTTATATGGACAGAATGAAAGTGGACAATCTTTATCGGCATGGTTTTCAACTTTATGAAGAACAAATCGCAACCTACCTAAAAGAGCATTACAGCGGTATCAGTAAGATTGAATTTTCTCCGTATTTTTAAAAGTGGAGGAAGTGGAGAAGGTTTTGTCTATGCTCGTATAGTCCCAGTTGTTTATGATACATATGGTAATAAAGTATATTTGCGTAATGATGGCGTTTTAAAGATGGGTGTGGCAGATTATGAAATGACAGCTGGAATTGATTTAGATTTTAATGTCAATGACGGTTCGGAAATAATATATTTGCGTAATGATCAGAAAGAGTCTATTAGTGTAGAAAGTTACCAGAATCTACCAGATGAGTTAAAATTGAATAAGGATGAAATTACGGATGAGGTGATGGAAGCTTTTTCTCGTGAGGGACATCTAAAAGGTGTAGAAAAGAATGACCAAGGCAGTCCCCAAGCTGAGATTG
>NZ_KQ970192.1:4544-5707 GCF_001579015.1 Streptococcus oralis
GCTGAATATGAAGAGCAAATCAGTCAAAAGCTTAGTGAATCTAAACAAAATATTGAAGACAAGATTACTAATCTTAAATCAAGCGTTTATAATACTCAAGCATACTTATCAGATAGTGAAGTAGCTATACTCTTATCTAACGTTACTTTGGAACATTTCTGGAATAGTGAGATTGAAAGTGCAACTCTAACTGAAGCAGCTTCTTACAAAGGGAATCTGTCAGTATTTGCCTCAGGTATTCGAAAAGCAGCTCAGAATATTGAAGAGGTGGATCGCCAAGGAAGCATACAATTTAGTGAGAATTAGGTGGAAATATGTTAATTTTAAACGAAATTGAATCAGAGGCATATAGTGAATATTTGGAAAAAATGAGATCTAATGAAATTTTGGTGATCAATGGGCTAATCTCCTCAATGATAGAGGAAGTGAAAGCGGAATCCGTTATTTTAACAAATTGGTTAGCTGAGGAGAAACTACAAATGTCAGAGTTTGCAAGTTCTAAACTCAAAGAAAGTTTGACGGGCGGATTTTCAGGGAAAGCCGCCACAGCTGCAGCCGATTATTTAACAGATATTCCTCAGCCAAATCTTCAAAGTCCTATTATCTGAGGTTAAGTATGGGAATGAACGATAGCTTAGAAGAAAAATATAAGCAAGATATTATGAATATCGAAAAAGTGGAAGAGAGTCTTGATTTTATGAGGCAAGATGCTTTTAGAAAGACAGACATGATGATTGAGGAGTTGCTTTATTATACTAGAAATCAATCTTCTAATGAACTGTATCCGATAATTCATCAGATGAATGCTAATGTGGAAGAATTTAATTTATATTTGATAAATCGTATTCATCGGCTTCAAGATGAAAAAGAAGAAATCACTGCTAAATATCGAAAAGAATTGGAGCAACTGGAGGAAGAACGAAGAAAACAGAAGAGAGAAGAAAATCTTTAACAGTAACGAGCTTAGTTCGCTGAAGATGCCTATCTTTGTGACTCCTAATTTGTCACTATGTTCATCCCTCCAATAAAGTTTGTAAACCAAGCCAGTATATAAGATAAGAAAGTCCCTCCATAAAGGAAGGGGCTTTTTGATAAATTAAAAATGATTTTTCCAAACCAATGAAAAAGTACTATACGAATGTGACAGAATTTGCTATTCTAAC
>NZ_KQ970192.1:7291-8263 GCF_001579015.1 Streptococcus oralis
GAATGCTATGTTGCGAAATGCTTTTGCTTATATCACACGTAAATGGCCCAAGTCTCTCTTGCTCTTTGCCATCATTCTCCTCATGGGGACCTTGAGCTTGATCGGACTCTCTATGAAAGGAGCGACCCAACAAGCTTCATCGGAAAGCCTGGGATCCATCACCAATAGCTTCTCCATGCAGATCAACCGCCGGACCAATCCAGGAACCCCTCGGGGAGCTGGGAATCTCAGAGGAGAAGATATCGAGAAAATCAGCCAGGTAGAGGGAATCACCTCCTCCATCAAGCGGATCAATGCCATCGCAGATATCCTAGACCACGAGATCATTGAGACTGAAGAAACCCTGCAAAATCAATCTCCAGAGCGGGCTAAGCACTTCAAGAATACCTTGATGGTGACAGGGGTCAATGACTCTTCAAAAGAAGATAAATTTGTCTCTGGAGCCTACAAGTTGGTCCAAGGGGAGCATTTGACGGATAAGGACAAGAACCAAATCCTCATGCACGAAGATTTGGCGAAAAAGAATGGCCTCAAGGTAGGCGATAAGGTGCGCCTCAAGTCCAATCTCTACGACGCTGACAATGAAAAAGGGGCCAATGAAACTGTCGAAGTAACCATTAAAGGTCTGTTCTCAGGGAAGAACCAAGCTCCTCTAACTTACGCCCAAGAATTGTATGAAGATACCCTCATTTCTGACCTAGATACAGCTGCCAAGCTCTATGGCAATACTGTTCAAACAGCTACTTATGAGGACGCAACCTTCTTTGCCAAAGGGGATCAGGACCTCGATAAATTGATCGAAAAAATCAAAGCCTTGGATATCCCATGGAATTACTATGATTTGGTTAAGAGCTCTTCCAACTACCCAGCCTTGCAAAAATCGATTAGCAGCATGTTCCAAGTGGCGGACTACTTGTTTATCGGTAGCCTCATCTTTGCTAGCTTGCTTCTAACCCTTCTCCTCGTCTTGTG
>NZ_KQ970192.1:9624-10907 GCF_001579015.1 Streptococcus oralis
TCGAAGCTATTTTTAAAAAGCTCCAGCCTTCCCGGGTCTTCACCTATGGAGAGGCACGGGTGGATTTTGAGAGCTACACAGCCAGCCTAGCTGGTCAAGCTATCTCCATGAATGCCAAGGAGTTGGAAATTTTGGAATACTTGCTCCAGCATGAGGGCAAGGCCCGGACTCGCTCTCGATCCTCGATGCCGTCTGGAAGGAAACAGAGGAAATTCCTTTTGATCGGGTGATCGATGTCTATATCAAGGAACTGCGAAAAAAACTAGAGCTGGACTGTATCGTAACGGTACGCAATGTCGGCTATAAATTGGAGAGACCATGACCAAACGGAGTATCTTTGCAAAGATCTTTCTGATCACTTTTGCCCTTTTCAGTAGCTTAGTCATCCTCTTACACGCTTCGGTTTACTTTATTTTCCCATCGACCTATATCGAGTCTCGGCGCCAGACGATTTTGAAGAAATCCCAGGCCTTGGCCAAGAGTTTCCAAGGCCAGGAAGAAGGGACTATTGAATCCGTCATCGACCTATATTCCAAGACCAATGATATCAAGGTCTCGATCAAGGGCAAGGAAAAACAGAATGCCCTAGAGGTCAAGGATGACCTGCTCGTGAACCCTGACAGCCAGAACAATTCTCTGGTTATTGAGGAGCGAAAGATTGAGACCAAAGAGGGAAAGGATTTGACCTTGCAATTCTTAGCAACTGTCGATTCCCAAAAAGAAGCGCGGGACATCAGTCTGGGCTTTCTTCCCTATAGTCTTCTTGCTTCCTTTGTTCTATCAGTGATTGCCTCCTATCTCTATGCCCGCCTGATTTCTGCTCCGATCCTTGAGATCAAGCAGATGACCAAGCGGATGAAGCGCTTGGATCGGACAGCCAGTCTTCCTATTCACTCTCAGGATGAGATCGGCGTTCTCAAGCAACAGATCAACGACCTCTATCACCATCTCCTAGAAGTGATCGACAATCTAGAGCAGCAAAAACAGGAAAATCTGAAGTTGGAGCAGATGAAGGTGGAATTCCTACGGGGGGCCTCACATGAGCTCAAGACACCTCTAGCCAGCTTGAAGATTATTCTAGAAAATATGCGGGATAAGATTGGCCGCTACAAGGATCGGGACCGCTACCTGTCGGTCTCCCTCGATATCGTCGATGAGATGAACCAAATCGTCCTAGAAATCCTGTCCCTGTCCTCTGTCCAAGAATTGGCTGGAGACAAGGAGTGGATCCAGCTGGATCAGGTCTTAGAGCAGATCCTCGACCAGTACAAGGTCTTGGCGCA
>NZ_KQ970192.1:11794-12922 GCF_001579015.1 Streptococcus oralis
GGACAAGGCACCACACAAGATAGAGGTCAGGATAAAGTTAACCGAGATGGTGAGGTTGTCTTTCAGGGTCATAAAGGAAGGGACGCTATTAGGTAAAAATGGAGCCATCATAGTTGCCAAGCCAAGCCCCAGCAGTACTCCGATGAGGGAGATGATGGTGAGCTGGGATAGTTGGACATAGGTAATCTGGCTCATGGACATGCCAATAGCCTTCAAGACACCGAACTGTTTCAACTTCTGCAGGGTGAGGATGTAGAAGAAGACCCCAAGGATAGCAGAAGAAGCGAGTAAGAGCACCCACGTAATCATCCGTAGCGTCAGGTTTTGAGCCTTGTAGCCAGGGATTTTATCGATCACTTGCTTCTTATCCGCCACCATCAAGTTGCTGGCTAGATCGCTAGAAGTGATGCTTTTCTTGGTCACAAGGGTTTGAGCTTGCCATTGATAGCTTGGATCTGTCTTTTGCCGCATACCTGTGTAGGTATCCGAGCTGATGAAACCAATCTCGCTGTAGCCGTATTTGGCATTTTTCGCGAAGGCCACGACCTTGAGTTTTTGCTTAGAAGTTTTGTCGATCACTTGATCGCCGACTTGGATCCCCTCATCCTCTTTGAAAGAACTGTCCAGAATAACCTCGTTTTTCTTTAAGTCGGAGATCTTGAGGTCTGTATCTTCCATGATTGGATTGAGGATTTCTTCTTCATTGTGATCAGTCGCGAAGTAGGTGATATCCAGAGTGTTGGAATCCTCTGATTTTGAGACGGTTGCTCGCTGGATGGACAACCCCGAATAGCCCATTCCCTCTATCTTTTGGACCTCATCTAAATCTTTCGCCGTAATAGTTGAAAAGGGGATAATCCCTTCTGAATCCGTCGAAAGGATGTAGTGCAGCGACCCATAGTTATCGATTTGGGCCGATACCGAACGGCCCAGTCCATTTGTCAGACTGGACAAGAACACCACCATAAACATGAGGATGGTAATGAGGAGTTCAATCAGGATAAACTTCTTAGGTTGGTATTTAATTTCATTCCATGCGATTTTCATATTCGTTCTCCTTTTAGCACGGAGGTGCTCGAGCAGGGTTGCTGGCACCTAAACATACTCTACCATCATACCACAAGTGGA
>NZ_KQ970193.1:0-1315 GCF_001579015.1 Streptococcus oralis
AACAGATGCGACCAGTAACTTAGGGAAGCCAAGCTATTGGCTAGCCCGTCGAGGGATCAAGCTAGCGACGCTGATCGTTAGTGTCCTCTTCTTTTTAATCTTGTTTATCTATCTGCTCCTTGCACGGGTTTAAAAGGATAGGAAGGACTTTTTTCTTGAAGTAGCGGCTTTGAATGAGAGCAAAAGTGGGATCGGCATGTCTCAATCTTTTCTTCCTGGTGATAACTATTTTTTATGGAAGGTATATGAAATATATATTTTTCAAGCTTCCATTTCTATGATAGACTAAGTGTCACCAAGAGAAAAAGAGGTACATTTATGACAACATTCCAGATTCATACAGTTGAGACAGCACCAGAAGAGGTAAAAGAAGTTCTTGAAACCGTTCAAAAAGATAATAACGGCTACATTCCGAATCTCATCGGTCTTTTAGCAAATGCACCGACAGCTTTGGAAGCTTATCGTACAGTCGGTGCGATTAACCGCCGCAACAGTTTGACACCAGTTGAACGTGAAGTGGTCCAAATCACTGCAGCTGTGACCAATGGTTGTGCCTTCTGTGTGGCAGGCCATACAGCCTTTTCAATCAAGCAAATCCAAATGAACGATGACCTTCTTCAAGCCCTTCGCAATCGTACTCCAATCGAAACTGATCCGAAATTGGACACCTTGGCTAAATTCACCTTAGCAGTGATCAATACCAAGGGGCGCGTTGGGGATGAAGCCTTAGCTGAATTTTTGGAAGCAGGTTATAGTCACCAAAATGCTTTGGATGTGGTGCTAGGTGTGAGTCTAGCTAGTCTCTGTAACTATGCCAATAACCTAGCCAACACACCCATCAACCCAGAATTGCAACCCTACGCGTAACTGAAAAAGCTTGTGCGTGACATGATGGAGTTGAGCTTAACAATAAAGAAATGAGAAGTAGCTTTTATGCCTACTTCTTTTTTGATATGCTTCCTTCTCTTTTATGGTATACTGAAAGCGATAAAATGATTGGAGATCAAGATGAAAAAGATTCCTTTAGCATTTTCAGGCTGCCTGTTAGGCTTGGCAGGGGCTGGAAACCTTCTGTCTGATACCTTCCCGGTTCTGGCTCATTTCTTCAGTTTGACGGGTTTGTTCCTATGGGTTTTCTTTTTATGTCACCATCTGATCTACTGGTCAGAAACCAAGATCGAACTACAAGAACCAGCCCTTCTGTCTGGGATGGCGACCTTTCCCATGGCTGGGATGATTCTATCGACTTATCTCTTACGACTCTTTCCGACATTTGGAGGACTCGCTCAGGTAGTTTGGTGGACTGCTTTCCTCT
>NZ_KQ970193.1:2833-4334 GCF_001579015.1 Streptococcus oralis
AAAGAGGGAGTGGGAGTTTGAGAAAAAGCTATCGTGTCAAGCGAGAAAAAGATTTCAATGCCATTTTTAAAAGCGGCAAGAATTGTGCAAATAGAAAATTTGTCATCTACCGTTTACCACAAGAGCAGCCCCATTTCCGTGTCGGCTTATCCGTAAGTAAAAAACTAGGAAATGCTGTGACACGCAACCGAATCAAGCGCTTGATTCGTCATGTTTTAATGAAGCACCAGGATCATCTTGTAGCAGATGATTTTGTTGTGATTGCTCGAAAGGGAGTTGAAGAACTGGATTTTGATCAGGTCGAAAAAAATCTAGTCCATGTATTAAAATTAGCGCAAGTCTATCGTCAGGAAAGGTAATTACGTGAAAAAGAAACTAAAAGTAGCTAGCTTACTCGGAGGGGCCCTCCTTTTATTAACAGCCTGTGGAACGTCTGAAGTGACTTCCCAATCATCAGGAGTTTGGGAAAAATTCGTTTACTTCTTTGCAGAAGTCATTCGTTTCCTTTCTATCGGAGGAAACATCGGAGTCGGGATTATCCTCTTCACTCTCTTGATTCGGACCATTCTTTTACCAGTTTTCCAATACCAAATGACCTCCTCACGCAAAATGCAGGAGATTCAGCCACTTGTAAAAGAAATCCAGGCCAAGTACCCTGGGAAGGATTTGGAAAGCCGTACTCGCATGTCGGAAGAAATGCGGGCCCTCTACAAAGAAAAAGGTGTCAAGACTTCCTCTGCCTTCTTGCCATTGCTTGTACAAATGCCAGTCTTGATGGCCTTGTTCCAAGCCTTGAGTCGGGTTGAATTCCTAAAAGTCGGTCATTTTCTTTGGTTGGATATGAGCGCAACAGACCCAACCTTTATTTTGCCAGTTTTGGCAGCCGTCTTCACCTTCTTTAGTACCTGGTTGAGCAACAAAGCTATGCCAGAAAAAAATGGTGGAATGACAGCCATGATGTATGCGATGCCCGTGATGATTTTCTTCTTCGCTATGTACTCAGCCAGCGGGGTTGCTCTCTACTGGGTAGTTTCCAATGCTTACCAAGTTGGGCAAACTTACCTATTGAACAATCCATTTAAGATTATTGCGGCGCGTGAAGCAGAGCAACAGGCAATCAAAGATCTAGAAAAACAAAAACGACGTGCATTTAACAAAGCACAGAAAAAGAAAAACTAAGAAGGAGTTTGACAGATGGTCCAATATACAGGAGTCAATGTTGAAGAAGCCATTCAAAATGGTTTGAAAGAATTAGATATCCCGCGCATGAAAGCACATATTACTGTCGTTTCTCGTGAAAAGAAAGGCTTCCTTGGTCTCTTTGGTAAGAAGCCAGCTGTGGTAGATATCGAACCAATTGCAGAAACTACAGTGACAAAAGCCAATCAACAAGCTGTTAAGGGAGTTCCTGAGGAAATTAATGCCCAAAACGAACCTGTCAAGAGTGTCAGTGAAGAGACTGTCGATTTGGGGCGCGTGGTAGCAGCGATTAAAAAAGTTG
>NZ_KQ970193.1:6381-7586 GCF_001579015.1 Streptococcus oralis
AGAAGCCTTGCGCATCGGCTACTGCAATGGCAAACAACTGCTCAAACGCTTGGAGTTGTTTGGGGTAACATTAGCGGAAGTTGAAGAAACGATGGCTAGTTATTAAAAAAGAGATAGAGGTAGAAGATGGGATTGTTCGACCTGTTTACAGATAAGAAAAAAGTGATAGGCTTTTCGTTAGAGAATGTTCAAGTGGAGCACCAAAAGAACCCGCGACATTTTTTGATTCCTAGTCAAGAAGAAATCGACCAATTGAAGCTTGGAGATCAGGTTCGCCTTATCTTTGTGCTGGATACCGTTTTGGAGAATGGGTGTCGAGCAGAGCGTATGTGGGTTGAACTGACTGAGATTCATGATGGAAAATTTAAAGGACGTTTAACCAATCAACCGGCTTATATTACCTCCATCCAGCTTGGAGATGAGCTGGAATTTGCCCAGGAACATATCGCAAGCCTGATGGTTCCTCCGCTGAATCTTGATACGCAAAAAGGGGCCATGATTACCAAGGATTGCTTCCTACGACGTGAGATTAATTGGGCGATTCACGATGTACCTCATCATCCACAAGATAGTGGTTGGCAATTCTTTACAGGCTTTGAGTCTCAGGAAGATTTGGACGATCCATCTAAGATCACCATTATCAGTCTTGAAGAGGCCTTGGAAATAGAGCCCTTGTTGGAAACCGTCTTAGATAAGAACGGGGAAGCTTATGTCTACCAAGCGGAGCAGAATGCCTTTGTGGAAGACTGTTAGGCTAGCTTGTAGAGAAACACAAGAGAGATAGAGTGATTATTTCTTACACTAAATGGATTAGAAAAGAGAAAAAATGAGAATTGCAGATTATAGCGTGACAAAGGCAGTGCTAGAGCGTCACGGTTTTACCTTTAAAAAATCCTTCGGTCAAAACTTCTTGACCGATACCAACATCCTTCAAAAGATTGTGGATACTGCTGAGATTGATAAGCAGGTCAATGTCATCGAAATCGGTCCTGGAATTGGAGCTCTCACTGAGTTTTTGGCAGAAAATGCCGCAGAAGTGATGGCCTTTGAGATTGATGACCGCTTGGTTCCTATCTTAGCGGATACCTTGCGGGATTTTGACAATGTCACGGTTGTCAACCAAGACATCCTCAAAGTGGATCTCAACCAGTACATCGCAGAGTTTAAAAATCCAGACCTCCCGATCAAGGTGGTCGCCAACCTTC
>NZ_KQ970193.1:8615-9530 GCF_001579015.1 Streptococcus oralis
ACTTTGTTTGTTCAAAAAGAAGTTTGTGGAAGCAGTACTGATCGGAGACATGTACTGGGTGATGTAGTAGAGAATAAAGGGAGCTAAAAACCAAGGGGTTAAAAACTTCCCTTTTTTTACATTAGAAACGAGAGGGTTACTCTTGGAAAGAAATGAAAAACTCATAAAGGACCTCCTTATAACTGGCAGGGATTAGTAAGAAAGTCAGAAATTAGGCACCAAAAAAGGCTTCTTTCATTACTAATCAGGTAGCTTCGTCAAGAAATGTATCAGTCTCCGTCACATCCTTTCTACAATATAGTCTGTACTTCCCACGATAGGCATATATATTATGTCCTTTTCCTCTATTATAAACCTATCTGAAAGCGTTTACAACCCCTTGCCTGCATCTTACTCAAAAAAATGAATTAACTTCCTCTTTTTCATCTCCAAGTCAGCAAGCGCTATCGTATATTTTTTGATATAATGGTAGTATTAACTTTAAAGGAGTGCTAGTTGCAAGGAACGATTGTTAAAGCCTTGGCCGGTTTTTATTATGTGGAGTGCGAGGGAGAAATTTACCAAACACGCGCCCGAGGAAATTTCCGGAAAAAAGGACAAACTCCCTATGTTGGAGATAAGGTAGAATTTTCAGCTGAAGAAAATTCGGAAGGCTATATTTTAAAAATATTCCCAAGAAAGAATAGCTTAGTCCGTCCACCCATTGTGAATATAGATCAGGCTGTCGTCATCATGTCTGCCAAAGAGCCAAATTTTGATGTTAATTTATTGGACCGCTTTTTAGTCCTCTTGGAACAAAAAGTGATTCATCCGATTGTCTATATTTCAAAAATGGACTTACTAGAAGATCCAGCTCAGATGCTTCCTTTCCAGGAAGTCTATCGCAAAATGGGCTATGACTTTGTCACGGACAAG
>NZ_KQ970193.1:11511-12134 GCF_001579015.1 Streptococcus oralis
ATCTGCGGCTCACGAATTACGGACTTCGGTAGCAGAAAAAAATGATACGGATCTGGAATTGGCGATTAAGGAAGTGTTAGAACGTTGGCCTCAAGCGGAAATTCGGATTTTTGGAGCTTTTGGTGGTCGCCTGGATCACCACTTGGCCAGCGTTTTTTTGCCCAGCGATCCAGAGATTGCACCCTTTATGTCGCAACTTTACTTAATGGACAAACAAAATTATCTCTGCTATCGTCCAGCAGGCCACCATACCATTCTGCCTATAGCAGGCTATACCTATGTAGCTTTTATGCCGGTTGAGGGAGCTTCCATCCAGATTGAAGGAGCCAAGTATCCCTTAAATCAGACCAATTATTTTAAAAAGGCTATTTATGGTTCCAACGAGTTTATCAATCAGCCGATTACCTTAACCATTGATCGAGGCTACGCCCTTATCGTTTATAGCAAGGATGGGAAATAAGATGGAAATAATCCTTTTTGTATTAGGAGTGGGAAATCTTGTCTTGCTCTTCTTGCTCTACCAGCAACGGACAGCTGATAACAAACAGGTCCGTGACTTACTGGAGGACCAAGAAGATCATCTTTCGGATCAGCTGGATTACCGATTTGAGAGAGAGCGACAA
>NZ_KQ970193.1:14062-15008 GCF_001579015.1 Streptococcus oralis
GTATAATACAATAAAAAACTATGTGGAGAGAAAATGAAGTTAAGAAGAAGTGAGCGGATGGTTGTGATCTCGAATTACTTGATTAATCATCCCTACGAATTGACGAGTTTAAATACATTTGCCGAAAAATACGAATCTGCCAAATCATCTATTTCTGAGGACATTGTCATTATTAAACGGGCCTTTGAAGAAATGGAAATTGGAAGCATTGAAACTCTTACCGGTGCAGGTGGAGGGGTCATCTTTACACCATCGATTTCGGATGCAGATTCAAAAGAAATTGTCCAAAATTTGTGCGATCAATTGTCAGAAAGCAACCGGATTTTACCAGGTGGTTATATCTACCTTTCGGATTTGCTAAGTGATCCAAAAATCTTAAATAATATTGGGCGCATTATTGCCAAGGCCTTCCGAGATCAAAAAATCGATGCAGTCATGACGGTGGCCACGAAGGGTGTCCCATTAGCAAACGCGGTAGCCAATGTCTTAAATGTTCCTTTTGTCATTGTACGACGCGATTTGAAAATTACAGAAGGCTCAACGGTCAGTGTCAACTACGTATCTGGTTCCAGTGGCGATCGGATTGAGAAAATGTTCCTATCCAAACGTAGTTTGAAAGCTGGAAGCCGTGTCTTGATTGTCGATGACTTCCTTAAAGGAGGGGGAACGATCAGTGGGATGGTTAGCCTCTTAGCTGAGTTCGATTCAGAGTTGGCAGGAGTCGCTATTTTTGCGGACAATGCTTCGGCTAGAAGTAAAGATTTATTCGATCACAAGTCACTTCTACGTGTGACCAACATTGATGTAACAGAAAATAAAATTGATGTAGAAATCGGAAATATTTTCGATAAGAACTAAGGCTGGAGAGGGAGAAAGGAAAATGAAAACAATTTTAGACCGTTTCGATCGTAGTCCCCTATGGCTTCGATTGGCAACGATATTCATC
>NZ_KQ970193.1:16710-17311 GCF_001579015.1 Streptococcus oralis
GTTGAAGTTCGTCCAGAACGTCGTACAACACTGGGACTTCGTTGGTTGGTAACCATCGCTCGTCAACGTGGTGAGCACACAATGGCTGACCGCCTTGCTAAAGAAATCTTGGATGCTGCAAACAACACTGGTGCAGCAGTTAAGAAACGTGAAGACACTCACCGTATGGCTGAAGCTAACCGTGCCTTCGCACACTTCCGCTGGTAAGATTATGATACCAAGAGCGCAAAAGGCCCCATGCAAAAATAGGAAACTGATGCAGTGTTCCATGAACACAAGGCAGTTTATCTTTTTTGCGCCGGGCCTCGCTCGGGTTCAAATCGGCTAACTAACTTTAGCCCGGGTTCAATTGAGCTCGGTCAGCTCTTTAGTTCAACTCAACTTATCTACAAGTTGAAACCAACAAAAAACAAGATAAACAATGAGAACGGGTAGGTCCTGCCTATCCGTTTTTGTTAAATCATGTTATAATAGTATAGAAATAAAAAATATAGGAGAACAAAACCTCATGGCACGCGAATTTTCACTTGAAAAAACTCGTAATATCGGTATCATGGCCCACGTCGATGCTGGTAAAGCAACTACAACTGAGCGTATCCTT
>NZ_KQ970194.1:0-1043 GCF_001579015.1 Streptococcus oralis
TAATAAGTATTGCAATTTCTTATTTTATGATTTTAATTGGTTTTATTTGTCGTCATCAGTATCAAAATACTATGAAATTCTTAGGATGGAAGTTAGTTGATCGATATGCCACATTTTTAGTAACAATTGGAATGATGCACATCATTTCGTTAATGATACTTATTTTTTGTAAGGTAACATGGGCTATCTTGTTAAGCTATACAATTTATGTCTGTTTAGATTTACTACTAGTGCTATTTCTAGCCTATAATCATGAACGAAAAAAATTATCTGAACAATTGAAAAGAGGAGAAATATGATATCAATTATTAATTTATATAAAAAAATAGGAAGTAAGGAAATATTTAATAATTTTTCTTTAAATATATCTGAAGGTGAATTTGTGGCACTTGTTGGACCAAGTGGTAGTGGGAAGACGACATTGCTTAACATTATAGGGTTAATTGATGATCAATATTCTGGCGCTTATTCCTTTGAGGGAAATGAAAACATAAAGATAAATTCTAGAAAGTCACAAAAGATAATAAGAGAAAAGATTAGTTACCTATTTCAAAATTTTGCATTAATTGATAATGAGACAGTAAGATATAATTTATTGTTAGCTTTAAAATATGTTGATTGTAATAAGAAAGAAAAAATATGCAAAATCAAAACCGTATTAGCTAAGCTTGGCCTAGAAGAAAAGCTAGATTCAAAAATTTCGGAATTATCAGGAGGTGAACAACAACGAGTAGCTGTAGCACGAGTCCTTTTAAAACCGTCTTCTTTAGTACTCGCAGATGAACCAACTGGGTCGCTTGATAAAACAAATAGAGATAATATCATACATTTATTAAAGCAAATGAATCAAGATGGAAAAACTATAGTTATAGTGACACATGATTTGGAGGTTGCGAATGAATGTGATCGTATTATTAATCTCAAAATTTAAAGTTAAGTGTAGAATGTAGAAATAGTTTTTCCTCCAATTATTAAGTCAAGTGTAACAAAGTTGTTTGAGTTCGATCAAACAACTTTTTTAGGTGGTTAAGAAATTCGTAAGG
>NZ_KQ970194.1:2343-4343 GCF_001579015.1 Streptococcus oralis
CTCCCTTACAAAATAAAGACATATTCAACGCCCTTAAAATTGATAACACCCCAAAAGTTAGATTTCCATCTATACTTTCAGGGTGTTTTCTTATAACCTAATATACATAAGAAATCAAAACTTCATCGCTCTATTTCTACTTATTATATTGTTGAAGTGCTTTATTATATGCTTTACTGCCTTTTTGGTAATATTTATGTTCTATTCCAGATATATCGACTGTAATGGTGCCATCCTTAACTTTATATTTTACTGTTGAATCAGCTATACCTTCTCCTGATAAAAGGAAGGTGTTACTTTCTTGATCAATTGTAAAACTATCAGCTTCTCCGTGTTTTATTGAACCTCTATTCCCTTTTATAGTAAATGCTAATTCATTTCTTTCACTTGATATCCAATAGTATTCGCCATCCAGAGTTTGTTGCTTATTTTTAGTGCAAGCAATTAGCGTAATTATTGATAATGACAACAATAATATGCTAACAAATTTTCTCATGTTTCTCGCCTCCTTTTATAATATTACTATACCAAAATAATGTTACAAAACTGTATCAATGTCTGTTATAATGGAAATTTCAAATAATGTCCATTATAACAGACATTAGTAAATTTTAGAAAAAGATCTATATTTGGCTATAGTTTTACTAAATCTCTACGACTATAGATTAAAAATGTATACACTTCTATACAAATAATAGAAAAGGACTCAGTCCTGTACAATACAGAACTAAATCCTTTGCTTAAATTAATTGTCTAACTTTTTGGGGGCAGTACAATCTGGTTGCTAGGGCTTTATTATGCTATATCTTACTAGGGATGATGATCTTTTTCAGGATTGCTCATAATCTGTGTAAATATTTCTTTATATTTATATTTCAGATATTTTTCGTGTAGAATGAACAAAGCTACGTAAACAATCATAAAAACAATAGATAAATACAGTATATCAAATGTACTATGTCCAAAATAAGTTGCGGACTCATAAGATCCAATAGCTCCTAAAACCAACCAAGGAATATACTTGTAATACTTAGTTACCATAACACAGTCCCTCCTTTAATTAAACTAATGAGAATATCTAAAACTAAAAGTCATACCTGTACGTGTAGGATTATAAGGATCTAAGGTCATCAAAGTGCTAAATTCTCAAACCAACTTCTACCGCCAATAAACGTGGAAGTTAATTTGTCAAAACAATGCTATTAAAAAATAAAAGGGAAAACTTTTTTGTTAAATAAGGTTAT
Source organism: Streptococcus oralis (assembly GCF_001579015.1). Lineage (GTDB taxonomy): Bacteria > Bacillota > Bacilli > Lactobacillales > Streptococcaceae > Streptococcus > Streptococcus oralis_K. Next base: position 3,588 of record NZ_KQ970194.1, read on the forward strand.
CGTTACTATTAACCAAATATAGTTTTTAGCCAATCAACTATAAGTGGTCTAAGTAATGGGATTACGAATAGACCTGCAATGATACCTAAAATAAATATTAGAAACATTTTTTTGAAGCTTCTTTTGTTCATCTATGGACACATCCCTGAATGGTCGATTACGACTCCAGGACATGTGTACGGACCACTTTTTGGAATTACAACTTGTCTTGCGCCGTTTCTTACTTGTTGTAAAATATAATTGTGAACATTACGTAATCCCCAAGCAACCCATTCCGAAGGCGCTTTTCCTGTCACATACGTTATTGTTCCATCTATAACCCATGCAACAACCATCCCTCCAAAAAAGATTGCTGTAGCGCCTGTAGCGCTACGGTCTTCTGTTTTTATTAGAGCACTTTTATTGTTAGGAATTATTTCATTTGCACTTACCGTTAAAGTAAGTAGGGGAGAGCTAGCGTAGAATAGTGTAGATAATAGCGATAAAATAGTAATTTTTTAATTATTTTTTCATGGTTACCCTCCTAATGTTATTTTGTACAGTGTGATGCTATATAGAAAAACGAGTTTCCTTACTTAAATTAAGTTTTCCCAATGTTTTTCAAATCTATTTTGTATCCTCTTGAAACGAAAAATCAATCTTCATATACAGTATTTTGTTAGATAGTAAAGTTCTAATACTAACAAATCTGTCCTCTAGTTATCTCCTTTCAATTAATGAAATCCCCACCATCTCCAAATATCTAACAAGTTGAAG
>NZ_KQ970194.1:6072-6838 GCF_001579015.1 Streptococcus oralis
GGATTACCACTTTTAGAGATATTCACCTTGCGATATTGTCCTGACCAAGCATAAACATCTTGAAACAAATAGTTATGAATGGCTAAAATATTACTCATGGAATAGACTTTAATGGCTTTCAAGCGCAAATCTGCAAGTCTTTTAGTAACGAATAAGTGTTCATTTCGGTAGGCTTCTTCAATATTTGTAACATTTTGTTTATTGATTAAGACTGTGGAATTTGGATAGGTATATTGGTGATTGGGGTCAATGTACTCATAGCCTTCGTATTGATTTTTAACCAATATTCAATTCCTTTCGTCTGTTGATAACATAAGTTTTTAAGTCAATCACATCTTGAACAGTAGGTTCATAATTTTCAATCATTGATGACCCAATAGCATACCAGACAGTATCAAAATCTGAAAAGTTATCAAAGGGAATCCCTAAAATTGTTAATTCTTCTTTATTTACATCAAGAGTCATGGCACACCTCCTTGTATAGAGTTATCCTTATTATACCATAAAATCGGTATTTTTACCTAAAAGGATAGAGACCAAAAGATATATGTAAGCGTATAGATTAATACTTACAGAACTAAAAATATTCCCCTGTTTTTAGTCCAACTGAAACCCATACTTTCCAAACCAGGTCTTAAGAAAAAAGGTAGAGAAAAAGGTAGAGTTTGAATTGAAATACAGTGCAATATATCGCATTTGGCAAAAAGAAAAAACGCTTGAAATCAGCGTTTTTCTTCTGTATTGATTCGTATTGAACCCCTACTTC
>NZ_KQ970194.1:7739-9109 GCF_001579015.1 Streptococcus oralis
CCTCTTAGGCTACCCTCATCTGCCTGGCCGTCTCCTGTCGTATCGACATTAGGAGCTACATCATAAGGATAGATGCGGACAATATTACGAAGAGCACTATCACACTGCAATGAGAGATATTCTTTGTAGTTATCCACATTGAAGACTGCTTTAGCCGTATCCACTACACACCAAGTGACTGCAATACCGATTTCTACAGGATTTCCCAAACAGTCATTAATCTTCTGACGAGAGTTGTTCAAGGTCATCACTTCTAAGGAAACATTCTTTTTACCTGTCTCGATAAAAATATTGTTACCTTCTGCTGTTTTACTGACAGACATGGGTGACTTGGTGGTGACATCACCACTTTGGCCCAAGCGGGTGTTATTGGCAGGATTGACAGCGACACAGAAGGGATTGACAAAGTAAATACCCGCTTCTCGAATGGTTCCAATATAGTTCCCAAACAAGGTCAAAACCAAGGCCTCTTGCGGTTTAATAATTTTGATCCCCGCATAGCACACTAGACTAGCGATAAAGAGAAAAATACAGGTAATAACTGCAATCGCAAGTGGAAAACCTTCTGGTAGACTAGCAATCGCACTAATAAAGGCTAAAACTAAGACAAGATCCCCAACTAGCAAGCCTATAAGGGCAGCTAAGCCGTTTTTCTTTTGGGTTAAAATTTTTTCTTCCATGGGACGAACCCTTCTTTCTTTGTGATATCTAAATGATATCACTTTGCTAACAAAAGTCAAGATATAACTGTAAATTATTTTAGCAAGAAACCGAGCAAGCTGAATTGTCTGAAAATTCAAGAATTTTCTTCTGTTGTTGGGCCGTAAATTGTGCTATAATAATAAAAAATACGATGAGAGGGAATCAGATGACAGAATTAGATACACGCCATCGCAGTAGCGTCTATGACAGCATGGTCAAATCCCCTAACCGGGCGATGCTTCGAGCAACTGGGATGACAGATGAAAACTTTGAAAAACCAATCGTAGGGGTAATCTCTACTTGGGCTGAAAACACACCTTGTAACATGCACCTCCATGATTTTGGAAAATTGGCCAAAGAAGGTGTAAAAGATGCGGGAGCTTGGCCGGTCCAATTCGGAACCATTACGGTTGCCGATGGGATCGCTATGGGAACGCCTGGGATGCGCTTCTCCTTGACTTCTCGTGATATCATTGCAGACTCTATCGAAGCTGCTATGGGCGGTCACAACGTGGATGCTTTTGTAGCCATCGGTGGCTGTGATAAGAACATGCCTGGTTCGATGATTGCCATTGCCAATATGGATATCCCTGCAATCTTTGCTTATGGTGGGACCATTGCCCCTGGTAATCTGAACGGCAAGGATATCGACTTGGTTTCTGTTTTCG
>NZ_KQ970194.1:10518-11892 GCF_001579015.1 Streptococcus oralis
GGCGGGCGACCAGGTTACTTCTACTTTGACATCCTCAATCCCGTCAATTTCTTTTAGGCGGGCGACGATTTCGATAGGCAAACTTTCCGCACAGTCACAAGCGGTATCGGTAAAGGTCATGACTACTTTGCAAGTCCCTTCCTCATCCAGATCCAACTCATAAATCAAACCGAGGTTGTAGACGTCCAATTCAACATCGGTATCAAACACAAGCTCTAACTTCTCAATCAATTGTTTCTCCAGTGCCAAGGCACGGTCGTTAATCTTGATATCCTCTCTCATCTCGCTATCCTTTCCCTCCTTTAATGAAGACTATTTTCTCACAATTCTGACAATAATGCAAGTTCACCTAGAATGAGATCGAATGACAGCTACAAATCAAACCATCCGTCTTAAGACTGATTTAAAATTACAGGAACTTATCTTAAGTTTTCTTTAAGTTTTCCGATTTATACTAATACCATCAAATAAAGACCTCCTAACTTTGTTTGATAGAAAATCCTAAACTTTTTCATAATAATCTCCCATAAAGGCCACCAAATTCGGTGGCTTTTTTTCTACGTACCTTTACGAGCATCAGCGAGTTTAGGGACGTTGACGCAGTTTGAGCGGAGCGAAAACTACGTTCCTTAGTATTTTAGTGAGTCAAGTCCAAGGGACGTAGACGAGCTTAGGTACATTGATGCAGTTCGAACGACAGTGAGAACTACGTTCCTTATTTTTTTACGAGCATCAGCGAGTTTAGGTACGTTGACGCAGTTTGAGCGGAGATAATTAGACTCCTGTAAAAAGGATGTGTAAAGAAAGTTTTAAAACCTTCAAAAAATTTTTTCAGCTTTATCTTTCTATTATTTCCTATATTTGTAGGCGAAACAGCTATTTTACGGGCTTTATTCCCCGATAATTCCTTTTGCCTCCTCCAAGTTCTTGTGCTATAATGATACGGATGCTGTTCATTTTCGAACAAGGAGGTACATTATGAAACAAAGCCATTCACGTTTTCTCATTCCAGGGATCCTTTTACTAGGAGTGGTCTTGCGGGCCCCATTTACGACCCTCTCCACTGTCTTATCAGATATTGCTGCTAGCTTTGGTGTCGAGGTGAGTTCTCTCGGCCTTTTGACGAGTCTCCCCCTCCTAACCTTCGCTATTTTCTCTCCTTTTGCTACTAGCTGGGCGAGACGCTTTGGGATTGAGCGACTCTTTCTCGGAGTTTTGATCATGATGACGATTGGATCTGCTCTGCGTACCATCAATCTGCCTCTCCTCTATGTGGGAACTCTTTTGATTGGTGCTGCGATTGCCTTTATCAATGTCCTTCTACCAAGCTTGATCCAAGCCAATGAACCAAAACGTCTTGGCTTCTTGACAACC
>NZ_KQ970195.1:0-521 GCF_001579015.1 Streptococcus oralis
TAGCAAATCGTCCAGTGTCTCCCCTTGTCGGAAACGACGGCGGAATTCCTTTGTCTTTTCTTGTAACTGCTGGTCTGTTAACTGGGACATCCGATCTTTCCAGCTATTCACCTCATTTAAAATCTTTTTTATTTTTTTCAATCTTATAGAATCCACTGGGTCCTCATTTACTATCCATCTGCTTGATCTATATCAGAATAACTCATTGTTCAGACGAAATCGGTGAAATCGCGATATGGCGAAAGGTAAACTCCTGCATCCCGGCACTAAGGAGACGCACTTGATAAGAATAAGCTTGCTCTGGATATACCAACTTAACTTGCCCTTCTGTACTGACATGCCGGTCCACTATCTTGCCAAAACGATCCTGGCACACAACTTCTAGCATAACCGTATGAGCAGGCCTAGAAGTCATCTGAACTTCAATTACATAGGTCTGACCTCTCTGTAAAAGTGGCAGACTGGGGGCCGTCCGATCCTCCCCATAGCTTGTGAGGGATTTCCAACTTTTTAAGACTTGA
>NZ_KQ970195.1:2250-3152 GCF_001579015.1 Streptococcus oralis
ATACGAATAGGTGTTGACCCACTGGGCGATGGGAGTATATTCTTCTCCATATGAGCCCTCTAACTCCAAAAAGTGTTTCCCTCTGACCGTTTGACTGCCTGCAAAGTCAGCTCTAACTCGTAACTCTCTGACACTAAAGGCATCCCCATACTGGCCGTCATAAAGGAAACGATGAAGTTGATAGAGAAAGGGAGCCTTATCGGAAAAATCCCAAGCCTTAGCCTGAACCAGTTGCATCAAATGATCCAGTTCTTCTGTAAATGACTCTTGATCATATACTTGATCATAAAATACAGTGTAGGGCTGAAAGAGACCCAGCTCTTCTTTGAAGCTCAATAACCTCTCAGGATGATCCAGCACCAAGGCCTGAAACTGCTTGATGCCTTGCTCCGTCATATAGTCCTCTATCTGTAGAGGGGTTTGGATAGAAAAATAATGCAAGTTCAGACCTTCTGGAATTGTCACTTCTTCCTGCCAATTTGTAGGTCCAATTTGAAGAATATGGCCTGTTTCCAACTTCCTGTCCATCCTAGTCTTTCATCCATCCTTCCCATTTGGCGATCAAGCGCTGGCCTGTGTATTCTTGGATCTTTTCGACGGAATAAATCAGCGCTTCATTCCATGGTTTCAGATCTCTAAGGAAATAGTCTATCGCTGTTTCTAGCTCTTCCTCCATCTCCCCCAAGACATATCCATTTTTTAAATGGTCTACATACTCCGTATGGGTACGATTGATCTGAGGAATTCCTGCCGAAATGCCTGCAATTTGTGTATACAGATCGGGTTCCTCACTTACGTCTACTATTAAGCGAGTCTGTTCTAATTCTTTGATGATATCATTCTCGTTAAAGAAATTTCGAACCTTATAACGATCTAACTTCTTTTCAAAGAGAGAGGCATCT
>NZ_KQ970195.1:5014-5893 GCF_001579015.1 Streptococcus oralis
AATAAAGTGTCCCAAAAACTGTTAGGCGAAAGACAATTCGATTGATGTACCGACGTGTCTCTTCTCCAGGATAAACGAAATCAATATACTCTGAGTTTTTCATCATCTTGTCGGCAATTTCTTCCCCATTGACCGTCACAAAGGCAAAAGCAAAGGACAAAATTGCTATCATCAGACCGTAGAGCAGGATCCACGCTGGCGCTCCTATTACCAACTCCTTGGCGATACTGGCAGCCCATGAAGCACGGGGATTGATAGCTTGAACCAGCAAAAAGATATACTGCGGGATAGAAACCAAGGTCATGGCATACATAAAGGGCATACCCCCAGCTGGATTGAGCTTGACCTCTAAAAAGGTGTGAGGTTTCAAACTATTATGAATCCCCAGCTTATTCACAGGGATCCGATAGCGAGCATTCTCGATGCATACGACCATGAAAATAAATGCTAACAAGAGAGGCACTAGAAACAGGAGGCTGTATGCTGAACCCCCACTCTTTGACAAGGTTTCAAGGACATCCTCTGGCAAGTACAGGAGCATCCCCGCCATCATGATCACAATAGAATTCCCCAATCCTAGAGCCGTATTTAAATCAGCTAACCAGACCAAGAAAAAGGTTCCTGCAATCATTATCAAGGCATTGAGCGAGACAACTAGAAGGGGGCTCAGATCTGTTTGTAAGGGGAGATAAAGAGAGATGGCCAGAGATTGAACAAGAGCCAGAGCAAGTGTCAGGTACATCTTTCGTCGCTCCACAAGGTCCGAACTGGTCCTCTCCAGGTTATGACGTTTAGATACCGTAAACAACCGCCACAAAATCATGGAAGACATCCAGGGAGAAAGTCCAAGAGCGAAGATGGACATGCCACGAAGGTTCC
>NZ_KQ970195.1:6248-7078 GCF_001579015.1 Streptococcus oralis
CCCGACATTCTCAAAGAAAACCGACAAATCCTCTCATGGATCTGCCGGTATATCAGAAGAATCGAAAGAAGCAAATTTTCAATTTAAGAAAGATGATTGTATTTACTTTTTACGATGGAAAAATGAGGCCAAGCCTGCAAAGAAAGCTACTACAAGCGTGATGAACAGCTCACGTGACGTCACTCCTAGAGAGTCCGACGTCGATTTTGCTTCAGAGACAGAAGCAGCCGATTTCTCACCAGAGGAGCTCATCTGAGGAGTCGCTTGACTTTGTGAATGGGATTGGCTTGCTGAGCTAGAGGTAGAACGACTCGTTGAAAGAGAAGTCGATTCTGAGGAGAGTTGGCTTGCTTTGGATGAAACAAGTGTGCTCGCTGGCTCCTGTAGACTCGCCGAAGCAGACCCGTACACCACTGTAGATTCGTTTACCGCATTTGAAGCCAAGGCAGAAGCGGATGACCAATTTGATGCCTGTGACATAGAATGAGTAGACGAAGTCGATCTATCTGTCGAAGTCGAAGACTGATCAGAAGTACTCGTTTGATGCGATGCTGAAGCCAATTTAGAGGCTTGTTTGTTTGAAGCTGATTCTGATGCGCTTGCTGAAACAGATGCTGAATTCAAGACCGATTCAGATACGCTTGCTGACGCACTTGTCGATGTTGAAACGTAAACGCTGATTGATTCAGAAATCAACTCAGATACAGATGTAGACTGAAGTTCAGAAGATTTCATTTGAGCTACAGATGCTGAAGCGCTGGTTGAAACAGATGCTGAATTCAAGACCGATTCAGATACGCTTGCTGACGCACTTATCGATGTTGAAACGG
>NZ_KQ970195.1:8426-9579 GCF_001579015.1 Streptococcus oralis
TGAAGTACTTGCCGACGTTGATGCAACCAATTCAGATGCAGACAAGGAATTACTCAAGGATTCGGAAACTGACTTCTCTGAAGCAGATAAAGAGTTGCTTGCTGAAGCCGAAACAGATACTTCTGATGCTGATAACGATGCGCTTGTCGATGCGGAAGAAATCGATTCTGATACAGACAAGGAGCCGCTCAAGGATTCGGAAGATAACTTCTCTGATGCTGACAATGAACTGCTTGCTGAAGCTGAAACAATTGACTCTGATACAGACAAGGAGCTACTCAATGATTCGGAAACTGACTTCTCTGAAGCAGATAAAGAACCGCTTGCTGAAGCTGAAACTGATACTTCTGAGGCTGATAACGAAGCACTTGTCGATGCTGAAGTAATTGACTCTGATACAGACAAGGAGCCGCTCAAGGATTCAGATGCAGACTTCTCTGAAGCTGACAGAGAAACACTTAACGATTCTGAAACGACTACTTCTGATTCTGATAACGATGCGCTTGTCGAAGCTGATGAGATTGACTCCGACACAGACAAGGAACCACTCAAGGATTCAGAAACGGATTTCTCTGAAGCTGACAACGAACTACTTGCTGAAGTAGAAACAATCGATTCTGATACAGACAAGGATGCACTTACCGACGCTGAGGCTGAGACCTCTGAATCATTCTGCAAATCAGACTGAGAAGAAGATAATGATTGAGATTCACGTACCTGTGAAATCGATAGACTATCTGATACTGAATCGCTACTTGACATCGACTCAGATAATGACCTTGATTGACGATCCGATAGAGAAACAGCTGCAGACAGAGATTGAGACTCTGAAGCAACTACTGATGAGTTGCTTTCTGAGTACGAACGACTATCTTGTGCTGATATCGAATGAGAAGAGGAATAATTGAGTGATTGAGATGCCAATTCAGAAGCATTCATTCTTCGATAATAGTAATTCACACTCTTCGATGGCGAGTAGCTAACTCCGGTCGAAACTGTATGATAAAACTTAGAAAATCCATCAGCGCCTTGCAGAGATGCATCATCTCCCACAATATGGCTACCACTCGACTGCCCTTGAGCTTCTGGGGCGGAAGTATACGGTTTTCGGAAAGAATATTCTTTACCCGTTTTTTCATCCGTATAGCTTACC
>NZ_KQ970195.1:10923-12111 GCF_001579015.1 Streptococcus oralis
ATATTTTAAGGTGTGATCACCATTTGGGCTCGTCACTTCTCGGACAAGCTTAATATAGTGGTCTCTTGCCCCTCCTCTATAGGATTCGACAGTCTGTTTCCCAACTTCACTAAGATCAAAGACGCCAGACATTTTATTCTGATGATAGTCTACTAGCGGAACTTGAACAAAACCATCCAATTGTCGAGCAGCTGAAGCTGTGTACTCCTGACCTTCAATACCAACCTGGGCATAAGAGGCCAAAACAGTTTCCCTACCATTCGGGACGTAAGCTCCTTGCCGGAACTCACCCTTGTCGCGAATGAGCTTGTAATAGGTGACATGTTCAGCACTTCGTGATGGAACAATGGCTGATACTATCGATGGTGCATAAAGACCTACATTTTTAGGTTCTACCACATCATAAAGCTGTTGAATCATAAATTTAGGAGTCTGGTAGCTCACACTTTGCATCCGTATAACTCCAGGTTTCCCATCATCATAAATTGAGTAAAAGACCCTGTATTGGCGGTTTGTATCTGAACCAACTAATTCCTTTGGTAAATCAAATTCAACTACACTATTTGCTTTAACTGTTTGAGCATAAACCTCCGTACCACTAGACTTTTTAACCAAGCGGAAGTATACGTCGACACCTTTAGGAGTCGTTGAACCAATCGAGCTACGATCGACGGATAAGGTTGCATAATAATCTAGAGGATCCGGCTTCACTCGATTAACGAAATCCCAAATAGCAAAGGTATAACGCGTCACATCATGGGTTTCAGACAGAGACTTAAGAGTCGCAGGATCGAGATTTATTACAGATTTATCCAAATGCCGATCCTTTTCGATGTCTTCATATTCCAAAGCAGGGTCTTTTACGCTAGCCCCATTTCGATCATCCAAATTAGGAGTGATATTGGACAACTCTTTAGAATCCGTAACGATTTCATAAATCGGTGCCAACTGAGCTGCAATGGCAGGTTTGCCGTTTACACTGCTATTCCCCACAAAACCTGATGCTTTCAGAGCAAGCATCATTTCATCAACAGACTCATTTAACCGTTGACGCTGCTCCACATATGCTTGCGTCGCAACATTTTCATGAAGCAACTGAGTACTGGTTGACAATTCTGTTTGCACCTTAGCGATCGCAACCGAGAGAGCTGCTTTCTGATCCGCATCTGTAAGGTTTGAGGAATAGTT
>NZ_KQ970196.1 GCF_001579015.1 Streptococcus oralis
TCTCTTCTTAAGAATTGATCTAAATAGTAATTGAAATAGGTTTTGCGACCTGTAATCACGACCGCTCGCCCCTCAATACCATAACGCAATTTCTCAGCCTGTTCATCCGTTAAGCTCGTTTCAGCCTCTACTTTAAAGAAGTTGCCTTTTTCGGTCTTTGTCGCATTGCTGTCAATATTAGAAATGGTAGACGTGAGAACAAATTCCTTATTGTTTTCATCCAAGGCAGTGAAACGGATGGTCTCTCCCTGTTTAAGGCTAGAGACATCTTTTGAAGTCACATAAGTTGTGATGGTTACCTTCTTTTCTGTCGTCAAAACAGGATATAACTGGGCCAAGACCTTGCCTTCGGGAACCAAATTAGCCCCAGCAGTTTCAGGATTCAGGTGGAGAACCCCGTCTTCCATCGCTGTAATGGCCCCTTTTTGTGTGATTCCTCCCTGTACTTTGAGATTATTTTCAACCTCTAAAAGCTTTTGATTTAGGGCAGTCAACTCTTGTCCGACTTTTGCCAACTGTTGAGCCTTCAAGGACTCAAGCTGACTATCCAAACTACCAGAGTAGGCCTGTTGCGCACCTGAGCCCGCATATTGAACCCGATAACTGGCCAGAGCGGATTCAAATTGGGCAATCTGGCTGTCAATCTGTGCAATGACTTGACTCTTGAGCTGTCCTTGACTATCAGAAGCAGCCTGCGCCGCATAGGATTGATAAATACTATAGCCAGCGTTGCTTGAAGGAACACTGGTTCCATTTTGAATGGCATTTTTCAATGTTTGATAGTCCGACAATTTGGCATTGGTCTCCTCGATGAGATTTCCAAGTTCAGCTTGGGAACTGCTGGCAGCTGAATTTTGAGAGGCAATATTGGAATTCTGTTGTTCCGTATTACTACGGATGCTGGCAGCTTGGTTTTTATAGTCATTAAAGACCTGTTCGTAGCCAAAGCGATCTTCTCCCGAAGCAAACTGGCTAGTTCCTGTCTTCAAACTTTCCTGCAATAATTCCAACTGTCGTTTTTGTTCTTTCAAGGTTTCCACTTGGGAGGAGAAGGTGTCTTTTTGAGTGTTTTCGCTATCAGAATGATACTGAACCAAGAGGTCGCCTTTTTTGACCACCTTATTTTCCTCTAGATTATTAGTGACAATCGCATTATTACTGGTTGACTGGATGGTTGCCAGGATCTTACTCGGTTCGATAGAGGCAGCTGAGGTAATCGTGATTTCCTTTTTCGCAAAGAGAGAGAATAAAACTACAAAAAGCAATAAGAAGAAAGTCGGTAAAATCACGCGTACAGAAAAGTTGGAATATCTACGATTATAAAATTCAGCACTCTCTAAGTAATGTTCTTCCATCTTCTTTCTCCTTTCTAACTATTGACCAGATGGGCATAGAAGCCATCCTGAGCAAGCAATTCTTCGTGTGTTCCTTGTTCGACGATTTCCCCCTTGTCCAGAACGACCACTTTTTCAGACCGCTCCGCAATGGTTAAGCGATGGGCGATGAATATGATGGTCTTGTCCAACTCCAAGAGATTGTCGATAATCTTTTTCTCTGTCAGGATATCCAGATTGCTGGTTGCCTCATCAAGAATCAAAACAGGAGCATCGGTCAAAAGAGCCCGAGCCAAGGCCAAGCGCTGACGCTGACCACCTGAAATCCCTGTCCCGTCTGATGTCAACTCTGTTTGGTAATTCAAAGGCATCCGTTCAATGTCTTCCCGAATCTCCGCAATTTCCAGCGCCCGAATGATTTCTTTCTGAGTCGTTCCAGGCTTGGCACCCAAGAGAACATTCTCTAAGATGGTACCATTAAAGACATAAGGCTGTTGCGGCAAGTAGTTGATATGACGGCGTAAGACATGCTTGTCAATCTGATTGAGGTTGATATTATTCACCAGAATCTCTCCCTCATTCGGATCATAGAAATTCACAATCATCTTGGCAAGGGTCGTCTTTCCAGAACCAGAAATGCCCACAAAGGCCACCTTACTGCCTCGTTCAATGGTCAGGTTAATATCTGAGAGGACATTTCGCCCATATCCATATTTATAGCTGACCTGTTTCAATTCAATGTCACCCTTGGTCATGCTTAAATCACGGATTGCTTTTTTATCCACAAACTCAGAATCTACCAGATAGACTTCGTTCAGGCGGTTATTGGCAACTTGCGCTGTCTGGAGCTTAGTCTGTAAATTGATGATGTTTTCTAGTGGATTTGTGAAATAAACCAGTAAGGTGTTATAAGTAATCAGCTGCCCCAAGGTCATTTTATTGTCCATCACCAAAAGGGCTCCCATCCAAAGAATAGCGATATTCAATAGGAGTTGAGCTGTTTTCTTCAAGCCGATTTGAATGTTTTCCATCCGACTATAGGCAAATGATTTTTTCAGATAGTCCACAAATTCTCTGTCAATCTTCTGGTAACGATAATTTTCACTGGTCAAGGATTTGATTGTTTCAATCCCATTGATATCCTCGATAATGGAAGAGGAAAGAATGGCATTGGATTCCATGGTATCCCGATTCATTTTCTCAAATGGTTTCATGAAGGCAAAAATTACGACGATATAAATCGGTAGTGAGAGAAGACTGATAAAGAAGAGATTCAAGTTTTGTGAGAACAAAACAATGGCCATGACAATTACGATTGAAACATCTAGGAAGATGGAGAGAATGGTGCTGGCCAAGGCATCAATAATACTGTTGGCATCATTGAAGCGTGAGACAATCTCCCCTGTTCTTCTGGTCGCAAAAAAGGACATGGGTAGGTGGAAGACATGCTTGATATAAGACAAAATCACATCAATTGAAAGTCGTTGCCCCAAAATGAGAAGCAAATAATTCTGGGCATAAGATAGAATCTGTTGCAAGATATAGACGACCACCAAACCTAAAGAAATAATCCCTAAGGTATTGCGCATCTGATTGGGGACATAGGTATCAATAATCCCCTGCATATAGTAAGAGCCCACGATATTGATGATCGTAACCAATAGAGTTGCGATAACGATATTGGCAATCAAGCCTTTTTGTCTCATCAAGATGGGCACAAAAGACCAGAGGCCATTTTTCTGTTCCTTATGAGGCTTGTATTCGGGTGCAGGGGCAATGAAAATAGAGACCCCTGTCCATTCTTGGGCAAACTGTTCCTTGGAAAGTTTGGTCATTTTAACAGCCGGATCGGGGTCGGCAATATGAACAGAATGTTTGTCATGTCCCGTCACGACATAGTAATGAAGTAACTTTTTATCCTTGATGACATGAGCGATAAAGGGGTAGATGACTCCTTTCATATCAAATAAAGACATATCCGCTTTCAGGGCTCGTGTTTCAAAGCCTAATTCTTCAGAGACCTTTACCAGTCCAAAAGCGGTCGTTCCTCGTAAGGTTGTCTTGGCCATTTCACGCAAGCTGGCCAAAGAGTAGTAGGAGCCATAGTAACCATAAATCATGGCAAGGGCTGCCACACCACAATCTCTTGCGTCAACTTGAGCTCTATAATGACGCTTTGTAAATCTCATACAAACTCCTTTATTCACAAAAGTATGGATGCCTTATGAAGGGAAAGGCTCCATAAAGATTTTGGGGAGTTAGGAAACTCCCTCTATACTAGCTTTCTCCAGAAAAACAAACTTAGAAAGAGGAGAAAAGACGAAAGTAACTAGTTCTATCATACACTAATGTGGCTTATTTTTCCAATGGTATCAATCGTTTTAAAGATATTGATCCGAGATAGGCTTGGGCTCGCTTTCACATGAAAAAGCCTCTTGTCCCAATCAAAACGAACAAGAGGCTCTCTGTCGAAAGACAAACTATTAGTTAAAAACGTCTGGACTTGCAGCACCACCGTTGTTAGCACCACCACGATTGCTAGAACCAGATCCTGATCCAATTCTAGAACGAATACGACCATATGCACGAATAGCAACGCCACGTACAGCACGACCAACTTCACGACCGATATCAAATACGGCACGTACAAGGTCACCACCGACCCAACCACCTTCTACTTCAACCAATTCAGCTTCAGAAAGTGGCATAAATTTTTGATCCAATGATTTAAAATCTTTGTTCATGAAATTCACCTTTTCTATTTAAGATACTAAATTAGCTAAAAAGTCCTACAAAGAAACCTGAAAGTAGTGATCCACCCAAGATAGCCAAAGAAACTGTGAATACATCAACAGGGACACCGTAGAATGACCATCCACCGTCGATCATCATCATTTCTTCATCAGTCAAGGCAACAAATTGGTTGTCCATCATAGCAAAGTTTTCCATAAAAGTTCTCCTTTTATTAATATATTGTTCTTAGTTGGAGGAAAGCCCTCTCAACTCGACACTTACATTATACAATAGGAAGGGCTTTCTGTCAACTGAAATAAGAAGATAAGAGCTAAAAAATTGAGCCTAGATCTTAGGTGAAATCTGGGTGAGGAGGGATATTTCCTTCAGAGGTTGGAAAGTTTTTTTCTATCATTTGTCTAGTCAGCTACAGCCCCTCAAAAGTCAGATTTTCCTGTTTAATTTTTTGGGGGGCGGTGGGTCAATCTAACAGAAGCAGTCACTTGATTCCAAGATGGAAGTAGCATCAGCAGAAGATTTATATAGAGATCATTCTTAGTGGGAAATGGAATTGAAAAATTATGAAAATTCTATAATGAAGTTAGCCACAACTTTCCTAACAATGCGCTGGTTCAACTAGTCAATGTTGTCAAATGAAAGCTTATTTAGGCATAAGAAAGCACCTCTGTGTTATACATGTTGTTCACCACAAAGACAAGAAAGGTACATAGATGCAAATCAATTATACTACAAAAGCTAATCACTTGACAATCCACAGTCGTCGCTTAATCGAACGATGGAAATTAGAAGGGAAATCAAATAGAGAAATGGTCTTTCTCCTTGGAAAAGCTCCTCAGACCATCCACAATGAAATCAAGCATGGTACACTCCTACAATGTCTAGGAAAAGGACGTTTCAAAAAGATTTATTCTGCCGACTATGCCCAAATGATTTATGAAACCAATCAGAAGCTCTCTGTGAAGGAATCAACCTTGACCAAAGAACTAAAGTAAAAGATTCTCCTCTATCATAACCAAAAGTTGTCTCCTGAAATGATGGTCAAGACTAAAGGCGTTACGGTGGGAATTTCAACTATCTACTACTGAATTCATATGGAAAATTGGGATTGATCAAACAGAACCTTCTTTTACTTGTTTCACTTGTGTTATAGAACCTCGC
>NZ_KQ970197.1:0-1308 GCF_001579015.1 Streptococcus oralis
CCTTGCTGATATATAAACTTTGCTCAGGGCAGAAGAAAGAACGTTCACTTTCAAATACGAGAATTGTAATCAAATCAGACTCTGTTAATAAAATATCATGACGCCCAATCCCATAGCTTTTATCTTGCATCATAATCGAATCTGATTTCACGTCCAATGATAGATTATTGAGAAAAGGAAGATTAATAGCAATATCACCTGCAAGCCCCAATTCATAAGTCCTATTCGTAAAAAGGGGATAAACATTTTCTTTATAGATTAGATATTTCATCATCTCTCCTTTAATTAGTATTGGAACTTGTACTTGAGGTTGTTGAAGTGGCATCAGCACTTCCTTCAATATCTAGTGTAGAATCCGATTTCAGATACTTTTCTTTCAACTCATCAAGCTTACTCTTAAGGTCATCTAATTGCTTGGTTCTATCATCTGAACTTAGATTCGGATTTCTTTGAACTTCATCAATTTTCTTAGTTAAACCATACATCAACAATTGAGGGTCATCCAAATAGCTTGCTATATCAATTGCACCATCTATATTAGATTGTCCGATCAAAACCCAATAACGAAGATAGTCCGCATTCGTTAATTTTGAAATTTTTTCTAACTCTTCTTTTGTTTATTCGTTAGTGGTTCTGTTTTGATTACAGAATATGCAACCATATACCGATCGTCTTGACTAAGTGATTTACTATCAACGTTCTTAACAGTTGAAACTACTTTCGAATAATCTTGATCAACAAAAGCTAATCGTAATTTAGCTACTGTCTCCTGCTGTGGAAGAGAAACAAAGAGCATATACGCTAGTCCTATAAGAGAAACAAAAAAGACAATAGAAGTGATAATGGCCGTCCACTTTAACCGACTCAGAGTAGAAATTCTTACACGGGTATAATTTTTGCTATTATTCTCTTTTTCTTTTCTATACTCATCCTGTAAAATCGCAATAACTTCTTTAACACTATCGAGGTTAACAATTGATTCACAAAATAATTTACCTTTATAAAAAGGAAGTTGTCCACTAATGAGATCATCATATTCATATCTCTTATCTAATAATGAAATGATCATCGCTTTAAATCTAGCCAAAAACTCCGATTCACTTAAAGAATCAAACGGAGGGACTTGGTTTTTTACACCAGCAAAAATCAAACGAGGAATACCATTTGCAGTAAATACTAGCGAATCTGGTGTGAGGTTGTAAGTATATTTTGAATTTTCAAGGGCGTCATATAAATACCCAATATTAATTAGTATTCGTAATTTTTCCTCGTCAATTTTTTCTTCTAAATCTTTCCATTCAAAATAAC
>NZ_KQ970197.1:1853-3079 GCF_001579015.1 Streptococcus oralis
TTAACGACCTAATGTTATGATTCTTGCACCAACAAATCATAAGGGAAGTACTCCAACTCCTTCAAGCGTTCGTCGTAGATTCCTTTGATCTTGCAGGTTGCGGCAGTGTCAAAACTCCAGTATCCTACGTAAGTATCTTTGTTATAATTGTTATACCACGGGGCATCAGAATGACTATAATACCAGAAACCTTGGGCCTTAGCGACACTCTCATAAGTATCTTCAATCATATTTTGATACTCTAGTATAGAATGGAAAGGAACGACCATATCATGGAATAAATAAGTCATATAATACTCAATCAAGCCATCTGTATGGTCCATCTGCGCATAAATAGCCTTCAAATCATCCAAAAATTCTTCCTTGCGCTCGCTATAGAGGACTCCTAAGGCAAAAACATCAACCGCACGATAAAAGGGAACTCCCTCTGAAGCAACTTCTTTTAAGTTTGATAGGATACCCCGATAATAAGGAAAGAGCTCCTGAACATCCTTCCCAAGAGAGTAGCCAACTCTTAATAAATCTTCATAGTTAATAACCATAATCCTAAAATGAGCCATAAGATTTTTAGGTTTTCTTTTTTAAAGTCCTCTATATCTTCTTGTATACACTGTGAATACCATTCGAATGATTTTTGAAAATATTCTTCTGTTTTAATTCTATCTCTTATCATGTGTTAACTCCTATTCTATGGACGAATAATCTTCGCGTTCTTATCAAGATTATTAATCATAATATTGCCGTTTTTCTTGATATTCACTAGCTGATAACCTACATTATTATCTTTCATAGCTTTTTGAATTTTTCTTAATTGTTCACTATTTACTGCATCTTTCAAGCGATCGTCTATCCACGGATTACTCATCTGCTTGGTTCCATCCCTCAAGTAACTCAAGCGTGCACCACCATATTTCGCTTCTGCAATAATATAGGGTGGGTGACCATTAGGATTGTAATAAACACCATCAATTCCATGGTGGGTGACCCCGTCTATATCGGTCACCATATCAAGACTTATCCGTTCGTAACCGAGCTGTCGATAGATTTCATCCATAGACATCTCACCAATATTACCTTTACGCATATTATTGACAAGCTCAATGGTACCGTCATCAACCTTCACAATAATCCCTCTTTGCTTGAGGATCTCAATCTTGCTGTGGAGGTCAGAATTTAAAACGATATCACTCTCTTTCATGACGCTCATCCACTCGTCTTTAGTTGCG
>NZ_KQ970197.1:4837-5642 GCF_001579015.1 Streptococcus oralis
AAATCTCGCCACATTTCTATACTAGACTTTTCATCGTCTATCGATACATATTCAAAGTGACGAGTATTAAGCGCCATCGTCAGATACTCTTCCTGAGTCAATGGGTGTTCTTTGTAAGCCTTACTATTCTGATAGTTGCTATAGGATTGTTGTAAGGCAAGCTGATAAGGATTCTTTAACTTGTAGAGTTCATTGATACCAATCTCCTCTGGCATAACCTCTTTGGTACCAACAACTTTTTGATAATCATCTTTGATTGGCTCAACCTGTTTATAACCTACCGTATTGGGTATCTTATACTTTTGGATGTTAAGCGCTTCGAGTTTTTCCCCTACTTTATCCATCGCCTTATAGAAGGGCTCGTCTATTTTTGTTTTGATATAGGTCGGTACATTCGATGAATAGTTTTCCAATATCGATAACTTGGATTCAAGTTCCTGTGCTCTTGACCTCATTTGATGATAGCTATAGCTAACTACTCCATCTGAATCCTTTTCACTGATCAGTTGTTGAACTCTTTCAGAAATCGTCTCAAGCGGCTCTATTCGTTTTGAAAAACCCTTAGAGGCACTACTGAATCCGTAGTCTCCCGAAAATTGATTGGAATAATTCCCATAACCGCTACCAGTGGAAGTACTATGCTCTGTAACACTACTCAGTGCACTGGTCATTTTACTCCACTTGTCTGAATGAAGCTCTACATCTTTGGTCATTCAGGTCCTCCTACTTTGGTAAAAGATTGTACAATTCATATAAGCTTTATGAACTATGATTGATATTGGATCCTAGCGTGGCATCCTGGCCT
>NZ_KQ970197.1:5662-6585 GCF_001579015.1 Streptococcus oralis
GTATATCTAACCAACTGTATAGCCTCTCTAAAAAATAATACTGACTATACCGAAACAATTCCTCACGCTTTATATCAAAACCAATTAGTTCTTTGTCTTTTTCCACAAATAAACATGATTCCATTAGTTCTTCCGGATGTCTTCTATCCACCATTTTTTTCAAGGGATAGTATTGAACACTTATCGACTCATCTGAGATAAAAGATTCCTCTATAGCGTTATCAATACTAAGTTCTTTAGTCAAGAACTCAGTCTCATCTTCTTTTGGCTCCCTAGATACAAGTGAAACTCTCTCGTAAAGAAGTTTTAGCCTTGCCATCCGATCTAATTTTGCCAGTTGATAGCCTTCTTCTGTGTCGACAATCAAAACAGAAAAATGACTATCTTGCGACAGCATAAAATAATAATTATTAATGATTGTTAATTCTCTGCCAGTACAATACTCACGTAGTAATTCCACTACTATAAAACCTTCTTCTGTCAAAGATCCATCTTGCTGAACCAATTTTTTTTCTTCAAGCGATTCTTTTGCGAATTTCCAGGTTTGTTCTGTAATGGGGTACAATTCCTTTAATGATGGTAGTCCCGGTAATAATGTGGCATCGAATGCCCCTATCAAAAAGTGAAGTTCATAAATGGAATATTTTTCTAGATACGACATTTTTATACTCCTTTAAGAGCAGTAACTTCAGCTGAATTACCATAGTCATCAATTGATTTTTTTAAAGAGGCAATGGCTTTCTCATGACTATTCATAATATCTCGTAAATCCTTGTGATATTTATGAACAATTTTCAAATAGGCTTCAAATGCTACCTTTGTATCTCCAGACCAGGCTGCTGATTGTAGAAAGACCTTTAATTGCGTCACGGTTTGATAAGAAGTTGTTAATTCTTGATTTATTTCTTTAGACAGCTGAAGTG
>NZ_KQ970197.1:8157-8953 GCF_001579015.1 Streptococcus oralis
TGCTCTTTTCCTTCTGCTTCTCCTCTACCTTCATGTTAGTAGAACTGAGAAATAACTTAGAAAAATCCGTTTCTTGTTCAACAAATTGAACATCATTATCTGACTTTTCACCACTTCTAATATTGGTGTCGATATTTAGCGTACCGTCATCTGAAAAACCACACAAGGAGTAAAAATAAGAAATATGAATGTTAGCAGGCTTAAGATTCTTCTGTTCATGCCATTACACTCGCTTCGATACTAATTTTCGATAAATAAATGCATTTGAAAATCCAAAAAGTCCAGTTGGAACGCCTAATAACAATAAAACAAACAGCCAACTTCCCTGATGATTAATTAACTCTCTAAGGAATCTCTCAATATAAGTTAGTGGAGAAATACTAGAAAGGAACTGAGTTGAATTTACGTAGTATGCATCAAACAACTGTGTTGCAGTTACTATGTATATCATTAATAACAAGATACTTATTAAGAAACCTAGACTTTTAGATTTTTCAATTAGAAGATTGATCCCGTATGTAAATAACAATGTAACAACACTTAATATTACTCCAAACTGAAGTACATCTATCACACTGAAGTCTAGTTTTATTCCTGATACAAAACCAACAATAATTCCAGCAACACCACCCATAACAGTTAAATACAACATCGGTCCGCTTGCATTTTTCCAATTTATTCGGTGCTTAATGTTAAATCTATTTTGTATCTTCTCAATATCAGCATGTTGTAAGAAATAAACAATAGATAGTGAGACAAGATATGAAATTAATACAATTAGCAACCCTGAACGTTC
>NZ_KQ970198.1:0-581 GCF_001579015.1 Streptococcus oralis
CAAGGATCTGATGTAGAGAAATATTACTTTACCCAAAGAGGTCTGGAGCAAGCAGGGGATTACCATCCTACCATCCAGCGAAGAAAATCTTACTGGAGATCAAATCTTAATCGCTGGAAATGCCTTTAAACCTGAGAACAACGTAGAGATTGCTTATGCAGATGCTCAAGGCTATACTTATCAACGCTACCATGAATTCTTGGGTGAATTCATGCGTGATTTTGTCAGCATGGGAGTAGCAGGAGCTCACGGGAAAACTTCTACTACAGGGATTTTGTCTCATGTTCTGTCTAATATCACAGATACTAGCTATTTGATTGGGGATGGAACTGGTCGTGGTTCGAAAGGGGCTAAGTACTTTGTCTTTGAATCAGACGAGTACGAACGTCACTTCATGCCTTACCACCCAGAGTATTCGATTATCACCAATATTGACTTTGACCATCCTGATTACTTTACTGGCCTAGAAGATGTCTTTAATGCCTTCAATGATTATGCCAAACAAATTTCCAAAGCCTTGTTCATCTATGGTGAAGATGCTGAGCTTCGTCGGATTACAGCCAATGCTCCGATTTACTACT
>NZ_KQ970198.1:2066-3215 GCF_001579015.1 Streptococcus oralis
GAAGCCAATAAACAGATTGTACAGGTTGAAAAAGAATATGACTTACCTGTGCAAGAAATTTCGATTCCAGAGAACAAAGAAGAAGAGACGGAAGAGTCGCTTTCTGACTCTGTGTCAGAAGTGTCCGAAGTTCAGGAAACCGTAGAGATTCCAGAGGAAGTAGAAAAAGTAGAAGTACCAGAGGTTACAGAGGTTCCTGCAATTCAGGAAGTAGCCGAAGAGAACCAAGAAGAAGCGCCTCTACCAATCGAAGAGCCAATTCGAGAAGCAGAGAGCTCAAGTCAGCCTGTAGCTGTTTCGAGAAAAGAAAAACCGGTATCTAGTGTTTCGCGCAAGGATCGGGACCAACGCGTTCAGAAAAAGAAAAAGCAGAACACCATTGCGAAAAGAATCGTCTTGACGGTTCTAGGTATTCTTTTTGTCTTAATGGTTGCAACTGGAATTTTTGCAGTGACCTATGTTCAATCTAACTTAAATGCTATGGATGCCAAGGCTACAGAGTTTGTAACCGTTGAAATTCCTGCTGGTTCTAGCAATCGTGAAATTGGGACTATTTTGGAGAAAAAAGGCTTGATTAAGAATGGCCAGTTCTTCAACTATTACACCAAGTTCAAGAATTATGGGAACTTCCAATCTGGTTATTTCAATCTTCAAAAGAGTATGGATCTAGATACCATTATTCAAAAATTGCAAGAGCAAGGAACTAAAACTCCGGAACCACCAGTCTTAGGGAAAATTACCATTCCTGAGGGCTACACGATTGATCAAATCGCGGAAGTGGTTTCTGTGGATGCGAGCTCCAAATCTGTGCCAAGACTCCATATACGCAAGAAGAATTCCTAAAAGTCATTCAAGATGATGCCTTTATTGAAAAGATGGTAGCCAAATATCCTAAGTTATTAGCAACCTTGCCATCAAAGGAAAGTGGCGTACGCTACCGCTTGGAGGGATATCTCTTCCCAGCTACTTATGGCTATGGAAAAGATAGTAAAATGGAAGATCTTGTAGACCAGATGTTAGCTGCAATGGACCAAAATCTTTCAGCCTACTATGACACCATGGAAGCTAAAAATATTGATGTCAATGAGGTATTGACGCTGGCTTCTTTGATTGAAAAAGAAGGTGCTACCGATAAAGATCGCAAGGATA
>NZ_KQ970198.1:5717-6344 GCF_001579015.1 Streptococcus oralis
GCCGAATGGGCTGACACCATTTGCTTTTTGAGCATCCATTAATTCAGAGTTGGCCAATAATTTCTCTTCTTGAGTCTCCGCATTTTTGATGCGTTCTTGGATCGGCGCAAAGATCGGTTTGAGGTAGTTCATCTTTTCAGACTGGTAGGTTGCCTTCCAAGATTGATAAATACCTAGAGGGAAGATGATGACACGAACAATCACTGTTACGAGGATAATCCCTAGACCAAAGCCGAGGCCAAGATCTGTCGCAAAGAAATTGATGGCTTCCCCCATCGGTTTTCCAATGAGATTCCAGACGAAACCGGTTGGTTGTTTGGTTGTCTTGTCGATGCTGACACATCCTGTTAAGAGGAGGAGGGCAGACAAGCTGAAAGCAGCAAGTAGATAACGTTTATATTTTTTCACGAGTTATAATCCTTTAATTTTAAATAATACCTTTCTATTCTACTGTTTTTTTATCAAATTAACAATAGTTCTCTAGACTTAATTTGAAATTTTAAAATCTTTGTAAGATTCAAAATTAGCCAAATGGACGTCCAAATAAGAAACCTTTGAAAAAGGAGTAGGGCCTTTTCGTATTTCTTGGATAAATTTGGCCATGCGGGCATTGTCTTCGCAGGCGGC
>NZ_KQ970198.1:7996-9691 GCF_001579015.1 Streptococcus oralis
AGAGCCATGCCTGGGTACATCCTCGGATAGCTGTCCGAAATGCCAAAAAGATAACAAGCCTTAATAAAAAAGAAGAGGACATCATCCTCAAACATATGTGGGGATTGACGCTTGCTCCACCTCGCTACAAAGAATCTTTCCTCGTGACCATGGTCGATAAATACTGGGCGATCAAAGAAGCATCAGAACCAATGAGAAAAAAGTGGTGTAAGTGGTAAGAGTTTTTAGAAAAGTATAAATTGAATATCTTGTATAGGAAGGAGAACGGAGAAATCTGTTCTCCTTTTTTGTTCGTTTTAAATTTAAAGAGAAAGGAGATCATCATGCGAGGATTGGAGATTGTCATGAATATTGACACATTGGAAGTTTATGAAGTGATTGATCGCGATAAAGAAAATCAGTCAGAGAAATTACCGCTAGAAGATTCTGAAGCTTCTCCAGGTGCCTTTCAACTTGATTTATTTGAAAGCATGAGCTGTCAGAACACATCCTAGGGGAGATTGTAAAGAACTGTATCAGAGGAGACAAACGATGATGACAAACAGTTTAAATTTATATGAAAAGTTACTCAATAGTGAGCCGTTAGGATTTATTGATCCGCTGACAGATCTAGGAGAGTTTGACAAGGTTCAGATGAAATTCAGAAAACCTGTCCGCAGCTTAACGAACAAGTATTCAGGTCAGCCTTATAATCCTTACTGGCAAGAGAAAATTGAGGAAATGCGATTACTCTATATTCAATACCAGCTAAGCCTACGAGAAGAAGACAAGAAAGAGAATGTTCAAACCAGGGTCAAGGTTCCAGAAACGCAAGAACATATTGAAGAAATCGTGACCACGTATTTGAAGCTAGGTTTTCGCTTTAGAGAAATTGAAAAAAGAGTATCACTGTCCTACAAAAAGCTACGGAGTGACTGGAGTCGGTGCGATTATGTAACGACCGCAGAGACTGAGTTTTACAGTAAAGAGGACTTGAAGGAAGGCTACTTCTTTTCAGTTGTTGAGCCTCCTAAGTGTATGAAAGAGAACTAAAAGAAGAGAGGTTGACATGAGCTCTAAAGAACAGGGAAAATGTTGTATCTGTGGCTGTACTTGGAATACTGCCTGCACGGATGAGTTCCACGGTACTTGTTGGTGGATGGATGAAGCAGAAACATTGTGCAGCCATTGCTATTATGGATTTGGAACAGCTCAGTGATGGAAAAAATAGGAAGATTTCAATATGAATTTAAATACAATCTATCCTTTAATCCTAAAAGATGGATTAAGGAGCTATAAATTTAGAAACAGTCATTTGAAACCTGTTTCTTCAGCTGAGGAAGGTAAGCGAGGGGCTATCTTCGCTTACCGTTCTAAAGCTCACATGATCAAGGCCCGTGGACTTGTTTTAACGTCGATGGAAGCTATTGAAGAAAATCAGGATAGCTTCACTCACTGGACACCGAATGTTTACCGCTTCGGATCGTACAGTGACAGCCGCCGACAAATTACACGTGGCCATGCTGAAGACAATTTGCGTCAGATCAATACCTTTGTGATTGACTTTGATTTGTCCTCAGATGATGAGATGACGTCAGGAGACATTCTGACGACGTCTCTTGATTTAGGTTTCATGCCGACGCTCATCCTAAAGACAGACAAGGGCTATCAGGCTTACTTTGTTCTGTCTGAACCAGCTTATGTGACCGCTCATTC
>NZ_KQ970198.1:10493-11476 GCF_001579015.1 Streptococcus oralis
CTCCAGAAAAACCTACTCAAAAACGTGTGAACAACGTTCCGGTACCAGTAGAGTTCAACTTCACTAAACGTTTGGAAGGTCGTGAGCTTAAAGCCAATGAATTCAGCTTCGTACTTAAAGATTCAGAAGGTAATACTCTTGAAACTGTAAGCAACGATGCAGCAGGAAACGTTAAGTTCAAAGCTCTTGAATTCAAGAAAGGTCAAGAAGGCGTTCACAAGTATACAGTTGAAGAAGTCGCAGGAACAGATGCAACAGTATCATACGATACAATGAAAGCAGAAGTAACTGTAACAGTATCACACGACGGAACAGCTAAAGTATTGGTTGTAAACGTTACTGATGCTCCAGATAAAGAATTCAACAACCGTGTAACTCCTCCGGAAGAACCTAAGTTCCAACCAGAGAAGTATGTATTGAATACAGAGAAATTCTCTATCACTGATAACAAACTTCTTGATGATGATGCTGAGTTGACTGATAAATATGGTGAAACAAATACTGATCCATATGTTGATGGAACTTCAAACAACGAAGCAGAAAACATCAATACCAAGACTGTTAAACGTGGCGATAAGTTGGTTTACCAAGTATGGTTGGATACAACTCAATTCGACGCAGCTAACAAGGACAATATCCAATCAGTAGGAATTTCAGATGACTACGATGAAGCTAAATTGGAACTTGATGCTACTAAGATCAAAGCTTACGATTCAGTAACTGGCGATGATGTAACTGATAAATTCGACATCACAGTTGAAGGTGGAGTGATCACTGCAACTCTTAAAGCTGGCTTCACTAAGTCACTTGGCGATGCAGAAAACACTCAAATCATCGATACAACTAAGTTCGCATTTGGACGTTACTACAAGTTCGACATCCCAACAACAGTGAAAGCTGATGTTCCTTGGTGGTGTAGATATCGAAAATACTGCAGCGCAAGTAGTCAACTACTACAACCCAACTACTAAGAAAGTTGAAAA
>NZ_KQ970199.1:0-1345 GCF_001579015.1 Streptococcus oralis
ACTACCCGTACTCCGTTTGTATCAAGGAAACGACGTTCCAAATCAACGATGGTTTGGCCATTCCAGTGCATGACAAGATTTGGTTTCTCCGTCACTGTCGCAACGACAACAGCATCAATATTTTCTTTGTTACATGCTGCAACGAAGGCATCGACATCTTCTGGACGAACCACTACAGCCATCCGTTCTTGAGATTCTGAGATAGCAATTTCTGTACCGTTCAAGCCTTGGTATTTCAAGGGCACTTTGTCTAGATCAATTTCAAGACCATCTGCCAATTCACCGATAGCCACACAGACACCACCAGCACCAAAGTCATTTGATTTCTTGATCAGACGTGTCACATCCCCATTACGGAAAAGACGTTGAATCTTGCGTTCTTCAATGGCATTTCCTTTTTGAACCTCAGCACCAGCTGTTTCAACAGATTCAACCGTTTGAACTTTAGAAGAACCTGTCGCACCGCCGACACCGTCACGTCCAGTCTTCCCACCGAGCAAGATAATCACATCTCCCGCTTCCGGTTTTTCACGGACAACATTGCCCTTTAGAGCCGCACCGACAACTGCACCTAGCTCCATACGCTTAGCAACGAAACCTGGGTGGAAGTATTCACGAACATAAGTTGTTGCAAGACCAATTTGGTTACCATATGAAGAATAACCATGAGCCGCTGTTTTAGAAATCACTTGTTGTGGCAATTTACCAGCGCGAGTCGCTGAAATTGGAGCCGTGATATCACCAGCACCTGAGATACGCATGGCTTGGTAAACGTATGAACGCCCTGACAATGGGTCACGAATGGCCCCACCGATACAAGTAGCCGCTCCACCAAATGGTTCGATTTCCGTTGGGTGGTTATGAGTTTCATTCTTGAACATGAGAAGCCATGGTTCTTTGACACCATTGACATCCACTTCAATTTCAACTGAGCAGGCATTGATTTCATCAGACACTTCCATGTCATCCAAACGGCCATTTGCACGCTCATAACGACCAAAAATAGTGGCCATATCCATCAAGGTTTGAGGTTTTTCCGTACGTCCCAACTCATCACGCATGGCGATATATTTGTCATAAGTCGCTTGCAATTGTTTTTGGAATTTAGAAGCTGAGAAGTCGATATTCTTCAACTCAGTCTCGAAAGTTGTGTGACGGCAGTGGTCAGACCAATAAGTATCCAAGACCTTAAGCTCCGTCTCAGTTGGCACACGTCCAATGGATTTGAAGTAATCTTGAATGAAGAGAAGGTCATCCACTTCCATGGCCAATCCTTGCTCTGCCTTATACTGTGCAAATTCTTCTGCCGTATAGCTTTCAAAGAAATCCAATCTCGGAATGGTCT
>NZ_KQ970199.1:1396-2295 GCF_001579015.1 Streptococcus oralis
TAAAAACATCATAAACCTGAACAATCCGAAGATCCTTCAAAGTTTTCAACTGAAGATTATGTTGCAATTCTTTTACTAAAGAGTCAGATTTCACACGAAAATCAGCTTTTTTCTCAACGAAAATACGTTTATCCATTTTAGTTCCTTTATTTTTATTCAAATAGGTTATCGAAGACGAAGGGGTTCCGTTCCAAAATGATTACTTCAAGCCCTGTAATTTCTCCAACACAACCTTGTACACATCTGTCAAACTTCCCAAGTCCCTACGGAGTGAAAAGGTCTAGTAGACCTTTTCAGCCTGAGTCCTTTTTCTTGAAAGACGAAGGTTTTCCGTTTCAAAAAGATCACTTCAAGCCCTGCAACTTCTCCAAGACAACCTTGTAAACATCTGTCAGACTGCCCAAGTCTCTACGGAAAACATCCTTGTCCATGTGGTGCCCTTCCGCATCCCATAGACGGCAGTTATCTGGTGAAAATTCGTCTGCCAAGATGATCTTGCCATCCTTATCAAAACCAAATTCCAATTTGAAGTCAATCAAGCGAAGACCAATTTGTGCAAACCAATCTTTCAGCAATTCATTAATCCGACGAGTTTCTTCTTTGATATAGGCAATTTGCTCATCATTGGCAATATTCAAGAACTTGACATGCTCATCATTGATAAATGGATCATCCAACTCATCGTTCTTGTAGTAAAATTCAACGATTGGAGTCTCCAAGTCCAAACCTTCTTCAACGCCAAAACGTTTAGAAAAAGAACCCGCAGTCACGTTACGAAGCACAACCTCCAAAGGAATGATGGTCACTTTCTTGTTAAGTTGTTCGGTATCAGAAATACGTTCGATAAAGTGAGTTGCTACCCCAGCAGCATTTAATTTTTCAAAAATAAAGAGACGAAA
>NZ_KQ970199.1:4033-4851 GCF_001579015.1 Streptococcus oralis
GCTGCTAAGACCATGCTAGCTTGCTTTTTCCGACGAATGGCACGAGTTGGCTCATCATCTGAGTTGATTTTCTCATCCGTATGGACGATGGATACCCGTTCAGTTGCTGTCAGATATTGCTTAATTTTAGCCTCATCTCCGTACAAAATGACTTCAATATCCTTAAATTCTTGTATGGCTTGATTGACCCCTTCTACTAGGGCCTGTGGAGCATGATCTCCACCCATTGCATCAACTGCAATTTTTTTCATTTCTTACCTCCAGACTAATCTTTTAAGATCTCTCCCCAGCTTCCCAGGGAATCAATAAATTTCTTAGCTTTAAGATGAATACCTACATATTCATCATAGAGTTGGTCTAGGCACTTTCTCAATTCTTTCTTCATCTCATCATGGATGGAAATCGTCTCTAACTCACTAAATTTCACAGCTTGAAAACGATCCAACAAATAGAGGGCGTTTGGATCCCAGTGGGCTCGTCTTTCGTCACGATCATAATGATCTGGGCATAGGACACCACCCAATCGGAATGAAAAATCAAAAGGCAGGCCCACTCGATGACAGACACAACACTCATGGATGTTTAAGGAGACACCAAATCGGGATAAAATCTGCATTTCAAAAATATTGGTCAAGATTTCGTAATCCAAGCCCCGATCTATCAATTGCAAGGTCTGCTCTAAAAAAGCAAATAAAGCTGGATCAGGTTGACGGTCCTGTATACTAGCATCTGCCAAAGCCAGTATATAGGTTGCATAGGAAAGACGAAAAAGATCTTGATTAATCCCTTGGAAACTTTGAACCTCATGAATATCTTCG
>NZ_KQ970199.1:5075-5586 GCF_001579015.1 Streptococcus oralis
CAACATCTGAATAATCCAAGGTCTTTTTCAAACCTCGTAGATCATTCTTCAAGAGGAAGGCTCCAATCTTAGCCTTCAAGCCACCACCAGTCAGGACTGTTTTCAACTGTTTAAAGAGGCCCAAAGCAGTTCCTTCCATGGTCTTAAGGACAGCATTTCCTGTAAATCCATCTGTCACAATGACGTCAGCAACTCCATCCATCAAATCACGCGCTTCTACATTTCCTACAAAGTTGAGGGCAGGATCTGCTGCTAATAATTGATAGGTCTCCTTGCGGAGGGGATCCCCCTTGCTTTCCTCTGTTCCGTTATTTAAGAGACCGATACGAGGCCGTTTAATGCCACGAACATTCTCTGCATAATAAGCTCCCATAATCGCATATTGATGCAAGTGAGTTGGTGTATTTTCAGCATTTGCCCCCAGATCTAGCATATCATAGCCCTTCCCATCAAGGGTAGGAAGAGTCGACATCAAGCCTGGACGATCAATGACCTTGATCCGACCGACGAT
>NZ_KQ970199.1:7576-8621 GCF_001579015.1 Streptococcus oralis
TCCATATCCATAAAGACTGTCCCTAAGAAAGGTTCAAAACCTCCTTCAAAAGTCTTATCCAAATAAGTGGCGTTATCCCTTGTTTGAACGACAGGCTCATCCAATTCCGTACCTGGAGCATAGATATAGGCTACAGTTTCTGGATTCACCTTCAATAATGACGTAAACCGCTTGTTTAAGTAATCTTTCTCTTCTTGACCAGGAACATATGGAGTTTCTTGCTTTGACTGGACCTGTCTTGCGGACGGATTATTTGCTGAACTAGTAAGATTTGAGTTCTTCCGTTCAGAGGAATTCCGCATCAGAAAAAGAACAGCCAATCCAAAAAAGACCATCAAGAAAATAAACAAAAATAATCCCTTTAATCGTGAACTAGATTCATTCTTTATCGTCTTCATGGCGTCACCCCCTCCTTACAACTACTTCTAGAATTTAAAACCATTTTTTCTACTAACTACCTCTATTCGCTTCAATAATGATAGCATGTATTGCCCATAGCAATCCAAATTTTTATCAAAAGAAAAGAGGTTGGATTTCCCAACCTCCTACTTTTTAAGATTTTTTCGCATTTCCAATTTCAAATAGAGGAGACAAAGGACGTTTTTCATGGATGCGGATAATCGCTTCTGCCAAAAGTTTTGCGATGGAGATTTGTTCAATTTTATCGATTAAGCGGTCTTCAGGTAGGAAGATGGTATCCAACACCACCAACTTCTTAATCGCTGATTTTTGAATATTGTCCATAGCTGGACCTGACAGTACAGGGTGCGTACAACTTGCATAGACTTCTACAGCTCCTGCTTCAGCAAGTGCATCTGCAGCGTGGCAAATTGTTCCCGCGGTATCGATCATATCATCGATCAGGATACAAGTTTTCCCTTCAACGTTCCCAATGATATTCATGACTTCACTGGTGTTCATTTTATCGACACTCCGACGTTTATCAATGATGGCAATCGGTGTTTTCAAAAATTCAGCTAGCTTACGAGCACGAGTCACACCACCGTGGTCCGGACTTACTACCACATAGTCAGAACCAACCATG
>NZ_KQ970200.1:0-1025 GCF_001579015.1 Streptococcus oralis
GTAAATAGAAACTTGCAATAAGAATGACTAATAGGGTTAAATATGCTAGTTTCACGTGAAACCGAATCGATTTGACAAAGAAAAATAGAAAGGCAAGTAAAAATGGAAATAGACCAACATAGATCATAGGGATAGCCCCATATTTTGTTGTATCAAAACTACCAATTAAACTCTTTGCAAAAAACGTCTAAGTACCAACTATTTTCTGTAAAGGTTCTTGTAATCTTTGTAAAGTTTTCCCCATGAGTTCGTAAATCCAATATGGTGGGGTAAATCATGATCAAGCTAGTGACCCCTGCTAAAATTGACACAATTGTAAAGTCAAAGAAAGAAGATATTCTTTTTTTAAAGTACCAGGAAATCTGAGTAAAATACCATAAAGTCAAGAAGAGAGCCATCATAAATCCAAAATAATAATTTTGGATAAAGAGGATGGTCAGACTTGTAAAGTAGAGAACTCGCTTCTTTTGAGTCATTAAACGGTGTAAACCTAAGAGAATGAGCGGAGCCAAAATGAAGACATCGAGCCAGGTTTTGATTTCAATCTGACTGATGGAGAAACTCATTAACGCAAACAAAGTTGACAGTGAAAGAATCAAGAATTGTTGGAGTTTAGGATAGATTCCCTTAATGGAATAATAAGTTGACAACCCAATCAATCCTATTTTTATCAGTGTAAAGAGATAGACGGAATCAACCATGGATAAACTGTCAAAGAAGAAGACAAAGGGAGATAGAAAGCTTCCTAAGTAATAGCTGGAAAGAGCGTAGAAATTTAAGCCGAGTCCACTTGTAAAGCTGTAAAGGAAGCTGTCGGTTCCGTGTAAAATATTTCGTAAAGTAACGTCGAAAATAACGTATTGATGAAAGCCATCACCTAATAAAGGAGAAGTTTCACTCCCCCAATAAATGCCCTGACTGAGGTAGACGAAAAATAAGATTGTAAAGGGAAGTAAAAAAGCTGTAAAGTAAACAATGATGGGGTGTGATAGATATTTTTTAAATTTCATATAGTCTATTGAAAG
>NZ_KQ970200.1:2616-3588 GCF_001579015.1 Streptococcus oralis
CATAGTTACCAACATAGAGTTTGATTTTTCCAAAGTCTAGGTCGGCCATGTGGGTACAGACTTTATTCAAGAAGTGACGGTCGTGGGATACAACGATAACGGTATTCTCGAAATCAATCAAGAAGTCTTCTAACCAGGTAATGGATTGAATATCAAGACCGTTGGTTGGCTCGTCCAAAAGAAGGACGTCTGGTTTACCAAAGAGAGCTTTTGCTAGGAGGACTTTTACTTTATCCCCATTTGCTAGTTCACTCATATTTTGGTAGTGGAGCTCTTCTGGAATATTCAGATTTTGGAGGAGTTGTGAAGCTTCACTTTCCGCTTCCCAACCACCTAGTTCAGCGAATTCTCCTTCGAGTTCTGCTGCGCGTACACCGTCTTCATCTGAAAAATCTTCCTTCATATAGATAGCATCTTTTTCCTTCATGATGCTATAAAGTTTTTCATTTCCCATGATAACGACATCAATGGCACGCTCATCTTCGTAGTCAAAGTGATTTTGACGAAGAACAGAAAGACGTTCGTCTGGTCCAAGAGAAATATGACCAGTTGTCGGTTCAATATCCCCAGCTAAGATTTTTAAAAAGGTTGATTTTCCAGCACCATTGGCCCCAATCAAACCATATGTATTTCCTTCTGTAAATTTGATGTTGACATCATCAAAAAGTTTACGATCACTAAAACGTAGTGAGACGTCTGTAACTGTTAGCACGTATAGTTCTCCTCTTTTTCTGTCTATATAAGCCTATTTTACTAGAAAATGCTTGATTTTTCAATGAATACCCTTATGCATTGGAGGAAGTCATTTAGTCTATAGAAAAGGGTGAAGAACTTGACTTTCCTTTGATGTCATTATATAATGAAAAGCAATCAGAAGAGTAATCTGTATTCGTTTTTTAGAGAGCTTATGGTTGCTGAAAATAAGCAACGAAACAGAATGAAATGGACTGATGTTCAAATAGAATCTTAACC
>NZ_KQ970200.1:3955-5365 GCF_001579015.1 Streptococcus oralis
AATCTTAACCAATAGAGATTCGGCTAGCAGGCCTTATGTGCAGCTCATTTGTGATGAGTCAGAGAGAACAGCATATGCTGTTCTAAGTGAGGTGGCACCGTGTCTCAGACGCCCTCGCATAGTTTTTGCTATGCGTGGGCTTTTATTTTGTACTTCAGGGAGGAAGAAAAATGACCAAGCCGATTATTTTAACTGGAGATCGCCCGACTGGGAAGCTCCATATTGGACACTATGTCGGTTCGTTGAAGAATCGAGTTCTTATGCAAAATGAAGACAAGTATCAGATGTTTGTCTTTTTAGCCGATCAGCAAGCCCTAACGGATCATGCTAAAGATCCGCAAACCATTGTTGAATCTATTGGAAATGTTGCTCTAGATTATTTAGCAGCTGGCTTAGATCCAAAGAAATCAACTATTTTTATTCAAAGTCAAATCCCTGAGCTAGCGGAATTGACCATGTATTATATGAATTTGGTCTCTGTTTCACGTTTGGAACGAAACCCAACCGTTAAGACAGAAATTTCCCAAAAAGGGTTCGGTGAGTCTATTCCATCTGGTTTTTTGGTTTATCCTGTTTCCCAAGCTGCAGACATTACCGCTTTTAAAGCCAATCTCGTGCCTGTTGGAACTGACCAAAAGCCCATGATTGAACAAACTCGTGAAATTGTTCGTTCCTTTAATCATGCGTATCATTGCGATGTCTTGGTTGAACCGGAAGGAATTTTCCCAGAAAATGAGGCCGCGGGTCGTTTGCCTGGCTTGGATGGGAATGCCAAAATGTCCAAATCTCTTGGCAATGGTATCTATTTAGCGGATGATATGGACACCTTGAAGAAAAAGGTCATGAGTATGTATACAGATCCTGAGCATATTCGTGTCGAAGATCCAGGGAAAATTGAAGGAAATATGGTTTTCCATTATTTGGATGTTTTTGGCAAAGAAGAAGATCAGGCGACCATTCAAAACATGAAAGACCATTACCAACGGGGTGGTTTAGGTGATGTTAAAACCAAACGCTATTTGTTAGAAATTCTTGAGAGAGAGTTGGGTCCTATTCGCGAACGGCGGATTGAATTTGCTAAAGATATGGGTCAAGTTTATGATATGCTTCAAAAGGGTAGTGAAGTAGCCCGTTCGGTTGCAGCAGAAACGCTTGATCAAGTCAAGTCTGCCATGGGATTAAACTATTTCAAGTAAGTGCTTGATATTGAGATGATTCAATAAAATAAATGATTCAAAAGAGGTACCAACACCTCTTTTTGAAATATTGTACAAATGATTGACAAATTATCTTAGAATGGTATGATATTATCAATCAAAAAAGACGAGCTTGGCTCAAAAAGAAAGAAAAGAGGAAAATGGGAATGTCAAATTGGGACACTAAATTTTTGAAAAAAGGTTATACCTTCGA
>NZ_KQ970200.1:5664-6760 GCF_001579015.1 Streptococcus oralis
TGATGTATTGCTCATTCCAGCTGAAAGTCATGTATTACCAAACGATGCAGATCTTCGTACAAAATTGGCGGATAACCTTGTGTTGAATATCCCAATCATCACAGCTGCGATGGATACAGTCACTGAAAGCCAAATGGCTATTGCCATTGCCCGTGCTGGAGGACTTGGGGTTATTCATAAAAATATGTCCATTGCCCAACAAGCAGATGAAGTTCGTAAAGTAAAACGCTCTGAAAACGGCGTTATCATTGACCCATTTTTCTTAACACCTGAGCATACCATTGCTGAAGCCGATGAACTCATGGGACGGTACCGTATCAGTGGTGTTCCTGTGGTTGAAACCTTGGAAAATCGTAAACTAGTTGGGATTTTGACCAACCGCGACTTACGTTTTATTTCTGATTATGATCAACCAATTTCAAATCATATGACTAGCGAGAATCTAGTAACTGCACCAGTCGGTACTGATTTAGAGACCGCTGAACGGATTCTCCAAGAACACCGCATTGAAAAATTGCCGTTGGTAGATGAGAATGGTCGTTTGTCAGGTTTGATTACCATTAAAGATATCGAAAAAGTTATTGAGTTTCCAAATGCAGCGAAAGATGAATTTGGTCGTCTTTTAGTAGCAGGTGCTGTCGGAGTTACATCTGACACTTTTGAGCGTGCGGAAGCATTATTTGAAGCTGGTGCGGATGCCATTGTCATCGATACAGCCCATGGTCATTCTGCAGGGGTTCTTCGTAAAATTGCTGAAATTCGTGCTCATTTCCCAGATCGCACCTTGATTGCAGGTAATATTGCTACAGCTGAGGGAGCGCGTGCTCTCTATGATGCAGGTGTTGATGTTGTTAAGGTTGGGATTGGGCCAGGTTCTATCTGTACAACTCGTGTGATTGCAGGTGTTGGGGTTCCTCAAGTTACAGCGATCTATGACGCAGCTGCTGTTGCGCGTGAATATGGAAAAACAATCATTGCTGACGGTGGGATCAAGTATTCTGGAGATATTGTAAAAGCCCTTGCAGCTGGTGGTCACGCAGTCATGCTTGGATCAATGTTTGCAGGAACAGATGAAGCGCCAGGTGAAACTGAAATC
>NZ_KQ970201.1:0-1184 GCF_001579015.1 Streptococcus oralis
TTTCTTCCCCTTTAACATCGACCACGATCTTGCCTTGGTAGAGCATGATCAAACGATTGCCATATGCGATGGCATGATTCATATCATGCGTAATCATCAAGGTTGTCAAATCATGGCTTTCCACGATCTTTTGCGTCAATTCCATGACCATTTCACTGGTCTTGGGATCGAGCGCTGCGGTATGTTCATCCAGTAGCAAGAGTTTTGGTTTGACCAAGGCAGCCATGACCAAAGTAAGGGCTTGCCGTTGTCCCCCTGATAAGTATTGCGTATCCACTTTGAGGCGATTTTCCAAGCCAATATTGAGTTCCCTCAAAGCTGTTTTAAATTCCTCGCGGTCTTTTTCTTTGACCCCCCAACTGAGTCCCCGTTTTGCTCCACGTTTTTTAGCAATGGCCATATTCTCTTCAATGGTCAAGCGGGAAGCCGTCCCCATCTTAGGATCCTGGAAAACACGCGCAATATCTTTCGCACGCTTCCGAACACTGGTCTGCTTAATCGATTGCCCTTCCAAAAGGATATCCCCTTGGTCCACCTGCAGGCCACCTGCCAGAATATTCATCAAGGTCGATTTACCGGCTCCATTTCCTCCGATGACAGAAATGAAATCTCCTTCTTCTACTGTCAGATCCAAGCCTTTGAGAACATGGTTTTCATTGACCGTACCTGCTTCGAATGTCTTATGGATATCTTCAATTTTTAACAATGTTGCCATTTATCTTCTCCTTCTAGTTGCTGGTTAATTTCAATCCACGAATCTTGAGACGTTTCTGGGCTTCTGGGGCGAACAAGACCAGGGCCAAGAGAATAGCGTTAAACAAACGGACCAAGTTTTGGTCTAGGTTTGGAATTTCGTAGATATTGAGAATAATGAGGCGATAGACAATTGCCCCCACTCCAATCGAAAGCAAGCGTCCTCCAATAGTCAAATCATGGATCAAGACTTCTGCTAAAATAACAGCACTGAGTCCTACGACGATGGTCCCTGTACCAGAAGTCACGTCTGAAAAGCCATCTGTCTGAGCGAAGAGAGCCCCACACAATGCCACCAAGCCATTGGAAATCATGTAACCGAAAATCTTCATGGTGTCCACATTCACCCCATTGGCCTCACTCATCGGGATATTGTCACCAGTCGAACGAAGAACCAAACCAATCTGGGTTTTCATCAAGAGGGTCAAAAT
>NZ_KQ970201.1:2602-3130 GCF_001579015.1 Streptococcus oralis
ATGTTGACTATCTTACCGAAAATTTTTCAAGCTGTCAACCCTAAATTCAGAATTTTTTTAATTATCTTATTTTTTTACGTATATCAACAAAAAAAGTGCCCGATTAGGGCACTAAATGAGCGAATATCTTATTTTTTAAAGGAGTATTCTATTCCATAGTCATCTTCATCCACGGAAACTTTAAGGGTTCCATTTTCAATTTTATACTTGAGGTCGTATTGAAGAATATGTTTCGAATCTTCATCCTGAATGAATCGGTGACCTTTTTCATCCAGCTCACCTTCAAAGGCTACCATTTTAAGGGTTCCTTTCTTCACATCAATTTCAAGTCCCATATCCTCTAAATAGGAATTCTCACTGTTTTCCTGGATATAATCTAAGGCATCCTCAACAGAGTAAAAATCATTGTCCCCATCATCATAGAGTTCCTTTGCAGCTCCCTTGAAATCAATCTTACTAACCACACTGATGGTTACTTTTTTCCCCTTCACCTCTACGATCATATCAATGTCTTTTATAAATTCACTC
>NZ_KQ970201.1:4417-5967 GCF_001579015.1 Streptococcus oralis
CAAATCCGACTAAAATGAGCATAAAAAAATCAGGGAAACTCCCTGATTTGATGTACTTTATTCTTGAACTTTTATCACTTGCTCATCTTCATCGACTAGGTCACTGACTTCAACCTTCACCTTGGTAACACGACCATTTTTCACCTTATCGTTTGTAAGGATCAAGTGTTTCTTCATGCTGTCTACTTCAAAACTCAAGCGTTCCTTGTGACCTGGAATCCGTCCGACACCAGTCAGGTAGTAGCCTGCAATAGTATCCACATCATCACTTTCCAGCTTCACATCGAAATACTCATTGAAGTCATTTAAAGTCACAATCCCCTGCACAATATAGAGGTTTGGTTCAATTTCAAATACTTCATTTTCAGCCTTATCGGTCTCATCATCAATTTCGCCGACGATTTCCTCAAGAAGGTCTTCCAAGGTTACCAGACCAGCCATTCCTCCATACTCATCAAGCAAAATGGCCATCTGATTTTGTGTATTCCGGAGCTCCTTCAAAAGATCATCCACAAAGATCGTTTCCGGTACAAATAGTGGTTCCTGAAGAATCTTACGAAGAGCGATGTTATCAAATCCATTCACAAAACCTTCATTAAGCAAACGTTTGGTATGGATGAGACCAATGACATTGTCCTTGTCATCATCATAGACAGGAATACGAGAAAAATTCTGTTTCAAGATACTTTCGATGATTTCTCTGGTATCATCTTGGATATCCACCATAAAGGCATCCGTACGAGGAACCATTAGCTCACGCGCCATCAGCTCATCTAGTGAAAAGACTCCTTGCAACATTTCAATCTCGTCAGCATCCAGACTTGTTTCACTCTTAGCCAGCATATAGGCAATCTCATCCCGTGACATCTCTTCGTCTGCATCATCGAATTGCATAGGGGTCAGACGACTGACCAGATTGGTTGATGCCGATAAGAGCCAGACAAAGGGGCTAACTATTTTTCCTAGTAAAATAACAATTGGAGCCGTTCGAATAGCCAAGCTATCTTTCAGATTCATGGCAATACGCTTCGGATATAACTCACCAAATACAATTGAAATATAGGTCAGAAAAGCCAGTGAGAGGAAGCTAGCTATCGCACGTGCTGTCTCCGTATTTCCCATCCAAGAAGCGATTACTTTCCCAAGATCATCTGCTAAGCTTGCCCCAGATAAGATGGTAATCAAGGTGATACCAACCTGAATCGTAGATAAAAAGTGGTTGGGATTTTCCAATACCTTTAAGAGACGAATATATTTTTTATCGCCTTCCTCAGCCTTTTGCTCTACGCGAGAACGGTTCAGCGATACCATCGACATCTCCGTTGCTGAGAAAAATGCATTTAATAAGGTCAATACAAATAGTAAAACAAATTGCAGTATTAAATCCTGACTGCCAGGGTCTTCCATGGATATTCTCCTCAATGTATAGTAATAATGCCCATTATATCATATTTTTTAAAATGGTGCATAGTCGCAAAAATTTCCCTCCTAAAAGAGGAGGGAAGGCTCAGTTATACTCCATAACGTGTAAAATCATAAAAGAGTACATT
>NZ_KQ970201.1:6390-7456 GCF_001579015.1 Streptococcus oralis
AGAAGTCAATCATAGACTTGGCATGGTAGTCATCGTATCGGCTAATGATTAAGACTTTGACAGCTGTCCGTCTCCTTAATAGTTGAGGCAATAGATTTTCCCAATGTGAAAATACGGTATAAATCTGATGCTTGAGGTTTTCAGGATTTTCATGAAAGCCCATCTCTTTGAGATAGTGATACAAACCAGTTTCAACATCCTGATAAAATTTAGGGAAGAGGGTTCGATAATCCTCATTGGTATAACTCTTGGTATCATAGAGAAGAATTTCACCAAAGATTTCACGCCGCTCCAAATAGGCAGTGTTGTGAATATGCATGATCATCTCTTCATAATTCTCAAGTTCTAACCCATAAGATTCACTCAGGTGATCAAGAAATTGAGAGGCTAAAATATAGGATTTTTTTGTAACAGCATCTTCCTCAGTAGCGTCAATCAAATCCTGCGGAGTAAAATAGAAGCGTTTCTGTAGGAAGATAATAAAGAGCTGTTCAATGGTTTCTTCGTTAAATTCTACACCCAACTGCAAGCCAAAATAACGAAGCATCTCATTGATTTTTGGGAGCTCTTGATAGAGATAAGCGTATTGTTCAAAATTATTGGCCCCTTCAATTCGATAACCTTGCTTAATCCGGTATAGGTAGACCGTCAGCATGATTTTATAGGAATGGAAGATCGAATAAGTCAGTGGGATTTCTGTCAATTTATAGAAGAAGGTGATGAAA
This sequence comes from Streptococcus oralis, assembly GCF_001579015.1. GTDB lineage: Bacteria > Bacillota > Bacilli > Lactobacillales > Streptococcaceae > Streptococcus > Streptococcus oralis_K. The sequence continues at coordinate 7,116 of NZ_KQ970201.1, forward strand.
TCAATAATGACTTGCTCTCTGATATCTGGAAATGGCCACTCCAAATAATAATACCGCTCTGCAAAATACTGGGAATAGAAAAAGCGAATATCAACTTCGTCCCCCACAACATTTAGAGGATTCAAGGTGATTCGAATATTGTACTTTTCCTGAATAATTTGGTTGATATTTCGAATCAAGCGATAAAATGATTGTTGGCTGAGATCATACCGTCTACAAATTAAGTCACTGGAAACATCCTTATGGAAGAACAAGTATTCCAAGAGGGAGAAAGCTGTAGATTCTTTAAAGAAGTGATGGTACACCACCTCAATCCCAATCGAATCGTCATAGCTAATTTT
>NZ_KQ970202.1:0-690 GCF_001579015.1 Streptococcus oralis
GAACTGGACCAAGTTTTTCACTCATTCCATATTCCGTTACCATAGCACGCGCCATTTGGGTCGCTTGCTCAAAGTCATTAGAAGCTCCTGTGGTTTGAACGTTGAAGATAATTTCTTCTGCAACACGTCCCCCCATCAATCCAGCCAATTGTTCTTTCATATCTTCTTTAGAAAGAAGCATCTGGTCTTCTTTTGGAAGAGCAATCATATAACCACCAGCACGTCCACGTGGAACGATGGTCACCTTGTGGACAACACGAGCATTAGATAAGACTAAACCAACAATGGTATGCCCTGCCTCATGGTAAGCAACCAATTCGCGTTCCTTTTGAGAAACGGTTCGGTCTTTCTTAGATGGACCAGCAATCACACGGTCTTCTGCTTCATCAATATCAGATGCATCAATAACCTTCTTATTGCGACGAGCCGCTACCAGAGCTGCTTCGTTTAAGACATTTTCAAGATCCGCACCAACAAATCCTGGTGTTTGTTGGGCAACTAGTTTCAAGTCGACATCTTTGGCTAATGGCTTGTTTTTAGCATGGACACGCAAGATAGCTTCGCGTCCTTTTACATCTGGACGACCAACTAAAACCTTCCGGTCAAAACGACCTGGGCGAAGGAGGGCTGGGTCCAGAACATCTGAACGGTTAGTAGCTGCAATCACGATGATGCCTTCGTTTCCTTCAA
>NZ_KQ970202.1:2329-3793 GCF_001579015.1 Streptococcus oralis
GATGCCGGTTGACGTCCTTCAAACAATTCTTTCAAACTCTTAAGAGTTTTACCAGTATCAATGATATCTTCAACAAAGAGAATATCTCGACCCTTAATGTCTTGGTCCATATCTTTGATGATATTAATCACGCCTGAGCTTGATGTTCCACCATGATAACTAGACACTAGCATAAAATCCAACTCAATATGCGTATCAATATGTTTGATCAATTCCGCCATAAATGGGACTGACCCTTTTAAAATCCCCACTAAAATCGGATTTTTCCCTTGGTAATCTTCTGTCAGTTTTTGACCAAGTTCACGTGCTGCAGTCACGATTTCATCGTGGGAAATGAGTATCTTTTTGATATCTTGTTCTAACATCTTTTTTACCTATCTATTTTCTGGATATAAATTGTATCCTTCATTATACCATTTTTTAATTCCTTACTCAAATCACTGATCGCAATTTCAGGAATAGCCAGTATTTGTTTATCTTGTTCTAAAACCACCAGATTGTTTCGTTGATCTAAAGGGATTTTTTGGTTAATCAACAATCTGCTAATTTTTTTATGGTGACCGTTCATCAGAATACGATCTCCACTTTTACGGGGTCGAAGAGAAACTGGATGGTTGTTTGGAAGTGGGATAGCCTCCATATATGAATCGCTTGGTTCCACTCCAAATAAAAAGCGATAAGCACCTACTGTCTTTATGGTTCCAAATTGTAACAAATCTTCTGATATTCGGTCATCCGTCCTACGACTGATTTTCCGAATTTCAAAATAGTGATAGTCTTTGTAAAATTCATAACCATTCTTTAGAACTTGTTGCGTATTGGACTTGGTCACTACTATTCTATGTAATTGTTCAAATTGTGCCCGACTCAATTGCAAATCTGGAAAACTAGCTAGATACTCTTCCAGCAAATAAATCTGAACAGCTGGTGATTGCTTTTGAAACTGTGTCACATCTTGTGGATTCAAATCTTTGGTCAACTCTTTTAAAGCCTGGTGCCAATGACTGAGATTCTCTCCTAAGTTGACCAAAGCACTCGTTACTTGGGGATTTTCTTCTTCTAACAGTGGGAGAAAACGATGGCGGATACGGTTACGGAAATAGTCCAAAGACCGGTTGCTCTTATCCTCAAAATGAAAAATTTCTGGAAAATCCTTTTTTTTGAAATGTAAGAGGGGACGAATCAACACACCCTGTCCAAATGGTTGTTTTAAAGAAATACCTTTTAAATGCCGCGGACGACTTCCACGAATCAGACGCATCAAAATCGTTTCTGCCTGATCATCCATATGATGAGCGGTGACGAGGGCGCTACAAGCTTCTTCGTTCATAACTTTTTCAAAGAAATCATAGCGGAATTGTCTAGCTCTGCTTTCAGAAAAAGGACCAGAGAAATGAGCAACCTTCAGTGGTAGATGTTTTGCTTCAGCTATTGCTCGAATTCCTCTTTCTTCTTGGTCAGCTT
>NZ_KQ970202.1:4512-5489 GCF_001579015.1 Streptococcus oralis
ACAATATTTTCCATTATTTTGGTAATAAATTAGGTATCGTATAAATATATTCGCCATCTTTAGAGAAAGAATATTTTGCGCGTGCATATTTTGCAGCGTATTCGTCATCCTTCAATTTCTCTACGATATCCTTTTGATATTCTTCTTCCTCAAGGGTTTGCTGATATTGTTCTTGCAATTGAACGTACTGTTGTTTGCGTTTTTGAAGCGTCTGGTAACTCTGAGCCAGATTGTAGGTTGGGAGGATAAACAATAAAATAATTAAAATGAGAACCCAACCCATAAAACGGTTCTGTTTTTTTCGCTCCTCATTCTGGTATTTCCGACGCTGATGTTCGTCTTGAATATACCGATTATTCATTTGTACAATATTTTTAGGCATCTTCTTCTATCCTTGTTTCACGAATGATTTCATACATTTTAGACGCATCTTCTTTTTTAGTACTATCTAACATTTCCAACACTTTTACTGTCAAGAGCTTATTTCCAAAGCGAACTTCGACTTCGTCATTTACCTTCAAGTCGGTTGAACTTTTTGCTAGGACCCCATTGACTTTGATCCGCCCCTTATCGGCTACTTCTTTAGCTACAGGGCGTCTTTTGATAATGCGGGAAACTTTTAAATATTTATCTAATCTCATCGTATCACCTCTAATGTATTATTGTACCATTTTTTAGAAAGAGCCCAGTAAAATCTTTCTTTCTAGTCTTGTTTTTCCATTTTTTCCTGCTTGATGGCCAGTAATTTTTCCCCAAATTGTCGTAAGCCTTCTAAAATTTCGAAGTCTCTTTTATTTCGCACATCAAAGATTAATTCAATCAATCCTTGGCTTTCTGCAATACGAGCTTTTAAATTAGTTGCTGATAAGGCAGCAAAATAATCTTGAGTCAAGAAAAGTTGCTTGGTAATTGGCTCAAATTTCACCATTAGTTGATTGTCTTTTCGATCAACCACTTTAACAAAAACCTGATCCAGA
>NZ_KQ970202.1:6984-7766 GCF_001579015.1 Streptococcus oralis
AAGGTTTCTTTTTGCTCAGCACGACTCCGGAAACGACTCAAGACATCGACTTCTACTGGAAAGGCCTCGAAGCGTTCTTTGAAATTGGCATAATGCTGTTGAGCTAGGACTGTTGTCGGAACTAAGACAGCCACTTGTTTGTGGTCTTTGACAGCTTTAAAGGCTGCTCGCATGGCAACTTCTGTCTTCCCAAATCCCACGTCTCCGACCAAGAGGCGATCCATAGGGCTTGAAGATTCCATATCCTTCTTGATTTCTTGGATAGAGCGAATCTGATCATCTGTTTCAACATAGGGAAAAGCCTGATCAAAAGCTTCTTGGTTCTCATCGTCTGGAGTAAAGGCAAAGCCTTGCAATTGGCTTCGCTCTGCATAAAGTTGAATCAGATCATCTGCAATATCCTCTACTTCCTGACGGACCTTTTGTTTGGCCTTTTGGAAGCGACCATCATTGAGTTTGTTGATTTTAGGAGGTTTGCCATCACTCGCCACATACTTGGACAGCATTTGGATTTGATCCACAGGGATAGAAATCCGGTCTCCATTTTGATATTGGATGGAGACATAGTCTCGGTGGACACCAGAAATTTCAATGGTTTCTAGTCCCAAATACTGACCAATTCCATGAACCTGGTGAACGACGTAGTCACCCTTTTCCAACTCATTGTAGTTTTTTAACCGCTCCGCGTTAGAAATAGTTTGCCGACGAATCTTTCGTTTAACCTTTTTCTGGAAAATTTCTGTCTCTGTAATCAGGACAATCTTCTCATCCACAAAGTGAAA
>NZ_KQ970203.1:0-755 GCF_001579015.1 Streptococcus oralis
CGCTTCTGGCAAATCGTCCTTCCATTGGTTCGCCCAATGATTGCGGTCCAAGCACTTTGGGCCTTCATGGGACCTTTTGGAGACTACATCTTATCTAAATTCTTGCTTCGCGATGAAATCAATTACACGGTAGCTGTTGGTCTTCAAACCTTTATCAGCGACCAAAAAAATCAAAAGATTGCCTTCTTTGCGGCAGGTGCGATTCTGATTGCAGTCCCAATCTGTGTTCTGTTCTTCTTCCTCCAAAAGAACTTTGTTTCAGGCTTGACAGCTGGTGGGGATAAAGGATAAAATAAACTTTTCTATAACCTTCCAGCAATGATGAAAAGGATGAGATCTTCTCTCGTGCTTTTCTCCCAGTCACATAAATTTTATCTTTAAGGAAAGGATGGGAGTGGGACAAGGGTAGCAAGTTGATTGATTTGCTACCAGTCTCTCTCCCATCTTTGGTTAAGGATAAAATCATGTTATGCTCTCCATACAGGGGAAATCCATCCCGGAGATTAGAAAGGTCACTTCATGCCCTATCCATTTAATTATTTTTCCAGCCTTTTTCAGGTAAGAAAAGCATTTGCCAACCGCAAACAACTCAACTGGTTCCAAATGATCTTTACCTCACTCTTTCTTCTATCCTTGACCCTGATCCCTGTTGCCGTTCAAAATGCGGAATTACAGACCTACCCCTTAACCACCTTCGTCAGTGATGTCTTTGATCCCCTGTCAGATGAAGTCATGGTGGACTTGAAGGAAAACGG
>NZ_KQ970203.1:2452-3392 GCF_001579015.1 Streptococcus oralis
CATCTTTGATCAGCTATATGCATATGATGGAGAGGATTTAGGGGCTCACTACTCAAGAGAAAAAACAACCTTTGCCTTCTGGGCTCCTATTTCTCAAGAGGTTCAACTCTTGATCAACCAAACTGTCTACCCGATGGAGCGGACAGAAAAAGGTGTATGGCGTATAGAACTCGAAGGAGACTGGGAAAAAGCCTCTTATTACTACCAGCATCAAGTCAACGGTGTAACCCATATCGTCCATGATCCTTATGCTCTTTCTTCTGAAGCCAATTCAGGAGCTAGCTATGTCGTCGACCGACACAAGATCGAACGCCCTATTCAGAGAGCAACAACCCAACTAGATCCGACTCAGGCCATTATTTATGAATTGAGCGTCCGGGACTTCTCTATGCAAAAAGAAGCTGGTTTCCATCATCCTGGAACCTTCCCAGCCCTCTTAGAATCTCCTAAGCATGGAGAACAGACCTTTGGCTTTGACTATTTGAAATCACTAGGCATTACTCACGTCCAGCTCATGCCCCTCTATGATTTCGGAAGCGTGGATGAAACAAATCCTACTGCTGGTTATAATTGGGGCTATGACCCTGTGCAATACAATGTTCCTGAAGGAAGTTTTAGTAGCCAGCCAAATGATCCATACCAACGGATTCTCGAGCTACAGCAGGTGATTGATGCCTATCATAAGGCAGATCTCAGCCTCATCATGGACGTTGTCTATAACCATGTTTACCTCTCTGATGAATTTGCTTTTGAGCGGATTGTCCCAGGCTATTTCTATCGCTATGACCAAGACCGCCAACGAACCAACGGAACCTTCTGTGGAAACGATGTAGCTAGCGAGAGAGCCATGGTTCGCAACTACATCAAGCAGTCAGTCAAGCAGTGGGTTCAACTCTACGGCTTTGATGGTTTCCGCTTTGACTTGATGGGCATTCTTGAC
>NZ_KQ970203.1:5392-6389 GCF_001579015.1 Streptococcus oralis
GGTTTGTCCGAACCGTAAAGAGCCATCGCATCATCGTACTTCATCCGTGGGAAAGGAAGGGTGACTTCAATTCCCTTGGTTTCTTTCATGACACGCGCGATTAAACCTTCCGTAATATCTTGAATTTCTTGCTCTGTCAGGAAAGAGGTTTCTAAATCGACCTGTGTAAACTCAGGTTGACGGTCTCCACGTAAATCTTCGTCACGGAAACACTTGACGATTTGATAATAGCGGTCAAAGCCAGCATTCATCAATAACTGCTTGGTGATTTGAGGACTTTGAGGCAAGGCATAAAAGTGACCCTTGTTAACACGAGATGGAACGAGATAGTCACGCGCCCCTTCTGGAGTTGACTTAGAAAGGAAAGGTGTTTCCACATCAATAAATTCCAACTCATCCAAGTAATTCCGAATAGAGTGGGTTACCTTGGCACGCAATTTCAAGTTTTCCAACATCTCTGGACGACGCAAGTCCAAATATCGATAGCGTAGACGGGTATCGTCGTTAGCTTCAATGCCATCCTTGATCTCAAATGGTGTGGTTTTTGCCGTATTAAGGACAGTCAAGGAAGAAACATGCATTTCAACCTGACCTGTTGCAATCTTATCATTAGCTTGCTGTCTGGCAGCAACTTGACCTGTCACTTCGATCACATACTCACTACGAAGGCTCTCGGCCGTTGCCATTACTTCCGAACTGACTGTTTCTGGATTGATGACCAATTGCATAATTCCTTCACGATCTCGCAAATCAATAAAGATCAAGCCACCCAAATCACGGCGTCGACTCACCCATCCTTTGAGGGTTAGTTCTTGTCCAATGTGTTCCTCGCGAACACGTCCAGCATACATGGAACGTTTCATTGTATTTTTACTCTCCAAACTAATATTCTTCCTTCTATTTTACCATAAAGCCTGTCAGATAAGTGATTTTCCAGAGATTTTTCCAGAAAAAACAGTTCTTTTATTCAGCTTCTTTCCCGGTAGGAGCATTCTCG
>NZ_KQ970203.1:8072-9254 GCF_001579015.1 Streptococcus oralis
CTGGGTATTCTCAACCTCTTCACATCTTACTTAAATTGATCCGGCTGGCCTTTATAGTTAGCCCAGTCCTGACTTAAGAAACGATTGTTAATCTTGTATTCAGGAGCCGGTTGAGGGTTAGAGACAAAAGGATCAACTGCCTTGTCAAAGGCCAACCATCCATTCCAGCCCATATGAATGGTGTCCTGCATAAAGTAAGGTTTATCACCATCTTTAGAAAAATCAGCAATATGGGTAAAGCCTTGACTTTCTAGTTGGTAACGGATTTTTTCAACTGTCCGTTGATACATTTCTTGACTCAAGCCTGTATAAGCCATCCATTTCGAGTTCACTGGAGGGATAACAAAGATGACATTGGTTTTAGATTGAGCAAACTGATCCAAGACCAGTTGTAAATCATTGTATTCTGGGGATTGTTCATAGGATTCATTCTTTTGGAATCCTTTGAGTTTCTTGAGCTTACTAGCGAGACGATGGGTATAGAAGCTATTGCTAATGCCTAATTTATTATTATTGGTTTTGTCTTTGGCCTCAGCAGTCGCCACCTCTTCCAAAGCTTCGTAAGAAAATGTATCGGGCAAATCATTTAAGCGAGAGAGAACCTTCTTCTCATAGTTGCTATTGTTCATTGCCGTAAAGGTGCTAAAGAAGGCATCCTCCCGACGAACAAAGCGCATGAGGGTCTGATTGAGACCTTTTTCAAAACTAGATAGATTTTGACCTTTGGCTAGCTTCTGAACTCCTCCCTGCATAGCAACATTAGGGTACTGCTGCAAGAGACGAGATGCTGCATACTGGCTTGCTGGCCCAGCTTCTTGGTTGGCCAAAAAGCTCGTTAATTGGTCACTGTTAAAGTATTGCTGGAAGGCCGATGAATCATAACCGTCCTTCGTAAACCACTGGGGCGATACCACATAGACAGCCGTTTTCCCTTCTAGTTGAGGAAGAATCTGCTGCATCCCAAAATATTGGTTCAAAGATGCTGCCCCTCGTTGTCCTAGAAAATATGGACGATAAGAGCGATCATACTTCTCTGCTAGTACTGCTGGGTGGACGATGTCAAATCGCAACCATTCGCTGGAACCAAAGAAGGGTACAAAACGATAGTTGGGATCCCCGAGCGCTTCTTCCTTACGGGCACGACTTTTAAAGTCCTTCTGCCGTCAAGCTCACTGCAGCCTT
>NZ_KQ970204.1:2339-4611 GCF_001579015.1 Streptococcus oralis
GTCGGAATCTGGGAGGACCATCTCCCAACCCTAAATACTCCCTAGTGACCGATAGTGAACCAGTACCGTGAGGGAAAGGTGAAAAGCACCCCGGGAGGGGAGTGAAATAGAACCTGAAACCGTGTGCCTACAACAAGTTCGAGCCCGTTAATGGGTGAGAGCGTGCCTTTTGTAGAATGAACCGGCGAGTTACGATATGATGCGAGGTTAAGTTGAAGAGACGGAGCCGCAGGGAAACCGAGTCTGAATAGGGCGCTTAGTATTATGTCGTAGACCCGAAACCATGTGACCTACCCATGAGCAGGTTGAAGGTGCGGTAAGACGCACTGGAGGACCGAACCAGGGCACGTTGAAAAGTGCTTGGATGACTTGTGGGTAGCGGAGAAATTCCAAACGAACTTGGAGATAGCTGGTTCTCTCCGAAATAGCTTTAGGGCTAGCGTCGACATTAAAGATTCTTGGAGGTAGAGCACTGTTTGGGTGAGGGGTCCATCCCGGATTACCAATCTCAGATAAACTCCGAATGCCAAAGAATTATGGTCGGCAGTCAGACTGCGAGTGCTAAGATCCGTAGTCGAAAGGGAAACAGCCCAGACCACCAGCTAAGGTCCCAAAATAATTGTTAAGTGGAAAAGGATGTGGGGTTGCACAGACAACTAGGATGTTAGCTTAGAAGCAGCTATTCATTCAAAGAGTGCGTAATAGCTCACTAGTCGAGTGACCCTGCGCCGAAAATGTACCGGGGCTAAAACAATTTACCGAAGCTGTGGATACCTTTATAGGTATGGTAGGAGAGCGTTCTATGTGTGAAGAAGGTATACCGTGAGGAGTGCTGGAACGCATAGAAGTGAGAATGCCGGTATGAGTAGCGAAAGACAGGTGAGAATCCTGTCCACCGTAAGACTAAGGTTTCCAGGGGAAGGCTCGTCCGCCCTGGGTTAGTCGGGACCTAAGGAGAGACCGAAAGGTGTATCCGATGGACAACAGGTTGATATTCCTGTACTAGAGTATGTAGTGATGGAGGGACGCAGTAGGCTAACTAAAGCAGACGATTGGAAGTGTCTGTCTAAACAGTGAGGTGTGAATTGAGTCAAATGCTTAGTTCTATAACATTGAGCTGTGATGGGGAGCGAAGTTTAGTAGCGAAGTTAGTGACGTCACACTGCCAAGAAAAGCTTCTAGCGTTAAACATACTCTACCCGTACCGCAAACCGACACAGGTAGTCGAGGCGAGTAGCCTCAGGTGAGCGAGAGAACTCTCGTTAAGGAACTCGGCAAAATGACCCCGTAACTTCGGGAGAAGGGGTGCTGACTTTAAGTCAGCCGCAGTGAATAGGCCCAAGCAACTGTTTATCAAAAACACAGCTCTCTGCTAAATCGTAAGATGATGTATAGGGGGTGACGCCTGCCCGGTGCTGGAAGGTTAAGAGGAGTGCTTAGCGTAAGCGAAGGTATGAATTGAAGCCCCAGTAAACGGCGGCCGTAACTATAACGGTCCTAAGGTAGCGAAATTCCTTGTCGGGTAAGTTCCGACCCGCACGAAAGGCGTAATGATTTGGGCACTGTCTCAACGAGAGACTCGGTGAAATTTTAGTACCTGTGAAGATGCAGGTTACCCGCGACAGGACGGAAAGACCCCATGGAGCTTTACTGCAGTTTGATATTGAGTGTCTGTACCACATGTACAGGATAGGTAGGAGTCTAAGAGATCGGGACGCCAGTTTCGAAGGAGACGTTGTTGGGATACTACCCTTGTGTTATGGCCACTCTAACCCGGATAGGTGATCCCTATCGGAGACAGTGTCTGACGGGCAGTTTGACTGGGGCGGTCGCCTCCTAAAAGGTAACGGAGGCGCCCAAAGGTTCCCTCAGAATGGTTGGAAATCATTCGCAGAGTGTAAAGGTATAAGGGAGCTTGACTGCGAGAGCAACAACTCGAGCAGGGACGAAAGTCGGGCTTAGTGATCCGGTGGTTCCGTATGGAAGGGCCATCGCTCAACGGATAAAAGCTACCCTGGGGATAACAGGCTTATCTCCCCCAAGAGTTCACATCGACGGGGAGGTTTGGCACCTCGATGTCGGCTCGTCGCATCCTGGGGCTGTAGTCGGTCCCAAGGGTTGGGCTGTTCGCCCATTAAAGCGGCACGCGAGCTGGGTTCAGAACGTCGTGAGACAGTTCGGTCCCTATCCGTCGCGGGCGTAGGAAATTTGAGAGGATCTGCTCCTAGTACGAGAGGACCAGAGTGGACTTACCGCTGGTGTACCAGTTGTC
>NZ_KQ970205.1:0-1247 GCF_001579015.1 Streptococcus oralis
ACCGATTGGCCGCTTTATCCGCAAGACCAGTCTGGATGAGCTGCCCCAATTCTTTAATGTCCTAAAAGGAGACATGAGTCTGGTTGGGACCCGTCCGCCAACAGTGGATGAGTATGAGAAGTACACTCCGGAACAAAAACGCCGCTTGAGCTTCAAGCCTGGAATTACAGGGCTTTGGCAGGTGAGTGGCCGCAGCGAAATTACAGATTTTGACGAAGTGGTTCGCTTAGATGTATCTTATATTGATGATTGGACCATTTGGTCAGATATTAAAATCTTGCTGAAAACGATCAAAGTGGTATTTAAACGAGATGGAGCGAAGTAGGAAATTCCTGCTTCGTCCTTTCCATGTAAGGAGAAAAATGAAACAGTCAGTTTATATCGTGGGTTCTAAGGGAATTCCAGCGAAATATGGTGGTTTTGAAACCTTTGTCGAAAAGCTGACAGAGTGCCAACAAGACCGAGAGATTCAATACTATGTAGCTTGTATGCGGGAGAATTCTGCAAAATCAGGGATTACTGCAGATACTTTCGAGCATAATGGAGCTATCTGTTATAACATTGATGTCCCTAATATCGGTCCTGCGCGTGCCATTGCTTATGATATTGCAGCTCTCAATAAGGCCATTGAAATGGCTAAGGAAAATAAGGATCAAGCTCCAATCTTTTATGTTTTGGCTTGTCGGATTGGCCCCTTTATTTCAAGAATAAAAAAGAAAATCAAGGCGATTGGAGGGACTCTGATGGTCAATCCGGATGGCCATGAATGGCTTCGTGCAAAATGGAGTCTTCCAGTCCGCAAGTACTGGAAATTTTCTGAGCAGCTCATGGTTAAACACGCCGATCTTTTGATTTGTGATAGCAAGAATATCGAAGCCTATATTCAAAAGGACTACGCTAAATATCAGCCTAAGACGACCTATATTGCCTATGGAACGGATACAAGCAAATCTATCCTGAGTAAAGAAGACGAGAAAGTACGGACTTGGTTTGCAGACAAGCAAGTCTCAGAAGGATGCTACTACCTTGTTGTTGGACGTTTTGTACCTGAAAATAACTACGAGGCCATGATTCGTGGTTTTATGCGGACAAACTCTCAGAAAGATTTTGTCCTTATTACCAATGTGGAACAAAACAAGTTCTATGAACAGTTGCGTAAAGATACTGGATTTGATCAGGATCCTCGAGTGAAGTTTGTAGGGACTGTCTATGATCAAGAATTGCTCAAATACATTCGTGAGAATGCT
>NZ_KQ970205.1:2592-4059 GCF_001579015.1 Streptococcus oralis
AGAGTAGAATAAAATTTAGGTAAAGAATCTATGAAGCCACTATTAACTGTCGTTATTCCAGTATATAATGTTGAAAGATATATAAAACGTTGCATTGAAAGTATTCTTGTCCAAGAATGGAAGGACTATGAGATTCTACTAGTTGATGACGGAAGTACTGATCATTCTCCTCAAATCTGTGATGAATATGCTAAAGATTATGACTTTATCTCAGTGATTCATAAAGAAAATGGAGGGCTTTCTGAAGCTCGCAATACTGGTATTTTACATGCTAAGGGTGAATATGTTTATTTTCCTGATTCTGATGACTGGCTTGAACCAGATACCTTTATAGCCTTGGCAGAAGCGTTAGAATCTCAAGAGTTTGATATTATTTCTTTTAATCGTGAGTTTGTAAAGAGTGAAGAAGATGCTATAGTTTCGGAACCAGAAGTGACTCAAGTGTTTGAAGGTAAAGATGCTTTTGTGCAAATGCTGAAGCATAGTTATATTACTGGTTTCGCTAACGACAAACTCTATCGGAAATCCTTATTCTCTGATCATAACATCCAGTTTCCAATTGGTAAATACTATGAGGATCTTGGAACCAATTACAAACTGTTTCTTTCAGCTAAGAAGGTCTATGCAACTAACCAAAAGTATTATCATTACTTGATCGATAACCCAGATTCTATTACACAGTCTTGGAATGAGAAAAAGTTTCGAGATATGTTTGGGTTTTATAAAGAGATATTTTATTCAGATTTTGTACGTTCGCACTTAAATCGAGAAGAGTTGTATGTCTCGCAACTTTATTATGTAAATGGATTGATTCATTTGTTAGCTAGTTTGTATAAATCTAAATTAGATCGTCAATATGCTGAAATAAGAAATGATGTCAATCAGGAATTAAGAAAAAATAAAATAATGTATAGTGAAATAAAATACCTGCCAAATAGGATGAAATATTTGTTATACCGTTTGAACTTGTTGAAGATGGCTTTTACTATACAAGGAATGAAGTAAGAGATTTAGGGGATTATTTTGAAGTACTCAGTCATTATACCGGTTTACAATGTAGAGAACTATCTTCATCGTTGCATCAATAGTATACTTACTCAAGAATATATTGATTTAGAAATTTTATTGATCGACAATGGATCAGAGGATAGTAGTGGGATACTATGCGATAATTATGCAGAACGATTTTCAAATGTTACAACCTACCATATACCCAATCATGGTGTTAGTGCGGCTCGAAATTTTGGTTTAGCAAAAGCTCAAGGTGAATTTATTTGTTTTGTAGACGCAGATGATTATTTAGTAGGAAACCTATTTTCCGATATGGAAAATAAGCTGGATTCTGAATTGGATATGTTGGTATTTAGCTACTATAACTCTATTGAAAAGAATTTTTTTGAAACAGCTAGATCAGCAAAAATTCTTCCTATTGAAGGAAAAAAAGACAGGAATCAGTTCATTGCTCTT
>NZ_KQ970205.1:5380-6418 GCF_001579015.1 Streptococcus oralis
TATCGTTTTAGTCTAGGGTTTAACTATGTTTCATTTGCTTCACAGAGATTGTTTTTTGCATTGTGTAGCTATCTGATGTTTCGTGGTAAAAAAATTTCTTATATGGAATTGCTAGCCTTACTTTCGGCTACGATATATTTGTATCAACAAACTTCGACAACTAGTCCATTTTACTTAAGTCTTTTGCTACTTTCCTATACTTTGTTTAGTGTCAAAATCTTTAAGAAAGATTTTATTATAGAAAACTTCGGGATGAAGATAATCGCAAATTATGGTTTTATAATTGCTTTAATTATCTTATTATATTTTTGTTTTTATTCATCTGGAAATCTCTTCCACCTCGTGGATAAATTCACTCACAATCGACTACGGCTTAGTGTAGAAGGTTTTCAAAATTTTGGAGTCCTTTTGTTTGGGCAAAGAATATCTTTTTCTACATTAGATTTATTTGGGAATTTTACAAGTAATTATAATTTCATTGATAGCTCATTTGTTCAGTTGTTGGTTATTGATGGTTTAATCGTCAGTGCCTTTATGTTGTTTGCTCTTACAAAAGTTATGAAATATTTTGTATCCATTCGAAAAGATATCGTACTTGCCTGTTTAGGAATTATGATTATCCATGGTATGTTTGATCCTCAGATGTTGGTTCTTCGCTACTCCCCATTAATTTTGTTTATAAGTCGATTATTTATTATGAATCCAGATAATAAAATTGAATAAAATGAGTTAAGTCCAGTTAAAAAGAAAGATTAAGACGAGTTACATCCTTATGAAAGTTCTTAAAAATTACGCCTATAATCTCTCCTACCAGTTACTGGTGATTATCTTGCCGATTATCACCACCCCTTATGTGACGAGGGTCTTTAGTTCAAATGACTTGGGGACCTATGGCTATTTCAACTCCGTTGTTACCTATTTTATCCTTTTGGCGACCTTGGGAGTGGCCAATTATGGAACTAAAGAGATTTCGGGACACCGAAAAGATATCCAAAAGAATTTCTGGGGGATTTATACCCTCCAATTGGGGGCTACGAT
>NZ_KQ970206.1:0-1132 GCF_001579015.1 Streptococcus oralis
AGCTTCGGTCAATCACAAAGGGACTGGCAAATACTTCTCCCTCGGAAATAGCTTCTTTTCCTTCCAGATGGCAAACAGCTACCTTCTGAAAAACAAATTCTCCATAGGCTTTTTTCAGTTCCTGAAAGAGCAGTTCTGCCGTCAGAAAACTCACATAAGGAAGAGAGTCTTCAATAGGGAACTGTCCTTCTGGCAGATGACTATTGTCTAGCCCTTCAATAATGCCAAGTAGCTCATTGTCATCCTCAGGAGATTTTCCTTCCTCCCAGGTAAGCTCTATAAATAAGTCATCCGTCATCAAGCATTTTTTGTTCTTTTGAAACGGGCTAAATGCCATAGGTTCTGACTCCTTTCTTAGCTTTTCACAAAGTTAAAGCCCCACTCCACGATACTTGGGCCAGCAGCTACCGCAATAATTCCAATCGCAATAGCCACCCAATGTTTCTTAATAGCAGCTTTAATCTCACGGCCGCCAAAACCATAAACAAGACCAGTGACCACAACGGCCAGACCAAAGGTGATAATTCCAATTCCCTGGATCTTAGTAATTCCCTGTTGGGCGAGATTTTGAGTTTTGGCGAATGGATCATCCGCATAGACAGGAGAAGTCAACAGTCCTGTAAGGAAAAGAGATAAGCTCAGAAGAAAAGGTTTTGTTTTTGCCTTAACAATTTGAAGAGTGTTTGTCAATTTTTGTTTCATGTGAAATCCTCCTTAAAATTATTGACATCTTTAGTGTAAGGGATAATGAAAAAGCGTGCTCTAATGGGACAAGTCACTGTAAAAGAAGAAGTTTTTCAGCTGAAGAGAACTTCCAGGGACTCTGTCACATCAAAATGAAGCTGGCGCTGATCGACACGGTGACGGTCATCTGGAGCCTCGCCCTCTACCCAAACATGGATATTGTAAGATTGAGTCGTTTTTTTGAGGCTAAGACTTTTCGCAGAAATAGGAGCCAGGACTTTTCGCTTAATCAAACGTTCCAGCGGACGGGCCCCATTTCTGACATCTGTTCCAATGTCAGATAAATAAGCAATCAAGCCAGGGTCATAGGACAGGGTGAGATTTTGGCGTTTCATCCGCAACGCAATCTCCGATAGATTTTTCTCCGCAATTTCTTCAATGACATCAC
>NZ_KQ970206.1:2974-3781 GCF_001579015.1 Streptococcus oralis
TTTGGTCTGCTCAATTTGAACTGTTAGTTTATCTTTAATAGCATTTACAAAATCACGGGGATTGATCGCTCCCTCGCCAATTTGAGAGAGAAAGAGTTCCCAGCCTCCCGTCGTTTCAGGATTGGAAAATTCATTATCCCAGAGGTAGTTAATCAACAAGTACCCCTTATCTGTCGGAAAGAGCTGATCCGTTTTCTTATCCTTCTTCACGTAGCCACGGGATTGAATAGTTTGAATAACTGCCCCACGTGTTGCTTGTGTTCCTAGGCCGTATTTAGGAAATACTTGACCAATCAGCTGACTCTCCGTCAGTCTTTTAGGCGGCTTTGTGACACCGTCTACAATCGTTATCTGACAAGCTACTGGATCATCCACCCGATAGTTTGGCAACTCTACATCTTTCTTGACAGGCAGATCACTCCATTCTATCCAACCTGGATCCAAGGTTCGTTCGCCTTTTGTTTGAAAGACTTGCCCCTTATTTTCCAGCTGAACTGTCGTCGTTTGATACCGACAGTCAGCCGCAAACATCAAGATAGCCCGTTTGACGACTGATTCATAAATCAATCGCTCATCTGGAGAAAGGCTCAGCAGATTAGGGATATTTTCTGTCGGAACAAGTGCATAGTGGCTTTTTTTAGCCACTTTGGCAGGATCTACATAAAAATCCCTAGGCTCTAAGAAAACAGGCTCAAAATGGCAATGAATAGTGTCCTGATAGCTGGATAGATACTGCCTCAAATAATTAAATTCATCTTCAGTAATAAACCGACAATCTGTCCGAGGATAGGACAAGTATTTTTTAAG
>NZ_KQ970206.1:5670-6841 GCF_001579015.1 Streptococcus oralis
GCTGGCCATCCCGTTCACGGTAAACACCAAGAATAGGGGTTTTATCCACTGCTTCCAGTTCCCTGGTTAGCTTCGTCCTAGACTGAAAGACTGAGATTGGGATAAAGTTTTCTTCCTCAAGCTCTTTAAACAGCAAAATAATGTCTTTATCATCTGATTTTATGAGACTGTCAAAGCGGCCATTATAACGCCGAATATCCGTCAAATCATCAAAATAGAAGGAGGTACTTTCTGTTGCGACTGAAAGATCTGACAGCACATTGAGTTTATCAAAAGCAGCATCATTATTGGCCAAAAAGATATTATCAAAGTGTCCGTTTCCTTCTGCAAAGTCATGCAAAGTTTTTTCAGGAGTCTGACCTTCAGCAATCGGCTTGATCCCCGTCAGGTGCATGAAGTGTTTTTCCTCAAAATTCACTTGAACAGTCTTATCAGGAGTGACATAATAAATCTTGGAATTGGCTAGTTCATCCCAATAATACTGTGCTGCATTCTGAATAGTTTGACGTCGGATGGTACGGTTTAACTTCGCCAAATCACTAGGAGTTATCGCATGATAACGGCCATCATTACTTGACTGAAACTCTTCATTTATGGTAAAATATAGTAAATGAGAGGATAACGTAGGACGACTGGTAACAGAGCGTTCAAAGGTACCAACTTCTGGTGCGGGTGTGGGACTGCCTTCAGCTTCTGGCTGTAAAGACCCCTGACTACCATTGGTCCTCTCATTTTTTTGATGCTCTGAAAGTCTTTCAATCTCTTGGGAAATCTCAGGAGCTTTTTTATATTCCTCCACTACTTCATGCGGGATAATCACTACCTCATCTCTTAGCTGCTGGGGAATGTCCTCATAAGAAGAAACCCGTGCATGATAATCATGGTCAGCCTTTTGAGCCAATTCTAGATATGGAGATGGAATCATGCTTTTAAATTCTTCTGATATATCCTGCCTTTCTGTGCCTATATCATAACGAAAAGTATCCGTTAAACGATTCCCTTTCTCATCTTCTAAAGATAAATAAGTCTTATCATATCCTCGTTTAGAACTTAAGACCTGCCTGACGTTTTCCTCATACAAGTTAGAGATAAAATCTGAATAGGGAATCCGTTCTCCTTCTGAGTATTGTTTTGAAAGTTTGATATTCTCTGTAAACTCAAAGGTTACAAA
>NZ_KQ970206.1:8723-9355 GCF_001579015.1 Streptococcus oralis
CTTCTGGCATAGTAGCTCCTTTCTTGTACTAAAAAGGTTCACAAATCGGCTGGAAAGGTTCTTCTTCAGCCTCTAAAAACAGTTCTTTTGGCAGCTGAACCAGCTCCCCGATTGAAAGCTCTTCAAAATCCTTGGGATTAGCCTGATAATCAATCGTCATTTCAAGGTCTGCATTTTTGCCTTGACCCTCAAAAAGGACTCGGTGAGTCTCGCTATCCAGCGCTTTGACAAGCCAATCAGCTTCAAAGTCAAAGTCTTCTATTGTCACACTTGGAAAACATAGTTTCATGATGTTTTCTCCTTTCTTTTGTTCTATTCTTTTAGTCTAAGGGATAATTTAAAAGCATGCTCTAAAAGGACAAGTCAACGTTAAAAAAGCCATTGGAAACCAATGACTTTTAACGACGATTTTCACGGCGTTCTTCCTGCTCCTCTCGCTCATCACTCCTAGCTCTTTCCATAAGGGCTTTTTGACTGCTCCTTTGAGCTTGATTGAGAGAAGCTGTCAGATTTCTCATGAAGCTAGTATCAACCTTCAGGCTGCCCTGTGTTTGTTGGATGGTGCTGCGTCTGACTTGTTTTTGAGACTGGATCTGTTTTTGTACGGTCTGAAGAAGGGCCTCTTTTTGACT
>NZ_KQ970207.1:0-3062 GCF_001579015.1 Streptococcus oralis
ACTCGAATCCCGCCATCACGAAGGTCATGCAACCACTGGCGCATCTCAGGAGTACCATCCGGATTATTCCAAGCAATCAAGGTGTTATCCAAATCCACAAGGACCGCCTTAATACCCTGTTTTTTCAAATCTGCAACGGTGAGATCATAGGCTGCTTCCACCGCAAAATCTGGTTTGTAATTTTCGATTGACACGTTTTTCTCCATTTTTTATATTCTCTTCATTGTAGCATAAATAGACGTATTTTGCACTTGCTTCGTTGTCTCACCTTTGTAAGAGGACCCATTCTATCTCTTTGATATTCCCTAAAATAGACAAAATCGTTACAAAGTTCCAAAAACGTGGTATAGTAGAAGAAAAAACTACGCGGAAGAGTTATGATAACAAAAGAAAAAAAAATGAGGGAGGTCTCACCTCTCCTCCAAAAAATCATTAATTGGTCCTCCATCGTTGGGGCCCTGGCAACCCTTGCTTTCTGTATCTGGGCCTACTTTGCTGGCATCCTCCAATCCAAGGAAACCTTGTCGGCTTTTATTCTCCAAGCAGGGATCTTCGGTCCACCTCTCTTTATCTTTCTTCAGATTCTCCAGACAGTGGTGCCTATTATTCCTGGCGCTCTTACGTCTGTTGCCGGTGTCTTTATATATGGCCACATCATTGGGACCATCTACAACTACATCGGCATCGTCATTGGCTGTGCCATCATTTTCCACCTCGCGAGAATGTACGGGCCTAAGTTTGTCCAGTCTATGGTCAGCCAGAAGACATACGACAAATATATTAACTGGCTCAACGAAGGCAAGCGTTTTGATCGCTTCTTCATCTTCATGATGATCTGGCCCATCAGCCCTGCTGACTTTCTCTGCATGCTAGCTGGATTAACCAATATGACCTTTAAGCGCTATATGACCATTATTATTCTCTGTAAACCGATTACTCTGGTCATCTACACTTATGGCCTCACCTATATCATCGACTATTTCTGGCAAATGACCTAAAAAAGATGTTGGGCAAACACCCAGCATCTTTTTTATAGAATTCCTTTTTCTTTTTGAATAATGAGGTCTTTCAGAGAGATTAGAAGAACTGCCAGCAGGATCATCCCCATACCTATAAAATCAATCGCATAGAATTGATCGTTCATGATCATATAGGCGAAAAATACAGCGGAAATAGGCTCAATAGAAGCTAATAAACTCCCCTTTACTGCTCCGACCATCGAGGTTCCTTTAAGAAAGACCGTATAAGCAAAAATGGTTCCTAACACAATCAAGCCAAAGAGGGCCCAGAGGTTATCCGAAGAATAGTGTCCTTGAAAGGATACCAAGCCACTAAAAGGAAGCATGAGAATCCCTGGCAAGAGCATGCCTACCCCAATAACCAGCATGCTTCCCCATTTTTTGATTAAATTGAGGGGTAAAATGATATAGAGAGCGTAGGCAAAGGCCGAAAACAAGCCCCAGCCTAGACCTTTGGGCGTAATAGCCAATTGATTCAACTGTCCATGGGTTGCAATCAGGAAGGTCCCCCCAATTGCTAACAGCATGGAAGCAATCTCTGAGACAGTAGGCCCTACGCGATCCTTGATGCAGGTATAGGCTAAAACACCAACCGGGCAAACGTATTGAAGCACTGTTGCAGTTCCAGCATTGGTTTCTGCAATAGCGATCAGATAGGTCAACTGAGTCAATAGCAAGCCCAAAAATGCGAAGAGAATCAAAGAGATATAAGAGCTTTTATCCTTAAAAAAGGCAACAAACTTCTCCTTGTCAGACAGATAGGCAAAGAGAAGGAGGACGGCACCAGCAATCAGCAGGCGAATATTGGTCAAGATAATGGCCGAAAAACCATGTGCCATCAAATATTGCCCACTGACTCCAGAGAGTCCCCAGGCGATCCCAGCAATCACGGTCATCACGGTTCCTTTGAAAGATGTAGACATGTTGCCTCCCAAAACGAATTAATACAGTACTCGACTTCTTCTCTATTCTATCACAAAAACCAGCCCAAAAGGGCTGATTTTTATTGGATTTGTAAACTATTTTAAACCCTAGATGAAGAAGAAACTACTCTTCTTTTCTTCCTTTTTTCATCATGCCAAATCCAAGACCTGTCAAGAGGGAGAGGCCAGCTAGACTAGCAAGTCCAGACGATTGTTCTCCTGTAGCAGGCAACTCGTCTGTTTTCTCTGATGATGGTTTTTCTTTGACGATGAAATCTTTGATCGGTTGATCTAGATCCTGATGAGATAGGGGATCAACTTGAGGGATCAGATCTTGCTCTGTTAGGAGATATTCTGGTTTTTCCAAGACTGCAGGAGCTACAAAAGCACCTTGAACCGGAAGTCGCAGAACGGTAGCCGTTAATGCATCCAGTCGAAGTCCTGTGTCTGTCCAAGAAATTCCTTTTGGATCAGTCAAATGGATCACACCTGCGCGTTCACCATCCACTAGAACATCCGCCTTTCTAAAGCGTTCTAAGTCCGTTCCTAATGCAAAGTCACGCGCCTTGGTATCCGCATTGACTAACACCAAGTATACTTCTCCATTACTTGCTGTGATTTGGTAGCCAATCACCTGATCCTCTTCTTCAACTCCATTCTCACCTGGAATCGTCAAGAGCTTGACGCGGTTCTTCACTTCTTCCATATTATCCATGCGGAAGGCGTCTGTTGACTTACGAAGGGCAATCAATCCTTTGGTGAAGGCGCGAGAGCGCGTATTCTCTGGATAGAGGGCTTCATTGGTTGCTTTTTCCCAATCAAAGTGGTTGATGGCATCGCTTGAGTCATAAGAATCGTGGATGAAGTAAGGGTAGTCAAATGGTTTTCCATTTTCATCTACTAATAAATGAGATTTGTTTGGAACCTTGTCTTCGGTAACAGGCGTGCGGTAAGCTGGATCCTTGAATTGCTTGGTTCGACCATATTCCTGACCAGAATGAAGGAACGGTGTTCCTTGAGCTGTCAGAACGAGCAGGTTTCCGAGACGCAAGCGACGATGAATCTCTGCATTATTGGCTGGGATGCTAGGATCCTTCTTGATAGACTGAGCGATAATATC
>NZ_KQ970207.1:3781-4450 GCF_001579015.1 Streptococcus oralis
GACCAAATTCTTGAATTCTTCAATTCGTTTTTGAGGATTGCTTGGATCTGTTGAGTACATACCTGTTAAGGCAAAGTAGTTCTGTGGATCATAGCCCCAGTTGTAGTTGCTGTTGCTCGATGCATACTCTAACAAGCGCTCGCTGTTTTTCAATTCATTAACGTGGTAATAAGATAGAACTGGCAAGAGTTGAACGTGGGTTACACCAAGGTCTTTGAGGTAATCTAATTTTTCAACAAAGGAAGCAAAGGTCCCAAATTGGCTCTTAAGCTCTGATGCTAAAGCCGGATCAGAAGTGAAGTCGCGGACATGAGCTTCATAGATGATAGCATCTTCTCGCTTCTTAAAGTTTGGAATGGACGCATAGGTTAAGTCACTCGGACCTAATCTACTTGGATCTACAAAGGCTGCTTTTGCTACCTTATGAACCGCATCTGTCTTGGACAATTCACTGTTCCAAGCTGCCAACGATTTGGCATACGGATCAAGGACAGTGAAGGTCTTCCCTTGGCGTTCAATTTCATACTGGTAGAAATAGCCCGTATAATCTTGGATATCCAGTCCTGAATCAGCAGAAAGAGTCTGCTTCCAAGTTCCTCGCTCCCCTTTTCTTAGAGCCACACGGCCGAACTAGTTTTCTAGAATCGTTCTTATCATAGACGACAACAG
>NZ_KQ970208.1:0-655 GCF_001579015.1 Streptococcus oralis
AATCCTTCTTTCGTTTCAGGGTCAGTCTCAAATCCCTCTTCTTCCAGAATATTGACCACAAAGCGCTTCCGAGAGACTCCTAAAAAGATTGGATACCCCTTAGCATGAATGGTTTTTAAGTCCTGCAAGAGTTGGAGGTTTTCCCGTTTGGTCAAGCCAAAACCGATACCAGGATCTAAGAAGAGTTGATCCGGACTCAATCCTGCTTCCTCTGCCCGCTCAAGGCTCTTGGCAAAGAAGGCCCACATGCAGTCTTGGATAGAGAGGCCTTCAAACTGTGCTAACTCCTCCGATGAAAAGGCCGGCTCAAAGCCAAAGGTTGGAAAAATGACGGAACTAGGATGATGAGGACGAGCCATAACTGGATTAAACATAAGAATGGCTCCAGCATGAGCTTCTGCAATCACCCTCGCCATTTGCGGATCTCCTAGCAAGCCTGTGATATCATTGACCAAGTCTGCACCAGCTGCTAGGGCTGCACGAGCGACCTCTGACTTCCAAGTATCAACCGAAATCAAGATATCACTCTCTGCTCGAATTGCTTCAATGACGGGCACGACTCGCTGAATTTCTTCCTGAATTTCCACAAAATGGCTCCCTGGACGTGTGGACTCCCCACCAATATCCAGTATGCTTGCTCCTTCTGCTATTAACT
>NZ_KQ970208.1:2100-4019 GCF_001579015.1 Streptococcus oralis
CATAGATGAGCTACTGGGGCAAGCCCAAGTAGTAGTCGCACAATAGAAAAAAGAGGCGCTTCAAATCAGCCTCTTCTCTCTTGTTTTTTTAGAATAAAGTCTTACCCCTTATTTTTAAAGCGTTCAACATCACGGGCAATGACTAATTCTTCGTCCGTTGGGATGACCAAAACTCTCACTTTAGCATCCGCTGTTGAAATATCTCCTTCTGCACCAAAGACATTCTTTTCTGGATCAAGCTCACAACCAAACCAAGTCATCCCGTTAATGACTTGTTCACGGATTGTTTTAGAATTTTCCCCGATACCAGCTGTGAAGATGATAGCGTCTGCTCCATTCAAGACAGCAAAGTATTGACCAATGTATTTCTTAATACGGTCGACAAAAATGTCGTTGGCCAAAAGTGCCTTGTCATTCCCATTGCGCATGGCTTCGTGGATATCACGCATATCGCTAGAAAGTTCAGACACCCCTAGAAGACCAGATTCACGGTTCAAAATACGACTGATATCTTCTGGATTATTGAAATCTTCTGTGTGCTCCATCAAGTAAGGAATAATGGCCGGGTCAATATCCCCTGTACGTGTTCCCATCATGATGCCACCAAGTGGTGTGAAGCCCATAGACGTATCGACAGAAATCCCTTTGTCTACCGCTGTGATAGAAGCTCCATTCCCAATGTGACAGGTGATTAATTTCAACTCTTCGATTGGTTTCCCAAGAAGCTTCGCTGCTTCATGGGCTACATACTCATGGCTGGTCCCGTGAGCTCCATACTTACGTACCTTGTTTTCTGTATAGTACTTAGTTGGAAGAGGGTAACGATAAGCTTTTTCAGGCATTGTTGTATGGAAAGAGGTATCAAATACAACAACACTGGTAATATCTGGTAACAATTCTTTAAAGGCACGGATCCCAGCAGCGTTGGCAGGGTTGTGCAATGGAGCCAACAAAGAAAGTTCCTCAACCTTTTGAATGACTTCTTCATCCACAAGAGCAGACTCTTTGAAGTACTCACCACCGGCAACGACACGGTGTCCTACTCCAGAGATTTCATCGTAGGAAGAAATAATATCGAAACGAATCAAATCATCGAGAAGGATTTTAACCGCTTGTGTGTGGTTCTCAATATCTAAAACCTGTTTTTCTGCTCGACCATCGAATTTTACTGTCGAAATAGAATCTTTAAGTCCAATTCTCTCGATGAGCCCTTTTGCCAAAACTGTTTCTTCTGGCATTTGGTATAATTGCCATTTCAAACTTGAACTACCTGCATTAATTGCAATTGTTTTCGTCATTTTTTTACCTCTTTAAGCGTTTTCACCCCTATTATAGCAAAATTTTGTTTAAATTTCACTTTCTTTATTCCAGTTTTGAAAACTTTCACGGAATTTCATGAGGTCTTCCTGATCTTGCAAATCGGTCAAGGGATAGACAAATGGTTGGACCACCGCTTCTTCTTGCTTGCGGAAAACAAAGATGGTTTTTGCTAGATTGGCTGATCGAAAGAGGTTCTCTGGCAAGGTCACCATGGCCAAGACCTGAGCATGATCCTGCATCCATTTTTTCAACAGAGGACTCTGCTCGCTTGTCAAAAGATCATTCGGAGCTAGAAAAATAGCGACGCCACCTGGTTTTAAGTATTTTAGCGATTGTTCGATCAATAAATGATGGGCGTAGGTGTGCCCCTGAGGGGAAGCGACCTGGTAACGACTCGCAATGGCATCATCTGGATAATAACCGACAGGTAAATCGCTGATAATCACATCGCTCTCTTTCAAAACTTGTGGACGAACGGCATCACCTTGGGCAAAATTCACATCCGCCTTCATCACTTCTGCCATACTAGCCGCAAGGTCAATCAAGAGATCATCAATTTCCAAGCCCAAATAATCTAAGGAACGCTGACAGTTGTTCAT
>NZ_KQ970208.1:5091-5989 GCF_001579015.1 Streptococcus oralis
GTCGAACCTGTCTTTCGGATATCTCCTCCCTTAGCCAGTCCAATGGCTATGGGTTTTTGATCCTGAACAAGATAGAGTTTGTTGTCTCTGACCTCTTCAAATTGACTACGAGACAATTCAATGTCCAGCTGGTCCTGAAAGAGCAACCATTCCTCTTGCTTGATGTGACTTTGGTACTGGAGTTCTTGACGCAAGAGGCTTGTCAATCCTTGAAACACCAATAAACCACCGCTAATGACGAGCAGGGCAACCAAGGCCTCCAGTAAAGTAAAGGCTGGCAGTTTAGTTCTTTTCAACAGCAATCACAACCTTTCCTTCATGATAGACCTTTAAGGACTTGGCAGACCTCTCCACCTGGACACTGACCTGATTGATGCTCAATTGATCCTGCCTGGTCTGGATTGCCATTTTTGCGACTCGCAAGACTTCTCCTTGTCTCAACTCTTCTAAGCGCTGCTGTCGCGAGTCCCCTAGCTCTCCCAGCACAAGGATCGTGAGGACACCAAACATCGCTAAGGCAATCAGTCCTTCTAACAAGAGACTAGCGGGGAGCCGTCGATTTTTTAATTTTTCCATTCCCAATTGCCAACTGATAAGTCACCACCTCTTTCTCTGTCTGAAATTGAATCTTGGTCAGGCTTGAATTGCCTCCTGCTGGATCAAAGGTCAGTTGCTTCTCTCTGACCACTTCCACCCCTTTTGGAAGCGGTAATTCTTGATAGGGACTATGAACCCCACCGTGGTCGATGGAAAGGAGAGCTCTCTCCTCTTTTGCAATACTCATCTTTTGTGTCTCCTGATAGACCCTTTCAAATTCCGAGAAAAACAATGTTTCTTCCACCTGCCCAAAGGCTTGATGGACTGACCCAGCTAGTAGCCAACATAGAAGACTGACGAT
>NZ_KQ970209.1:0-1391 GCF_001579015.1 Streptococcus oralis
TTCCTTTCCCAGAGGACTACGAGGCAGTGGATCTTCCAGCCAATTGGCAGGAAGAGGTAGAGGCGCCTGCTTATCGAAAAGCTATCGAGACCATCCAGCACCATATCCGCCAAGGGGATACCTACCAGGTCAACTACACCGTCCAACTTTCTCAAGAGCTAAAAGCTGACCCTTTGGCCATCTACAATCGCTTGGTAGTAGAACAGAAGGCCCATTACAATGCCTTCATCCAGCACGATGATGTGGCCATCCTCTCCATCAGTCCTGAGCTCTTTTTTGAACAAGATGACAAGCTACTAATCACCCGCCCTATGAAGGGGACGACTCGTCGTGGGCTTACCAACCAAACAGATCTTCAAGAGGCTGCTTGGCTAGAAGCTGATCCCAAAAATCGAGCAGAAAACATGATGATTGTGGATCTCCTGCGTAATGATATGAATCGCATTTCGGAGATTGGAAGTGAGCAGGTGACCCGTCTCTGTCAAGTTGAGCAATACTCCACCGTTTGGCAGATGACCTCGACCATTGAAAGTCGCTTACGTCCCGAAGTCGACCTAGTCCAAACCTTCCAGGCCCTCTTTCCTTGCGGTTCCATCACAGGTGCACCGAAGATTTCCACTATGGAAATTATTCAACAGACAGAGGTTGCTCCTCGTGGCGTCTACTGTGGAACAATCGGCATCCTTCTTCCAAAAGGTAAACGAATTTTTAATGTGGCCATCCGAACCCTCCAAATGCAGGGGAAGCAAGCCATCTATGGCGTAGGTGGAGGCATCACTTGGGACAGCAAATGGGAAAGTGAATACCAAGAGACCAAGCAAAAGTCTGCTGTTCTCTACCGACAAGAGCCTCGCTTTGAGCTCCTGACGACCGGCCGCATCCACCAAGGAGAGCTGACCTTCCTGGAGCAACACCTGACCCGTTTGAGAGAGGCCAGTCGCTACTTTACCTATCCTTATGATGAGCCAAAACTCCTGAAAAAACTTCAAGAAGAGCTTGCCCATTTGGATCCTAGCCTTGACTATCGTTGCCGCATTGCCTTGCAAAAAAACGGGGCCTTCAAGCTGGCTATTGCCGAGCTGAAGGACTTGCCAGCTAGCTATCTGCAAGCTCAACTAAGAAAACAAACTGCTCCATTAGACCGACCTTTTACCTATTTCAAAACGAGTCAGAGAGACCATCTCAGCCGGTCAGAACAGGAGCAGATCTACTATTTAGAAGACGGAACCTTGCTAGAGACGACCATCGGAAATCTCATCCTAGAGATTGACGGCCAGCGCTACACGCCTCCAGCTCACCTCCCTATCCTCGACGGGATTTACCGCCGCCATCTCTTAGAAACTGGACAAGTAGAAGAAAAACTGTTAACGCTGAAGGATTTAGAAGTCGCT
>NZ_KQ970209.1:2606-4598 GCF_001579015.1 Streptococcus oralis
AAAAATTCGGTCATCAATACGCCTTAAATGATGTGAATCTCACTATTCGCAAAGGCGACGTCTACGGCCTGATCGGTAAGAACGGGGCAGGGAAAACCACCCTCATCAAGGTCATCACCCAGCTGATTCAAGAAACTGACGGAAGCGTCTCCCTCTTTGCTTCCAAAAATCGCTCCCAGTGGACACAAGCCCTGAAACGTGTCGGATCCGTCATTGAGAGCCCCGTGGCTCACAAGCATATGACCGCCTACCAAAACTTAGTCTACTATTGCAAGGCACGCCATATTCCGAATCCCGACCAGGTCATCAAAGAAACCCTGAACTATGTGGGCCTGAATAATACTGGTAAGAAGAAATTCCGTGATTTTTCACTGGGAATGAAACAACGGTTGGGAATTGCCATCGCGCTCATTGCCAAGCCCGACTTCCTCATTCTAGATGAACCCATCAATGGCCTTGATCCGGTCGGAATCAAGGAGTTCCGTCAGATGATCAAGCGACTCAACGATGAACTCGGCATGACTATCCTCGTTTCCAGTCACATCCTCTCTGAACTCTATCTGGTTGCCAATCGTTTTGGCATTGTCGACCAAGGACGCCTGATAAAAGAAATTAGCAAGGCTGAATTCGAAGAACAAGGCGAAGACTACATCATCCTCAAGACCAGCCAGCTAGCCCTTGCGAGTCAACTGATTCAAGATCAACTCCATCACCGTATCAAGGTCATCGATAAGGATGGTGAAATCCATATCTTCGGACAGACTCACGATATTAAAGTCATTGTCAAAGCCCTCGTCCAAGCAGATATTGATGTGGACGAAATCTACTATGCCCGCCAAGATCTGGAGAAATTCTTTACGGACTTGGTAGACTAGTCAAATCACCGTCTTGTATTACTTATCCCACACATTTCATTTAGGAGATTTATCATGTTGCATACCATTCAAGCAGATTTTTATAGACTTTTTCGCTCCAAAGGTTTTTGGATTACAGAAGCCATTCTCGTTCTCAACATCCTGTCTGGAGTCATTTTTGGTGCTACCGGTCACGTCGGCGTCAATACGGAATCCAAATTACCCCAAGCAACAGAAGTTTGGACGGGCTTTAAAGCCTTGACCAACTATTCCGCCAGCATCAGTGTGACCATCCTCTTTACCATTATTGTCATCACCTTGGTCCTGGGAACAGACTTAACTCAAAACTTATACAAGAACAGTCTAGCCTACGGCGTTTCGCGCACCAGCTACTACTTTGCCAAAAGTGCCGTTGTCCTGACCATTGCTCTCTTCCAATTCCTTGTTTCTTATGGTCTTGTCTTCTTGCTCGCGACCTTCTACAATGGAATCGGGACCATGCCTGAGCATTTCCTTGCTCATTTTGGACTAACCGTGCTGATTCAGTTCCTCTCCACCCTAGCTTGGGTCAGCATCATTTCCTTCCTCCTTTATGCCAGCCAATCCATCACCTTGGCTTTCGTTGGCTACTTCATTGGAAATATCTTCTTAAGCCTTCCTGCGCTCTTCTTTAAAGATATTGATATTCTCCACTATCTAAACTTGGAATTCCAATATTCCATGGTCCAAAGTACGACAGCTACAAACAACACCCTCTCGATCGCCCTTGGCTTCATCCTTGTTTTCGGCTTCCTAGGACTCGCTACTTTTAAACACAAAGATTTATAACAAAAAGCCTTGAGCAATGCTCAAGCCTTTTTTCTTAGTGTAATGGTCAAGATAAACCAGTCTGCCTCCGTTGCCAGTTGCAAGTCACCCCCTAAGATCTCTACAAAATTTTGAATGATGTAGAGACCCAAACCAGAAGACTCTTCTGTATCCGATAGATTTTCTGAGTAGAATCGACTAGCCAGTTGGTCTAAATGCTGAATCGGTTGTTGCACAATATTGCGCAGCTCGACCCGAATCGTGTCCGTGTCCGACATCATGGTCAAACGTGCCTGCTCCTTCCCATGCTTGAGGACATTGCTGAGCATAT
>NZ_KQ970210.1:0-1209 GCF_001579015.1 Streptococcus oralis
ATTTTCAAAATCTAAGAAACGAGACAATTGCCCTTGGATAGAGGTGACCCAACCGTCTACAGTATCCTTAGTTTGTAAACTGCGCTCGGCATCTTTGAAAGAAGGGTCTCCAATGAGTCCGGTCGCACCACCGACAAGCGCATAAGGTTTGTGGCCTGCCAATTGTAAGCGACGACTGGTCAAGATTGCAACAAGGTGCCCAAGGTGCAAACTATCAGCAGTTGGATCGTAGCCAGTATAATACGATACTTGTCCTTCTTCTAGGGCTTTACGCAAAGCATCTTCGTCAGTCGTTTGGAAAATCAAACCACGTTCTTTTAGCTCATCAAAAATGTGCATCGTTCTCTCCTTTTCTAAGCTACTGGCCGGATCGATGAAAACAGTCCAGTATCTGTATGGTTTCTCTCTATTTTACCATAATGACTTGAAATAGCAATGAATGGACGAAAAAAATCCAATCGGAAGCAGTGTTCTCAACTTTAGGAATTGAAAAGAAAGAGGTCCATTTGGTATAATAGGAGGGACAAGGAGAAATAGAGTGAGTCAAATGAGAGAATTTTTTACAAAGTGCGGGAAGAAAATAAAAGACTTCTTTGCCAAGATGACTGTTGAAGTCGATGAGAAAGAAGACAAGGAGGGCTGGTCACTAGGAGATTTCGTGGCAACGATTCTCCGGACCATGAAACTCCTTTGGGATGTGCTATTGGTGTTTGCTTTAGGTGGTCTCTTGTTTGGTGCAGGGATTGCGATTGGTTATGCAGCTAGCCTCTTTAATGAGACAGAGACACCGGATCCGACCCAATTGGTTCAACAAGTGCGAAATATTTCGAGTGTTTCAAAGATTTCCTACTCAGATGGAAGCATCATTTCTGATATTGACAGTGACTTGATTCGGATTCCTGTCCAAAAGGATGCGATTTCGGACAATGTCAAAAAGGCTGTTATTGCAACTGAGGACGAAAATTTTAATAGCCATAACGGGGTTGTTCCGAAAGCGGTAATCCGGGCTACCTTGGGTTCAGTTGCTGGAGTAGGGTCCTCTAGTGGTGGTTCGACTCTGACCCAACAGTTGATCAAACAACAAGTTGTGGGAGATGCACCGACCTTCTCACGGAAGGCCGCTGAGATTATCGATGCCCTTGCTCTGGAGCGGGTAATGGATAAGGACGAAATTTTAACGACCTACCTCAATGTCTCTCCATTTGGTCG
>NZ_KQ970210.1:2052-2699 GCF_001579015.1 Streptococcus oralis
ACCAACTCGAGTCTATTCAGCAGCAACTGCGACTATCATGCAGGACCTGTTAAGAGGTGTCATTAGCTCCGGTGCGACAACGACCTTCAAGAGTCGGATCAGCCAGGTTAACCCAACCCTTGCTAATGCCGATTGGATAGGGAAAACTGGAACTACCAATGAGAACGGAGATATGTGGCTCATGCTGTCTACTCCAAATCTCACCTTAGGTGGCTGGATTGGACACGATAACAATGCTTCTATGGCTCCGTTGACAGGTTACAACAACAACGCAAGCTACATGGCCTATTTAGCCAATGCTATCTATCAAGCAGATCCAAATGCTTGGGGCGTTCAAGATCGCTTCACCCTAGATAGCAGTGTCATTTCATCGACTGTTCTCAAATCGACAGGACAACGACCTGGTCGTGTCAATGTCAATGGTCGTGATATCGATGTGTCGGGTGCTACGGTTACCAGCTATTGGGCTAAAAATGGTGCTCCACAAACGACCTACCGCTTTGCGATTGGTGGTTCAGACAGTGATTATGCTAGCGCTTGGGCTGGAATCTTAGGCGGTTCAGCAAATCCTTCCAATGGAAATCGCAATAGCAACCGGACAAACAATTCGAGCACGCCAAGCAGTTCATCATCTAGTGGACAAAACC
>NZ_KQ970210.1:4379-5901 GCF_001579015.1 Streptococcus oralis
GGTGATTTCCCAATCATGACCGAGATGGGAACCTTTATCATCAATGGTGGAGAGCGGATCATCGTATCTCAGCTCGTACGTTCACCAGGTGTCTACTTCAATGATAAGGTGGACAAGAACGGTAAGGTTGGCTATGGATCAACGGTTATTCCGAACCGTGGAGCTTGGCTAGAGCTTGAAACAGACTCAAAAGATATTGCTTATACTCGTATCGACCGTACGCGTAAGATTCCATTTACGACATTGGTTCGTGCCCTTGGTTTCTCTGGGGATGACGAGATTTTTGATATCTTTGGGGATAGCGAATTGGTTCGCAACACTGTTGAAAAAGATATCCACAAAAACCCAATGGATTCTCGTACAGATGAAGCCCTCAAAGAAATTTATGAGCGTCTTCGTCCAGGTGAGCCAAAAACAGCGGAAAGCTCACGTAGCTTGTTGGTAGCCCGTTTCTTTGATCCACGTCGTTATGACTTGGCCCCAGTTGGTCGCTACAAGATCAACAAGAAACTCAATATCAAGAACCGCTTGTTGAACCAAACGATTGCAGAACCATTGGTAGATGCTGAAACAGGAGAAATCCTTGTAGAAGCTGGTACCGTGATGACACGCGATGTCATCGACAGCATCTCAGAACATTTGGACGGTGATTTGAACAAGATTGTCTACACTCCAAATGATTCAGCAGTATTGACAGAACCAGTCGTTCTTCAAAAATTCAAGGTTGTGGCACCAACGGATCCAGACCGCGTTGTCACTATCATCGGCAATGCTAATCCAGATGATAAGGTTCGTACCATCACTCCAGCTGATATCCTTGCTGAGATGAGCTACTTCCTTAACTTGGCTGAAGGTCTTGGCCGCGTGGATGATATCGACCACCTTGGAAACCGTCGTATTCGTGCCGTTGGTGAATTGCTTGCCAACCAAGTGCGTCTTGGACTTTCACGGATGGAACGTAACGTTCGTGAACGCATGTCTGTTCAAGATAACGAAGTATTAACACCTCAACAAATCATTAACATCCGTCCAGTAACTGCAGCAATCAAAGAATTCTTTGGTTCTTCCCAATTGTCACAGTTCATGGACCAACACAACCCACTTTCTGAGTTGTCTCACAAACGTCGTTTGTCTGCCTTAGGGCCTGGTGGTTTGACACGTGACCGCGCTGGATATGAAGTCCGTGACGTGCACTACACTCACTATGGTCGTATGTGTCCAATCGAAACACCTGAAGGACCAAACATCGGTTTGATCAACAACTTGTCTTCATACGGGCACTTGAACAAGTATGGCTTCATCCAAACGCCATACCGTAAAGTAGACCGTGAAAAAGGTGTGGTCACCAACGAAATCGTTTGGTTGACAGCTGATGAAGAAGATGAGTACATCGTAGCCCAGTCCAACTCTAAGTTGAACGAAAAAGGTGGTTTTGCTGAGCCAATCGTTATGGGACGTCACCGTGGTAACAACCAAGAGTTCCCATCTGATCAAGTCGACTACATGGACGTATCTCCAAAAC
>NZ_KQ970211.1:0-1350 GCF_001579015.1 Streptococcus oralis
AAAAATAAAGAATACTATGATGAAAAGAATGTTCATATTGATAATGTGAAGTTGACTTACAATGACGGATCAGATCCAGAATCAGTCATCAAGAAATTTGAGAATGGACAATATTCATTTGCGACGGTAATGCCAAATAGCTCCACTTATAAGAGTGTGAAAAAGAAATTTGGTGATAATATTGTTTATGGTGTTCAATATGGTACATCTTACTATCTAGGCTTCAACATCGATCGTCAGAAGTATAATCATACAGCCAAAACGACAGATGCTCAAAAATCGTCTACAAAACAAGCGATTTTAAATAAGGATTTCCGTCAAGCTGTCAACTTTGCCTTTGACCGTGAAGCCTATGCTGCTCAAACATCTGGCGCAGATGCAGCGACCAAGATTCTTCGAAACACCTTGGTTCCACCGACTTTTGTTCAAGTAAATGGCGAAGAGTTCGGTAAGGTTGTCGAGAAACAATTGGTGACCTATGGGGATGAGTGGAAAGACGTAAATCTAGATGATGCCCAAACCACCCTCTACAATCAAGAAAAAGCCAAGGCTGAATTTGCAAAAGCTAAAGAACAACTGCAAAAAGAAGGGGTACAATTCCCAATTCATTTGGATTACGTTGTCAGTCAGACAGATAACAGCCAGGTGCAACAAGCTAGCTCCTTCAAACAATCCGTAGAAGCTGTTCTTGGTGCAGACAATGTTGTCGTAGATATTCAGAAATTATCTGATGATGACTTTAACAATATTACCTACTTTACAGACACTGCTGCTGAGAAAGATTATGACCTTGCAGGCGGAGGATGGGTTCCAGACTACCAAGATCCATCTACTTATTTAGAGAGTTTAAGTCCTGTTAACGGTTCTGTTTTCTACTATCTAGGTGTGGATGCAGGTTCAAACAGCCCTGCTATTACAGCAGTTGACTTTGGGAAGTATGCAGAGCTCTTAAAAGATGCCAATGCAGAAGTGAGTGACCAAGCTGTACGGTATGAGAAATACGCAGCCGCTCAAGCATGGCTAACCGATAGTTCGTTGATCTTACCAACTGTTTCAAATGGTGGAACGCCAATGTTGCAACGGACTGTCCCATATAGTCGTGCTGCTTCATGGGTTGGAACAAAAGGTACAGGAACCAACTATAAATATCTTGAACTTTCAGAAGAAGTCATCAAGACAAAGGATTACGATGCAAGTAAAGAAAAATGGTTGAAAGAAAAGGCTGAATCCAATAAAAAAGCCCAAGAAGAATTAAAGAACCACATCGAATCTAAATAGCTGGGATAGTAAGAACGCATAAGTTTATGTAAGGGAAGGAGCCACTAAAAAGGATTGATTTTTTAGACAGTC
>NZ_KQ970211.1:3095-3894 GCF_001579015.1 Streptococcus oralis
GATGAAGTCTTGAACATTACATTGAACGTACCATCAGCTGCAGAAACTGACTGGGATCTTCAAGGGCTTGTAGGATGGAATCCAGACTACGATGATCCATCTACTTACCTTGACACCTTGCAACCATCTTCACCAGACCAAACTAAGACTTACCTTGGATTTGCTGGTGGTGTCGATAATGCTTCTGCTAAAGCAGTCGGTTTAGATGAATTTGCGAAATTGCTTGATGATGCAGAAAAAGAAACGCAAGATGTAGTGACTCGTTACGACAAATTTGCAGCAGCTCAAGCTTGGTTAACAGATAGTGCATTAGTGATTCCAACTATGACAAGTTCAGGTGCTGGAACAGTTGTTTCAAAAGTAGTTCCATTCTCTGGACCTTCATCACAAACAGGTAACAAAGGATCAACTTATTTCAAATATGTTGAAGTTCAAGATGAACCTGTCACTAAAAAACAATATGATCAAGCACGTGAAAAATGGTTGAAAGAAAAAGCTGATTCAAATAAAAAAGCTCAGCAAGAACTAGAAAAACACGTTAAATAATCACCTTCATCAGAACTTTCTCTAATAGGGGAGAAAGTTCTTTTGAACATTAAAGGAACGGAATATGAAAAAATATATATTTATGCGTATTTTACGTTCGTTAGTGTCGATCTTTTTAGTTACGACATTGACGTATACAATTATTTATACGCTAACCCCAAGAAATTTAATTTTCAAAAACGACCCTAACTACAATAAGATTGCAAAGACTAAGGATTCTAAAATCAATTATGAAAACACAGTCTATGATCGT
>NZ_KQ970211.1:5736-6838 GCF_001579015.1 Streptococcus oralis
GAAATCATTGCAAAAAGAATATAACTTTACAACAATCTTTATCACTCACGACTTAGGAGTGGTGGCAAGTATTGCAGATAAGGTTGCTGTAATGTATGCTGGTGAAATTGTAGAATTTGGTAAAGTAGAAGAAATCTTCTACGACCCAAGACATCCTTATACATGGAGTCTCCTTTCAAGTTTGCCACAATTGTCTACATCTAAAGGTGATCTATATTCTATCCCAGGGACTCCCCCATCATTGTATTCACCAGTAAAAGGGGATGCATTTGCTTTGCGTTCAGACTATGCGATGCAAATTGATTTCGAGGAACATCCACCAGTCTTCAATGTTTCTGATACACATTGGGCTAAAACATGGCTCTTACATGAAGATGCACCAAAAGTCAATAAACCAGAAATTATTGATAATCTTCATGAAAAGATTAGTGCGAAAATGGGATTCACTACAATCAAGGACTAGGAGAAGGAAATGACAGAAAAATTAATAGAAGTTAAAGATCTTGAAATTTCCTTCGGTGAAGGAAGTAAAAAATTTGTAGCTGTAAAGAATGCAAATTTCTTCATCAACAAAGGGGAAACATTTTCTCTTGTTGGTGAGTCTGGTAGTGGAAAGACGACCATTGGTCGAGCAATCATTGGGTTGAATGACACTAGTGCAGGTGACATCCTTTATGATGGCAAAAAAATCAATGGGAAGCAATCGCGCAAGGATGAAAATGAATTAATCCGTAAAATTCAAATGATCTTCCAAGACCCAGCTGCAAGTTTGAATGAGCGTGCAACAGTCGACTACATTATTTCAGAAGGTTTGTACAATTATCACCTATTCGAAAATGAAGAAGACCGAGTACGTAAAGTAAAAGAGATTATGCATGAAGTGGGGCTTCTAGCAGAGCATTTGACTCGTTATCCCCATGAATTCTCTGGTGGACAACGCCAGCGGATTGGGATTGCTCGTGCCTTGGTAATGGAACCAGAATTCGTTATCGCAGACGAGCCAATTTCAGCCCTTGACGTATCCGTACGTGCGCAAGTTTTAAATCTCCTTAAGAAATTCCAAAAAGAGTTGGGCTTGACCTATCTCTTTATCGCACACGAT
>NZ_KQ970212.1:0-1663 GCF_001579015.1 Streptococcus oralis
AAGTGACGTCATGGAAAGAAGGGTATCATGAGTTTAGAACAGTTAGAGCGGAAATCGCTCCAAGAAATCAATCAATCTGTCAAGGTTCCCAAGGGAACTTCTTTTTGGAGGACCTTATTATTGTTTTCAGGTCCGGGGAGCCTAGTAGCAGTGGGCTACATGGATCCTGGGAACTGGATCACCAGCGTTGTTGGAGGGGCTCACTATCGTTACTTGCTCTTGTCGGTGGTTCTCTTGTCTTCCTTGATTGCCATGCAATTGCAACAGATGGCTGGGAAACTAGGGATTGTCCATCGGAAAGATTTGGCCCAAACAACAGCGACGCATTTGCCCAAGTGGCTCCGCTATATTCTCTGGATAGTGATTGAATTAGCCTTGATGGCGACAGATTTAGCAGAAGTCATTGGTTCAGGGATTGCACTCCATTTGCTATTCGGATGGCCCTTGCTCTTTTCTATTTTGGTCACCATCCTGGATGTCTTCCTCCTCCTTGGACTTATGCACTTAGGTTTTCGTAAGATTGAGGCTATTGTCTCCACCTTGATTTTGACCATTCTGTGGATTTTTATCTACCTTGTGGTCCTATCAAAACCAGATATAGGTGGCATTTTTGCTGGCTTTCTTCCTCAGAAGGAAATCGTAGGCATCGGTCTTCCTAAGGGATCACAAGCCTTGACGCTGGCCTTGGGGATTATTGGTGCAACCGTCATGCCCCATAATCTCTATTTGCATTCCTCCATTTCACAGACACGCAAGGTTGATTATGAGGATCCTGCAGATGTTCGTCGGGCTGTGCGTTTCATGACCTGGGACTCTAATATTGAATTGACCCTGGCTTTTGTTGTCAACTCACTCTTGCTGATTCTCGGAGCGGCCCTCTTTTTTGGACATGCAGAAGAAATTGGAGCCTTCTCTAGTATGTATGATGCCTTGCAAAACAATGCCATTGCAGGAGCTATTGCAAGTCCTTTTCTGTCCACCTTGTTTGCTGTTGCTTTGTTAGCAAGTGGTCAGAATTCAACAATTACAGGAACTCTAACAGGTCAAATTGTCATGGAAGGTTTTCTTAAATTCCGCCTTCCTCAATGGCTTGTCCGCCTCTTTACACGGATGTTGGCCCTCACTCCTGTCCTGATTGTCGCCTTTCTCTTTGGAGACCAGGAAAGTGTTCTAGATGATTTGTTGGTCTATTCTCAAGTCTTCTTGTCTCTGGCTCTACCATTTTCAATTTTTCCCTTGGTTTACTTTACCTCCAATAAAAAAATTATGGGAGAATTTGTCAATGCAAAATGGAATACTTATTTAGCTTATGGAGTAGCTACTCTTCTGACTCTTTTAAACGTCCAACTCATTGTGACGACGCTCTTTAAATAAAAAATCAGCTTTGTCGGACGGGGAAAACATGCTATAATAGAAGGGAAGTTCCCATCTAGCTAGAAAATGGGCAGAAGTGGGCAGTAAAAACTAAACAAGAGGGCCTAACCCCTTGATACGAAAGGAATCTCGAAAATCTTATGATGAATATGCAAAATATGATGAAGCAAGCACAAAAGCTTCAGAAACAAATGGAACAAAGTCAGGCAGAATTGGCGGCTTCTCAATTTGTTGGCAAGTCTGCTCAGGACTTGGTCGTCGCTACCTTGACAGGTGATAAAAAGGTGGT
>NZ_KQ970212.1:2663-3499 GCF_001579015.1 Streptococcus oralis
AGCTGCAAGTTTTTGATCCCATGGAGGTCAGAAGGCCGGCGTTTAGAAGCTTCCTCAAAGACATCAACAGCATATTGGTCTGTGAACTCTAGCCCATTTTCCGCTAGGATAGGGAGGTCACTCTTGATGGCATTGTATCCAATGAGGGGACTATCTGCAACAAAATCTCGGAACTCCGCTAGGACTTGCTCGAGTGGGGGAGCTTGGAGGATTTTATCAGATGTGATCCCGGTGAGGCCATTGATAAAGCTCTTTAGTGGTTTATCCGTATAGGCATAGGAATCATAGTGGGCAACTTCTTGGCCATCTGCAAAGCGGACAGCAGAAACTTGGATAATGTGGTACTTTCCTTCAAATTGATTAAATTCTAAATCAAAGGAGACATAGTGGCTTAATTCTTTCAAGGGAACTCCTTCATCTAATGGGTGTTTTTGGATTTTCTAATTATTGAGGGGAGGCAAAGGCATAGAAAAAACTGACCGAAGTCAGTTTTTAGCGACCAAAGACGCGTCTCCAGAAGCCTTTACTCTCTTGTTCTTGAACCTTTTCATTGGCTTGATCTAATTCCAATTTCAATGTTTCGCGGTCATTCATAGCCTGAAGGGTTAGCTGTTGTTGTTGGTCGAGCTGTTTGTCTTTTTCAGCGATCTGAACATCTTTGACACGCAACTGCTCATCCTTTTTAGCTAATTGCTCATCTTTGGATTTTAGCTGGTCGTCTTTTGCTTTTAGTTGTTCGTAGAGACGAACAATCTCAGCATTTTTTTCATCTACCAAAATTTCCATCAATTCACGCTGTTTCACATCATCGCTGACTGGTTCGTCTTCAAAGATGG
>NZ_KQ970212.1:3527-4278 GCF_001579015.1 Streptococcus oralis
CGGTTTTGAAGGTTGAGATAACCCTTTGTAATCACCCGTTGGCTAGCTTCCTTGAAGGGCAATTCAGTCAAGTTGTCCAGCATATGGTAACGACCGTTATCAAGGGTGCGGACGGATAGGACGGCAGGATAGGGTTGGAGGTATTTCTTGCTTCCTAGCTCCATGAGTTGGGCTGAAAGCAGGCCTCTGTTTGTGCTAGATTGGAGCCGCAGGTGAAGGCGAGCCTTTCCGTTGAGGTGCAGGTCTTCTTCGATTGGAAGATTGATCGTTACTTGTTGGGCCTTATCTTGATAGAGGTCGGTTAAGAAAGTTGGATAGGCCTTGCCATAGCGCTCATAATCTTCTGTCGCATAGCGGTTTTGGATGACTTTCTCACCATCTCCGAGTGGGAAGGTGCGCTGGGCTGTTTGATTGCCAAAGTCTTCCAATGAGGTCCAACTTTGTTCTCCTGTATTGTCCTGCCAGATGACAGTAGGCAATTCATAGCTTGAATCATAGCCCAGTAATTTTTTAGAGAGGAGGGCATTCATACTCTCACGGAAGTCAATAGACTGCCAGTTGTTGAGATAGACATGGGCTCCATTGTGGTAGAAGAGGTGTTTCTTGATGTTGGCTGGAAGAGTCTGGAACATTTGGTAAACATGGAGGGGCTTCACGTTCCAGTCTTGTGAACCATGGGTGAAGACGACCTCTGCCTTGACTTTGT
Source organism: Streptococcus oralis (assembly GCF_001579015.1). GTDB lineage: Bacteria > Bacillota > Bacilli > Lactobacillales > Streptococcaceae > Streptococcus > Streptococcus oralis_K. Next base: position 4,234 of record NZ_KQ970212.1, read on the forward strand.
CTGCCTGAAGGAGATAGTTGCGGTCGTGCCAGAATTGGTTGTAGT
>NZ_KQ970213.1:0-1546 GCF_001579015.1 Streptococcus oralis
ATGCGGCGGAGCACATTACGGGTCAAGTCTACCAACGGGATGGCCGCTATGAGGTATTTCCTTTTTCTTTCCGTGTCGAAGAAATCATGAAACGTTCCCAAGAGATTGCCCAGGCAGTCCATGCCAAAAGTCTTGGAACAGAGCATGTCCTCTTGGCGCTTCTTTTAGAACGGGGAACCTTGGCTTCTCAAGTATTGGAGTATGTTGGCTTCCGCTATGATGATCAGGAAGAGGGTATTAAAATCGTCGAGCTTCGGAAGAGCTTGGAGCAACGAGCAGGTTGGGACAAGGAAGCTGTGAAAGCTATCCGTTCGCTCTATCGGGCCCAGCAACCAAACCGTCAAACCATGGGAAATATGATGGGCATGCCAGCCTCTACCAGCGGTGGTTTGGAAGACTACACCCGAGATCTGACAGAAATGGCTCGAAATGGCAGTTTGGAACCGGTGATTGGCCGGGGGCAAGAAATCTCGCGGATGATTCAGATTTTGAGCCGCAAAACGAAAAATAATCCAGTCCTGGTCGGGGATGCTGGTGTCGGCAAGACTGCTCTGGCTTTGGGCTTGGCCCAACGGATTGCCAGCGGAGATGTCCCAACGGAACTGGCTAAGATGCGGGTCTTAGAGTTGGACTTGATGAATGTTGTCGCAGGGACACGGTTCCGTGGAGATTTTGAAGAGCGGATGAACAATATCATCAATGATATCGAAGAAGATGGTCATGTCATCCTCTTCATCGATGAGCTCCATACTATTATGGGCTCTGGCTCTGGGATTGACTCTACCTTGGATGCGGCCAATATCTTGAAGCCAGCCTTGGCCCGTGGAACCTTACGGACCGTAGGAGCCACTACGCAAGAAGAATACCAAAAACACATTGAAAAAGACGCTGCTCTGTCACGTCGCTTTGCTAAGGTCTTGATTGAGCAACCCTCTGTTGCAGATAGCATTGCAATTTTGCAAGGGCTCAGGAAGACCTATGAACGTCACCACCGTGTCCATATTACGGATGCGGCTATTGAGACAGCTGTTGTCTATGCCAATCGTTATTTGACCAGTCGCCTCTTGCCTGACTCCGCCATTGATCTCTTAGATGAGGCGGCAGCGACCGTGCAAAACAAGGGGCCTCAAGCCGGTCTTCAGTCTGATCTGACAGCTGCCGATCAACGCCTTACTAAGGGGCAGTGGAAAAAAGTTGCTCAGTTGCTAAAAGAAGATGCCAGTCCAAAAGGCTACCAGCTAGAAGTCAAGGAAGAGGATATCCTGAAGACGCTCAGTCAATTGTCAGGCATTCCTGTGGAGAAACTAACCCAAACAGCAGCTAAGAAATACCTTGAATTAGAAGCAGAACTTCATAAGCGCGTGATCGGTCAGGATCAGGCTGTCTCAAGTATTAGCCGAGCGATTCGCCGCAATCAGTCGGGAATTCGGTCTCACAAACGGCCAATTGGTTCCTTCCTCTTCCTCGGTCCGACTGGGGTCGGGAAAACCGAGCTCGCGAAGGCGCTGGCTGAGGTCCTCTTTGATGACGAGTCTGCTTTGATCCG
>NZ_KQ970213.1:3276-3919 GCF_001579015.1 Streptococcus oralis
CCTATGCCCTGGTGAATGGCTTTAGCTTTAACCTAGCCCACGCCCTTTCCACCGCCTGTTTTTACCCTCTACTTTATATAGTATTTAGGAGATTGTATTATGAAAAAAACACTTTATAGTTTCTTTGCTGTCCTAGCAGCTCTTGTATTGGTCAGTTGCGGACAAAGCAAATCATCGACTACGGAAAGCTCAGCTTCTAGCTCACTAGTAGCCAAAGAAAAACAAATTACCATTACGGTCAGTATCGCCCCTGAAGGGCAAGAAGCTCAAAGCAAGACCTTGAAGGTTGCTGAAAAAGCCAACCTGATGGAAGTCCTGAAAGCTAACTACAAGATTGAGGAAAAGAGTGGTCTCATCACCTCGATCGATGGCGTAGCCCAGGATGAAAGCAAGGGGCTCTATTGGATGTACAAGATCAATGGAGAGATGGCACCAAAAGGGGCAGCAGAAACGACTGTCCAGGATGGAGATACCATCGAATTTTATCAAGAAGTTTATCAATAAGAAAAAGAGTGAATGGTTGGAGTAGGGCTCCATTTGTTCACTCTTTTTTTGAAACTAGTTTCTATTTTTTATAAGACTTGCAAATCCTCTTGACTTCCCTATAGATAAATGTTACAATTATATTACAAAATGTAACAAA
>NZ_KQ970213.1:6084-7111 GCF_001579015.1 Streptococcus oralis
AGCAGAAGGTCGGGCTAGTAACTATCTCTTTGGAGCAGTGAACTCAGCGATTTACCTCATCCTAGCCTTGAACAAAAACTTCTATGGAGAAGTTCTGACAACCCTGTACTTCTTCGTGATGCAACCAATCGGCCTCTATGTCTGGTTGTCGAATCGGATCAATGACCAAGGAGGGGCAGAAGAATCTCACTTTGAAGCCAAGAAATTAACCATAATGGAATGGATCAAGTATTTGGTCCTAACAGCTTTGATTTGGATCGGGATGGGCTATGCTTATAAAAGCATCCACAGCGCACGACCTTTCCGTGATAGTGTGACAGATGCGACCAATGGAGTCGGTCAACTTCTCATGACTGGTCTTTATCGTGAACAGTGGATTTTCTGGATTGCGACCAACCTCTTCAGTATCTACCTCTGGTGGGGAGAAAGCATCCATATTCAGGGAATGTATTGGGTCTACACCCTCAATAGCTTGGTTGGTTGGTACCAATGGAGCAAAGCTGTGAAAAAGGAGGCTATTTAGATGGCAACAAGCAGCATTCCGGAAGGGATGAACGAAAAGGAATACTACGAGACGGTCGTCAGCGAGGAAGAATTCCTCCGTTGGTATAAGGAGCAAGATCATCCCACCTATGAAAATCCAAGTGTAACTACCGATATGGTGGCCTACTGCTTTGTGGAGGGACGTTTGAAGCTCTTGGTGATTCGCCGGAAAACCCACCCTTGTCAGCATCGGGTCGCCTTGGTTGGAGGATTCTTGCAAAAGCACGAAGATGCTATCCAGGCTTGTATCCGCGAAGTTCAAGAAGAAGTTGGACTAGAGTTGACCCCTCAAAAGGTCGAGCAGTTAATGACAGTTTCAACTCCTGGTCGGGACCCACGGGGCTGGGTCATCACCATCGCCCACCTGGTATATTTGCCTGCGGAGGCCGTCAATCTGGTCCGAGCTGGAGATGATGCCAAAGAAGTTCTGTTCCTCGATGTGGACTTCAAACAAGGGGAATGTTCTCTAGATGGCCGTGTCTTG
>NZ_KQ970214.1:0-758 GCF_001579015.1 Streptococcus oralis
ATCGTTCCTCCACAGATCCTCAGCTGGGACAAGGCCAACCTCGAAGGCAAGGTCAAAGTCAATGACTCTGTCGAAGCCATCCAAGCTATCATCCCAGAAATGCGCAAAGCTGGAGCCGACGTCGTCCTCGTCCTTTCTCACTCTGGTATCGGAGACGACAAGTACGAAAAAGGTGAAGAAAACGAAGGCTACCAAATCGCTAGCCTCCCAGGTGTTGACGCTGTCGTAACAGGTCACTCACACGCAGAATTCCCAAGCGGAGATGGAACTGGCTTCTACGAAAAATATGCTGGTGTTGACGGGGTAAACGGTAAAATCAACGGAACACCCGTTACCATGGCTGGAAAATACGGCGACCACCTCGGGGTGATCGATCTCAACCTGCGCTACTCAGACGGCAAATGGTCTGTAGTCGGAAGCAAGGCTGCCATCCGCAAGATTGACACCAAGTCAAAAGTAGCCGACGAACGCATTACAGCAATCGCGAAGGAAGCGCACGAAGGTACAGTCAAATATGTCCGCCAACAAGTCGGAACTACTTCTGCTCCAATCACCAGCTACTTTGCCCTTGTGAAGGATGATCCATCTGTCCAAATCGTGAACAACGCACAAATCTGGTACGCTAAGAAGGAATTGGCAGGAACTCCGGAAGCTAACCTTCCGATCCTCTCTGCTGCTGCGCCATTTAAGGCAGGTACCCGTGGAGATGCTACTGCCTACACAGATATCCCAGCTGGGCCAATCGCCATCAAGAACGT
>NZ_KQ970214.1:2559-3555 GCF_001579015.1 Streptococcus oralis
ACATCTGCCTCAATCTCCACGCCTTTCAGCAAATCGCCTGGGGCTACATGGATGTTTTCCATGCCCGGATTGAGCTCGATATTTTCCTGAGCGACGCGAACCGCTACATCATCCAAGTCATAGGCGAAGATTTCCTTGGCACCTAGGAGTGAGCTAGCAATAGGAAGGACACCGGAACCAGTCCCTACATCTAATACCGTTTCCCCACCACGGAGAACCTGCTCCAAGGCAAAGAGGCTCATCTTGGTTGTTGGGTGAGTTCCTGTTCCAAAGGCCATACCAGGATCTAGCTTGATAATCTTTTCTCCAGCCGTCGCTTCATAGTCTGTCCATGACGGTACGATGGTCAGGTCATAGGTAATACGAGCTGGTTCGTAGTACTTCTTCCAATTATCTGCCCAGTCTTCCTCAGCCAAGGCAGTCGTCCCCATCTTGACTTCTCCTAGATCCATAAAATCTGTCAATTCTGCCAAGCGAGCCTGCAAGTCCGCTTCAACCTCTGATACATCAACCGTTTCAGGATAGTAAGCTGTCACCACAATTTCTTCTTGTTGCTCGACATCAGGAAAAATCTCACCGAAGCGGTCCACATTGCCCACATAGTCCGTGCTGTCTTCGATCGCAACCCCTTGGGCGCCTAACTCGATCAAGAGATTAGAGACCAGCTCTTCTCCCTCACGCTTTACTGTAACCTTTAACTCTTGCCATGTTTCCATCTGATTCTCCTTAACAATCCATTGTTTCTTCTAATTCTTTTAAAGTCTTACCGTCCTTATTTTTCCAATCCGTTCGACCATTCGTATTCATACCTAGTACAAAAGCAGCTGCATAAGATGGACTGGAGAACAGTTGTTTTTCTTGTAAAACACCATCTTTAATCACATTTGATTTGATTAATTCCTTACGCAATTCTTTCAGACTTGCTGGTATTGCGGGTGAATCAACCTCATCCACTTGACTACCTTCTAAAACTACAAAACCTTCTGAAGTCTGCTC
>NZ_KQ970214.1:5628-6561 GCF_001579015.1 Streptococcus oralis
CATAAGGAATCGCTGTTAAATAGGCATCTTCTTCCACATGAGACTTGGCTGGATTGTAGAAGATGACGGCTTCTTCAAAGACGATATCCTCATCAGACTCTTCACCGGCCTCATCAACCAGTGCAACCCCTCCCGTATTCTGTGCTTCCAAGAGAAAAGCCACTTCTACCGCATGGTTTTTCTTATCCCAATTGATCTCAAAATCAAAAGGAAAAACCTTGTCCATCTCCTCTTCTAAAATATCCAAAAATCCGTATTTAGACATAGCGTCCTCTTTCTAATTTCCCACTCTTAGAGCGGAATATGTTACAATAGTTACTACAATCTTACCATAAAAACTGCCTCTTTGAAAGGAGACAAAGCTAGAAAGGAGAAGGAAATGCCCGACAATCTCGCACTCCGGATGCGACCACGGACGATCGATCAAGTCATCGGTCAACAGCACCTGGTCGGAGAAGGCAAAATCATTCGTCGCATGGTCGAGGCCAATCGTCTGTCCTCTATGATTCTATATGGACCTCCGGGGATCGGAAAGACCAGTATTGCTTCTGCGATCGCAGGAACGACTAAGTATGCCTTTCGGACCTTTAATGCAACTGTCGATAGTAAAAAACGCCTGCAAGAGATTGCAGAGGAAGCTAAGTTTTCAGGTGGTCTTGTATTACTATTAGACGAGATTCATCGTCTTGACAAAACCAAACAAGATTTTCTCCTGCCTTTACTCGAAAGCGGTCTGGTCATCATGATCGGCGCTACAACTGAAAATCCTTTCTTCTCCGTGACGCCTGCCATTCGCAGTCGGGTGCAGATTTTTGAGCTAGAACCCTTGACCAATGATCAGGTCAAAGAGGCGATCCAATTGGCGCTGAGCGATCCCGATCGAGGCTTTGACTTCCCTGTTACCCTCGATGAGGAAGCCTTGGATTTCATCGC
>NZ_KQ970214.1:8675-9202 GCF_001579015.1 Streptococcus oralis
TATATTTTGCCAGCCAAATTTTTGATCACCGTTTACTGGATCAAAATATGACCAGTTTTGAACTAGTGCCCCACTAATATTCCTATACTCCTTTAGATGCCAACCGGTTATCATATAACCTCGTTCATCAAATTTATACCACTTCCCGTTAATCTTAGCTCCCATGTCTTTATAATAAGATCCATCTGTTCGTAAATACCACCAACCAACATTATCTCGTTGCCAATCAGCCTTTACTTGAGAGACTGGAGTTAAAAGAAATACTAACAATGCTCCACACAGGAAAAGCTTAGTTATTTTTTTCATTTTGATTTCCTCCTTGCACCCTATTTGTATGCGCTTTCATTTTATCATATGTATCACTGTAAATCAAATGATATAAAAACAAAAAAAGACAATGTCGATGGAGCCTAATAACTAATATTAGCAATTACAAGCTAAGTAAGTACTTAAAAGGGACTTCTTAGAAGGCAAATGAATAGTTCTAATACTATTCGTTTTTCTAATAGTTAAACCCCCAAAAAGTT
>NZ_KQ970215.1:0-1049 GCF_001579015.1 Streptococcus oralis
AGACGGGTCGCTATTGCAGGCATTTTAGCGATGGAACCTGAAATTTTGGTCTTGGATGAGCCAACAGCTGGTTTGGATCCGTCAGGTAGACGGGAATTAATGAAGCTATTTGCGTCACTTCATCAAGCTGGGATGACCATCGTTCTTGTTAGTCATTCTATGGAAGATGTGGCAGAATACGCAAATCTTGTTTATGTTTTGGAAAAAGGACGAATGGTGAGGTCTGGGCATCCAAGGGATGTATTTCAGGATGTAGAAGGATTAGAAAACATACAATTAGGTGTACCGAAAGTGACGAAATTTGCTTGGCGCTTACGTCAAAAAGGACTATCTTTGCCAACTTTACCAATCACTTTACAGGAGTTTAAGGAGTTAATTGGACATGAATAGTATGATTTTAGGACGATATGTACCAGGTAATTCCATTCTCCATCGTATGGATCCAAGGGCAAAGTTACTAGGACTTTTCTTGTTAATTGTTATTTTGTTTTGGGCCAATAATGTTTTGACGAATGCCCTGTTGTTTTTATTGGCCTTTGCGTTGATTTTGAGTGCCAAGATCCCCTTCCGTTTTTTTATTAATGGCCTGAAATCGATGGTCTTTATCATTGCTTTCACCACACTCTTTCAGTTGTTTGCGACGACTGGCGGTAAGACCTTATTTCAATTTTATTTTTTGACTGTAACGGATAAAGGACTTGCTCAAGCGGGTGTGATCTTTTGTCGTTTTATTCTCATTGTTGTATTTTCAACGATTTTAACACTGACAACAACGCCCTTAAGCTTAGCAGATGCCGTAGAAAAGTTGTTAACTCCATTTAAAATCATCAAAGTTCCTGCTCATGAAATTGGACTCATGTTGTCTATGAGCCTTCGTTTCGTTCCCACTCTAATGGATGATACGATTCGCATTATGAATGCACAGAGAGCTAGAGGGGTTGATTTTGGAGAAGGGAATCTCCTTCAGAAGATCCGCTCTTTTATACCAATTTTAATTCCCTTGTTTGCATCAAGTTTTAAACGTGCAGATGCTCTTGCAATTGCTATGG
>NZ_KQ970215.1:2402-3591 GCF_001579015.1 Streptococcus oralis
GCTACAGCAAGTCAGGAACCAGGAGTTGAAGCTTCTACAAATCAAGTAGCGGCTGAAACATCAACAACTACTGCTAATGCTACTTATAATGCAGCACCAGTTGTTACAAATTCAGGAAATGGGATTGTACTTGCTAATGGGAATACTGCTGGAGAAACTGGATCCTATGCAGCGGCTCGAATGGCTGAAATGACAGGTGTTCCTGCATCAACTTGGGAAGCCATTATTGCCCGCGAATCAAATGGTCAAGTGAACGCAGCAAATCCATCTGGAGCTAGTGGTCTTTTCCAAACAATGCCAGGTTGGGGTTCAACTGCTACAGTTGATGATCAAATCCAATCAGCTTATAATGCCTATTCAAACCAAGGACTTTCAGCTTGGGGATACTAAAAAAGAGGGGAAACCCTCTTTTTATTTTGTTTCTTACCTTGATAAGGATTGTAAAGAAAAATGACTGTGTCAGTCAATCTTGGTGAACCATGGATACTCTTACCCATGAGTGATTTCATACATAAAAGAGGTTTACAAAATTGTAAACCTCTTTTATGAATTTAAATAAGCGAGTAACTCTAGAGGAGAGTCTAGGATGGTATCAGGCAATTGTTCTTTTAATTGGTCTAAAGGTGCAAATCCCCAACTGACTGCAATTGTGTGAATACCAATGGTTTTTCCCCCAATGATATCAAATTTAGTATCCCCAACGATGCAAGCTTCCTCTTTTGGAATTTGATGGTCCACTAGTACACGCTGAATGATATCAGCTTTGTGCATAGATCCTGGGGTAGAACCATAAATCCCTTCAAAGCAATCACTTATTCCTAGTGAATGGGCTATTTCGAGACTCACTTCCTGATTCTTAGAGGTGGTGATGAATAAGTGATAACCCAATTCCTTCAATTGTTGAAGGAGTTCTTTGATACCTGGGTAGAGATAGGTTTGTTGTTGGCCAGTTTCTTTGTAATAGGTGCGATAGATTTCTACAGCTTTTGTGACCAGTTCTTTTGGAAGATGGTTTGTAAATGTAACTTCGAGTGGAGGGCCCATAAAGGTTCGAATAGTCTCTTTATCAGGAGCAGGAACTCCTAGCAGCTTGAAAGTGTGTAGAAAGGTGGTTTCAATTCCTTCGGAACTATCGACTAAAGTCCCATCCAAGTCGAAAAATATGTACTTCATAGGTTAGTCTCCAAAT
>NZ_KQ970215.1:5613-6498 GCF_001579015.1 Streptococcus oralis
CGATATGGATCATGGTCGGCAGCTAAAAACTTCTGGCTGGCCAATGGCTGGTATTAAAGTAGATGAAAGAGTTCAGCAATTGGACTCTTTTTTGATTTACAGACTTGTAAACATATAGATACAATAGCCAATAAGAAGGATGGCAAGATGCTTGTTTTCTACTATAAAGCGTGTTACAATTGATAATGCTCAAAACGACCTTCAATCGTTAAAGCAAACCACGACCTTCAATCGTGAGAAACGAAAAGATGGGAGAAATCTATGAGTGATAACTCGAAAACACGTGTTGTTGTTGGTATGAGTGGCGGTGTCGATTCATCTGTAACGGCTTTGTTGTTAAAACAACAGGGTTACGATGTCATTGGCATCTTCATGAAAAACTGGGACGACACAGACGAAAATGGCGTCTGTACAGCTACGGAAGATTACAAGGATGTAGCAGCGGTTGCTGACCAAATTGGCATACCTTACTATTCTGTCAACTTTGAGAAAGAATACTGGGATCGCGTCTTTGAATACTTCCTTGCAGAATACCGTGCAGGCCGCACACCAAATCCGGATGTCATGTGTAATAAGGAAATCAAATTTAAGGCCTTTTTAGATTATGCCATGACACTCGGTGCCGATTATGTAGCTACGGGTCACTATGCGCGCGTGGCGCGTGATGAGGATGGCATTGTCCATATGCTACGCGGTGTTGACAATGGGAAAGATCAAACTTATTTCCTAAGCCAGTTGTCACAAGAACAACTTCAGAAAACCATGTTCCCATTGGGCCATTTGGAAAAGCCTGAGGTTCGCCGGTTGGCAGAAGAGGCTGGATTGGCAACAGCTAAAAAGAAAGATTCCACTGGAATCTGCTTTATCGGAGAAAAGAATTTCAAA
>NZ_KQ970216.1:0-581 GCF_001579015.1 Streptococcus oralis
CCGAGATGACGGTGCAGTGATTGGCGGAATTGGCTGGTTAGGGGATCAAGCGGTAACGGTTGTCGGGATTCAAAAAGGAAAGAATCTTCAGGACAACCTCAGTCGAAACTTTGGCCAACCCAATCCAGAAGGCTATCGAAAAGCCTTGCGTCTGATGAAACAGGCTGAGAAGTTTGGTCGTCCAGTAGTAACCTTCATCAATACTGCAGGTGCTTATCCGGGTGTTGGCGCTGAAGAGCGGGGACAGGGTGAGGCTATTGCCCGCAATCTCATGGAAATGAGTGATTTAAAAGTTCCGATTATCGCCATTATCATCGGAGAAGGAGGCTCAGGTGGAGCCCTTGCTTTAGCTGTAGCAGATAAGGTCTGGATGCTAGAAAACTCCATCTATGCCGTCTTGAGTCCAGAAGGATTTGCTTCTATTCTATGGAAAGATGGAAGCCGTGCTATGGAAGCGGCAGAATTGATGAAGATTACTTCGCATGAGTTGTTGAATATGGATATTGTGGACAAGGTGATTCCGGAGCATGGTTTTTCTAATGGCGAATTACTAGCTCAAGTGAAGAAGGAAATCCAAGCAG
>NZ_KQ970216.1:2168-3605 GCF_001579015.1 Streptococcus oralis
CAGGGATGTTTGGAAGGGTTGTCGTAAATTCTGTCAATTTCGCATCGATTTCTGCCAACTCTGCATCGAGAGCTTTGACCTCAGTAGAAAGAGTTTGCATGGCAGCAATCTTATCGTCGGCATTTTCTTTATTTCGCTTAGCTTGAGCGATTTCAGCAGAGACTGTGTTACGCTCAGCCTTGAGGGTTTCTACCTTGACCAAGATGTCGCGGCGCTTAGCATCGATTTCTTTCATTTCGTTTAAAATAGCCGCATCTACACCGCGTGTCGCTAATTTTTCAGCAACTGCATCAAAGTCTGTACGAATTCGTTTAATATCTAACATAGCTTCTCCTTTAACAAAAAGCACACCTGTTACAGTGTTGGAGTGGCAGGGCCACGGTTCCATCCAACTTCACAGGTGTGCACTTGATTTGATCTTCAATTTTTTGATAAACGGTAGAATTTCAATTAGGTCCTCTATCTGCTCACAGCAACCGCAGACTTTCTGAAAGATTTCCTTAATTTACTTATCCGTTTTCGTTTATTATACAAGAAAAGAAATTATTTTGCAAATAGATTTTTAATTTTAGCTGTAATGGTTTGGATCAATGTCGGAAGTTTGACAATTTTATCATTTCCTAGATGTTGACGGGCAATCTTTAAGATTTTTCCCGAGTCTTTAGAAGCAAAGAGGAACTTTGATTCTTTGGTATAGATTTCAAAATGGCGGCTAATTTTACGTCCAGATACATTAGCTCCGATCTGGTCGATTTCTTTCCAAGGAATTTGGATGTAGTCTTCAACATTGGCATCCGCATAAAATTCAAAAGCCACATCTCCAACTAATATTTTTCCAACCTTCCCTCCAACACCTAGATATGAGACACCGGTGGTGTGGAATTCAACGGTTTTATTCTGCGATTGTGCCATGTGAACCTCCTGTAACAATGTTCATTTCATTATACCATAATAAAAAGAAGGCCGAAACCTTCTTTTTTTGATCTTTGTTTACATCAAGCCTGCAACGTGTGCTAAGACACCAATTACAAAGAGGGCGATGATGATAGTGATTGGAGACACTTTCTTCTTAAGCAACCACATACAAGCAAAAGTAAGAAGCAATCCCATCAAACCAGGAATCAATGAATCCAAGTTTTGTTGGAAAGTTGTAACTTTTTCAGGTGTTTGAGATAGGCCTGAACCAACTTGCGCGAAGGCTTCTTGGATTCCCTTGTACCCTTCAGGAAGTTTATCCCAGTGGATATAAGCTTTGTCGTCTAGCTTAACAGAAGAAACATTGAAGACGAATTTAATAGAAACCCAGCGTTCTACCAAGACAGCGAGGATAAACATACCAAGGATAGATGCCCCTTTTGTGATATCTTGCAAGATACCGCCTGACATATCTTTAGTAATTTCAGAACCTGCTTTGTATCCAAGTTCTTGTGTGTACCA
>NZ_KQ970216.1:4990-6011 GCF_001579015.1 Streptococcus oralis
CTTGGGCAACAGGAGTAGCTGAGGCAGTGCTTGCTTCTTCGACTGGATTCAATTCTTCTGGAAGAGCTTTGATTCCATCTTTAGATTCTTTGATGATGTTTGCAGCGACTTTATCAACGCCGGCATTTGCATCCATCAATCGCTCTGTATAAGCTTGAATCAACATCGGAAGGTTTAATCCAGTAATGATCGCAAATTTACGATCGGGATTTTCCCCCATGACACGACTAGCTTGGTTAAATGGAGAACCACTCCAAAGGTCAGCCAAAACCAAGACTTCATCTTCTGCATCAAATGCGGCAACAGCAGCATTGAATTTAGCATAGAGATCATCTGGGCCTTCACTTGGCATGAACGTAACCACTTGAACTTTCTCTTGATCCCCAAAGATCATCGAGCCGGATTGGTGGATTCCAGCTGCAAATTCACCGTGGCTAGCAATAATGATACCAATACTCATTATTGACATTCCTCCTTATAAAATTTGTTTGACTTTCAGTTTAAGAAAACTTTAAGCTTATTTATTATAAAACGTTTTCATAATAAAGTCAATTTTTCAGTACTAAATTAAAGGAAAAATAGATTCTTTAATATATTAAATTGTTAACATCTATATTTAGATGTTGGTAAACTTCTTTGGCTATTAAATTTGAAAATCCTTGATAAGAGGGGAACGAAGGGGATTCGAAGTTTCTGAAAAGAGTAGCAGTAGCTTCTAATAGGTAAAATAAAAATATAGCAATCCCTTGCAGGTCCTGTTTGTGAGAAACTAAAAAAGACCAGCCCATTTAGGCCGGTCTAATAGGTTTGTTTATTTAGTTAGTGAAGTCAAGTACCATACGTCCTTGAATGGTTCCAGCTTCCATTTCGTCAAAGACTTTGACAGCATCTTCTACTGGACGTTTTTGAACAACTGGAACGACTAAGCCCTCTGCACCAAATTGGAAGGCTTCTTCCAAGTCTTTACGAGTTCCTACAAGAGAACCAATAACTTGGATACCATCTAATACTGTTTTTACAA
>NZ_KQ970217.1:0-512 GCF_001579015.1 Streptococcus oralis
TGATGTTTTTCCCTTCAGAAACAAGTCCCAAGCTGTATCAAGTTTAGAAACCATCTATTTTCCCCTTTCAACTATAAACAACCTTCATTAAATAAAATTATTCAACAAGAATATACTAATCTCTACCTATTGAGACTTAATCAAATAAACCATACTTTTATAAATCAAGTCATCTAGCCCACTTTTGCTGATAGCGACCATTTCCTCCCTATAATGAAAATCCTTTATTAGCTAGATAACATTAAAATCTGTCTAGCTATACATCATTAGCAAAAGAATTCCTGTTGCATTTCCAAGAATATGAGAAAGTGTAGAAATCAAACAATTCCCAGACTTTTTATAAATCATTGCATAGATAATACTATCAACAAAAATCATGAAAATATCGTAGCTTACAAGCCCAACGCTTCCACTAGAAATATGGGCTATCGCGAACAATAAAGAAGATAGAATGGCACAAAGCCAAAATGGTATAATTCTCATTGACTTACCAAGAAAGAAACCTCTCCATG
>NZ_KQ970217.1:1615-3858 GCF_001579015.1 Streptococcus oralis
TTTTAGCAAAATCAGGCATAAATATTTCTCCTCAACTTTAGTAGGGCGACATGGTTATTCATTTGTCCTGAATTGTCAAACTAGGTGCACAATTCAAGACTTAAAAAACGGTCTCCAAAAGATTTCTAGGATTTCACGAGCAAAGTTACACACTCAACAATTCGCTGTTTTTGTAATATCATGTTTTTCCTAACCTATTATATTTAATATATTAAATCATGTCAATATTTTAGACACATTTTGGGAGGAAATTTTGAAGACTAGCGTCCTCCTATTTTTCCCAATAAGTTTTAACTTCTTCAAAAATCTTATTCAAAAGTTCTGCATCTTTTTCTGACAACTGATTTTTTTCTATAACTCTATCTTTTAGTTCTGTTGCCTTTATTTTATTTCTTGCCACCGAAACTGCTATTGAATGTTTCAAAATATCAAACTCATCCTTTGAAAAGTTTGCAATATTGGTAAGATCTAATTGTTCTAGAGGTAAACTACTGATAATTGAATAAGGTTTTTGTCCCAGCAAATAATCTGTAGTAGTACCAAAGATATTTGCTAATTTCACAACGAATTCTAATCCTGGTTCTAACGTTCCATTCTCCCACCGAGAATATGTCCCTTGTTGAACTCCAATTAATTCCGATATTTGTACTTGAGTTAACTTTTTTGATTTTCTGAGAGTTTTTAACCTCTCTGAAAATTTATAATCCTCTGTATACATAATTCTCCTATAGATATTCTTATTCGTATATTTTTGCTTGACAAAATATTCTAAACGGTATAAAATAGAATTATTCCATAAGGAATATTTATTTTAAGATTAAATATTCCATTGAGAATATTATAGCATAAAAGGAGGTAAAAGCGTATGTAACTAGTAGTCGATTTAAAAAATTTTAATAAAGGAGGTAAGATTCGACAAAATAAAAAATCTTGAAACAAATGTGCCGTTCGTTCCAAGATCAAAACATATTATGTAACAATTATACCACAGAAAACTCTTCAGTTGCACAAGAAAATTTCGGAGGTTTCACAAAAAGATGACCAATAAAGAGTTAGTCAATCAAATTTCTGGCCTAAACTCTACCTCTACTCTTAAAAATTGGATCCAACTGATTAAAGAGATAAGTGGCAAGGAATTTAAGAAAATTAAAATTCCTATCAGTAGAAACCCAAGAACTCATCAATTAAGTTATACAGTTGCCTATGACTTTACAGACGAAGACCTTAGACAATTTCAAAAGTTAGCTAAACTAAAACTTGAAATAGGTCTAAAAGAGGCTATACAAGCCGTATTTGGGAGTCTAGCAGACAATGAACAAGAATCCCTTGACCAAGTAATAGATGAGCTCTACGATGAACTGAGCGCCTTAAAACAGGAATTTAAGCGAGAAATGCGACTGATAAAAATTGAGAATTCCAACCTAAAAAAGAAAATCCAAGATATTGAAGAGTCGATGCAAACCGGCTTACTAGGGTTTGTTAACAAGAGGTCAAAAAATAGGTTCGGCTAATAGCGAGTTTTCGGCTGAGCCATGAGGCAGAAAGCCGAAAATGAGCGTAGATGCGGACGGACCATTTTTGACCGATAGGGTGTGTAGTAACACCACCCTCTGCAAGTTAGGTGTACCATCGAAAAAATTCAGTATTACCAAGGGTTTTGGAGATTTTAAGGGTGGCAAAATTAGGCAAAAAGTTGAATCAAAATCTATGGCAAAAAATGAGCATTTACGTTCTGTATTTGACTGGATTCAAATTCAGTTTGATAAGACTGAATTTTCGCCAAAAGAAATAATCGAAGATATCCTATTTCTTGACTTTGACCTATTTATTGAGAATAAGGGGAGCCTTAAATACTATAACTATGATAGCCAGCTTCATTATGGGAATATCCGTATCTACTATGGATCGAAAGAGTCGTCCTACATGCTTGTCATGTCAGGACAGGCACTTGAATTCTATAGAGATATGATATTAGATCCAAATAGTCTATCCGAAAGACAGTTTCTGGACAACCTCTACTACAATTACAATCGTTTTTCAATCAGACGAATTGATATTGCAATAGATGATTTTAATGAAACACCCTATTTCACTCCTAATCAACTTCTAAAGATCTGTCAGAAGAAACGCTTTATATATGGAAAAAGCACCTACTACAATACCTATGGAGATGAAACAATCGGTCAGACCTTATATTTAAGAAAACCAAATGATGATGAAAGACTTAGAATTTACGATAAGCG
>NZ_KQ970218.1:0-1591 GCF_001579015.1 Streptococcus oralis
CGTAGCGTTATTAAAAATAGAATCAAATAGATTAGACATAGGCAGCACCTGTCCTTTCTTGAATTGGCGTTGGTGCGTAGTCTAAGCCTTGTGACTTATGGTAGGCACAACCGTATTTCGAAAATTTCTGTTTGACCAGTCCGTACTTATCCAGAATGCCCTTCAGCCACTGAGGTTCTTCACCTGGGGCCTTGATTTCCATAATGATGGTATTTTCTTCTAATAAAGGCTCACCAGCTTTCCCACGAAGGAGACTGACCTGCTGATCACGATAGACCAAGTTTTGATCCAGAGTGACCCGAATCTTATTGTAAGGATAACCTTGGATACTCTTCTTTTCTTTTAAGGACAAACGATCATAATAGATGTACATCTGGGGCTGTAGTCGGTTATCATAGCGCTGGCGCAGAGCTTGGATTTCTTGCACCAAGTCCAAATCCTGAATGGTCTGATCCACTAATCCATCTGTCATGAGGCGGGTAATGGAGGAGGGGTTCGAGACCAGGCGGAACTTGTGACCAATACCTTCTGCATCCTTTGATTTTACTTCTAGAAAAGCCTGACTCTCCACTGTTGGATGCTCTACATAGGCCCGCATCCGGATCTTTTCACGACGGTTCTGTTTAGCAAGGGCATCTTGGATCACATCAAAGTCTTCGGTATCAAAATAGACATTCGAAATCGTGGAGACTGGATAATCGTCTTCAACAACATATTTCTTTAAATCTTTCAATAAATCATCCAAGTCTTCTTTATTCACCACATATTTGGTTTCAATCCGCTTGAAGCTTGTCTCTACCGTTTTTTCATGTTTTTCTCCTTTCGTTCTATAAAAAGTTGTTATTTTCTTTATCGTTTTTGTTGCAAAGCCACGAGTCGCTTTACTTGTTCCTTAGTTTAATGGCCTTTTCTTAAGCTTTCATTAAGCCAAACTTAAAGAAAACTAAAGTTAAGGTTCCTTTCAGAAAAACTTTAGGAAACTTTCAGCTAGCAACTTTAGACTAGGAGCATATCAATGGAACGAGAGGAAAAGCTCATGAAATCAAACAAATGGAAATTCTTATTAACGGGGGCCGCGACCCTCACCTTACTGACAGCTTGTACCCAAGCGTCATCTCAATCAGCTACAACAAACAATACCGCCCAAACAACCGCTACTTCTACTTCAAAAAATAAAACAAACAATTCCAACTATTTTACAGATAAGGACAAGGACACGTCTTACGACGAAAGTACAGCTTCTACTGTCAAACTGTCTGGATCTTCTGCAACTGTTTCAGGGGACGGCGTAGCCGTTTCTGGATCCACCGTGACCATCTCGAAGGCCGGAACCTATGTCATCTCTGGTGAATCCGATGGGGTTCAAATCAAGGTCGAAGCAGGTGACTCAGATGATGTTCACATCGTCTTGAAAGGCGTTACAATGACCAACACCAACGCGCCAATTTCTGCTACGAAAGCAGGGCATGTCTACCTGACTCTAGCAGATGGCACGACCAATACCTTGTCTGATTCAAGTTCAAACAATGATGAAGACGCCGATGCGGTCATTTTCTCTAAAGGCGACCTTACCATCAATGGTTCAGGTACG
>NZ_KQ970218.1:3136-4278 GCF_001579015.1 Streptococcus oralis
CCGGAAGAAACGAGCTCTCGTACCTCTTCTAAAAAACAAGAAAAAAGTGAAAAAGAAGCCTCATCGTCTAAAAAATCATCTAAAACTAGCTCTTCGAACAAAGAAAAGAAAGAGTCTAAGACGGAAACCAGCTCTAGCAAAAAAATGGAGGATCTCCCTGCCAATGCTAGCGAAGCTCCAACAGACAAGATTTATGCAACAGGCGATTCTGTCGTTTACTATAGAAAAGATGGTGATACATTAGAAGCCGCAACACCGGATTACGAAGGCTATACTAAAAATTTTGTGCAAAAAATTCTTGGGGAACCTGAAAATGTCCTTAACGATCCAAAGTATCTGGTCGAAACCTTCTCAGAAAAGGAACGGGAAAACCTTGTCAAACTCTATCAAGAGGGACACTTAACAGATGAACAACTCCGTGCTTTTTGGGCTGGTGCGATCGATATCGCTCAAGCTACTCGGTTCGGTCAAACCTATACGGTTTATATCTACAAACAGGGCCAAGTACAACTGGTCTTCAAAGAAGACAACCTTATCTACATCACTCCAAATCCAGAAGTGCTTTATTTTAACTAAGAAAAAGCCCTCTTCTCTGTTGAGAAGGGGGGCTTTGTTTCACATGAAACTATAGATAGAGGAAGCTTAGTCTTCTTCCATTTTTTGAGGTCGATAGGCCATCATTCCTAGGCCAATACACAAGCCCAAAACCAGGGTAAGGAAGGTGACTTGCCCGCCTATTTGACCAGATAAGGAAATGGTTTCCCTTAATCCCGATACGGTATAACTCATCGGCAACAGCGGATGAATAGCTTGGAAGAAACGATTGGTGAGGGCAAGCGGATAAGTCCCTGCACTAGAAGCCAGTTGAAGGAGCAAGAGGATCAAAGAGATAAAAGCTCCGACCTTGTTGTTCCATGTCGTTAAGGCAGTCACCATGGACATGAAGGTCACACTTCCTAGCACACAGAGGAAGAGGGTCAAGCCTTCATGATTTGCTGTCAGTCCTAGCAAGTGAACTGCTCCATAGACCAGAACACCAGCCAAGACCGCAATCATCCCGTTCACTTCCAATCTCGCTTTAAACCAAGCCCAACGACTTTCTGGATGACGCCCAGATGGCAATTTTGCGAAAATCATATTGG
>NZ_KQ970219.1:0-1404 GCF_001579015.1 Streptococcus oralis
GCTCCTGATGCCGGTGGCCTCTTCCTTTTAGGAAGAGCCATTGGTTTGACTAGATCAACTCAGTTAGCAATGACTGGTGAACCATTAGGTGCTGAAAAGGCTTTGGAATATGGCGTTGTGTACAAGGTTTCTGAAGTAGAAAAATTAGACAAGGCTGTCAACCAACTACTCATGAAGTTAAGACGTAGTTCAGACAATTCTTTTGCTGCGATTAAAGAGTTGGCTTGGTCTAGCATGCTGACTGACTGGGATCGTTATGCTGAAATTGAGTTGAGATTGCAGAGAAATCTTTCTCTAAAGGAAGACTTTAAAGAGGGAGTTATTGCCTATTCAGAGCGTCGGCGCCCAAAATTCCAAGGAAAATAAAAACGTAAAATTTTTATGTTTTTGTTACTGAGGCTTGCTATTTGGTTTGAATTTTGATAAAATTCGATTATCAAAGTAATGAATAGGGGGTGTGGTTTTTGAATTTTCAACTAGTCAATGATTACCTTACATCCATTTTTAACAACGTATTAGTCATCGAAGAAACTAGTTTACGTAGCAGTCGATTTAATGATGTTTCTATTAAGGAAATGCACACAATAGATGTCATCGGCTCAACACCAAACGCAACTCCAAGTGATATTTCGCGTTCGTTAATGGTAACGTTAGGTACAGTCACAACCAGTTTAAATAACCTTGAACGAAAAGGTTATATTGAACGAACCAGATCTGAAGTTGATCGTCGAGTTGTCCATTTGAGTTTGACCAAAAGAGGAAAACTCTTGTATCGGCTTCACCAACAATTTCACAAGCGGATGGTTAATCAGATTATCGATGGGATGTCTCCAGATGAACGGAAAGTGATGCAAAAAGGGTTGCAGAACCTTTATCGTTTCTTGGAGGATTTGAAATAATGACTTTTGCAAAAATTAGTCAGGTAGCCCATTATGCGCCAAGCCAAGTGATTTCCAATCAGGATCTTTCTGAACGGATGGATACCAGTGATGAGTGGATCGCTAGTCGGACAGGAATTCGCAAGCGTCATATTTCTCAATCAGAATCAACCAGCGATTTAGCTACGGAAGTGGCTCGTCGCTTGCTTGAAAAAAGTGGTTTACAAGCGGATCAGTTGGATTTTATCTTTGTTGCTACGATTTCACCGGATTCTATGATGCCATCTACGGCTGCTCGTGTTCAAGCTAAAATTGGTGCCTCTAAAGCTTTTGTTTTTGATTTAACAGCTGCTTGTAGTGGATTTGTCTTTGCGCTTGCGACTGCTGAAAAGTTTATTCGTTCTGGACAGTACAAACGAGGAATCGTTATCGGAAGTGAAACCTTGTCGAAAGTGGTAGATTGGGAAGATCGGAGAACAGCAGTTCTATTTGGGGATGGTGCTGGTGGTGTCTTACTGGAAGCTTC
>NZ_KQ970219.1:2810-4132 GCF_001579015.1 Streptococcus oralis
CCAGTTCGTGCGATTAAGAATAAATTGGCTTCTGCTTATAACCAAGCTGAAAAAGATTTCTTGGCAGGTAAGAAGACTCAAGAAGAAATTGAAGAATTAGGAGCAGGTGCTCTTCGCAATGCTGTTGTTGACGGAGACGTTGATAATGGATCTGTGATGGCAGGACAAATTGCAGGTCTCGTAAGTAAAGAAGAAACCTGTGCTGAAATCTTGGAAGATATTTATCTTGGAGCTGCTAAGGTCATTCAGAAAGAAGCAGCTCGCTGGGCAGATGTCAAATTCTAACAAGTAAAGGAAAGGAAGAGAACAGTGACAAAACGTGCCTTCTTATTTGCTGGTCAAGGTGCCCAAAAATTGGGGATGGCTAGTGATTTGTATGCAACTTATCCCGTTGTCAAAGAGACATTTGATACGGCTAGTCGTATTCTAGGTTATGATTTGCGTGAATTGATTGATTCTGATGAAGAAAAACTTAATCAGACACGCTATACTCAACCAGCTATTTTGACAACTTCTGTAGCTATTTATCGTCTATTGGCAGAAAATGGCATGACACCGGATATTGTGGCTGGTCTCTCCCTGGGAGAATATTCTGCTTTGGTTGCCGCAGGCGCTCTTTCCTTTGAAGAAGCGGTCGCCTTGGTAGCTAAGCGGGGGGAATTTATGGAAACAGCTGCTCCCGCTGGAAGCGGAAAGATGGTAGCTGTCATGAATACTGATCCTGCCTTGATTGAAGAAATCTGTCAACAGGCTTCTGAAAAGGGAGTTGTAACACCAGCTAACTACAATACTCCTGGCCAAATTGTGATTGGTGGAGAGGTTGAAGCTGTGGATTATGCAGTTGAACTCTTAAAAGAAGCAGGGGCAAAGCGGTTGATTCCTCTGAATGTCTCTGGTCCTTTCCATACGGCCTTACTTGCTTCTGCTAGTGAAAAACTGGCGACTGAACTTGAAAAAGTTACTTTTAAGGACTTTAGCTTGCCTTTGGTTGGGAATACAGAAGCGCAGATCATGAAATCAGACGAAATCAAAACATTATTGGCTCGTCAGGTGATGGAGCCCGTTCGTTTCTATGATTCGATTGCAACGATTCAAGAGTTTGGAGTAGATGAAGTGATTGAAATTGGTCCAGGAAAGGTCTTGACTGGTTTCTTGAAGAAAATTGATAAAACTCTTCCAACAAAAAATGTGGAGGATCAAGCCAGCCTTGATGCCCTACTGAACGAATAAGATGAGGTGACTATGGAACTAAAGAATAAAAATGTATTTGTTACTGGCTCAAGTCGAGGCATTGGATTGGCTATTGCACATAAATTTGCGTC
>NZ_KQ970220.1:0-1187 GCF_001579015.1 Streptococcus oralis
TGTGAAGGCAACCACATCGTGGCGAGTCTCTTGCTCAATCTCCAAAATACGGTCGATATCAAAGTCCGCCTTCTCGCGAATCAAAGCCACATCTTCCTTAGGGATTTCCCCCAACTCAGCCCATGCTTCATCAGCCAAGATTTCCACCTCAAGCCAAGCACGGTATTTATTTTCTTCAGTCCAAATGTTCGCCATTTCTGGGCGAGAGTAACGTTCGATCATGTTTAATTTTCCTTTCTTTTGATGTTTCACATCAGCTGGCAACCGAGGGAAACTTATTATATCTATTTACCTTCAATGGCCTTGGTTTGCCTGTATTCAAATGCTTCAGCATCTTCATTCAGCTCTACCGTTAATTCTTTATGGGTTGCTAGAATATTTCTAATTTCTTCAAAGGAAACTTTGAAATACTCTTTTCGTCCATTCACCTTATTTACTTTATAATTAGCAAGTTGATTGTGTAATTCTGTTTCCAGTGCAAATGCTTCCTCACTAAATATCAACGCATGAACATCAAATTGGAATGGTACAGATGCACTACTCAATTCCCTAATTCGTTCCAATGGTTCTAAACGGCGAGTTACTCCAATTTTATATACATCTTCACCAAAAGAACCTATGTTAGATATTACATATACATATCCTGCCGTTGCATGGCCTTCTCTATAATCAATATCTTCTTCAATTTCATCTAATTCAGATAGTTTATCTTGATATTCAGCTAATTGGCGTCTGAGTTCATCTACTTCATCATTTTTTGCTTCTTTCAGTAACTCCGTTACCTTGGCAACCATATTCTTAAAGTGATCTCTGTCCTTCTCCAATTGTTTTCGTTTCGATTTAATCTCAGCTTGAAGTTTTTTATCTTCTCGTTCCTTTTCTCGTTGTTCACGAAGCAACTCTTTTTCTTCTTGCTTTTGAAGTTCGTACTCAGCTGCTAAACGTAGCTCTTCAATTTTCAAGTCTAAATATGGATAAGTGATTTCAATTAAATTCCGTGAATACATTTTATTCAACTGTTCAAATACTTTTCTTAAAGCTTTAAT
Source organism: Streptococcus oralis (assembly GCF_001579015.1). GTDB lineage: Bacteria > Bacillota > Bacilli > Lactobacillales > Streptococcaceae > Streptococcus > Streptococcus oralis_K. Next base: position 1,047 of record NZ_KQ970220.1, read on the forward strand.
TTTATTATCAACATTTACCACTGAAACCTTGACCAAAAGAGCATCAGCCTCACCATTAAAGCCTCTTAAAGCTGCTTTAATTAGTTGATTCTGCATAGCCTTTCCTTTACTTTTGCTATTATTTAAGAGCATAGGAGTGAT
>NZ_KQ970220.1:1923-3383 GCF_001579015.1 Streptococcus oralis
GCCACGGCAATTCCCTCATTTAATTGAGCTAACTCATTCCTCTTTTGGGTAAGTTCAGTATCTAGCGAGATTACTTCTTTCTACTTTTTTTATTTGTTGCTCTAATTTGGCTAGATCTACCTTTTTTATTTCAATATCATCAGTAAGCTTCTGTAGCTTAGCTTCTAATATTTCATCTTTTGGTTTTCCAAAATTAAATAATCCCATAATTTTTACTCAAATTCTTCTTTCCCAATCCACACTGATGGATAATGATCGAGTGTATTCAAATCCTTATCCAGTGGAACATCATAGATAGCTAAATAGTTTTCAGGATATTGAGCCGTTAGCTCTTCATACTTGGCTTTCACTTTTTCGTGATTTCTACTAGCATACAAGACTTCGACGACTGCTCCGGTCTTATCTTTTTCAACAAATGCGTTGACAATGAGTTGAATCATAGATTTTTCCTCTGTTAATTCACATATATTTCATTAATCTTATTTTCCAGTATTACAGGTATTTGATTATTATTAATCCATTCTAATGCTGCCAGTGGTTTTGAGTTCCCACTTGGTCTATATCCAAGTACATCTTCAAAATCATTCTCCATACTAATTGTTGAACCCAAGCTTTCATCAAGACACTCTCTAATTGCTCTTGTACTTCTATCAGAAACTGCAATAGCTTCTATAGACTTTCCTTCTTGATGGTCCACATCATAAATCGCAACATAAGGTATTTTAAATTTATTTAACAACTTCATATACAGTGGGATATTATCCTTACTTCCACAATTAATTATAGTAAAACTATGCTTATAGACTCCCAGCTTCTTTGCAATACTTGGAATGCTAACTGCCTCAGTATCTCCCTCCACTAAGATAACCTTATCAGCAAAAAACAACTCACTTCTTTCAGCATTTATCCAATTTAGATACTTCCACTTATCCCTGTCATTTTCTTGTTGAAAAAGTTCTTCATCACACTTTGAAACTTCAGATTCTCCGCTATCAGTCTTTCTCACAATACAAATAGATTTATACTTTTCTAAATCAATTAAGTTATTGGAGTGGGTAGTAACAAAGACCTGATTACCCTCAGATAAACTTACTAAATCATCAAATAATTGCTTTTGTGCTTGAGGGTGCAGAAACAATTCAGGTTCCTCAAACAAAAAATATTTTGATTTAGAGGCTTGTCTAGTGGAGGTTTCATTTTCACTAACCTCTTTACTTGATCTTTCAGCTAAAAGTTTAATCAAAGACAGATAAAATGTACGCTGTAAACCATTTCCCTTATGAGATATATCAGTTTCAACTCCATCATCAAACAAGATTTCAATATAAGATTTCATAACCTCTGGGACGTCCGGAGTCTTGAATTGTATTTTAACTTCTGTTCCCCAATCTTTGAGTTGATTTGACAAGTCATTTTCTAATTTTGAAATCTCATCCAGATCTTCCTCTTTTTCTACCGAA
>NZ_KQ970221.1:0-1364 GCF_001579015.1 Streptococcus oralis
ACGTTTTTGATCTTTGGCAATTTTATAGGCCCCAAGGGCAAGAGCACTTGCACTAGCTGCTGCAAGGCTGGATAAAATGATTTTTTTAGCTTTCATACCTCATATTGTAACACAAAATACAAGCTGGGACAACGAAGGAGAATAGATCTCCCCATCATGACGATCTGCTTTCATTCCCGTCAACTACCACTACCATCTCGACTAAAAAAGTGATAAAATAACAATCAGAAAGAAGGTAACTTATGACTGATTTATTTTCTAAAATCAAAGAAGTAACAGAACTTCCTGCCATCTCTGGCCACGAAGCGCCTGTTCGCGATTATCTACGTAAACAGATCACTCCACATGTGGATGAAGTGGTCACAGACGGCTTGGGAAGTATTTTTGGGGTACGCCACTCAGAAGCGGCTGATGCTCCTCGCATCATGGTCGCAGGCCATATGGATGAAGTTGGCTTTATGGTCAGTGAGATCAAGGCCGACGGCACCTTCCGCGTGGTGGAAATCGGTGGTTGGAACCCTATGGTGGTCAGCAGCCAACGTTTTACCCTTTTGACTCGCGATGGCCATTCCTATCCTGTCATTTCTGGATCTGTTCCTCCGCATTTGACACGGGGCACAAACGGTCCTGCCCTTCCAGCAATCGGGGATATTGTCTTTGATGGTGGCTTTGCCAACAAAGAAGAAGCCGAGAGCTTTGGAATCCGTCCAGGCGACACCTTGGTCCCTGAAAGCACTGCAATCTTAACAGCCAATCAGAAAAACATCATCTCTAAAGCTTGGGACAACCGTTATGGAGTCTTGATGGTCAGCGAATTGGCACAAGCCCTCTCTGGACAAGCCCTAGCAAACGAACTCTATGTCGGAGCGACTGTCCAAGAAGAAGTCGGACTGCGCGGTGCTGGGACTTCTGTGACCAAGTTTGATCCGGAAATCTTCCTGGCTGTTGACTGTTCTCCCGCTGCCGATGTCTACGGAGGCCAAGGAGCTATTGGTGAGGGAACCCTCCTTCGTTTCTTTGATCCAGGTCATCTCATGTTGCCAAATATGAAGGACTTCCTCCTCACCACCGCTGAAGAAGCCGGCATCAAATACCAATACTACTGTGGAAAAGGCGGAACGGATGCTGGAGTAGCTCACTTACGAAGTGGTGGTGTTCCATCCACTACCATCGGAGTCTGCGCACGCTACATCCACTCCCACCAGACCCTCTACGCTATGGATGACTTCCTTCAAGCCCAAGCCTTCCTTCAAGCCTTGGTCAAAAAATTGGATCGTTCAACCGTTGATTTAATTAAGAATTATTAATATTTTTCCAAAATAATTGTTTTAAACCCCCATTTTGGGGTTTTTTTGATATAATAC
>NZ_KQ970221.1:2668-3733 GCF_001579015.1 Streptococcus oralis
AGTTAGAAAAGAACGGCATTGCCTCTTACCTCCACTACCCAATCAAGGGCTACCCAACGGATATGGACCACATCATCTCTCCTGAGGGAATGGGGAAAAACGACTACATTCAAACTAGCCGTAATCTCGTTGTCGTGACAGCTCCTGGTCCTGGTTCTGGTAAATTGGCGACTTGTATGTCCAACATGTACCATGACCAATTGAATGGCATCAAATCTGGTTATGCTAAATTTGAAACCTTCCCAGTTTGGAACTTGCCTTTGCATCACCCAGTGAATTTGGCCTATGAAGCTGCTACTGCAGACCTTGACGACGTCAATATGATTGACCCCTTCCACCTCCAAACCTATGGCGAAACAACGGTCAACTACAACCGAGACATCGAAATCTTCCCTGTCTTGAAACGGATGTTGGAACGCATCCTCGGAGAATCTCCTTACGCTTCCCCAACAGATATGGGTGTGAACATGGTCGGCTTTGCCATCGTGGACAATGACGCAGCGATTGAAGCCTCTAAGCAAGAAATTATCCGCCGTTACTACCAAACCATTCTAGATGTGAAAGCAGAGCGTGTCGGAAACGGAGCTATTAAGAAAATTGAACTCTTGATGAATGACTTAGGCATTTCACCAAAAGACCGCCAAGTCACCATCCTTGCCCGTCAAAAAGAGGAAGAAACCGGTGAACCTGCCTTGGCACTAGAATTGCCGAACGGAGAAACTGTGACAGGTAAGACTTCTGACTTGTTTGGTCCAACGGCAGCTGTTCTCATCAATGCTATCAAGAAATTGGCCCATATTGATAAAGAAACCAATTTGATTGAGCCAGAGTATGTCAAACCAATCCAAGGATTGAAGATCAACCACTTGGGCAGTCGCAACCCTCGCCTCCACTCAAATGAAATCCTCATCGCCCTCGCCATTACCGCCATGAACCATCCAGAGGCAAATCTTGCCATGCAAGAATTAGGTCGTTTGAAAGGGAGCGAAGCCCATTCAACAGTGATGTTGACAGACGAAGATAAGAACGTTCTTCGCAAACTGGGCATCCATGTGACCATGGATC
>NZ_KQ970222.1:0-632 GCF_001579015.1 Streptococcus oralis
CCTCTTCGGGATGGGCAACTATCTCACATCAATCTACCTGCGACGACCAATATTTTCTTCGCGATTTTTTTAGGTTACCTAATTGGCCAGATTTTTCGTCTGTCCAAAGCCAGTGACGACCAAATCGTCAATAAAGACTTCATATATCAACCCAAGACTGTACGTCCGATTTTCTTGTCTCTGCTCTTAGGAGTCAGTTTAAATGGCCTCTTAGTCCTGGGCAATCAGTACAGTGTCTTTCAGACTATCGGTCAGTTTTTCAGTTCACTGACGGTGACTAGTCATCATCTCTTATCCACCTTTGTCATGGGACTCTTGAATGGCTTATCGGCTTGGGTAGGAAACAGTCAGGTTTTTGCCTTGAACTCGATGGCGGATGATAGTTTTGCCTTGGAAAATCTGACTTATGCCGTCACCAATCAAACGACAACAGGCATTCCTTATCTCTACACCTTGACCAATTTGTACCGCAGTTATGGCATGGTGGCAGGAGTTGGTGCAGTCCTGGCACTTTTAGTTGCGATCTTATTGGTTTCCCGAAGTCAAAAGGACAAGAAGGTTAGTTTTCTTAGTATCTTTCCAAGCCTCTTTAACAATGGCGCCCCTTTTATGGTAGGAATCCCGGTTCTTCT
>NZ_KQ970222.1:2338-3327 GCF_001579015.1 Streptococcus oralis
CAGAGATTACGGTGACAGGAGAGGATGCGCAACACTCGGACCTTCCGACTAATGATGAAGTGGTCGCCTTGATCAAGCAACACATTGAAACTCAGGAACATCAAAATCGGCGGGAGCAGAAGAATCCGAATTAAATCGACTCTAGTCTATGAAAGTAGGATCATCAATCATTATCCAGAGTTTGGTCTTGGCCAAACTCTTTTTTTAAAAAAAATAATATTTCGATATCGAAATAGTTGACAGATGTAATTTAGAGTGTTACAATTTATCAAAAAGTTCGATATAGAAGAATAATGAGACGAAATGAATAAGGTGTTAGGGGGCTATCAAGCTCTACAGATTCGATTGTTAAATGGGCGTATCTTTCAAAAACTCTTGAGCAAGGAACCAGATGCCCTATACCGAAGTGAACAGGGGAAAATTTTAACGTTTTTGTGGAAGCAAGAGTTGGGGTGCGCTACTGCGACCGATATCGCTCTTGCAACGGGTCTAGCCAATAATACATTGACCAGTATGGTTAAGAAATTGGAAGAACAAGGCTTGGTCACGATTCAACCTTGTACGCAGGATAAAAGGAAAAAATATATCTCTTTGACAGACCTCGGTTGGGCGCAAAAAGAAATTGGAGACCGTGTCAGCAAAGAACTTGGAGAGATTTTTTACCAAGGCTTTTCGGATCAAGAAATCCGAGAATTTGAAGCCTATCAAGAGCGTATTATCACAAATCTAAAAGCTAAAGAGAGTGAACTGTAGTAGAGGGGAAAATGCTTATGATTGGAATAACAGGTGTAACAGGGAAATTAGGCTCTTATGTGGCTGATCTTGTCGATCAGCAAGGAATTGCTTCTATCCATCTGGCAAGAAGCCCAGAGCGTGTAAAAGTCTACGCGTCAGCGGAACTTCGTAAGATGGTGTATGCCAATACTCCAGAGGTGGTTGAGGCCTTAAAGGGAATCGATGTCTTATTGATGGTCTCTGCTCGGGAAAAT
>NZ_KQ970222.1:4964-5715 GCF_001579015.1 Streptococcus oralis
CATTGAAAATGGAGAATTCATGGTGCTAGTGGGTCCATCAGGATCTGGAAAAACCACCATGATCAAGATGATTAACCGTCTTTTGGAGCCGACAGATGGCAATATCTATATGGATGGGAAACGCATCAAAGACTATGACGAACGGGAGTTACGTCTCAGTACCGGCTATGTCCTTCAAGCTATTGCCCTATTTCCTAACTTGACCGTTGCGGAAAATATTGCTCTCATTCCTGAGATGAAGGGTTGGAGCAAGGAGCAAATCGCTTCTAAAACAGAAGAACTCTTGGATAAGGTTGGCCTGCCTGCTGCAGAGTATGCAAAGCGCATGCCTAGTGAATTATCGGGTGGGGAGCAACAGCGGATTGGCATTGTGCGCGCTATCATTGGAGAACCAAAAATTCTATTGATGGACGAACCTTTTTCAGCCTTGGATGCCATCTCTCGCAAGCAGTTGCAGGCTCTTACAAAAGAATTGCACAAAGAATTCGGTATGACCACTATTTTTGTGACCCACGATACGGATGAGGCCTTAAAATTAGGCGACCGGATTGCAGTGTTGCAAAAAGGAGAGATTGTACAAGTAGCGGATTCTAGAACCATCCTAGCCCAGCCAGCCAACGATTTTGTCGCAGATCTATTTGGAGGTGCTCACCATGTCTAAACTACTTGCAACATTTCAAGAACGCTTTGGGGACTGGCTGACTGCACTGGGGCAACATTTGCAACTGTCATTACTGACCTTGCTCCTTGC
>NZ_KQ970223.1:0-1142 GCF_001579015.1 Streptococcus oralis
AATCACTCGCCAAATCCACTACATTTTCAAGAGCAGAATTCATGATTTCAAAGGCAATGACCAAAGAAACACTTAAGAGTAGAAAGAGCCACTCTGTTGCTGAAATGCCAAAAAGGAAGCCTGCAACAATCGCTAAGATAGCTGAAAGTGCATGCTTACGCATATTTCGTTCCTCTTTAAAGGCTGTGAAAATCCCTGTTAAAGCAAATTCGAGACTGGCAATCAGTTCTCGATTTTTCCATTTTCGTTTATTGTCTTGTGAGTCCATAGGCTGTCAAAATCTCTTCCTGTAAGCCAAACATTTCCTTCTCTTCTTCCGGCGTATAGTGATCATAACCGTTGATATGAAGGAAGCCATGCACTGCTAAAAAGCCCATCTCGCGCTCAAAGCTATGGCCATACTCAGCAGCTTGCTCACGCGCCTTGTCTACAGAAATAAAGAGCTCTCCAATATAGGTATCAAACTCTGCCATCATTTCTGCCAATTCTGGATGGTCTTCTAAATCTTCTTCCGAAAAAGCAATGTCCATCTCTGGTTTGTATTCCAGACTGATCACATCCGTTGGGCGATCCGTATCCCGGTATTCCAAGTTCAATTCATGGCTACGTTCGTTGGTTACAAAGGTCACTGCCATTTCCTTGTCTTCTTTGCCCAATTTTTTTGCAGCAAATTCTAAAATTTCCTGGGTTTGTTTGATCATTTCTTCAGAGACTTGACCGGTCTCATCAACCATTTCAATATACATCTTGGATCACCTCACTATCATTTCAATTATAGCATAAAAATAGCGTATATACTAGAATACACGCTACTTTTACTATTTGAAGAATGCCCTTTTATTCAACCGTCTGTTGGATAGCTTGCATCTGGGCATAGATACCACCATGGGCAATCAAGTCTGCATGTTGGCCCCGTTCGACAATGCGTCCTTCTGATAGAACCAAGATCTGATCCGCATCTTGAATGGTCGATAAGCGGTGGGCAATGATAAAGGTCGTCCGGCCCTTTTGCAGGACTGCCATAGCCTTCTGAATAATCTCCTCTGTCTCCGTATCAATGTGAGAGGTCGCTTCATCCAGAATCAAAATTTTCGGATTCATGTAAAGGGTCCGCGCAAAGGAAATCAATTGACGCTCCCCAC
>NZ_KQ970223.1:2499-3704 GCF_001579015.1 Streptococcus oralis
CATCAAATGAATGACCAAATACATACAGGAATTGTAAAATTGAGTCCGTAAGGTCTCTGTATCATTAACAATTCGTGTAGCAATTTTCCCAGCTGGCTTGTCATCAAAGTAGGAAATCGGTAGTTGTTGCATCACTAGGAAGGCTTGATCGCGTAGCTGTGCAGTTACCTTATTGCCTCCATGGATCAAAACCCGATTGCCTATATAACTGACAATCTGACCCACAGCCAAAACAATCAGATAGAGGACACCCATAGGATAGAGTGCTCCTAACTCTCCTCCCTGACTCAAGGCTGTCAAGGGACCATCAATCATTTTTTGCAGAATAAACGGCGATAGATCTGACAAAATCGTTGCCAGCAAAAGACAGATGAAACCTAGCCCAAAAATACCAGGAAAAAGGGATAGTTTTTGTAATAGTCGTTTTAAAATACCCATCTTATTCTCCTTCCTGTCTTTGTTGCCGTTGGTATTGTTCGTAATACCAACCTTCTTGAGCTAGTAAATCACTAGCTGTTCCTTCTTCTACAATCCGTCCTTGATCTAACACAAGGATCCAATCTGCCTGATGGACAGCTGAGAGACGGTGAGAGACTATCAAGGTTGTCTTTCCTTGTCGCTCTCTTTGAATGGTCTCAATAATGGCCTGTTCCGTCTTGGCATCCACTGCGGATAAAGAATCATCCAAGAGGAGCAACTGGGCATCACGTAGAAAGGCACGTGCCAGAGAAATCCGCTGCTTCTGCCCTCCCGATACGGATACTCCCTTTTCTCCGATCAGAGTATCCAGGCCATCCGACATCCGTTCCAAATCATCTGAGAAGGCTGCCTGAGCGATAGCATCCATGATTTCCTCTTGACTAGCTCCCTTCTTACCAAGGGAAATATTTTCTAAAATAGACTTCGAAAATAGGATGTGTTCCTGAGAGACGTAACCGATTTTTTCCTCAATAGAGCGTCTCACATAGCGTGTAACGGACTCCCCATTAATGGTAAACGTCCCTTGCCCAAGTGGGTATTGACGTAAAAATTGACGGACCAAACTTGTCTTTCCTGCTCCTGTTCGACCTACAATCCCAATGGTTTGCCCTTTATTGAACTGCAAAGAAATCTGCGAAAGACTCTCCTTCTCCGCCATTGGATAGGTAAAAGTATAGTTTTCGAAAACCACCTCATTCAGTTCCTCTAGCCAATCGTCCCCATCT
>NZ_KQ970224.1:0-915 GCF_001579015.1 Streptococcus oralis
CCTTGAAGGCATCGTCTTTGACCTTGATGTTGGCATTTGACATTGCTTTGGCAATGATGCTACGGATAAAGTTAGCATCATTCTTACGATCTGCCGTCAGAATTTCTTTCAAACGTTTTTCGTATTTCTTCCAGTCAGAACCTTTTTCTTCCTTCTTAGTTACTTTAACGATATAGTAGGCACCAGCGCTTTTTTGACTAGCAGGATCAATCACGACATCTGAAATACCATTTACATCAAGCTTAGATGCTGCTTCCTTGACACGGGTTGGAACAGTCGTGGTTCCTGAGTCAAATTTGATTTCTCCACCCTTTTCTTTGGTGCTAGCATCTGTAGAATTTTCTTTGGCAATTTGTGCAAAGTCAGCGCCTTCAGCTTTTACACTTGCAAGAACTTCATTGGCTTTTTCTTCTGAATCCACTTTGATCACATTTGCAGTGATTTCTGGTGTATAGCTTTCAAAGGCTTTTTTATAAGCTTCGTCTGTCAACTCTTTTGAAATAGCTTGGTCAACCGCATACTCTAACAAAAGGTTACTACGGATTTGTTGTTTGTTGGTTTCTTCTGTCAACCCTTGTTGAGTGAGGTAGCTATTGAAGGCTTCACCCAATTGTTTTTTCTGCTCATCAACTTTTTTCTCAACATCTTTGTCTGAGACTTTTGAGCCGTATTCTTTTTCAAAGACTTTATTAATGGTCATTTGGAACAGGTATTGTTGTGCACCTTGGTTGTGTTTGATTTCATCATAGAAATCACCAACAGTGATCGTGTCACCCTTCATAGTGACGATATCCTTGTCACTGCCACTTTTTGCACAAGCTGCTAGCGTTACAACTGATAAAAGAGTCACCGCTCCAGCTACAAATTTTTTCTTCATCTTTATTTCTCCATTCTAAAATTCACTGCTACTATTTT
>NZ_KQ970224.1:2257-3593 GCF_001579015.1 Streptococcus oralis
CATCCGTTACCGGCGCTTGGCGCTCCCGCATGAAGGAGACAATTTCCTCCTTGACAACTGGGCGACGCATATTGTGGTTGGCATTTTTACTGTAAGACTCTACCATCTTAGGCCAATCCTAATTTTTCAACCAGGGCCTCAAATTCATTGAGACGGCGTTCAAAGACTTCAAAGGCGGCATTGAGGTAGTCTTCTTTTTCCATATCCACACCCGCCTTACGGATGACGTTGAGTGGGTAATCCGAATTTCCGGCCTTCAAATACTCTAGGTATTTGTCCTTATCTTCTTGTGTTCCATGAACAATCTTCTCAGCCAAGGCAGAGGCTGCCGCAAAACCAGTTGAATATTGGAAAACATAGTAGTTATAGTAGAAATGAGGAATGCGAGCCCATTCGTATTGGATTTCTGGATTGTCTTCTTTAGAAAGACCATAGTATTTCTCGTTCAAGTCCGCATAGAGCTCATTCAAGAATTCGCTAGTCAAGACTTGTCCTTCTTGATCTGCTTTATGAATGGCATGCTCAAACTCAGCAAACTGGGTTTGACGGAAGACGGTACCACGGAAACCATCCAAGAAGTGGTTGAGAATAGCAAAACGAGTTTCATCATCTTCTACTTCTGCCAACAATTGCTCGGTCAAGATATTTTCATTGGTTGTGGAAGCAATCTCAGCAAGGAAGATAGAATAATCTCCATAGACATAAGGCTGCGTTTCACGAGTATAGCTAGAGTGCATACTGTGGCCGGTCTCATGCACCAAGGTGAAGAGATTGTCCAGTGTATCTTGCCAGTTCAACAACATAAAGGCATTTGTATCGTAAGAACCACCTGAATAGGCGCCTGATCGTTTCCCTTGGTTGACATGGACATCGATCCAACGTTCGGTGAAGGCGCGCTTCACGCGGGATAGGTAGTCATCTCCAAGCACCGCCAAAGCCTGCTCAGATTTGGCAAGAGCTTCTTCGTAAGTGAACTTGTAGTCAGTAGAAGACAATGGTGTGTAGACATCATACATCTTCAAATCTTCAATTCCCAAGATTTTTGAGCGAAGTTTCACGTAGCGTTGCAAGAGTGGTAAGTGCTTGTTAACCGCATCTACCAAGCTATCATAGACGCTCTCTGGGATAAAGTTAGCAGAAAGAGCTGCTTCACGCGCACTAGAGAATTTGCGAACCTTAGCATTGTAGTTATGGACCTTGACGTTGGTCTGAAGGGTCTTGGCATAGGTGTGCTGGTATTGTTCGTAGACACCATACAAGGACTGGTAAGCTTCCTTACGGACTTGGCGATCCTTCGACTCCACCAAAGAAATATAGTTTCCATGAGTCAACTGCA
>NZ_KQ970225.1:0-1115 GCF_001579015.1 Streptococcus oralis
AGCTCACTTCCTGTTGAGGACGCGTCCAGTTTTCAGTTGAGAAAGCATAGACCGTTAGGGCTTGCACTCCCATCTCCTTGGCTGCGATGGTTACTTCTTGCAGAGCCTCCATACCGGCTTTGTGGCCAAAGACACGAGGTTGCATCCGTTTTTTGGCCCAACGACCGTTCCCATCCATGATGATTCCAATGTGCTTGGGCACTTCTAGGGGAACGCTTAATTTTTCTTTCTTTTTAAAACGAAACATGTTTTTCTACCTATTTCACTGTTTTTATCGCTTCATTATATCATAAATCCGCTTAAAATGGCAGTCTAGTCCCTTTTCTAGGGGGCATCGAGCTAAAAATGAAAAAAGCGACCGTTTGATCGCTCTTTCTTATTATTCACCGTCGATGATAGAATCTGAGTCACCAGCGCCTTCAACTGCACCAGCTGTCACTCCTTCTGAAACTGGCAAAACTGTTTTAATAGCTGTCAATTCAAATGTGAGGTATACGCCATCCACATCCAAGACAACGGTTTTACGTTCAGTGTCTACTTCATCAACTGTTCCATACAAACCACCGATGGTAATCACTTCATACCCTTTTTGAAGCTTGTTCAAGCTCTCCATCCGTTTTTGGTATTGTTTCTTTTGGCTACGGCTCATGAAGAACATCATTCCGACCATTAGCGCAAGCATAAATAGCAAGGTTGTACCACTTTGCATACCGTTTCTCCTTTTTAAATCATATATGCTCTACTATAGCAAATTTTATAGGCATTTTCAATACGAACCCTTGATTTTCAAAAAAATAAGTCCATGGATGGAGGTGTCCAGCCACTATTCGATCCAGACAGCTTTTCTAGTGCTTTCTTTTTTACAAAAAGAAAAAACCATAAAAAATAGGTTTTTGCTAATCGATTGTGATCCCATATTTTTCATGATTTTTATCATACCATTCAATCAACAACATGGCTGTTTGATAGGTAATGTTTTTAATTTTACTGGTTCCTTTTGTCAAGGTAGCTAGACTCATCTTACTAATATCTGTCTCAGTTGCTACTCTATAACTTGTCACCTTTCCATCCACCATCAATTGAACGACAGCTTCAACTTTCTTATAATCTTTTGT
>NZ_KQ970225.1:2521-3645 GCF_001579015.1 Streptococcus oralis
CTTAAATTTAGTCTTTTATATATTATATAATTTATTTGTTCATTTATATGAAAATCTTGCTTACAGACGCTTTCTAAGGCATTTTCATGCTGTATTTAGCATCAATTCATGAAAAAACATACCTATTTTTTATCATTTTTCACTTTCTGGGAAAAAAAACGATAAAACTATACCTTATATATTTTTCTTTTGATGACATAAAAAAGGCTAAGAATTTCTTCTTAGCCTTCTTTTTCAAACTGATTTTCTCTCGGTTATAGCGCTAAATGTTCTAGTTATTTTTCTGAGTTTGTATCCTCTTTAATAACCAATTCTCCATCTTCCATATCTGCTAACAAGTGTTTAGCCTCAAGGTGATCCAAGTGGAAGTCGGTTACCTTGTCACGGATTTGTTGTTCAACCACCCGACGGAGTGGACGTACGCCCATGACTTCATCGTATCCTTCTTCGGTCATGTATTCTTTGGCAGCATCGCTCACCACCAAGTCAATGTCTTTCTTAGCAAGAGTTTTGTTCACTTCTGCTAACATCAAGTCAACAATCTTAGAAAGGTCTTCCTTGCTCAAGTGTGAGAATTCAATGACAGCGTTGAAGCGGTTCAAGAATTCTGGACGGAAGAATGGTTTCAAACGATCCAAAAGTTCTGGTTTGTCCGCATCTTCTGTCAAGTTGGCTTCGTAACCAAAACCAGCGTTTGAAGTAGCGATAATTACGGTATTCTTGAAGTTGACGGTGTTTCCTTGACCGTCTGTCAAACGACCATCATCCAAGACTTGGAGAAGGAGGGTGATGACTTGAGGATCCGCCTTTTCAATTTCGTCAAGAAGGACGATTGAGTATGGATTACGACGGACACGTTCTGTCAAGGTATTGTTGTTATCATCGTAACCAACATAACCGGCTGTTGTACCGATCAGTTTAGACACGGCTGTACGATCGCTGTATTCTGACATGTCCAAACGAATAATGGCATCTTTAGTTCCGAACATATCAAGGGCCAATTGTTTAGCCAACTCAGTCTTCCCAACACCAGTAGGACCTACAAAGAGGAAGCTACCGATTGGACGGTTTCCTTCGTCAAATCCTGCACGGTTTCGACGGATCGCTTTAGCAACGGCTTCAAC
>NZ_KQ970226.1:0-1026 GCF_001579015.1 Streptococcus oralis
CAAAGTCTTGGGCCTTGACTTCCCCATACTCTTCTCCTTCAGCCGTCAGCCATTTGACCCCTTTACGAAGTTTATAGGTATAGGTCAGACCATCTTTTGAAACAGTCCAATCCTTAGCAAGAGATGGGATTAAGTTGCCGTATTTGTCAACTTCTAACAAACCATCCACAGCATTACCTGTAAATTCTGAAGTTGACCGCTTATTAGAGAGTGAATAATCCAAAGTATCCGGATCTTGCGTATAGACATAACTAAAGACCTGGTTGTCCGAACTTGAAGATTTCCCTCCTTGTGAGCAGGCTACCAGTGCGCTTACAGACAAAAGCAGAGCGCCGGTGGCTAAGAGTAGCTTCCCTTTTTTCATATGGATCACCTCTGTATAAAATGTTATTCTTCATATTAAATTATAGCACTTTATGGAAAAATGTAAACGCTTAACTGTATAATATTTCAAAAGTTAGAAAAAATAGTTGTTTTGACTGCATGCAAAAAAGCAGTTTTGACTGCTTCTTTGATGATGGATAAAGGCCCCTGCCACTCCTTCCCCTTACTTAAACCCACTGACCAGGAGGGATAAGAGGGTAAGGAAGCTATTCCAAGAGGCATGCTGAAGGATGGCCCAGTAGATCGATTTGGTATAGCGCAGGACCGCACAAAATAGCAGGCCTGGCACCAAGTAGACGATAAAGCTTGGCAAATCCCAGCCATACTGCCAGACATGCGAGAGGCTGAACAAGGAAGCAGACACCAGCATATCCAGCTTATACTTCTGATAAGAGGCCAAAGCCGTCATGACCAAATCACGAAAGACTAGTTCCTCCACAATAGGAGCCAGCAAGCAGGCATAGACATAACGTATCAATACCAAGGCCCAGCCTGACAAACCACTAGATATTTCTGCAAGGGCTATGGAATTCTTAGTCGGTGGAAATACCTCTGCAGAAAACAGTTCCCATAAAAAGTGAGCAAGAAAAACAAGCACAAAAACCGCAAAATAAGAAGCTTTAAAAGTAAATTTCCCGTACA
>NZ_KQ970226.1:3388-4592 GCF_001579015.1 Streptococcus oralis
TCACGGTGTTTTTCCGGATGTTTTTGAGCATCTAACAACGTTTCTCTAGAAACCACATTGTATTGAATATGGTATCCATGTAGACGATTAAAGAACGTACGGAGTAAAGCAATAAGTTTTAATTTATCTTCTTCTTTGGCTAAAGTTTGTGGGTTTACTTTTTGGTTCAGTAAAACACCACCAACAATTTCATCTGTTGGCAATTTAGAGACAGATTTTAGAACAGATGTTGGGCCATGTTGGTCCATATTGTGGGATGGAGAGCATCCTTCTGCAAGTGGAGTCCCTGCATTACGACCGTCCGGAGTGGCTAATGTTCCACGACCTTGTCCTACATTGGCTGAAATAGAAGATGTACCTGAGTAACGAATTCCTCCGATTGGCCCACGTCCATATCGAGTATTTGGATATTTAGCAATTTCATCCACATAAATATCGTATGCTTCTCGAACTAAGCTGTCCGCATAGTCATCATCGTTTCCATACTTCGGTGCATCATGGATAAGCATCTCTTGGATTTCTTTTCCACGTTCGCCCTCGTAATCGGTTTCCAGAGCATGCCATAACTCTTGTGGCGTTAAGCGTCCTTCTTCGAATACCAGTTTCTTGATTGCTGCAAGTGAATCGGATAAGTTTGCAATACCCACTTGTAAACCAGAAATATAATCGTAAACAGCTCCACCTTCTTTTAGGTGTTTTCCACGTCCAATACAGTCATCTGTCAAAGCTGAACAGAGGATATCTGGCACTTCTCTTTCAAGAGATAGGTCGATCGAGTTTTCTACGATCACACTCATGCGAGTTAAGTGGCGCAAAGTCTTGTCCCAAGCAGTTTGCAATTCATCGAAGCTCTTCATGTCTTTAAAATGACCAAAGCTTGGTGCAAAGCGCTTGCCAGAAGCAGGATCGATTCCGTCATTCATCGTAATGAGCAAAACTTTAGGGAAGTTCATATAACTCATACCTGTACAGCGATATCCCCATTTACCTGGAACAGCTGTTTCTACACAACCAATTGCACTGTAATCATAAGCATCTTCTTCAAGAACACCTTTTGAAATAAAGGATGGAATAATAATTTCATCATTATTGAAAGCAGGCATACCAAATCCGAGCTTCATAACTTCAATACATTCGTTCATGAAGCGGGCATCCAAACCAGCATGGTAACGAACAGTTAAGTTTGGTTGAGGAAGGTGAGTTT
>NZ_KQ970227.1:0-1131 GCF_001579015.1 Streptococcus oralis
ATGATGACCAAGGAGAAATTAGCCCGGAGCAGGTACGTGCGCTGGTAGAATATTTTATCGCGAAAGGTGTGCAGGGCTTGTATGTCAACGGATCTTCCGGCGAATGTATCTACCAGAGCGTAGCCGATCGCAAGCTAGTCTTGGAAGAAGTCATGGCAGTGGCTAAAGGGAAATTGACCATCATCGCTCACGTGGCCTGCAACAATACCAAGGACAGCGTGGAATTGGCACGACATGCAGAAGAGCTAGGAGTAGATGCCATTGCGGCCATTCCGCCAATTTATTTCCGCTTGCCAGAATACAGTGTTGCCCACTACTGGAATGAAATCAGCGCAGCAGCGCCAAACACAGACTTTGTCATCTACAATATCCCGCAATTGGCAGGGGTGGCTTTGACACCGAGTCTGTATAAAGAAATGTTGAAAAATCCACGGGTGATTGGGGTGAAGAATTCCTCTATGCCTGTTCAGGATATCCAGACCTTTGCTTCTTTGGGAGGCGATGACCATATCGTCTTTAATGGTCCAGATGAACAATTCTTAGGTGGCCGCCTTATGGGAGCAGGAGCAGGTATTGGAGGCACCTATGGTGCTATGCCGGAGCTCTTCTTGAAACTCAATCAGCTGATTGCTGAGAAAGACTTGGAAACTGCGCGTGCCTTGCAGTTTGCCATCAATGGCACTATCGGAGTCTTGACGTCTGCTCATGGAAACATGTATGGCGTCATTAAAGAAGTCTTGCGGATCAATGAAGGTCTAGAACTGGGATCTGTTCGGAGTCCATTAAGTCCAGTAATTGAAGCAGACCAGGAAGTGGTCCAAAAAGCAGCTAGCTTAATCCGTGAAGTCAAGGAACGTTTCCTCTAAAAAAGAGTGTAAATCGGAAAGGAGAGGTGTATGGCCTATTACCTAGCGATTGATATCGGTGGGACCAATATCAAATATGGTCTGATTGATGAAGCAGAGAATTTGATCGAGTCGCATGAAATGCCGACAGAAGCTGAAAAAGGGGGACCTGGGATTCTAGGGAAAACCAAAGCTTTAGTAGAATCTTACCTCGAAGAAAATACCATTCTTGGAGTCTGTATTTCGTCAGCTGGGATGGTTGACCCCGATAAGGGGGAAATCTTTT
>NZ_KQ970227.1:2895-3976 GCF_001579015.1 Streptococcus oralis
TCCAGGTAGGGGAGCAACTGGTAAAATTTCCGTAAAGTCATCTTTGATAGCGTCTGGTTGAGCAGTAAGAAGAACGGTTTTTGCTCCCATTTCCTGAGCATCCAGGAGGCTGTGGATAATCGAACGTGTAGTTCCCGATAGAGAGAAGGCAATGACTAGGCAGGATTTATCCAAGATACTGGTTGTCCATGCAAAGCCGTCTTGATCGGTTAGGGCCTCGCAAACAACGCCCAGTCGAAGGAAGCGAAGTTTCATCTCGGAGGCGACTAGACCCGAGCTTCCTTTTCCGAAGAAGTAGACTCGATCTGCTTGAGTGATTAAGTTAGCGACTTCTTTGATTTGCTCATCTTTTGCTAGGTTTTCTGTAGCCTGAAGGACCTGCTGGTAGCGACGCAAGACATCCTGGGTTAATTCGTCGTGCGGGGATTGTTGCTTTTGAGATTTGGTTTCTTCGTTAAAGTGATAAATAAATTCACGGTAGCCTGTGAAGCCACACTTTTGGGAAAAACGGGTCAAAGCGGCTTTTGATACATGCAAAAGCTCCGTCACTCTAGACGAGGAAAGAGAGTGTTGCTGCGCTTCAGGAGATAAAAAATAGCGGGCAATGTCTAACTCTAGCTCCGTCATTTCTTCTTGATGGCTCTTAATAATGCTTCGGAGATCACGATCTTGTTTCACAGCAGTCCTCCTTTCAATTGAGGTTACACCCGGAGAAAATCCTATAATATATTTCAAAGTATAACATAAAAAACCGGGATATACAAGGAATACGACCAGCGAACGACTGAAAGAAGGAACAGGATCTGCATCTTTTTTGAATCAGCTTTGTTAAAAAAATAACCTCTGGAGACAAAGGAAAGACGCTGAAAAAAGTTGATGAAATATGTTATAATTTACACAAGAATTTGTTCCTTCTTGTAAAGGAAGAGGTAAGGAGGTGGAGTGATGGCCAACGCAACTCTCGAAATGATGCAAGAGATTGAAATGGCAGCAGAAGCCGTTGTCGCAAGTTACGAGAATCAGGTCCAAGATTTGCGCCAACAGCTAGGTGATCACCTACAGGAGGTAGCAGCATCCTATG
>NZ_KQ970228.1:0-1060 GCF_001579015.1 Streptococcus oralis
TGAAATCGAAAGATGCGGTTAACGGGATCAAGACAGGTCTCATGGGACCATTTGCCCCTCTTGGAGACTCTATCTTTGGATCTTTGGTTCCAGCCATTATGGGATCTATCGCAGCAACAATCGCGTCACAAGGTCAACCATGGGGTATTTTCCTTTGGATCGCGGTAGCAGTAGTCTATGATATCTTCCGTTGGAAACAGTTGGAATTTGCCTATAAAGAAGGTACCAACCTAATCAACAACATGCAAAGTACCTTGACAGCTTTGATCGAAGCTGCTTCTGTACTTGGTATCTTCATGGTCGGTGCCTTGATCGCGTCTATGATCAATGTCGATGTATCATGGATGCCACACATCGGTAAAAAAGCGATCGATATTCAAGACATGCTTAACTTGGTCTTCCCACGTTTGGTACCAGCTATCATCACAGGTGCGATCTATTGGTTGCTTGGACGTAAGGGTATGAACTCAACCAAAGCTATCTTGTTGATTATCGTCGCAGCTATTTCCTTCTCTGCCTTTGGTCATTTCTTCTTTGGAATGGAATAATGGAGTAAGGTATGGCAAAACACCTAGTATTGGTCAGTCATGGTCGCTTCTGTGAAGAGCTCAAGGCCAGCACAGAAATGATTATGGGACCACAAGACAACATTCATGCCGTGGCCCTCTTGCCAGAGGAAGGTCCTGAGGAGTTTACAGCCAAGTTTGAAGCTTGTGTTGCAGACTTCGATGACTACATCGTCTTTGCGGATCTTTTGGGAGGCACTCCTTGTAATACGGTTAGCCGCTTGATTCTTGAAGGGCGCGCCATTGACCTCTATGCAGGGATGAACTTGCCAATGGTAATTGAATTTATTAATAACAGCCTGGTCGGAGGAGAAGAAGCTTATCCAGCGCGTGCACAAGAAAGCATCGTGAAGGTTAATGATCTCTTATCCAACTTTGATGACGACGAGGATGAGTAAGATACGATAGCGAAAACCGCTTGAACATTCGGAATGGGGCTGGGACAATTGTCTCGGCCTCTTACCGCTTATAAGGCGAGTAGAAAAGAGGAGAAG
>NZ_KQ970228.1:3007-4087 GCF_001579015.1 Streptococcus oralis
TAATTAGTGATATATTGAATAGAATATGATTTTAAATCATCAGAGGCATCATTTTTTGCTATAATAGACTGTATGAGTAGAATTTTAGACAATGAAATCATGGGCGATGAAGAGGCTGTTGAACGGACGCTGCGCCCGCAATATTTACATGAATATATTGGTCAAGATAAGGTCAAGGACCAGCTGAAAATCTTTATTGAGGCGGCTAAGCTTCGGGATGAAGCGCTGGATCATGTCCTTCTTTTTGGCCCTCCGGGACTGGGGAAGACTACGATGGCCTTTGTCATTGCCAATGAACTGGGTGTTAATCTCAAGCAGACTTCCGGTCCTGTCATTGAAAAGGCTGGTGACTTGGTAGCTATCCTCAATGATCTAGAGCCGGGCGATGTCCTCTTTATCGATGAGATCCACCGTCTTCCTATGTCAGTCGAAGAAGTGCTTTACAGCGCCATGGAAGATTTTTACATCGACATTATGATTGGTGCTGGCGAGACCAGCCGGAGTGTCCATCTGGACCTTCCTCCTTTCACTCTGATTGGGGCGACGACTCGAGCTGGGATGCTGTCCAATCCCTTGCGCGCTCGCTTTGGGATTACGGGGCACATGGAATACTACGAGCAAGATGATCTGACAGAGATTGTCGAGCGGACTGCCGAGATCTTTGAGATGGAGATTACCCACGAGGCTGCAGAAGAGCTTTCTCTTCGTAGTCGGGGGACTCCTCGGATTGCCAACCGGTTGCTCAAACGGGTGCGCGATTTTGCCCAGATCATGGGCGATGGCTTGATTGACGATACTATTACAGACAAGGCCCTCTCCATGCTAGATGTGGACCATGAAGGGCTGGACTATGTCGATCAAAAGATCCTGCGCACCATGATTGAAATGTACGGCGGTGGCCCGGTCGGGCTTGGGACTCTATCGGTCAATATTGCCGAAGAGCGCGAGACCGTAGAAGATATGTATGAGCCTTACTTGATTCAGAAAGGCTTTATCATGCGGACCCGGACAGGGCGCGTGGCGACCCGCAAGGCCTATGAACACCTGGGTTATCCCTACAATGGAGACTAGAAAAAGATG
>NZ_KQ970229.1 GCF_001579015.1 Streptococcus oralis
ACTGCTACTACTACGGATACTAGTTACTCCGATGACAATATCCAGGTAAGCCTGACAGAAAAAACAGTTGAAAACACTCAAGTTTACATTGCAGATATTACGGTTAGCTCTTCTGACTATCTAAAAACAGCCTTTGCACAAAATACTTACGGAACAAACGTGACGGCTAAAACTTCCGTCACTGCAGCTGAGAACAATGCCATTCTAGCCGTCAATGGAGACTACTACGGAGCTAATATCACCGGCTATGTCATCCGAAATGGAGTGGTCTACCGTGATACGGTTCGCGAAGACTCTAGCAATGGCGACCTGGCGATTTATAAAGATGGTTCCTTCAAGGTTATCTACGAAGATGAAATCTCTGCGGATCAGTTGGTCAAAGACGGGGTTGTTAATCTCCTTGCCTTCGGACCTTCCTTGGTTGAAGATGGAGAAATTACAGTCGATACGAACTCAGAGGTAGGACAATCCATGGCGTCTAATCCACGGACAGCCATTGGGATCATCGATGAAAACCACTACATCATTGTCGTTTCAGATGGGCGGACTCCAGAGAGCGAAGGGCTTTCTCTCTATCAATTAGCGGAAGTGATGAAATCGTATGGCGTCAAAACAGCCTACAACCTGGATGGTGGTGGATCTTCTACCCTCTACTTCAATGGCCAAGTTATTAACAAACCAACTACAAATGGTACTATCTCAGAAAGGGCGGTGAGTGACATTGTCTACATCGGTTACCAATCCTATCAAACAACGGTTGAAAAAGACCATCCTCTGGTACACTCTGATTTCAGCTTTCTTCTTCGTCGGAAGTCGCATCTACGAACACTTTAGTTTTGGGGAAACCTCTGCCTTCATGCACTATCTCTTCATGATACCTTTAATTGGTGGTGCCTTGCTAGTGACTCTGCAACTAGTGGTAAAAGGCCTTTCTCGAATCACTCTTAATCTTTGGAACTCAGCTGTTGCCACGGCAACTGGTGGAGCCCTCTACCGAGGCATTGTGAACCTCTCTGGTCGTTCAACAACTCTCGACCAACCCTACTATTATGTTGCAGGGATCTTCCTAGTCCTTGCCCTCATCAGCCTCTTCTTTGTCCGCAGTGTCTGGGTGGAGAAAACAGCTTAAAACATTCAAAACGTCCGTTTCTAAAATTAAACGGACGTTTTTTAGAGTAACCTAATACCTGAACGACTTAACCTTCACGTTTTTTGCTTGCTACAAAACCTGCCAAAGCTAGTGAACTCATACCCAAGAGGCTGAGGACTGTTGCAGCCAAGTCTTCTTGACCTGTTTTTGGAAGGCTAGTTGTTGGCAATGAAGCAACCACTTCTGTTTGGCCACCAGTATGATAGCCAACAGCGACTGGTTTACTTTCAGATGATGCTGGTTGTACAGACGTCACTGGAGTTTCCGGTATCTCTAGCGTCGGATTTTCTGGTTGAATCCATGGCGCCACAATCGCTCCACCGTACTCTTCTGGGCTAGCTTTGACCAAAGAAAGAAGGTGGAAATTGATCTGGTTGCTCACTTCATAAAGGAAATCATTTTCCGATGCACGATACCCCGCTGGGAGATCGACATGGACACGATAGGAGCCGTTCATCAGCATGGTCTCAAAGCGTTTCAAATCATAGATACTTTGTGGGAGAAGGCGACTGATACCATCATTCCCCACCACTTTTACGACTGTTCCTGTCGGAACCGGCTGATCAAATCCAATAGTGAGTTTGTTTTCATCTAAATAATGGAAGGCAAAGGTCACTTTCGGATGTGGATTTTCGGCTGAAACCGTCACCTTCTTCACTAGTTCTGTTCCCCAATCATAATGGTAATCAGATAAGGTGATTTTCACTGTATAAGTGCCAAAAGGTAAGTCTGGGAAGGTGCCAGCATTGTAGGACGCATTGAACTCTCCTTCTACTACACGGCCTTGGTCATCCACTACCTGGTAACGAACGACGGATGGATAATACGAAATGACTTCTCCGCTGCTATCTGTGAAGACCACCTCCAAGGTGCTCTTTTCAGCCTTTGGTTTTTCAGTCTCTGTCTCGCCTGGTTGTTCATCTGAACTGGCTTCATTCGTCGAAGTCGTTGCCTCTACTTT
>NZ_KQ970230.1:0-1369 GCF_001579015.1 Streptococcus oralis
AAGTAATTTAATCAACAGTCTAAGCAGGAATTGTAGAGATTGAGAAAATTTTTCTCAGTCTCTTTTTTACTTGGACCAATCGCTTGCTAAATGACAACTTTTTTTTTATAGTATTAATATGAAGATTTTGGAGGCGCTTGCAATGAAGAGAGAACTCACGTTGAAGTTATTTGGACCCCCTAAGGTTGTTTTCCAACAGAAAGACATCCGTTTTTCCTTCTCGAAGATGGAGGCTTTATTTTATTACTTAGCCGTATCAGGTGAGGTCAACCGTGATGAAATTGCGGGAATTCTCTGGGGGGACAAGGAAAACCAAGTTGCTCGGAAAAATCTACGCAATACTGTTTACCAAGCCAATAAAATCTTTGAAGGAGATGTCATTGTTTCTCCAAGTAGGAGTAGCCTGGCCCTTAATCCTGAGCTGAATCTTTCTTTGGATGTCCAGCTTTTTGAAAGGGATCCCATAAGCAATTTACATCTTTATCAGGGAGACTTTTTAGAAGGTTTCTATGTCAAGGATGATGAGGACTTTGACCAGTGGGCTTCGCGCAAACGGAGCGCTTATAAGCAACTCTATATTGAAAGCTGTTATCAAAAGATTGACAAGGAGGGGCTGGAAGACCCTGGTATAGAGTCCTTACTCCACCATTTAGTAGAGCTGGATGAATTTGAAGAAAAGAACTACCAACTCTTGATGGAGTATTATAGAGTCCATCACCAGCTGGGGAAATTTTTTGAGACCTATTACAAGCTGGTTGATTTATTGGATCGTGAGCTGAATGTTCGTCCCAGTCGAGCGATAGAAGAACTGTATCATTCTGTTTTGGAAGCTAAGCGCACCCATAAACAGAGCAATCGTGTGAATGTCCGAGAACTCCCTTTCTTTGGTCGCAAACAAGAACTGTCCCAACTGGAAGAATACCTCTCCTTAGTAGAGAAGAGGGAAGCGGTTGGCCCTCTCTTGGTCATGGGGCAATCGGGAACAGGCAAGAAACGTTTGATGCGTCAATTGGTCTTGCTGTCCAATCGTAGTTTTAGCTTTGTCAAGGTGGAAGGCAAAGTCGGCAGCCGCAAAGAAGAAGGAGGAATCTGGGGTGACCTCAAAGCTTCCCTAGAGAAAGTGAGTGGGGACTTGGAAGTTCCTCCTCTAGGAAAAGTGGACGATCTCCCTGCTGTCCGGAAGCAGCTTCAAAGACTTAGCCAAGAAAAACCTCTCCTGATTCTGCTTGAAAATGCCCAGTGGATGGATGAGGCCTCATTCGACAAAGTGAAGCAATTAGAGGAGAAAAGTAGCGGGGAAAAGTGGCAACTGATTGTTACAGCAGAAGGGCCCTTGCCAGAATTCTTGGTCACCTTCTTTGGGGGCTTA
>NZ_KQ970230.1:3111-3833 GCF_001579015.1 Streptococcus oralis
CCATATCGATGGAGAGGTAGATCGCTGTCTGTTTTTCTAAGAATTGATCAATCCGATCAAGAATGGCCTGGTGGCTCATCCGGAAGAGATCTTGTCCTGTTAAGAAATCAATGCTTGGTGTTTTTGCCACATAGTTGAATAGGAACAAGTTGTTGCTGTGTTCCTGGATGCCCAAAATCAAGTAAGGGAAATCTTTGCTCTCTTCTTTTGCGTGGTCTGCCATTTGGCGAAATCCTGTTCCAGAGTTGGGACCAGTTTGGTCGTAAGGACGCAGGTCAAAGTGAGCATCTAGGTTGATGACAGCCAATTGTTCATCCGGTTGCAAGGAGGATTTGAGGCCCAGGTAGTGACCATAAGCTGTTTCATGCCCTCCACCGAGGACGATTGGTTGAATATTTAGCTCCAACATCCGTTTGACAGTTAGAGAGAGACTCTCTTGCAAATCTTCAAGAGAACGATTGGGACCGTCGATATTCCCGACATCAAAAACTGTGACGTTGGTGCCCCAGTGCCAAGGAAGTTTGGCGAGTTGGGTTCGAATAGCATTAGGGCTTTCGACGGCACCGACGCGGCCGTTATTGATATAGACTCCTTTATCGCTTTTAAAACCAAGGATTCCAAAGGTGACTTCTTCAAAAGGAGTCAAGGTTTCATCATTTAAATCCAAAAACTTCGTCAGCATTCCCCATTTGGCTGTATAGGGATTGTCCTCAATACTGCCT
>NZ_KQ970231.1:0-628 GCF_001579015.1 Streptococcus oralis
GGCTTCCTTGCCCTGAGAGAACGCTCAACAAGCTATAATCATGGGTCTTTTCAAATCGAACCTCCCCATTGACTACCCACTTGTGAACCCCAAAGAAGTCATTGGCCACTAACAAAGTAGACGACAAGTGATCGACTTTTTCCTCAACCGGTCGGCTATTCGCTGGAGCCCCTAAGTTCAGCACATCAATGGACTGTTCAATGTGCAACTCACGTAAATTTCCTTGATCATCTTTGCGATCAAAGTCGTAAACTCGATACGTCGTGTCGCTTGATTGCTGGGTTTCCAAGATTAAAATACCCGAACCGATGGCATGCATGGTTCCACTTGGCACATAGAAGAAATCTCCCGCTTTCACAGGAACCCGCGCTAACAGATCATCCCATTCTTTGGCTTCGATCATTTGGCGCAATTCTTCCTTAGACTGGGCGTGGTGACCATAGATAATTTCTGCCCCTTCATCAGCGGCAATAATATACCAGCATTCAGTTTTCCCAAGTTCTCCTTCATGCTCCATTCCATAGGCATCATCTGGGTGAACCTGAACACTAAGCCAGTCATTAGCATCTAGAATCTTTGTCAACAAAGGAAAGACCGGTTCTGGTCGATTCCCAAACAATTCGCGATG
>NZ_KQ970231.1:2377-3795 GCF_001579015.1 Streptococcus oralis
TCAAGCCGTTGACTATGGTTGCGGAGATTGTAACCGCTGTGTAGAAGCCTGCCCGACTTCTTGTTTAATCGGAGATGGCTCTATGAATGCCCGACGTTGCCTTTCCTTTCAGACCCAAGACAAGGGGATGATGGATCTGGAATTCCGTAAAAAGATTAAAACGGTCATCTACGGTTGTGATATCTGTCAAATCTGTTGCCCCTACAATCGTGGTCTGGACAATCCATTAGCCACTGATATCGATCCTGAACTAGCTCATCCAGAATTAATCCCCTTTATTGAGTTATCCAATGGACAATTCAAGGAAAAATTTGGAATGGTCGCTGGTAGTTGGCGGGGAAAGAATATTCTCCAGCGCAATGCTATCATTGCTTTGGCCAATGCTAATGACCGGTCTGCTATTCCTAAACTGTTAGAAATCATCGAAACCTCGCAAAACCAGATTCATATTGCAACAGCCATTTGGTCACTGGGAGAGCTTATTCGAGAAGTCACACCTGACTTGGTTGATTTGTTAACTTCCCTCAAAAACCCAACTCCAGCTATTATAGAAGAACGTGAACGGTTCTTCCAAAAATTCCAATACCAAAACTCACATAATTAAAAACTGCCTAACAAACTTAGGCAGTTTTTAATCATTTCTTTCTTCTCTCATCCAACCTCTATCAGAAAATTCCTAATAGAGAGAAACTGACGATACCCCATAGGAGTGCAACGACAAATCCGACTACGACATCGCGGACAAAATGGAGTCCCGCCAGAACACGAACTCCTGCCAATAGCAAAGCCAAGAAGAGACCTATGCTCGATAGAAGAGGATTCACTCCCCAGGCTACTGTCGAAATGATTACCGCCGAAAAGACATGCCGACTTGGCATGGAACTCCCCTTGCCTTCTCTCTCTAAAAGAGGTGGAAACGCACCAAGCTCATAGGGACGGGGCCAATTGATTGCTTTTCGAATGACACTCAGTAACATAAAGCCAGACGCCGGAACCAACAGATAGGCAAGAACACCCCAAATCTCGGAAGCTTTCAGATAAGCTACCCAAAGAACATAAAAATAAAGGAGTGGCATCAGCAGGGTGACGAGGCGGTTGATCCACTTTAATAAAGAAATATAAGGGGGATGGGACACCAAAAATGGTCTAACCCGTTCGTAGAACAAATATTCTTTTTTCATCAACAATTTCTCTTCGATCGATTCCTTAATAAGCAGCAACTGGACCTAAATCAAAATCCCTTCCAGGTGATCTAGCTCATGCTGGCAAATCTGGGCCGCAAAACCTTCTAAGCTTATGAGCTGAGGCTTCCAATTCATGTCGCGGTAGGAGACTTGAATCTTTTCAAAGCGGCTCGTTTTTCGGCTCCCTGCCAAAGAAAGGCACCCCTCTTCTGTCTCATAAGCTCCTTCTTTCTT
>NZ_KQ970232.1:0-875 GCF_001579015.1 Streptococcus oralis
ATCCCCGTCTTGGTCGATCCGATATTGACTGAAGAGCAGACAAAGTCCGTCTCTGCTAGGGCGCGAGGAATGGAATTGATGAGGATTTCATCCCCCTTTTGGTAGCCTTTTTGAACCAGGGCTGAGAAGCCACCGATAAAGTTAATTCCGATCTCTTTTGCCGCACGATCCAACGCCTTGGCAAAGGGCACATAGTCTGTCGCATTGGTTGCTGCTCCGATAATGGAAATCGGAGTGACCGAAACCCGCTTGTTCACAATTGGAATGCCAAGTTCTGCCGCTATCTCATCCCCAACAGCCACTAAGTCCTTGGCCTTTGTCACAATCTTATTGTAGACTTTTTCTGCCGCCTTATCGATATCTGGATCAATACAATCTAGAAGCGAAATCCCCATGGTGATAGTCCGAACATCGAAGTTCTGCTCCTCAATCATGGCAATGGTTTCTGTTACCTGTTTAATGTCCATAAATTCTCAACCCCTATCTTACAAATTGTGCATGGCATCAAAAATCGCTGCGCTTTGGATATTGATTTTCACATGAAGAGACTGACCGAATTCTTCTAACTCTGAACGAAGCTGTGTGAAATCTTTTTTCTCATCTGACGATACGACCGCCATCATGGTAAAGTATTCATCCAATACGGTTTGAGAGATATCATCGATATTGAGTCCTAATTCTGCCACTTTCGTTGCAACACCCGCTACGATTCCTTTTTGGTCTTTACCAACGACTGTAATAATTGCTTTCATTTCACTGCTCCATTCTATCTATTTGCTTCCATTGTAGCACAATCCCCTTAAAATCGCCCTTCTCAACTGGGAACGTTCGGATATATTAAACGTGTATAAAAAAATAAAGAGCTGGGACAAAAG
>NZ_KQ970232.1:2628-3771 GCF_001579015.1 Streptococcus oralis
CTTTCAAAATACCGTAGCAAATATTTGACTTCCCATTTCAGAAGGCATATACTTATATTAATCTGAGCTAAATAGTTTTTTATTTTTAAATGAACTGTCTTGAATTCAGATTAATAAAACTATTTACTTAACGGAGGTGATACTATGTCATTAGAAGATAAATTAAACCAAGTTAAAGGTTCTGTTAAAGAAGGTCTCGGTAAAGTAACCGGCGATAAAAAAACAGAAGCTGAAGGCGTTGCTGAAAAAGTTGCATCAAAAGCAAAAGAAGTTGCTGAAGACGCAAAAGAAGCTGTCGAAGGAGCTATCAACGGCGTGAAAAACATCCTTCACAAAGACGATAACTAATCGTTAACGTTCTAAAACCACCCTATTTTCTGCAGTCCTATTTGACTGAGGGAGATGGGGTGGTTTTTTGTTTGTCTTTGATTTAGTTTGGGTGTAGAAAAAGAACACCCCATGGTGTGAACTATGAAGTGTTTCGTCATCTTCTGCATACTTGCTTTACAGGATGTCAATTTTTCTGGATTTATTTCTTTACGACTCATCTGTACACCTCTTCTCTTCTTGGGTAGAATATTGCTAGATAGAGTTTACATTCTATATTTAGGAATCCCTTCCTCTTTTTTATGATAATATTTAATAAACTCTTCTTGGCTGTTGACAATATGTTCCTGTCCATCTACCGAGTTTTCCGCAGGAATTTTCACATTTTCAAATAGGTTTGTTCCTTCCTTATACAAGAGTTGATAAATTGGCATGTTGTTTTCAATACTTGGATTATCTGCCAAGACTACAATTGAGCCATTGTTATCTTCTACAAGTTTTGCTGCTTCGGGATACTTTTGACGGATAAGGGCATCTTTATCCAACTTCCCGCCTGCAGAAACACCAGTTTCCCAATTAAGCATGAAGTAGTCTTTAGATTCGGGCAGTAAAACATAAAAATTTGTTGCAGTAGCATATTGCTCATAATCTTGTTCCTTACCTAATTCTACAATCTTTCCTTTTTCTAGGTCAATTGACTTTGTGACAAGAGAACCATCTTTGGCATTTTTTAAATGAATGTCTAGTAACTCTCGCCCCTCACTGATATAGATTATAGAGGCAATTTTTGTAGGGATACAGTCTGAATCGTAATCT
>NZ_KQ970233.1:0-1319 GCF_001579015.1 Streptococcus oralis
AATGCTTTGGCAAAATCGTAAGTTTAGTCGTCTTTTAACTAAATCTGAGCGAGTGTTAGGCATGCTTGCGACTCCATCTGGAGATTATTATATTGAGGATGCCACAACCAACATGTTAGGAATTGGGATCACTCGTTCAGGTAAAGGGGAAGGACATATTGCGGTCACGATGGATATTAACAGCCGAGCTGCTATTCAGCCATCAATGGTTATTGCTGACCCGAAAGGGGAGCACTATCAGTCTTCGTATAAGACGATGCGTCGCCGTGGCTATAATGTCAATGTCCTGTCTTTTCAGAATATGGATTGGTCGATGTCCTATAATCCCTTGGCTTTGGCAATAGCAGCGGCTAGAAAGGGCTATTATGAGAAAACCCAAACTCGTGTCAATGCAGTGGCTGAAGCGATTTATCGAAAAACCAAACCAGGTACGGGAAATGGCAATGCTAAATATTGGGAAGATACCTCTATCTCTCTTTTCAATGCCATTACAATGGCATTGATTGATCGGGCCAGTGAAACCTTTAAGAATGGAGAGACAGACGCCTGGGATACTGTAACCGTTAGAAATGTAGCTAAATTCCTGACGGACTTAGGCTCTGAGGAAGTCTTTGTCGATGATTTGGGAGAGGTCATTGAAAACCCTGGTAAAGATCAGGCTGTAAAGAAAAAATCTAAAATTACGGTTTATTTTGACAATCTGAGAAGCATCAATCAACGTCGGTTTTCTAAGTTTCGTGAAATGGCCGACCTCAACTTCAGGTCGTCCGATTTTGCAGCGGAGGAGACCAAGGGCAATGTCTACTCAAGTATGATGTCAGGGATTAACTTGTTCCTGCAAGACAATATTGCCAAATTGACTTCTAAAAATTCTATTGACCTGGAGTCTATCGGTTTCCCAAGACGCTTATCTGTCAAGTTTCGATCTAGCACAGCCAGCACCATATCTAATCAGTTTGCACATCAAAGGGCTAAGGTTTCCATCTCTTCAGCGGATGGAAAGGTCATCTATGTGAAGGAAGCTGCAGCTTTGGTTGATGGGGAAGGATATTTGACTTATGCTATTGAGCCTAAACTGCCTGATCAGTTCTTAGTTACGATTGGTTTCAATCATCTTGATAATGAAGTTTACCGTTTCTCAGCTGAAAAAGTCTATCGCAAAAAAGACAAGATTATCTATTTGGATGAGTACACCAAGAAGCCAGTCTTGGACTCAATCAAGGTGACCGTACTTGATAAACAAGCGGGGCACTTGCTTCAGGATGAGGATATTGAGCTGGTTTATTCTGACAGTCCAACCATTATCTACCTGGTGACAC
>NZ_KQ970233.1:2854-3554 GCF_001579015.1 Streptococcus oralis
CAATATCATTGACTGGCGGAGGGCACTAAGCAATCAGATTGGCTCAAACAGTGGAGAAACAGCCAAATTAGCGACCCGCTATCAAAAAGGCAAGATGTCTCCTAACCAGCAATTCTCCTCTCCAGCTGAAATGATTGTGGCTGCGGCTGAAGAAATCCTCTATGACGGTTATCAGTATGAGGATACGAATGAATATGAAGATCTGTTTGCGGATGATGTGATGTAAGAAGGTGTGCAATAAATTGTATAATAAGTTATATACCTTTTGCATAAATAAGATATATCTGCTATAATAAACTCAATAAAAGATAGGAGAAGAACTCATGAAAATGAAAAAGATATTTGGTGTTTTGCTGCTAGGTTTCATGGCTGTGCTCCTTGTGGCCTGCGGCCAAAAATCAGCTGAAGATATTATGAAAACAGAATTGAAGGATAGTTACACTGGATACTCAAAAGAAGCTGGTTATGAATATCCTTTCTCAGCTGGCGGAGATACGTTGAAATTTGATAAGAAAAATCATGTTATTACTAACGGAGCTAATAATGAGAATAAGTTTCAAGTTCTTTCGGAAAAACAAGTAAAAGAATTGCCTTCCTCGTTTAAAGGTGCTTTAGATGAATTGGAAAACGAGCTAAAAGGTACAGATAATTTCACGATTGCAGTTGGGGAATTTGATAAGTTTGAAGATAAAGCTTTTTA
>NZ_KQ970234.1:0-1216 GCF_001579015.1 Streptococcus oralis
GTGGAAAGTTGTCTACCGTCGCAAAGAAGATCAATAATATCAGACTGATCGCCCAAGGGTGATAGCATACCAAAGGATCCAGTCCATCGGAAGGAGGCTTTCATTGAGATCCATAGAGCATTTCCAAGAACAAATTGCCACCATTTTTCAAGAGGCAATGTCCATACCGAGCTTTACCAATACCGAGACAGAAAGGGAGATAGAAGACTATCTAGACCAACGAATTGGCTCTATTCCATATTTCAAGAGTCACCCCCAGCACTTTGGTCGCTACCCTCTTCCCGATGACCATCTTCATCGCAGTGTCAATTGGGCCTTGGTCGATAAGGGCAAGAAAAAGACAGTGATCCTTTTTCACCACCACGATACGGTAGATCTAGAAGATTACGGTCCCCTAGCCCCAATAGCTTTGGATTCCGAGGCACTGGTTCAAGCCTTGAAGGGCATTGATTTTCGATCAGAAATGCAGGAGGACCTAGATTCTAGCCAATGGCAATTCGGACGAGGTTCTTGTGACATGAAGGCGGCTTTAGCGCTCCAACTGGGAGTCTTAGAAGCCTACGCCTCCGATCCAGAAGGGGGTCAGGTCAACCTCCTCTACCTTTCTGTGGGAGATGAGGAGTCCTATTCACGTGGGATGAGAGGAGCATTGACTTTGCTCTGTCAGTTAAAAGAAGAGTTTGACTTGGACTATGTCTTGGCGGTCGATTCAGAACCCTTTGAAGCTACTAGTGACAAGGAGAAGGTCCTGCACATCGGAACGGTTGGCAAGCTCATGCCAGTCGTCGTCGCTCAAGGGGTCTTATCCCATATGAAGGAACCTCTCAAGGGAATCAACGCCCTCTCTCTCCTGATAGCAGTCGCATCGAGATTGGACCTCCATCCTGACCTATCCGACCAAGCGCTGGGAGAGCAGTCTCCTCTCCCTTCTTGGTCTTATCTGCGAGATTTGAAGGATCAGTATGATGTATCGACGGTCCTCTATGCTGCCGGCTATTTCAGTGTGCTGCATCTGAAAAAGACTCCTCAAGAATTGTTGCAACGCATTAAGGAGTTGAGCCAGGAAGCGGTTGATGAGTTTTATGTCAAATACCTGTCCCTCCAGGACCAAGCAGGCCAAGAACATGTGATAGGTCAGCCAAGGGTGATCAGCTATCAAGAATTGCTGGATCGTTGCCAAAAGAAGGAAGGCTTTTCAAGCTTCCAAGAGCAATGT
>NZ_KQ970234.1:2959-3742 GCF_001579015.1 Streptococcus oralis
CTTGGCCGACCATACGGATGTTTAAGAGGCCGACAACCGTTCCGATAATTTTATTGAGTCGTCCATTTTTGACCAAATTATCGACCTTAGCCAGGACAAAAATCAGTTTGGTTTTTTCTTGGTATTTGGTGATGACTTCGACTACTTGATCAAAGTCAAGTTCTTGAGCGATGAGTTGATGGAGTTTGCGGACGAGGAGATCCACTTCACCACCAGCTGATAAACTATCAATGACATGGATATTGCTTGCAGGATGCTCTTCTAGATAAAGTTTTTTTGCAACCTGAGCACTATTGTGGCTACCAGACAAAGTACCAGTGATGGTAACAACGATGATATTATCAGCTCCCTCGAAGGCCTTCATATAGTCATCAGGACTGGGACAAGCTGATTTGGAAGCAGTAGTAGTAGCATACATATCTTCCATCATTTTGTCAGTATCAAGCTTGGCATCGTCTGTGTAGATGGTCTCACCAATTTGGATGGTAAGGGGAACTGAAACAAAGCTAGTATCTGGTGCAGCATTTTCATAAGTACGATAATCACAGCCAGAATCTGCAATAATTTTCCATTTCATTTTTATTACCTCAAAATGTAAAAAATTGTACATTGACAAGTAGTTAGTCTTTTTTTACAATTATATCATGAAGTTGCATTCTCTGAAAGCAGATATATTCAGATGATACAGATAGAAAGTAAGTGTTATGGCAGAAAGAAAGATATCCGAAAAATCCTTAGAAAATCTAAAGCGATCCAATCAAGAAAGCAAAGCCATCACACGGG